>JBJXFG010000105.1:0-5591 GCA_046154665.1 Phycisphaerales bacterium | reverse complement strand
CAGACCCGCTCGCTCACGCTCGGGGCTCGTGGGCTCGGGGCTCGTGGGCTCGGGGCTCGTGGGGTTGCGGTTCGGGCGGGGGTGGGATGGTGACGATGCGGAAGACGGGGCGCACGGCGCTGTTGTGGCGATCGCCGGGGGTGTGCGGGTTGCCGCCGTCGGCGCGGTAGCCCACCGAGACGATCCAGCCGCGGCGGAGCAGGCCGCCCCAGATGCCGCCCATGCCGCGCAGATCAATCCCCGCGGGACGCTGGCCCGTCTGGTCGAGCCAGGCCGTGAAATCCACGGACTGGAACTCGCCGCCGGTGCCGAGCCTGACCAGGAAATCACGCACCAGCCGCTTGAGCGTGCGCAGGGCCGCGTCCTGGGCGGGGTCTTCGCGGCCTTCGGCGAGCTCGTCGATGCGCTCGCGCGTGTCGGCGTGGGCGAGCTCGCGCACGATGGGGCGCGGTTGGGCGGCGCGCGGGCCGTGCTGCTCGGTGCGCAGGTGGTCGAAGGTGCGCTGCGCTCCGGCTGCGCCGGGTGGTGCGGTGGTCGAGTGCATGTGAGCGTCCTTGCTCAAGGTGATGGGCATCGGGCATCAGGCACTGGGCATCAGGTGGTGGGGAACGAGACGGGGTCGACGAGCGGTTGCCAGTTGCGGTAAAGCAGGGGGAAGAACTTGGGGACCGTCGGCGCGGCCTGTACGGTGTCGTCGGTCCAGTGCAGCACCAGCGCGCCGCCTTCGGCGTCGAAGCCGGTGATCTGCACCACGTCGTAATCGCTCGCGGTAAAGCCTTCGAGCATCGTGCCCAGACCCCAGCCCTTCTCGCGGCACAGCGCTTCGCACGGGCCGGGGTGGCGCTTGATCGAGGGCGCTGGGCTTGAAGACGCCGCGGGGGCGGAGAGAAGTGGGTCGCTCACCAGGGCACCTCCGTGAGCTCGCTCGCCGGGGGGGGGGGGAATGGGAACGGGGTATCAGGCACGGGGCATCAGGTGGGCTTGTTTGGATGTGTCCGAAACTTGGCGGCATAGGGGTTCCGCTTGGTCTCGACGACTGCGTGCAGATAGGCGACACCGAGCAGGGCGAGCGTGGCGTACAAACTTGATGAGGCTTCGCGTGAGCCGGGCATGTTGGTGCGAAACGGCGGCTCGGAGTGCTTCAGATAGTGGTGGAGTGCGCGGGCCTCTTTCGATGAGGCGGCGGCGTACCACGCCAGCACGCGCTCGAGGCGCGCCCCGTCCGTGCGCGCGATCGTCTTGAGAGCCGCGCGAGTGGAAGGGCTGATCGCATCGGCGAGCGAAGCGATGTTGGAAGTGTTCACCACGGGATGTCCTCCGTTGCGACGCCGGCGGGCGTCGGGGTTGATGCCTGGCGAATCGCCACGTGGCGGCGGGCTTCGGACTGGGCCTGGTCGATGGCGTGGCGCGGGATCGTGAAGGTGCGCGGGGTGAGCCCGCTGCGGAAGAACGCGCGGCCCAGCCAGGCGCGCAGACCTTCGATCACGCGGATGAGCTGGCCGGTGTCGAGCTCGTCGAACGACTCGACGGGGAAGGCGTAGAGCTCGGGGGCTCCCCCCTCGGGCTCGTGGTCTCGGGCGCACTGGCGCAGCGCGAACGCTTCGAGGCTGGCGTCGGCGCGGAGCAGGCCGGGGGCCCGCTCCTTCGCTTCGGCCCAGATCTTCCGCGCCTTGTCGCGGAGGTACTGGCCCGCGTCGAGCGCGGCGTCACGCCAGGTGACGTGGGGACGCCGTGCGGTGCTGCCGACCTCGCTGCGGCCGGGGCGCGGGAAGTCGGTGACGCCGCGCTGAGCGGCGCACGATTCGGCCAACGCCATCACCGCCACGAGGTGGTCACGGCCGTTGCCCTCGTGCGTCACGCTCGGCTTGCCGGCCTTGAGCGGGCAACCGCAGGCGCGCATGGCGAGGTAGCGCTGCTGGTCGTTCCAGCCCGCCTTGTTGGCGGCGACGAGGACGAGTTTTCTTTGGGGTGTGGTCCAGGTCATGGGGGGAGTGGGGAGTGGGCGGGGGGAGTGGGCGGGGGGAGTGGGCGGGGGGAGTGGGGAGGCCCGCTCGCTTACGCTCGGGGTTCGTGGCGTTTGCGGAGGTTGCGGGCGGTGAGGGCGTCGGCGATCTGGTCTTCGCCCAGGGCGTCGATCACGGCGTCGAGGTCGCACTGGCTGGCGACGATGTCGAGCAGGTCGTGCTCGCGCACGCCCGCGGCCACGACCAACACGTTGGGGCCCACCGCGGCGTTGATCGTGGCCGACGCGGCGCTGAAACTGATGGTGTGGGAGGGCGAGAGAGTGGCGGTCCTGGGCATGGGCGCTTCCTTGCGCGGGGGGGTGGGCCGGGGGGGGGTGGCGAGAGAGACGAGGGATCAGGCGACGGCGATGAGGCGCTTGTTGCGGGATTCGAGCTGCTTGGAAACCAGGCCGACGAAGGACTCGCCGTGCATGTCCTGGAAGACCTTCATCAGGTGGGCCGCGGCGACGTACTTGCCGTGCCACTGGGTCATCGAGTAGATGACGCGCATCACGCGGTCGCAGATGCGCAGCCCGCCCAGGCCGGGGACGTTGGCGATGTCCATGAGGAACTGCCCCGCGTCCTTGGTGAGCTTCACCTTGCCGCGCCCGAAGACCTCCATGATCTCGTCGAGCGAGTAGAGGGGCTTGGGGTTCTTGGGCCTCAGGGCCTGCTCGGTGACGTCGCAGCGCACCGCGATGCGGCTGCTGAACTGGCCGAAGTACTGGCTCGTGTCGGTCACACGCTCCTTGGCCCTGCTGGTGCCGACCAGCACGATCGGGATGCCCGCCTCGTCGTGGATGTCGCGCATGGCTTCGAGCCCGGTCTCGTGCGCCTGGTGCGCTTCGTCAACGAGGAGCAGACGCCCGCTGTCCCTCAGCGCGTCGATCAGAGCCCGCATGTTGCTGTCGAGCGCGTTGCGGGCGCTGATGCCGATGGTCAGGCTCAGGCTCTTGACGAATCCTGGGCCGCGGCGGTTGCTCTGGTTGATGCGCAGGTAGATGGAGCCGGGGAACAGCGCCCGCGCCGCCTGGGCGGTCATCGTCTTGCCCACGCCGGCGGGGCCGTAGATCAGCCCCATGACCTGCTGGATCTTTGCGGTGCGGATCGTGGCCAGCATGCGCACCGCCACGTCGGTCTCAACGAAGCCGTCCGGCCCTCGGACCTGCCGGGCGTAGGCCTCGTCCTCCATCCACTGGTTCAGGGCGCGGGTGATGCCCTCGGCGTCGCCGCTGTCCTTGCCGTTGACGTACTTGCTGAGCGTGGCCTGCGAGAAGCCCTTGCCGAGCGCCTTGGAGACGCGTGAGTTGGAGATCTTCTGTTCGCGGGTGAACTCGATGAAGTCCGCGCGGACCTGCTCGATCTGCTGCGGTGTCAGCGGCCCCGTCTGAGGCAGCATCCGTGCTTGCTTCATGATCCGCGCCTCCTGCGCGAGCTGGTCGAGGATGGAATCGGTGTGGCGCGTCATGCGCTCAGTTCCCGAAGGAGATCGAAGTCGTCGCCCATCGGGGCGAGTTCGTGTGACGGCTCGGGCCGGTCGGGCGCGGGCTGGGAGCGCGCGGGCCCGATGGCACCGGCCAGCGAGAACGAACCGAGGTCGGCGATGTCCTCACCGGCGGCGTCAACGCCGGTTGAAGAGGGCGTGAAGCGGGGTTGAAAACCGAAGGGCATCTCGTCGTGCTCGGCCCCCGCTGCCTTGCGGAGCGGGACGCGCGAGCGGTTCCTCTCGTCGGCGGAGGCCGACGACTCGGTCAAGGCGGTTCGCACCAGGCGCATCGGCGGGGCGGACTGGGTGTCCACGCCCGCGGCTTCGAGGTTGGCTTTGGTCTCGGCCTGCTCGCGGTCGCGGCGCACCAGGGCGGCGAGCTCGGCGGCGGGCAGGACCGCCGCGGCGGTGTCCACCTGACGCTTCACGTCGCGCTCGTGCTGGCGCTTGCGGCGGATGGCTTCCTTCAGGTCCTCGCGCTTCAGGTCGGAATCCAGCAGGCCGCCGTGCCTGGGGTTGAGCGGGGCCACGCACAGCAGCGCGAAGCGGTCGTCGTAGACGCGCACGGCGCTCATGTCGCTCGGGTTGAAGGTGACGTGGACGCGGGCACCCGAGCCCACCAGATCGGCCAGGGCGGGCTCGTGCTGGCCGAAGGAGAACGTGCGGCCGTCGAGCTTGAGCGAGACGCCCGACTTGCTGGGCGTGAGCGGGCGGGCCCACTTGTGCTCGAGCATGGTGAGCAGCTCGGCCTTGCGGGGCAGGGCCCGGAACACCGGGAGATGGTCCGTGTACCAGCGCGACGGGCTCAGCCGCGCGCCCGAGGCATCGACGAGCGCGTCGATGTTGCGGTCGGCGTCGGCGTTGTAGGCCGCGGCGTAGGAGGCGAACCAGCGGCGGGCCTCGTCGAGCGTGGGGAGCTTGATCGGCTCGGCCAGGATCGCCTTGACGGCGTCCGGGTCGCGCGGCTCGGCGTCGGAGCCGCACCAGGACGCGGCCATGTCCACGCGGTCGAAGCCGCGGTGCACCACGCCGAAGAAACGCTCCACCCGCGCCTTGCCGTTGTGGTTGTAGGGCGTGGCGAAGTGGGCCGCGATGCCCAGCAGCCCGAACAGACCGGGCCAGCCCCCCCCACACGGGTCGGTTTCGTCGTTCGTTCTCGCCCGCCGCTGCTGCTTGGTGAGCCCGCAGAACTCGTGGGACGCGAAGTCCTTGCCGTTGTCCAGGACGATCGCCTCGGGCACGCTGCACGCCTCGTCGCTGAGGGCCGAGTGCAGGGCGGCGCGGATGGTGTCGGCGTTGGCGTCGAAGTTCATCGACCAGCCCATCAGCTTGCGCGAGCGGCGATCAAGGAACACGGTGAGCCACGGGCGAACCGCGACGACCTGGCCGCCGCGGACGGTGCGCACGAAGAAGTCGCAGCGGCTGTGGTCGGTCTCCCAGCACTGGCCCGCGGCCCAGGCGTTCTCGTCCTGTTCGACCGGGGGCAGGTGCTTGTGCCGCCACGCCTTGGCGCCCTCGCGTGCCAGCGTGCGGACGCTGGCGCTGAGACGCTCGTGCACGAGCTGCTTGGCGCGGCTGAGGCTGATCCAGTTCCAGCCTTCTTCGCCGGACTTGGTGCCGGTGAGCGACCAGCAGCGCTTGACGCTGAGCTGGTTGTCTTGCAGGTAGAGCGCCGCGAAAAAGTCCCAGGCCGGTTCGTCGAAGGTGGTGGTGGAGACTTCTCTCGATCCGCCGCGGCGGTCGAGCAGCGCGGCGGCGGCGAGATGGGCGTCGCGTTTGGCGTCGACGCCGCCCACCGCTTCGGACCAGCGGCGCAGGCTCATTGTGCAGCCCACCTCAAGGCCGGTGCGGGCCCGGATCAGACCCAGCAGACGGGCCTGCTCCTGGGCGTCGGTGATGGCGTGTGTCTGCGTCCGCCATGCGCGGTAGAGACGCACCGCCTCGGCCTTGGCCAGGGCCGCTTGCTGCTTGGCACGCGGGGCGGCTTTGAAGAGGGCCAGGGGGTCGGGGGAAGTGGTCGAGTGCTCGAGTGGTCCAGTGGTCTGGTTCGCCAGTGCGGCCAGGCGGGGATCGAAGCGCGTGGAGAAGTGCCACTTGGTCTG
>JBJXFG010000094.1:0-3528 GCA_046154665.1 Phycisphaerales bacterium | reverse complement strand
GGGGCGCGCCGGGTTGTGCGAGCGCAGTTGATCGCCGGGGATGGGGCGCCAGCGCCCTTCGATGAGGTCGGCGGCGGCGGTGTGATTGGGGGGTGTGGCGCTCACGTCGGGCTCCGGCGCGGGGGCGTTGGCTGGAAGTTGCGTCGCGCTCGGCGACTCGGGAAGCGGCAAGGGTACGCCGTCAGGGGCGATCGCCTGCTCGCGCGATCGCAGGCTTCGAGCGGTCGCGCCTCACGCGGTGCGTCTCGTGGTTCAAAGCCGACGCCGCGAGCCATCGGCCCAAGCACGCGGAGATTCGTGAACTTAGGACCGTCCGCTCGCGCGGACGGCTCCGATCCTCTGGGTCTGAGAGAAAAACTTCGTCGCTCACGCCCACGCGGCCCAGCTCAGCACCACCGCGAGCACCGCCGCGAAACCGAGCTTGACGATGGACGCCGCGAAGCGGCCCACCGCCGCGCCGCCGCCGACCCGCACCGCGTGGTCCATCTTGGTGTCGCGATGGCTCAACTCGAACCCCGCGG
Organism: Phycisphaerales bacterium; assembly: GCA_046154665.1. Lineage (GTDB taxonomy): Bacteria > Planctomycetota > Phycisphaerae > Phycisphaerales > UBA1924 > JAFLCM01. The sequence goes on along the minus strand of JBJXFG010000094.1, from coordinate 3,007 downwards.
CGGCGAGCCCTGAGCCCAACGCCGCACCGATGAGCGTGCCGATGATCGGCACCGGGATGACCACCGTCCCGACGATCGCGCCGACCACGCCGCCGATCACCGCGCCCCACATGCCGCGCTTGCTGGCACCGGCGGTCTTGGCACCGACAGCGCCCATGGCAAACTCGGCGATCTCGGCGAGCAGCGCGATCCCCGCCGCCACGCCCAGCACGGGCCAGCCGAACATCTCGCCGGGGTAGACGAGCTTGACGATCAGGGCGCACAGGAGCATCAGCCACAGGCCGGGGAGTTGCAGCAGCGTGAGCCCGATGCAGATCAGGTTGAAGACGGTCACGCCGGCAGAGATGGCGATGGCGCTGAGCATTCGGGAAGTGGCCAAGTGGTCAAGTGGCCAAGTGGCCAAGTGCCGAAGTGCGGCGCGTTTCCGCGACTCGATCGCGTGGTCTAGTTCGTCGACGCCGTTCGGTCCGCCGGTTGTTCTGTTTCCGGCGCTTCCGCTTTCGCCGTCTCTTCCTTGGCCTCGTCGGGGGCGGGCGGGACATAGCCCGGGGCGTGCTTTTCCATTTCCAGGAACCACTCTTCAAGGGGCCAGAAGCGGAGCAGGTCGAGCTTGAGCGGGCCGACGCCCTTGACCTTGAGCTCGACGAAAAACTTGTGCCACAGGCGTCGGTCGATGTCCTCGATGTCCGCCGGGACGAACGAGCGGTTGTCGGGCAGCGTCAGGCGCATGGCCGCGGGTTGGTAGCGGAACTTGGTGCGCGAGCACTTGAGGAGGAAGAAGATCAGGTACGCCGCCACCCCGAGGCCGATCGCCATGAAGAGGTACTGCACGGGGATATCAAACTTCGAGAGGGCGGCGGGCTGGGTCTTGGTCGACCACTTTTTCGAGAGCGTGTCGAGGGTGGCGCGGGGGCCGTTGGGCTCGGCCATACCGGTATCGGGGCCGGGGGTCGGGACGGCACCCGAGGCGATCTGCGACTCGATCTGCTTGAGGTCGCGCACCAGCGCCAGCGAACGCAGCCACGCGAGTTTGGCGACTTCGGTGTCGCTCGTCGGGACCGATTCACTGAGGCGCTCGAGTTCGGCCGCCGGCGTCTTCACGCCCGCGAGGCTCAGCGTCCCCGCCTTTTCCGAGGCGTCGAGATAGGTCTTCTGGAGATACTCGGCGGCGTCGACCCCGCGCTGCGGGTACAGCCAGATCGCGTCGTACATCCCCCAGAATCCCAGGATCAGCATCGCCAGCAGGAAGACGTACATCTTCCACAGCCAGCGCTTGTTCAGCGATGTCACGCGGACCTCGCCCGAGTCGGACGGCGTGCCGCCCGGGAGGGGGGGGGAAGCGGACGAGGTGGATGGTTCAGTGGCGGACATCGGGTCTCCAGCGGGGCGGACGAATCAAGAAAGCAGCCCGCACTTTATCGGTCAATCTCGATCGCCGCGAAAGCATCATGCCACCAGGCGTCGGCCAGCGCCCGTTCCTCGGGCCTTTCGGCCGTCCGCCACCCGCCTTGATGGACCAATCGCAGAGGAATCCGGGGGAACGCATCGTCCGGCTTGGCGAGGGCCCGGTTGAGCCAGCCTTCAAGATCGCGGACCGCCCGTTCGGAAGGTGTCAGGATCGACAGCTCGTCTGGATCGAAGCCGCGGGCGGCAAGGCGGTTGAAAAAGCCGGATTCCACGAGGAAGCAACTCCCGGAGATCGATCGTAAATTCTTGTCTGAAAATGATTTACGCGAACACGAGCGCTTGAATCAAACAAATGTTTGACATGTCCGGCGTGGGATGCAACGCCGGGGCGACGATATGGAATAATACCAGTGGCTCGGCATCGGTCTCACCCGCACCCGCGAATGCTCTTCGCAGAGACCGACCTTGGGGCGCAGGCATCCAAGCGGGCCATCCGAGTTTTTTCAGGAGATCGCCATGAACCGTGTCGTGACTCGTTCGCGTCGTTCCGCCTTTGTCATGCTGCTCGCCTTGGCGGGCGTGGGCCTGGGTTCGACCGGCTGCAACAACGCCGGCGAGGGCGCGCTGTCCGGTGCCGGTCTGGGCGCGTTGGCCGGTCTGGGCATCGGCTCGCTGACCGGCAGCGCCGGCGCGGGCGCGGCGATCGGCGCGATCGCCGGCGGCGTTGGCGGCGCGGTCATCGGTGATCAGAACGAACGCAAAGAGCGCCATCGCAGCAACGATTGGTAAGCACTGCGCTGGCTCTATGAGCTGATGCTTGAGGCGACCGGAGCGCGATGTTTCGCTCCGCTCATCGTCGGCGTGCCTGTTCACGAATTCTGTTCACACCCACTTGTTCAAACGACCCGCGCCGCACAGGGGCGCGGGTTTTCGTTTCCGGCCTCTCTTCCTCTCCGCGCCTTCGCGCCTTCTCACCTTCGCACCTCCGCACCTCCGCACCTCCGCATTTTCGCACCTCCGCACCTCCGTCCCTCCCCCACGGTCTATCGTCCCTCATGGACCCGGACGACGAAGTCTGCCTGTGCTTCCATGTGCCCTTGCGGAAGATCGAGAGTTTTTTGAAGCGCGAGGAGCCGGCGGTGGCGTCGCTTGTTTCGGAGTGCCTCGGGGCGGGGACCGGGTGCCGGTGGTGCGTGCCGTTTCTGAAGAAACTGCACGAGCAGCATGTCAGCGGCGAGGCGGTGGGGCTCGAAGTCGCACCGAACGAATACGCCCAGCGCCGGGCGAACTACCGCGCGACGGGGACCCGCGAGGAGGGGGGCGAGCGCGTGGGGGATTCGAGGGGTTGAGCGCCTGCGTGTTGCGCGGTCGTGTTGGTCGAACCGCGGCAAGAGTTGGGCTTCGTCCGCCCGCTTCGTGGGCGGCTTTGCCCACGAGGCGTGTACCAGCGGCTGCGCCGCTGGCAACCATCGCGGGCCCGCCTTGCGGGCCTGGAGCGTCTAGCGAATCAGAACTCGGGACCCACTCGCTCACGCTCGGGGCTCGTTTGGAGCGCACTTGAAGAACGCGGCGCCGCGCGGTGGCGTTCACGCCGCGGTCG
>JBJXFG010000088.1:0-13341 GCA_046154665.1 Phycisphaerales bacterium | reverse complement strand
CGACCTCTGACGAACCCGAAGCGCAAGCGAGGGCCGGCGCACGAACGCCCAATGCACTGAATGCACCCGAGACGCCGCTCACTCGGTACCTTCCGCTGCGGTGCTCGCGGCGGGCGCGATGGTCATGTTCGCCTCGGCCTCGGCGCTCGCGGGCTCGGCCTCGACTGGCAGCGCCAAACCGCCCGCCCCGGCGCTGGGCAGGTCGCGGAGCGACGCCAGCCCGAAGACTTCGAGGAAGCGCTTGGTGGTGCCGTAGAGCATGGGGCGGCCGAGTTCTTCGGCCCTTCCGACGATGGTGACGAGGCGCTTGTCGAGGAGGGTTCGGAGGACTTCGCCGGTGGCGGAACCGCGGATGGACTCGACGTCGACGCGGGTGATGGGCTGGCGGTAGGCGATGATGGCGAGGGTCTCGATGGCGGCGCGGCTGAGGCGGGTGCTCTCGGTCATGCCGCGGACGCTGGCGGCGATGGGCGCGAAGGCGCCGAGGGTCATGACGCGGAACCCGCCGGCGACGGCTTCGATACGGAAGGCGCGGCCGCCGGTTTCGTAGGCTTCGTTGAGCGTGGTGATAGCGGCCTTCACGTTCGCGGGGGCGGCGGTGCGCTCGTCCATGCCCGCTTCGATGAGCGTCTGGCACAGGCGGCCCAGGGCCATGGGGCGCTGCGCGGTGAACAGCGCGGCTTCGATGTTCGCGGCAAGGGCCGCGGGGTCGAGCGCGCCCGGAGCGACCGGGGACTCATCGCTCGTGGATGCGTGCGGCGGCGCGGCTTCTTGAAGTTCTGGCGCGGCGTCATCGAGCGCGACGGGGGCGGCTGCGACGACCGTCGCACCGGCGGCTCCGGGCATCGCGTCCTGGGTCTCGGCATCCTTGCGGTTGGTCGATGCGCGGGTTCGCGGCATGACGTAGTCCTTCCGTGCGTGGGTGTCGCGGGCCCTCCGGGCTCGCGGGGCTCAGTCGGCCAGAGCGGAGTTGATGGCGGTGTAGCACTCGTCGGCGACGGTCTGCAGGCCGGTGAGGCCGTTGAGCTTCACCGCGTTCACATCTTCGATGAGATTCGTGCCGGCGTTGCGCCGCGTGAGGTCACGCACACCCTTCATGGCGAGCGACTCGAGCGAACGGTTGCCCGCGAGGTGGGTGCGCTCGATGCTCCGGCGCGCGGTGGTGGCGGCGCGGTCGATCACGGTCTGGCGTGAGTTCCGCTCCTGCAGCAGGTTGATGCGTGCCACGGCGGACTCGCCGAAGTTGATGATCCGCGGGCGCGAGCGGTTGAAGGAGGTGTTGAGGCTGTCGACGGTGCGCTGGGTGACCTCCTCATCGGTGAGGCGACGGCGCGCGTCGGCGCTGGGCTGCAGGGCGCACAGCGCCAGGGCACCGGTCATGGCGAGGATGGTCAGTCGTTTGGCGTATGTCATGGGGGGCTCCGAGTGCCGCGGGTGAACAGGGCTGCGGCGGGTGAGAATCCTACGCGGTTTCCGGGGGGTGGGTGGGGAGTGGGCGGTCCGGCGCATGGCATACGCGAGATCGCTGGCGTGCCACTGATGGCGGTCCGTTCTGGGACCGACATCAGTGCCGAAAGGCTCGGACCCGTCCGAACACAGCACGGCTGTCTCCCAAACGGCACTGCTGTCTCCCAAAGCGGAGCCAGCAGTGGCACGCCGCCGCGTCATGAGGGGCGCTTGGGCAGCGCCAGCGCCCCGCTCGGGGGCGACTTGCCGTCGCAGAGCCAGAGGTCGGCGAGGCTGCCGCGGAGCCGGGGTGGGAGCATCAGCGCGACGAACCAGCGGGCGATGGGGCGTCCGAGCCACACGCCCATCGCCATGGCGTAGGCCATGAAGAGGAAGACGACGAGGTGCAGCGGCACGCCGAGGGTCTGCCTCGCCAGGTCGGAGAGCGAGCCGCCCCAGAACTCCTGGGTGGTGAGGTCGATGAGCATCCAGGTGATGGAGAGTCCCATGACGATGGGGATGATGAGCAGGGCCTTTTTGCGCGAGCTGCCGAGCATGAGCACGCTGTAAAGGATGCCGATGATGAACGCGACGGGCATGGAGAGGGCGAGCCAGCGCAGGCCGTTCCAGTCGACGGCGTTGGCACCCCAGCCTCGGACGCGGTCGAGTGCGGGGCGGAACTCTGGGGACCGCGTCCAGTTGGTCTCGGCGTAGCGGTACCACCAATCTTGGACGTCCGGGGTGGTGTTTGCGGTCGTCGCGGTGTTTGCGGTGTTCGCCGCGGCGATGGCGGCGACGGCGGCGGCGTTGCCGGTGACGGGCACGCCGTTGATCGTCACGGTCACTTGGCTGGCGGGCGCGGGGATGGGGTTGATCGGCGCGACGGCGGGGTCTGCGGGGTCGATGATTGCTGGCTCGACCGGCTCGGTCGGCGAAGGATCGGGCGCGGGGCTGCCGTTGGTTGATTCTGCGTTCGCGGCCGGGGGGGCGGTGGCGGTGGCAGGTGGAGCGGCGGGCTTCGCCACCGCGTTGGCCTTCTGCCATTTCACATGCTCTTCACCCAGGCGCTCGGTGCAGGGTCTGACCATCGCTTCCACGGCGGGGATCGACACGCCCCAGCACGCGAACGACATGCCGACGGTGAACAGCGTGACGAACACCATCAGGGCCAGAGCCAGCACGCGGGCCCAGCGGTTGGCCCAGCGCCCGAGCATCGGGTACTCCTGCATCGCGGAGGGGGTGCCGCACTCGGGGCAGCGGACCATCAGCATTTGGTAGTGCGGCTCGCGGACGACGGATTGGCCGACGAGGTTAAAGCCGCAGGCGGCGCAGAAGCGGTCGCCGGTGAGGATGCTGAGGCGCTGGGGCTGCCCCGCGGGGGGCGCGGAAGCTGCGGCGGGGGCGGCGGCGGTCGATGTCGTCGAAGATGGTGCGGACGGTTCGGTCATGCCGCCTGGTTCCTTCTGCGGATGCGTTTGCGGGCCCGCCAGCGCTGCAGGTGGACGAGCTTGGTGGCGAGGCGTCGGACCATCAGGCCCAACGGCGTGAGGATGAACATCATCAGGGCGCTGCTGACGCACCAGGCGATGTGCCCCGGCGTGCGCATGAGGCCTTCGAGAGCGACGGCGGAGCCGACCGAAGCGCGCGTGACGCCGGAAACCGGGTCTGCCACGGGCAGTCCGAACGAACCCGTCTCGACCCACGAGACGATGGCGGGGATGATCACGTTCGATCCGAAGAGCGCCGCGACGATCCACAGGCACCACCCCAGCACCAGCACCCACCAACGGACATGGCGTAGCAGCGCGAACAGGAACGTCACGCTGAGGAAACATCCGAAGAGCCAGCCGACCATCAGAAAGAGGTTTGAGCCGACCTGGAACCACTCCGCAGCGGAGGAGACGTACGAGCGCGGGGCGGCGGGCAAGACGCCGATGAGCACCAGGGGCGCACGCCAGTTCTCGCCCGCGAGCGAGCGGGTCTCTTCTTCGAGTGTCATGACCGCCGCGGTCATGAGCATGGTGAGAAGGACCAGGGCCCAACTGCGACCCGACAGCCCGAGCAGCGCCTTGTAGACCTTGCGGGTGCGTCGCCAGGCGGTGCGGTCGGCACCCAGGCCGGCGGCACGCACGCTGGGCGCGGCACAGGTGGGGCAGCGGACCAAGGGCCAGCCGTAGTGCGGCTCGCGCTCGGCGCTGATGAGCGCCAAGTCGTGGCCGCAGGCTTGGCAGAGGTGGGCGCGGGGCATCGCGGGGTAGAGTACGGGAGGTGTGTGGGTGTGGTGGCGGCGATGTGGGGGGTTTCGTTTGTTGGGGAGGGAGGCGTGGGCCTTGCAGGGCGATCGCAGAATCGGGCCTTGTGGTGTGAGGATCACTTTGGCGAAACGAGGCGCGCGGGTCGGGCATCACACCCCAGATGAACACGCTCCCCTGAACGAGCCCGGAGCGTGAGCGACGGGTCTGGATGCTTGTGCTGCCCAAGCACTTTCAAGTCGCCCGCTCGCTGACGCTCTGGCTTCGCTATCTTGAGGTTCCGCAGGACTCGCCGCTGATGCCCGAACCGATTGCCAACATTCTCGCGCTCGTGCTCGGTGCGTACATCGCCGTGGGTGCGCTGTTTGCCGTGCTCTTTGTGTGGCGCGGGGCGGCGAAAGTCGACGCGGCGGCGGGGGTCTCCGGGTGGGGCTTTCGGGTGATGATCTTCCCGGGCGTGGTTCTGCTGTGGCCGGTGATGGCGCGGATGTGGGCGCGGGGCGACCGCGGCCTGCCGGCGCTCGCGCAGCCGCAGAAGCACCGACGAAGGCACCTCGCGATGTGGGCGATGACCGGGCCGTTGGCGCTGGCGGGGCTGGCGCTCGCGGTGTGGTTGCGGGCGGGATCGCCCGCCGCGCCCGTGGATGGCGCGACGCAGCCGATCGTGCGGAACGGCGGCGGGGGGGTGCCATGAGCGTCTCCTACCGCGCCGTGGGCTGGAACCCGCACAAGCGGCGCTACGACGCCGTGGTGCTGGCGTGCGTGCTCGGGTTTGTCGGGGTGTTCATGGGCGTGACGCTGGGCTCGGATCGCACGGCGACGATGAGCCCGCCGATCGCACTCATCCGGGCCCTCGGGGCCTGCGCCGTGGTCATGCTGCATGTGGTGCTGGCGATCGGCCCGCTGCACCGGCTGCTGCCGATGACGGCGCCGCTGCTGTACAACCGTCGGCATTTGGGCGTGATGACGTGCGCGGTGGGCGCGGCCCACTCGCTGGTGGCGACGGTGTGGTACCACGGCTTCGGGGCGCTGGTGCCGCCGGTGAGCGTGCTGGCTTCGAACCCGCACGCCGGGTCGCTGGTGCTGTTCCCCTTCGAGTGGTTCGGTGTGGTGGCGCTGGTGATCCTGCTGCTGATGGCGGCGACGAGCCATGATTTCTGGCTGCGGAACCTCTCGCCACAGGTCTGGAAGACGCTGCACATGCTGGTGTATGTGGCGTATGCCGCGCTGGTGCTGCACGTGGCGCTGGGGGTGCTTCAGCTTGAGAAGGCGGCGCTGATCCCGGTGCTGCTCGCGCTGGGCGGCGTGGGGTTGACGGCGCTGCACCTAGTCGCCGGCGTGAAAGAGGCCCGCGCCGACCGTGCCGCGGCGGCGAGCGTCGAGGGCTGGGTAGACGCCGGAGAGGTCGAGACGATTCCTGAGGGTCGGGCCCGTGTGGTGTGTGCGCCGGCGGCGGGAGGGCAACCCTTCGGCGGACGGATCGCGGTGTTCAAGCACCAGGGGAAGCTCTGCGCCGTCGGGAATGTGTGCGCCCACCAGGGCGGGCCGCTCGGCGAAGGAAAGATCATCGATGGCTGCGTGACGTGCCCGTGGCACGGGTATCAGTACCTGCCCGAGAGCGGCGCGAGCCCGCCGCCGTTCAAGGAAAAAGTTCCGACGTACGAGGTGCGGATCAGCGCGGGGCGGGCGCTGGTGAACCCCGCGCCGCGGCGGGAAGGGGGCGCGGCGTGAGCGAGCGATCGGCGGAACAGAACGAGTTCTATGTGGGCTATCTGGCGATGCCGCGGCGTCACGGGCGGGCGATGCTGCTTGCGACGCTTGGCCTGCTGACGGGCTTCGCGCTGCTGGCGGGGATGATCGCGGGGGCGCAGGCGTTCCCCGGAGCGGGCACCTGGGACGCGACGGACGGGTCGACGTTCGAGGGGACGCTGTCGGTCGATCCGTATCCGAGGCTGCGGACCATCGACGACGACGGCGCGCCGATGGAAGCGGTGCTGGTCGAGCAAGGGAAGATCGGGGCGACGGCGCGGGCGTCGGCGTTCTCGGGCAAGCGCGTGCGCGTCAAGGGCGGGCTGGTGCGCTGGGGAGCGCGGGCGGTGGTGGAACTGGCGGCGACGCCGGACGACATCACAACGATTGGGGAGGGAGAGTCCGACGCGCCGGGCGCCGGCGAGGCGGTGACGCTCGAGGGCGAGATCGTGGACCCGAAATGTTATCTCGGTGTCATGAACCCCGGGTTCGGCAAGCCGCACCTTGCGTGCGCCGAGCTTTGCATCCGCGGGGGGATTCCGCCCGTGCTCGTGGTCCACTCGGCGGGCGGGCCGGCAGAGGGCGAGTGCTACCTCGTGACGACCGCGAGCGGCGGCGCGGCGAACGAGATGGTGCGCGGGTGGGTCGGCAGGCACGTGCGCGTGCGCGGGGTCTTGCGGCCTGGCGGAGGCGGGGGCTGGGGGAGCCTGGCGGCGGAGACGATCATCGCCGTCTCGAAGTGAGCGTGCGAAGCGGTACACGCGCACGATGAGCGGCGCGAATCGTGGCGCTGCGTGCGCGATGTCTGTGGTTGGATCTGGGCTGCCGACGGTGGTGGACTGGCCCCGAGCTTGCGCTCGGGATTCGGTTCGGGGTTGGGCTCGGGGTTGGGGTGGTCACGCGGTGGGCGCGCCTGTGACCGGCAAGCTGGCCAGACGCGCGTGGGCGTGGTCGATCAGCGGGCGCAGCACGCCGTCTCCCAGAAGGGTGCGCGGGTTGAAGCACTTGGTGCCGATGGCCACGTGGTTCGCGCCGGCTTTGACGTAGTCGTCGATGTCGGCGGTGGTGGTGATGCCGCCGCCGCCGATGATGCGGAGGTTGGCGATGCCCATCTGGTCCGCCGCGGCGCGGGCGTTGCGGAGGCACTGGATGGCGACGGGTTTGAGCGGCTTGCCGCTGACGCCGCCAGCGGGCACGGGGATGGTGTTGCAGCAGTGCAGGATGCGGACGCCGGCGTCGAGGGCCTGGCGGACCATCGCGGTTTCGTTGACCGGTGGGACTTTGACGACGAGCAGAACGCCGGCGGCCGCGCAGCGCTCGAGCGATCGCTTGAACAGCCACTCCGGCCAGTTCACATGCCCGACGTTCGGGCAACTCATGTTAAGCTCGACGCCCAGCGGTCGCAGCTCGGCGGCGAGCGCGGAAAGGCGGTCCCACTCGGCGTCGTCGAAGCCGTGGATGCTGATGAGCTTGTTCCCGAGATCGATCTTGCCCGAGCGGGCGCGGTCGGCGAGCCAGTCGATGCCGGGGTTGCGCAGGCCGATCTTGTTGACCCACGCGCCCAGGCTGGGCGAATAGCGGACGGTGCGGAGGATCCGCCACAGACGCCCGGGGCGGCGGAGGTTGGTGAAGGTGCCGAGGGTGGGCGAAGCGCCGCTCGGCTGGATGTAGTTGCCGAAGGGGGCGGAGATGATGAGGGGTTGGAGATTGAGGGGGGCGGGCATTCGCGGAATGAAAGGCGGGTGAGGCAGGCGAGCGCCGCGATGTGTGCCACTGACCCGTCCGCGGGTCAGTGCGTCACGCGGTGGGCTTCCGTGCGGTCTTTGACTTCAGTCCAGAAGCACTGAACCGAAGACGGGTCAGTGGCACGAGAGCTTGCTCGGACCGGCGGCTTATCCGGGCAACACCACGATGTCCTTCGCATCGATGCGGAGAAGCGCCAAGCCGCCGGGCTTGTGGGCGTCGGCGTCGGGGCCTCGTTCGGCGCCAGCGGGGTGGAGCTCGAAGACTTTGATGCGGGTGCCGCCGGGCAGCTCGACGTGGTGCTGCGACATCTCGCCGAGGTAGACGGATTCGACGACGCGGCCGGTGAGTGACGTGGTTGATTCTGCGGTGCCGGCGGCGGTGCCGAGGGTGATGGCCTCGGGGCGGATCGAGCAGACGACGTTTCGGCCGGGGTTGAGCTTGCGCGTCACGCTGTCGGCGGCGGCGGCGAGCGTGCCTGCGGCGGTCTTCACGTGGGCCGTGCCGCCCTCGATGCGCTCGAGCACGCCCTCGATGAAGTTGGTTTCACCCAAGAAATCGGCGACGAACTTTGATCCCGGTCGGTCGTACAGGGCGCGGGGCGTCCCGACCTGGGCGATGACGCCCATGTCGAGCACCGCCATGCCGTCGGCCATGCTGAGGGCTTCTTTCTGGTCGTGTGTCACATAAACGGTGGTGATGCCGGTCTCTTTGCAGATGCGGCGGATCTCGTGGCGCATCTCGAGGCGGAGTTTGGCGTCGAGGTTGCTCAACGGCTCGTCGAGCAGCAGCACGCTGGGCCGCACCACCAAGGCGCGGGCAAGAGCAACCCGCTGCTGCTGGCCGCCGGAGAGCTGGTTGGGCTTGCGCTCGGCGTACGGGTCCATGCGGACGCTCTCGAGCGCCTCCATCCCTCGGGCGCGCCGTTCGTCCTTCGGCACCTTCCGCACCTTCAGCCCGAACTCGACGTTCTGCAGCACCGTCATGTGCGGCCACAACGCGTACGACTGGAACACCATGCCGCAGTTCCGCTTGGCCGGCGGCGTGTGGGTGACGTCGCTGCCGTTGAACCGGATCGAACCGGCGGTGGGATCAATGAACCCGGCGATCATGCGCAGCAGGGTGGTCTTGCCGCAGCCCGATGGGCCGAGCAGGAAAAACAGATGCCCGGCGGGGATGGTGAGCGAGATGTCGTCAACGGCCTTGGTGACCGCGTTTCGCCCCCCGCCGCCCAAGAAGGCCTTGTAGTGCTTGGAGAGGTTCGAGATGGCGATGGTGGTGGACATGGGGGAGAGTGGTGGGCCGGTAGGGTAACAGCCGCCGCGGATCGGAGTGCGGCGGGTGCCACCGCTAAGATGTCCTGTGGAGTCGAGGTCCGACGAGTTCGAAGCGGGCGAGCCCTTCGCAGGCGGCGGGCAGAATCTGCCCGAGCGCGCCGACGCCCGTCTTCCCCCCGAACCCGACGAAGAGCGCACCCCGCGCCTCGAGCGGATGCTCAGCAAGGCCCGCGACCTGCCGCAGGTCCCCGGCGTCTACCTCATGAAGTCCGTCGACGGCGTCGTGCTCTACGTCGGCAAGGCGGCGCGGCTTCCCGACCGAGTGTCGTCGTACTTCGTGCCCTCCGCCGACCTGGGCTTCAAGAAGCAGCCGATGCTCGAATACGTCAGCGACTTCGATGTCATCGAGTGCGAGAGCGAGTGGGAGGCGCTGCTCACCGAGAACCGGCTCATCAAAGACCTGCGCCCGCGGTTCAACGTCAAGCTCACCGATGACAAGAGCTTCCCGTACCTCGTGGTCACGCAGCGCGAGGCCTCGCCTCGAGTGGTCGTCACGCGCAACCCGTCGGCGGAGAGCTTCCGGGGGGCGAGGGTCTTCGGGCCGTTCACCAACGCCGGGGCGCTGCGCGAGGCGGTGCAGGTGCTGCAGCGGGTGTTCAAGTTCCGCACGTGCAAGCTGGACATCGAGCCGGGCGCGCCCGAGAACAAGCGGTTCAGGCCGTGCCTGCTGCACTCGATCGGCCGCTGCACCGCGCCGTGCGCCGACCGCATCGCGCCCGAGGCGTACCGGGCCGACGTCGATCGGTTCGTGCGGTTCCTGGGCTCGAAACGCGCCGCGATGCTCCGCGAGATGCGCGACGAGATGCAGGCCGCCAGCGACGCGCTCGAGTTCGAACGGGCGGCGATCCTGCGCGACCAGATCACCGCCATCGAGCGGCTCGAGCAGCGGGCCAGCCGCAAGGACGGCTGGCAGCCGCACACCGAGTCCCTGCCGATCGACCCACGCAAGGGCACGCGGGCCCTGGCCAAGGTGCTCGGGCTCACCGAATCGGTCCGCTGCATCGAGGCCTTTGACATCGCCCACCTCATGGGCGGCGAGACCGTCGCCAGCAAAGTCTGCTTCGTCGACGGGAGGCCGCTGAAGAACGAGTATCGGCGATATCGAATCAAAGGAACGGCCTTCCGCGAGGACGAGGGCCCGCAGCCCTTCAAGGGCCAGAACGACGACTACGCCAGCATCCGCGAGGTGATCGCTCGGCGTTACCGCGACGCCGGCGCAGGCCACGAGCTCTACCCGGATGTCATCCTCATCGACGGCGGACTCGGCCAGCTCCACGCCGCTCTCGAAGCGTTCGAGGTGCTGGGCGTTCTGCCGCCGATGGTCATCAGCCTCGCCAAGAAGGAAGAACTCATCTACGTTCAACGCCGCAAGGAGCCGATCCGGCTGGGACGCGAGAACACCGCGCTCCGCCTGTGCCAAGCCATCCGCGACGAGGCCCACCGCTTCGCCCAGGCCTACCACCACGTGCTGCGGCGGAAGAAGACGATGGGAGAGGAGTAGCAGCCGCCACGGCGGCGACGTGCGCCCGATGGCTGTTCCTCACATTCCATGAACATGGCGCGTGCGGCTTCGTAAGGACGCACCGCCCGAGCGTTCTGGCGCACGCCGCGCTATCCGCTAACATCTCGGCCATGCCGGACCCGACCGAACTCCAGGCACTCTTCCTGCTCAGCGATGAGCCGATCGATTCGCACGAGGACGACTTTCTCAACCGCAGCGACGAAGCCCGGGCCATCGCGGGCACCGTGCTGGGCACGATGGGGCCATTCACGGTCGGCATCTTTGGCCAGTGGGGGTCGGGGAAGACGAGCCTCATGCACCACGTCAAGAGCCTCCTCGAAGCTCGCGACGCCAAGAACGACCGGCACCTCGCCTACCCCTACCTCGTGACGGTTGTCTTCAATGCTTGGCAGCACGAGAGGGATGACGAGCCGCTGGCCCATCTCGCCGAAGCGGTGGACGCCGCCATCACCAAGCGGCTGGCCGAGGTCGAGGCGCTCACGGAAAGGGTGCTGAACAAGTCCGTCGCCGCGCTGCGCTCGTTCCACCTGTCGGTGCGTTCGATTGTGTACGCGACGTCCGTTGAATCTCGCTTCGACCCCACGGACAAGCCCGGCGAAAATCGAGGCTGGCAGTTCTGGAAGTGGGTCCCGTTCCTGAAGCTCAGCCCCAAGGACGCCATTGAACGCTACCACAAGCTCCAGAAGGAATCAGACAAACCCGAAAGCCACGCCTGGAAGGACCACCTCGAGCGCTCCGTCTCGCGGGCGGTCCTGAAATCGTTCGCGGTCGACAAAGAGCTTTTGAAAGCCACCCGCAGGGACCCGACGTGGACCGTCCCCCGCGTCGTGGTCTTCATCGACGACATGGACCGCTGCCTCCCCGAGGACGCTTTCAAACTCCTGCAGGCGATCAAGCTTGTCCTCGCGCAACCCGGCTTTATCTTCGTGATGACCCTCGACCCCGCCGCGCTGCAGAAGGTCATCGCCGCCAAGACCGCCGAGGCGGGGGTGAACGGCGAGAAAGCGTCCAAGGCGATCTATCTCGACAAGCTCGTGCAGTTGCCCTTCCCCCTCCGGCTGCGCGATGAGCAGTTCACGGACTTCGTGGACAAGATCATTGACGTGCGCCTGATGGACTTGCTCGTCGCGCCGGCGAGCCAACAGGCCGCCCTGACCGACAAGAGCATCGCGCCCTTGTGGCAGGCCTTCCGAGATTTGAGGACGGTGCTCGCCGTGAGCAGCGAAAAGAATCCGCGCACGCTGGTGCGCCGGATCAACTCCCTGCTCATGGACGCTCGCCTGGCCCCGCAGTCGATCAAAGACCGCCTCATCGACGACCCCGTCGTCGCCGAGGCGATCAAAGAAGGGAGGGTGGTCGAAACCATGACCAACACCGAGATCCAAGATCGGGCGCGAGTCGCCCGGCGCAAGGCCGAGGGCGTCTTCATCGGACTGTGCCTCATCCGCGACACCCTGCGCCAGTTCGTGGGTGTTGTCGAGGCCGACCAGCTCTCGACGGCCGAGGACCTCTGCAGGCTCATCAAGGACCGCGGGCTCAACGCCTGCGTGGCGCGTTCCATCGGCGCCTCATCCGAGCGCAAGGCGGACGAACTCGCGGCCCCGTCCCCGGCGAGCGCCGAGCTGTTCTCCGAGGGAGACGTCGCCGAACTCACGCGCCGTTTGGAACTGCTGCGGGCCCTCAAGTCTTGGCCCCGGCTCGATGAACTCTTCAAAACCGACGCGGGCCAGCACTGGCTCTCATCGAAAGACGAGCGCGACCTGGTCGACACCTTCTATGCCAAGCGCCCCGAGCAACCCGCGGCGGTGCCGCAGGCCGCGGCACCTGCTCGCGCCGACGCTCCCGTCGAGGTTCGACCGCAACCGGCGACAGCGACCGATGCCACGCTCGGCCCTGAACCGGCGTCCGGGTTGGCGGGGGCCGCCCCCGAAGCGCCGGCGATCAGCGGTGCGGAGCTCGCGCTGTTGGAGCGCGCCATCCGCGGGGCGCTCGACCTGCCGGCGGGGACCCCACTGACCATGGAACACATGGCAGGACTGAAGGGCCTCGGTCTGATCGGCGACCCAATTACCGACGCCGGTGCGGCGTGGCTGTCTCGTCCTGACAGCGGGCTCAAGGCCCTGACCGTGCTGTCGCTCAACGGCACGAAGGTGGGTGACGCCGGTGCGGCGTCGTTGTCTCGTCCTGACAGCGGGCTCAAGGCCCTGACCACGCTGTGGCTCACCGGCACGAAGGTGGGTGACGCCGGTGCGGCGTCGTTGTCTCGTCCTGACGCCGGGCTCAAGGCCCTGACCGGGCTGTCGCTCGACGGGACGCAGGTGGGTGACGCCGGTGCGTCGTCGTTGTCTCGTCCTGACAGCGGGCTCAAGGCCCTGACCTGGCTGCGGCTCGACGGCACGCAGGTGGGTGACGCCGGCGCGGCGTCGTTGTCTCGTCCTGACAGCGGGCTCAAGGCCCTGACCGAGCTGTACCTCACCGGCACGGAGGTGGGTGACGCCGGTGCGGCGTGGCTGTCTCGTCCTGAAAGCGGGCTCAAGGCCCTGACCGGGCTGTGGCTCAGCGGCACGGAGGTGGGTGACGCCGGTGCGGCGTGGCTGTCTCGCCCTGACAGCGGGCTCAAGGCCCTGACCACGCTGTCGCTCCACGGCACGCAGGTGGGTGACGCCGGTGCGGCGTCGTTGTCTCGTCCTGACAGCGGGCTCAAGGCCCTGACCACGCTGTACCTCGGCGGCACGCAAGTGGGTGACGCCGGTGCGGCGTCGTTGTCTCGTCCTGACAGCGGGCTCAAGGCCCTGACCACGCTTGGGCTCGACGGCACGAAAGTCAGCAAGAAAGCCGCGCAAGCGATCGGCAAGGCGCACCCGAAGGTCACGGTCCACATATAGAGCGGTTTCTGTTTAAACGTGGCGGCGCGGAGCCGACCGCGCGAGCGGTCGGTCCGCAGCGCTCGCCGTCGTGCTGGGTTGGTACCGAGAGCTCGCGCGGTTGGCTCCGCAGGTGCCACGATGCTCGGCTTCCGAGCCGAGCCGAGCGTCGTGCCGAACGACTGGTTGGTCAGAGGGCACGACGGGCCGCGGACGGCCCATCGTGGCACGGCCCGTCGTGATTCGCTTGTACGGATCGTCACAGAACTTCGTGCGTGAGCGCGACGATTCGCTGCGAAGACTCCGCTCATCGTCGGCGTGAGCCGCCGTGAAGCGCTCACGATCCGCTTCATACGAATGCCGCTTGGTCACCGCGCTCTTGACCGCGCGGTTTTCGTGCGCCGGCCCTCGCTTGCGCTTCGGGTTCG
>JBJXFG010000087.1:0-51097 GCA_046154665.1 Phycisphaerales bacterium | reverse complement strand
GCGGGATCAACCTCGCCACCAACCGCCCCACCACCATCAAAGCCGGAACGAAGATGACGGCGGTGCAGGAGGCCGCGGAACCCGAGGCCCCCGCCAAGCCCGCCGTCGCCGCCACGGGCGGGAAGAAGGGCAAGTCCGCGAGCAACGCCCCCGCCGTCGTTCCCGACGCCACGGGGGCCAACGTGCCGCCTTCAGAGGCCAAGCGCAAGCCCGGCAAAGGGGCCGGGGCTGGCGGCAAGAACCCCCTCAAGCCGGGCGAGAAGAAGCAGCGGCCAGCTCAGCCGGAGAGACCAAAGCGCCGCGGCGCGCTCGACCTGGCGGCGGAGCTTCTGGCGCAGTCGCCCGAGCCGATGACCACCGCCGCCCTGGTCACCGTCCTGCTGGAACGGAAACTCTGGTTCACCAACGGCAAGACCCCCGCCGCCACGCTCTACGCCGCGATCATCCGAGAGATCAGCGCCAAGGGGAAAGACAGCCGGTTCGTCAAGACGGCCCGAGGGCTGTTCGCGGCAACCGGGAAGTAAGACAACCATCAAGCCGCCCTCCCTTCCGCCGCGACGACGCCCGTCGCGGCTTTCTCTTCGGCCACGCAGGTGGCCTTCTTCCCCGTGAACGACTCCCAGCGCTGCACGATCACGTCGCAGTAGAGCGGGTCGATCTCCATCAGGAACGCGCGACGCCCCTGCTGCTCGGCCGCGATGAGCGTGCTGCCGGAGCCGCCGAAGAGATCGAGGACGTTCTCCCCCGGCTTCGACGAGTACGACATGGCCCGCGCCGCCAGTTCCACCGGCTTCTCGGTCAGATGGACCATGCTCTGAGGGTTGACCTTCTTGACGTGCCACAGGTCGGTCGCGTTGTGCGGGCCGTAGTAATGGTGGGCAGCGCCCTCGCGCCAGCCGTAGAAGCACCACTCGTGCGCCCCCATGAAGTCCTTGCGGGTCAGGACGGGGTGCTGCTTGTCCCAGATGATGGCCTGCGCGAAGTAGAGGCCCGCCGCCTTCAGCGCCGGGGGATAGTTGCCCACGTTGGCGTACCCGCCCCAGATGTAGAACGCTCCGCCCGGAACCAGAACCCGCGCCGCGTTGCCGAACCACTGGCTCAGCATCGTGGCGAAGGCCTCGTCGGTCACGAAGTCGTTGGCCAGGGGGCGGTCCTTGGCGCGGAGCTTCTTGTGGGTGGCGCGGCCCTTCTCGGGGTAGCGGTTGAGGTCGGCGCTCTGCTGGTCGTGGTGGTCGGCCCTGTTCGGCAGGGCAAACGAACTCAGGCCCGCGACGATGGCGTTGTTCGACCTCGGCTCGACCTTGACGTTGTAGGGCGGGTCCGCGTTGAAAAGATGCACCGGTGCGCCGTCGAGCAGCCGGTCGAGGTCCGAAGGGCTGGCGCTGTCGCCGCACAGAAGGCGGTGGTTGCCCAGCACCCACAGATCCCCAGGCTTCGTGGTCGCAGCGTCCGGTGGCGCGGGCACGTCGTCGGGGTCGGTGAGGCCGACGGTCCCCTACGGGGCCATGATCTCGGCGAGTTCCCCAGCGTCGAAGCCCAGCAGCCCCA
Organism: Phycisphaerales bacterium; assembly: GCA_046154665.1. Classification (GTDB taxonomy): domain Bacteria; phylum Planctomycetota; class Phycisphaerae; order Phycisphaerales; family UBA1924; genus JAFLCM01. The sequence goes on along the minus strand of JBJXFG010000087.1, from coordinate 49,549 downwards.
GGTCAATGCCGAGGTCCTTCAGTTCGGCCAGTTCGAGGGGCAACAGTTCGCCGTCCCACTCGGCGATCTCGTTCAGTCGGTTGTCGGCAACGCGGTACGCCTTCGCCTGCTCGGGTGTAAGGTCGCGCGCCACGTGGACCGGGACCTCGGTCATCCCCAGGTGCCTCGCGGCCTTCCACCGCGTGTGCCCGACGACGATCACGCTGTCGCTATCGACCACGATGGGCTGGCGGAACCCGTAGGCGGCGATGCTCTTGGCCACCGCCTCCACGGCGGGGTCGTTCTTTCGCGGGTTCTACTCGTAGGGGCGGAGGGAGTCGATGGGGCGGAGTTCGATCTGCATGGGGAGTCCTTCTGAAGGGGGAATATGACCCCTCAGCCACATCGGCCAAGGGGTATCTGCGTCGTTTACAGCGGCGCACCGCCGCAACCGTCGCAACGGTTGGCACTGTGTTCTCTCCTTTTCTCTTCTCCGTTTTACTGTGGACAAGAAGTATGGCCGTTACGACGGTTGCGGCGGTTGCGACGGTGGTCGTCCGACAAGGCTCAACTCTCCTTGTCTTCTTAACGATCTCGGCGCGGCTGGATCGTGATGCCGTCGTAGAACCTCAAGTCGCCGGTGCCCCGGCGGCTCTGCACCGACGGGAACGCCGACGCCAGATCGCGGCCGAACAGGTGTGGCGCTTTGGCGGCCTCGCCGTTGGCGTGGCACCACGCTTGGTATTCCCGGTGCATGAAACCGCTGTCGATCCGTTCACCCGGCGCAACAACGCACCGCTCCGCCACGAACCGCCCAATAGGGGAACCAAGGTCCCGGACCGCTTCGAGGACCACGAACCCGCTGTCGGGCTGGCGGAACCGGCCCCTTTCCCGCAGCGACTGAAGGCCGCGAACGGCCCAGGCGAAGATCCCCGACATCTCGCCGCGCAGTTCTTTAAGGAGATCGTGCTGCTCACTGCCCAGGAACTGGCGGGTGAGCCGGAGCGTGAGGAGGCGGCTGACCACGGCACCACTCGCGTCCAGCAGCCTCGGCGCTTCGTTGCTGAGGATCACGAAACGGGTGCCCAGCCGCACCGTGACCGCCGCCGCGTGCTTGCGATTGACCAGAATGGGGTCGTCCCCGGTGATGTTGAGAAACCGCTCGATGAAAGTACCCGCATCGCTGCCACAGAACCGGGCATCGCTCATCACCGCCAGCGACTTGCCCAGCAGCGGCTGGAGACCGAACTCGTTGCACAGAGACCCGGTTGTCGGCCGGACCACCCGCGCCGAGCCCAACAGCGACTCCAGCACTGAACCGATCGTGCCCTTGCCCGAGCGCGGGGGGCCGATGACGAGCAGGGCCTTCTGGTACCTGTTGTCGCCCACGAGCACGGAGCCGAAGTACTCCTGCAGTAACTGCACCGAATCGCTGTCATCTCCGAACAGTTCTGCCAGGAACCGCGACCAACGGGGCGGGGTCGGAGCGTATGGCTCGTAGTCGAAAGACGCGGGGTTTAAGGCCATCAGCCGGGGGGACGGTTCGAGCGCCACCCCGGTGGGTACGTGGAGGGGGCCGGATCGGCACACGAACAACTCGTTGGCGGGGGGATCGCCCGAGCGCTCTTCGATCCAGAATGGAGTGGTCTGAGCGGCGGACAGGCTGGCCAGGGCCTCCAACGTCCTCACAACGTCGCCAACCGAGCGAGGATTCGCCTGGAAGTCGCGCTCTTTCCCTTCCGACCGATGGACGCATCCGGACAGCCACTCGTAGAGGCGCGCCTCCAGTTCGGTCTGCTCGAGCATCCGGTACGCCGAACCACTCCACTCCACCCAGCGGCCGTCGAGTAGGTGAAGGCACCGTCCCTCGGGGTGGTGGAAGCACGCGGCCAGGAAAGCCCGTGCGGTGGGGAGTGTTTGCTTCTCGTGCAGGATTGTCGCGCCCGTCTCCGCGTCAATCGAACCGAGATCTGAGCCCCGATCAGACCCTTCATCCGCGCGACCGCGGCGAGAACCACGCCCGCGAAAAGAGCCTTCAACCCGCGTCAACGACTCGCACGCCTTTCCGATCGTCCTCATCCGGTAGTCCTCGCGTTCCCACTTCTCCCGGAACAGCCCCGAGCACCGGAACAGCCAGTCCATCTGCGCGGCGTCGCCGCGCGTCCAGAACGCCAGATGTGAGCACAGCGCCAGGTCAGCGCGGCTGTCGTCGCCGCCGTACGCCGAGGTGTCCCCGTCGTACAGCCTGCGGATCGCCGCGCCGTTCTTTGATCCAAGCATGCGGTCGAGAACCGCCTCGTCGGCGCGGTGGTGGGTGGGCCGCTGATGAGCCACCCGGCGCGGCGTGGCGGTGGGCGCGTCCGTCGAGCCCGGCCACAGTTGGCGGCACAGGGTGTCGATCTGGTGTTGGCAATCGCGGAGTTCAATCATCTATGGCTCAAATACCTCGCCCGTCACCGTGACGTACCGCCCCGTGTCGTACACCTCGATCTCCTTGATCCCCTCCAGCGATTTACTGCGGCAGTGGGAGCACGCGCCCTTTGAACCCAGCGCGAGGATCCTCAGGCCCTTCCCGCTGGGCGTGCGCTCGGTGTAACACCCGAAGTCGTCCACAATGCGGAGCGCCTCGGGCGCGAGCGTCCCGTCGGGGCCGAAGCACTCGTCGATGTCGATGGCCGTCATGGACCGGTCGGGCGGAAGTGAGAACCCAACGCCGCTGAACCGCCCGGGCGCGCTGCGGAACGCTGCCACTGCCGCGTCGTACCCGCTCCACGATGCCGGGTTCGTGGCGTCACAGATCGACCCCGTCAGCGCCGAGTACGGCACCTTCGTGTCTCTGCCCTGCCGGCTCTCATACCGCCACAGCAGCCAATTCGGGATCGACCTCAGGTGCGAGGGCACACCCAACTCGACAAAAGCAACTGCGGGCAAACGGGTGCAAGGTGGCAAGAACACGTTGTTCATTTCTGCTTGCTCCTCTTCTTCGTGGGGCTCTTCCCGGCCGGCGCGAGGCCGGTGGGCATCTCGAAGCCTTCGTCGATCGCTCGCTTTCCGATAGCCCGCAGACGGCTGCGCATGGTGCTCTCCGGCATGCCCAACGCCGCTTGCGCCGCTTCGATCCCTACCTCCCGGATGAACCCAAGCAGCCGCCGGTCGCTCTCGGGGAGCACGTTCATCAGCCCCTGCAGCAAGTCCTTCTGTTCCAACCCATCGCGGTCCTCGCTTGCGGCGTCGGGTCCCTGAAAGCCGTTGGCGTCCACTTTCAGCGCCGAACACGGCTTTGCTTTTCGCCAGTTCCGCTTCGTGGCGCGGTGGGTGTCATTGAGGCCCGCGAGGGCGTTCACGGTCACCGTTGTCACGTACGGCTGCCACGGGCCCTTCGAAGGGTCGTATTTCTTCCATGCGTTGACCACCGCCACAAGCGCCGCCTGGCGTACGTCCTCCTCGGTCCCCGCGGCCCGCATGAGATGGTTGAACCGCGTGGTCTTGAGTTGCTTCCGTACTACCCGGCGTACGAACTCCTCGATCGGTGCGGCCTCCGCCGACGAGAGGCCGGGCGGGGCGTCGGCCTCGCGGAGTTCCTCGAGTTCTGCCACCAAGGCCCGGAACTCTTCGCTGAGAAGCATCCGGTTGTCTGAGGGGTCCGCCTGAACGTCGCGCGGCGGAGCACCCTCAACGTGCATGAAGCCGACGCAGTGGACAAGCCGGGCAAGCCGCTGGTGCCGGGGTTTCAACTCGGCGAACGAGGTCTGAGGGATCACCGGATCGGAGGCCGGGGATGGGTTGTCGAGCACAGGTGCTTTCCTTGCACAATCCGGGGAGGGGGTAACCCGTCCCCTTCGGGGGTGAGGCTCGGCGTGCCCGTTCCCGCCCGCTTCCGCGGGGCCGGGGTAGTGGGGCGACTCCGCCGAACACTGATCGCTCGGGCCGTCCTTAGCCCGAGGTTTCTGCGTCCTCTCACCTTCTCTCGCTGCCACCGCTGTCATCGCAGAAGTAATCGGGTTGTACCTGTCGGGGTGCGATGTGCAAGGAAACGACAGGTTTTCCCCCTCCTAGCCCCGTGAGATACCCCGCTTGTCCGCACCCTTCGCGCCCATTGCTGGGAGCGTCCCGAGGCCGCGCTCACGGAACATCGCACGCTGCAGTACCCAATCTGACTCCGAAGCGATCTCGCGGAGGTCCCGCTCGCCCACCGGGTCGCAGCCCGAGGTCACCAGCGGCAATTGCAGCACCCACGCCTGGATCTCCGGGCACAGGTTGAGCAGGTTCGTGATCTGCGTCATGCGTGCCCGGGTGACCCCGCCCAGGCGGGCCGCTTCCGCCAGGTCGCGCACCGTACCGGAGCGGACCCAGCCGTCGATCTTCCTCGCCAGCGCGAGCATGCGGGAAATTCGCGGCACCCGCCCCAAAGGGGTCTCCGCAGCCGGGGGCGCTTCCCCCAGCCGCAGTTCGATGGCACTGTTCGCCCCCCGGCCCAGATGGATCTTCACCGATTCGCGATGGGTGCCCCGTGCGTCGGAACTCATGCAGCCTCCTCGTGCTGACGCAGACCGGAGTCCTTGCCGTTCGCGGCACAACCTATGACTCCCGGCTTGTAATGGAACGCGATCTCCCCTTTGGCCCGATCAAACTCGACCTGCTCGAACACCTGCTCGAGGACCGTCGCACGCTCCTTCGGGCTGAGCATCATCCACAGTTCGTCGAACCTCTCTAAGGCCTCGGCCGCCAGACCCGGGTCGGGCGGGTCCGCCTCGAGATCGGCCAGCGCACGCTCGCACGCACGGCACCGCTGTTCAAGTTCCCCGGCCTCCGTATCTAAAGCGGCGGCGCGATCCGTATCACTCACATTGCCCTTCGCGGCCAGAGCGGCCTGCTCCCGGTGCGTGGCCTCGAGGTCGATCTGGGCACGGCGCAGTTCCAATCTCGCGGCGCGGCACTTCTCCTCGTAGCGTCCCTGGAGAATCCGCGCCACGGCGTCAGCGACACCCCCGCCACGTGCCGCCTCGCGCGCCTTCCCGATCACGATCGACTCGACCTGATCCGCTGGGATCGACCCGCTGCCCCCGCCCCGCGTGCAGGAGCAGGCGCCCTTCCCCTTGGCCTGCGCCGTCTGGCACACGTAGTAGCGGTAGAGCCTCCCCTGTGGGTCCCGACGCTTGCCCGCGAAACTGTGACCCATGCGGACCCCGCACCCCCCGCAGTGCAAGAGCTTCTTCAGAAGCGCCCCGTGGCGGTTGTTGCACACGATGCTGCCGCCCCGCCCGTGGGACGCCAGCAGAAGACTCACCTGCTTGAACAGCTCGGGATCCAAGATGCCGGTGTGCTCGCCCGGGAAAACGTCCTTCTTGTGCTTCACCACCCCGGTGTATGCCGTGTTGGTGAGCACCTTGAACACCGCGCCCTTGTCGAACGCCCGCCCACCCCGCTGCGTACCCCCCTTCGTGGTCCACGCCTTGGTCCGCCAGCCCCGCTTCCCCAGTTCGATCGCCGTCTCACGCAGCGAGCCCAAACGCAGGTAGATGCTGTAGATCTCTCGAACACGCCTCGCCTCGGCCTCGTTCACGGCCAGCCGGTTCCCGCCGAGAGCGGCCTCGATGTCGTAGCCCAGGATCGGCTTGCCGCCGGTCCACTTCCCCTTCCGCCGCGAGGCGGCGATCTTGTCCCTCGTCCGCTCGCTGGCGATCTCGCGCTCGAACTGCGCGAACGAGAGCAGCACGTTGAGCATCAGCCGCCCCATCGAGTTGGTCGTGCTGAACTGCTGCGTCACCGCTACGAATGACACCCCGTGCTTGTCAAAGACCTCCATCATCCGCGCGAAGTCCGCCAGCGAGCGGCTCAGCCGGTCGATCTTGTAGACCACCACCGTGTCGATCCGGCCGGCCTCGATGTCGATCATCAGCCTCTTGAGCGCGGGGCGGTCCATGTTCCCTCCGCTGAAGCCCCCGTCGTCGTACCGCTCGGGCAGGCACACCCAACCCTCCCCCTTCATCGCGGCGATGTGCGCCTCGCCGCTCTCACGCTGGGCGTCCAGCGAGTTGAAGGCCTGATCCAACCCTTCATCGGACGACTTCCGCGTGTAGACCGCGCAGCGCCGTGCGACCTGGGACTGTGTTGTCATCGCGCCCCTCCCGTCCCACGACCAACCCCGAAGAACGCCGGTCCGTTCCAGTGGCTGCCTGTGACGTGCTTCGCCACCGCCGACAAAGAGCGGAAGTCACGTCCCTCGAACCGGAAGCCCCCGGCGACGGGCTGGACCACCAGGCGGCGGCCTTTGTACTCCCTGACGATCTCTGTCTCGGGTAGGTGCCGGATCGCGGGCTGGCGGCCGAGTTCGACCTTCTCCCGCACCACATTCGCGGCGGCGCTGCGGACCACCGACGCTCGCGGCGGACGCACCCGCACACCGACGTTCCTGCCGATCTCTTCGGCACGCCGGGCTGGGGCTTCGCCCAGACCCCCCCACCGCTGCTCCTGCATTCTCCAGAGGATCCGTCGGATCAGATGCACCCTGTTCCCGGAGCGGGTTGGGTCCCCCCACACCGTGAGATACCTCGCTCTTAGTTCGTTCATGGGCAAGGCGGCCAGCAGCCTCGCCTCCGCATACACGTTGAAACTCGTCACGAAACGCCTCCTTGCGGCACCGCCGCGCTGGAACCACCGCCATGAAGGCGACAGCCCGCGACGGGTTCAAGTTCGATGAGAAAATCCCCATGCACCGCGAGACCCCGCGGGCGAACGCCTCGGCATCGCAATCGTTCGACGGCGGTGGCCAGAACGTCCAACAAGTCGCTTGGGCCGGACCTCACACGGGCCGCGGTCGCCGAGCACATCGTCGGGCTGTTCGACTGGGATCTGGGCGCGTCGCTCTTGGCATCGCACCGGCGGGCTGGGGTCTAGGCGTTCATCCGTGACATTCTCCGGGGCGGCGTGGCGGCGGAAGAGCGCCACGCCCGCACCCTCCTATTAGGGAATCGGCGCGGGGTCGCGCGAAGGAGTCCGAAAAAAACCTCTCAATTCAGTGGAATTCCGGGTCGGTCGCGAAGAACGAATTCACCCCTGTCGGTCCGGCGCATGCACCTTCGTTCCGACCGCCGCACCGAACGAGACCTCTCGGCTCAGTCAAGCAATCTCCGCCACCCGTGAAGAGAGCGAGAGAGTCGTGGCGCTGGATTCGAGACCAAATCAAGGGGTTCCCAGTGCCGTCGAAGCAAACGGCTCCAAACCGAGAGCGCCGATGACCCGGCCGTCGCGCCCCTTGCAACGAAAGAACGCACACCAACGAGGCTCGGTGGCCCCAGCGCCGCTAAGAAAAACGCCCTCCGGCTGGGCCGAAGGGCGGTGAACTCCCCGACTAGGACTCGAACCTAGAACCTAGCGGTTAACAGCCGCTCGCTCTACCATTGAGCTATCGGGGAAGCTGGAAAAACAGGGGAAAATCGATTCGCACGCCGCACATCGTCCTACCGGGCACCGCGTTCGCCGAACGCCCTGCATCGGGCGTTTGGGGCGAGTGGATGAGCCCGGGCGGTTGGATGCCCGGCGGGGGAGGGAAAGATAGCGACCTTTTCGTTTGGATCAAGCCGGGGAGGAAATCGGCGTGGTTTTCGGCTGGTGAGGGTGCCGTCGGCCCGCGCCGTCGTTTGATCTGGTGCCGGCCGATCCGTCCGCCTGGGATCGGTTTCTGTTTGGATTTGACTTGAAGACTTGGATTCCATCGCCGCTGCGCGTACACTCTCCCCCCCAACTCTCAGAACGCTGGGGTTCGGAACCGAACGACCCTCGACCCGCCTTCGATGCTTGCGGCGTCGGCACGGTTTACGGCTGCATTTCCGCCTTCCGAAACTCACGCCCCGCCACGACCACAGGTGACGCCATGAAAGAGAAGACCCATCCGAAGTATTACCCCAACTGCAAGGTCTACTTCAACAGCGAGTTGGTGATGACCACCGGCGCGACGGTGCCCGAGATGCATGTGGACGTGTGGTCGGGGTCGCACCCGTTCTTCACGGGCAAGAGCACGCTGGTGGACTCGGCGGGCCGCGTGGAGCGGTTCACGCGGAAGTTTGCTGGCGGGTATTTCGCCGACAAGAAGAAGAAGTAGCTCGGCTGACGCGCGATTTGAGCCCAGTCGCCCCCTCTGGGGACGCGGTTGGGCTTTTTCGTGCGCTCGGTTTTCCCGCGGAGGCGCGGAGATCGCGGAGGGCGCGGAGGAAGACAGAAAGAGAGAGATAGAGAGAGGTGGGAGAAACGGGGTTCGGGTGTGCGGTTCGAGAATGGGTGGTTTGGGTTTTGATGATTGGGTTCGGCACTTTGCCTTTTGAACACTGGACCACTTGACCACGTCGATCGAAGCCCCTCCCTGACGGTCGGGGTTCTGAATGGGATCGCCACTTCGTGCCTCTGTGTCTTCGTGCCATTTCCCCATGCTCTCTGAAGCCCTTTCCATCGCGGTGTTGAAACGGCTGGACGCCGCGGCGAAGGAACGCGCGGAGGTTGCTTCGGCGCTTGAGTCGCCCGAGGTGCTGGCCGACCACAAGCGGGTGCGGGACCTTTCGATTCAGAAGTCGGCGCTGGACCCGCTCGCCGAGGCTCTGTCGGCGTACCGCGGGGCCGAGCGGGATCGCGCGGATTATCTTGCGGCGTTGAACGGCGGCGACGCGGAACTCGCGGCGCTGGCGCGTGAAGAGTTGCCGGGGGTTGAGAAGAGGTTGGTGTCGTTGCTCGAAGAGGCCGCGGCGCGGCTGGTAACGGCGGATGACCAGTCGGTCGCGTCCGTATTGCTTGAGGTTCGCGCGGGGGTTGGCGGCGATGAGGCCGGGCTGTGGGCCGCCGATCTTTTGGCGATGTACCAGAAGTTCGCCGCAGCGATGCGGTGGAAGTGGGAGCCGGTCGAACTCGACGTTGATTCCGGGATGGGCGGGGTGCGGGCGGCGGTCGTCACGGTCGCTGGGGAGGGTGTGTTCAGCGTGCTGGCCCACGAGGCCGGGACGCACTGCGTGAAGCGCGTGCCGGCGACGGAGGCCGCGGGGCGGGTGCATACCAGCACGGCGACGGTGGCGGTGATGCCCGAGCCTCGGCCGGTCGAACTCGAACTGGATGAGAGCGAGGTCGTCGAGCACGTGACGACGGCGCGCGGACCGGGCGGGCAGAACGTCAACAAGGTGGCGACGGCGGTGCATCTGATTCACAAGCCGACGGGCATCGAGGTCCGCATGCAGGAGACCAAGAGCCAATCGACGAATCGAGACAAGGCGTGGCGCCTGCTGCGGGCGCGGTTGTTCGAGTTGCAGTTGGCCAAGCGACGCGCGGAAGAATCGGCGCAGCGGCTGGCACAGATCGGCAGCGGCGATCGTTCGGAGCGGATTCGGACGTACCGGTACAAAGAAAACCAAGCGGTGGATCACCGGCTTGAGCGAGCGTTTGATTTGCAGGGGGTGCTGCTCGCCGGCGGGCCATTCGACGAGATGACCGCGGCGCTGCGGGATCGGGAGACGGAGCGGCGGTTGAGTTTGATGTAGGGGAGGGCACGAAGGCACGGAGGCACGAAGGCACGGAGTGGGGAAGAGGCTTCGTGTTGTCTCAAGTTGAAACCGGTGAAGCAGGCTGGAAAAGCCTGCTTCACCGGTTCAGATTCCAAACTGAGACACTCGGCGTTGCCCTCGCGTCACCCGTGGGTCACGGGCAGGTTTGCCCGAACCGACCGAGGAACTCCGTGAGGTCCAGCACGTTGATCACGCCGTCGTTGTTCAGGTCGCCAGCGGACCCGGGCGTGACCGTCTGGCCGAAGACGCTCAGGAATGTCACGAGGTCGGCGGTGTTGACGGTGCCGTCGTTATCGAAATCGCCGACGCACGGCGGCGGCGGCACCGGGCTCGCGAAGCGGATCCCGAGAATGCTCCACTCGCTTGTTGGAGCTTCATAGACGACAAATGCCGGATCGAGCCCGAAGACCAAGACCGGATTGGCGTTGAAGCCCGACATGAAATCGCCGCCCATCTGGCCTCGCCAGCCTTGGGCGAACGCGGTGGTCTCGTTCCACTCGCTCACGTTGCCGTTCATGTCGAACGCGCCATAGAAACTGGTGTTCCCGGCCGAACCGACCGTCGTGACATTGCCGTTCAACTGCCCGTTCCAGTTCGCGTTTGAGCCATAGTTGACCCTCGTTGCACTCGGGTTGGCGATGTCGCCCGTCCCGGTGGCCGCCGCAACAAACGGCGAGAGGTTGCTCCGCGTTGCAAATCGCCAGAAGTTGTCGGTGTCGCCGCCCTGGCTGGCGGGTTGGTGATAGCCGGCCTTGATGAACTCGTCCTGCGTGGGCAGGAAGACCTGATTTGGATTCGAAAGGTTGCGTGTGATGGCAACGAGTGCGTTGCCGTTCAAGGTGTAGACGCCGCTCTCGGTGCTGCCCGAGCCCCCGTTGAGACCTTGCCCGTTGGTCAGCCAGTTGGCCATGCGGGCCGCGTCGAAGAAGCTCACGTAGTTCACGGGCTTGTTGCCCATGTTGGGCTTCACAGCGTAGGTAAAGGAACCATCGGTGCCCGAGCGGGTGATGCCGCCGCGTGGGTCTGTGCCCATGCCGGAGTTGAAGAGGCCGTTGGGGTCGCTAGCAGCAACGGCGTTGAGGAACGCGGCGTACTGCGCGTTGGTCACCTCGAAGGCGCCGATGCGATACTCATACGCGACTCCGCCCCGACCAAAGGCGTTCGGGTCGCCAGCGTTGCCGGCGTTACCGACGGTGCGAAACTCCAATGTGACTTCCGCCGAGGCGACCGACGCGCCCAAGCCGGAAACCGCCGCGAGCGCGGCGACGCTGAACAAATTCTTCTTCATCGTTGTCTCCTTGGTTCTTTGCTTGGGCAATTGCGATGCGGAATCGATGAAACCCCTTTCATACAACAATGGCACGCAACCAGCAGACAGTCCACTCTTCGTCGCGACAAACGACGGACCAATTTTGTTTGGCCATGACGAGCCGAGTCCTCAAGAATCCTGAAAATGGGCGGTGTTCTCGTGAAGATCCGACGGGCGGCCATGCCAACCGCCGAAGCGGGAAACGTAAGAATCTGTGCGGCGATCGGGTGGGGTGTATCAGAGTCCTCGCCCGCGTCTCACGGGCAGGCTTGCCCGAACCGACCGAGGAACTCCGTGAGGTCCAGCACGTTGATCACGCCGTCGTTGTTCAGGTCGCCGGCGGACCCGGGCGTGACCGTCTGGCCGAACCCGCTCAGGAATGTCACCAGGTCGGCGGTGTTGATGGCACCGTCGTTATTGAAATCACCGACGCACGGCGGAGGCGGGACAGGGCTCGCGAAGCGGATCCCGAGGGTGACACCCTCACTTGTCGGAACAGTATAGTTGACAAATGCCGGATCGAGCCCAAAGACGAGGTTCGGATTGGCGTTGAAGCCCGAAGAGAAATCGCCGCCCATCTGGCCCCGAAAGCCTTGGGCGAACGCGGTGGTCTCGATCCACTCACGCACGTTGCCGTTCATGTCGAACGCGCCGTAGAAACTGGTGTTCCCGGCCGAACCGACCGTCGTGACATTGCCGTTCAACTGCCCGTTCCAGATAGCGCCTGAGCCATAGTTGACCCTCGTTGCACTCGGGTTGGCGATGTCGCCGGTCTCGGTTGCCGCCGCGACAAACGGCGAGAGGTTGCTCCGCACTGCAAAGCGCCAGAAGTTGTCGGAGTCGCCGCCCTCACTCGCGGGTTGGTGATAGCCGGCCTTGATAAACTCGCTTTCCGTGGGAAGGAAGACCTGGTGGGGATTCGAGAGGTTGCGCGTGATGGCGACGAGCGTGTTCCCGCTCAACGTGTACGCGCCGCTCTCGGTGCTGCCCGAACCCTGTCCGTTGGTCAGCCAGTTGGCCATGCGGGCCGCGTCGAAGAAACTCACATAGTTCACCGGCTTGGTGCCCATGTTGGGTTTCACGGCGTAGGTGAACGATCCGTCGGTGCCCGAACGGGTAATGCCGGCGCGCGGGTCTGTGCCCATGCTGGGGTTGAAGAGGCCGTTGGGATCGCTCGCGGCGACGACGTTGAGGAACTCGGCGTACTGCGCGTTGGTCACCTCAAAGGTGCCGATGCGGTATTCGTACGCGACCCCGCCCCGACCAAAGGCGTTCGGGTCACCCGCGTTGCCGGCGTTGCCGACGGTGGTGAAGTCGATGGTGACTTGCGCCGAGGCGACGGGGGCGACCAAGCCGGAAACGGCCGCGAGTGTGGCGACGCTGAACACCATATTACGCACGCTTTGCTCCTTCGTTGTTATGCTCAGGTGCGACAGAAAACAGCAGAGACATCGCAACCGCTTACATGTCTAGACTACCACCATCTGGCACAGAATCCAGCCAGTGCCTTGATGTGCGACAGACTTATTTGAGGGGTCATGACGGGCTGAGCTTCCCGGAATCGTCCAGATTCGGCTGGTTCTCCTGCAAAAAACCACGATGCCAGGCGCGAGCGAGCTTCGGCAGTGGATGCGCCTCCACGTTTAACCCCACCCGCGCCCCTGATTCGGCGCACGAAGCGGGTCCGTGTGTTTGGGGTGGGGTGGTGGCAAAGGTTTGGTGGGGATGGGGTTGGACGTGTGTTGTGAAGTTTTGACGCGGGAGGGGGCGGGGTCCGGTTTGGGCGCGGAGGGTACGTGAGTGCGCGCATCCCGTGGGTCGGGATCGCAGTTGATGGCACTGAGGGTGCCGTGGTACGGCTTGTTCGCCGTGAGCCGTGGACGGGCGCGGGAGTCGATCGCGGGGTACGCCCGGGGTGGCGTATCCCGGCAGCCGGCGTTTGAGTTTGATGGAGGGGTTGGGTGCGGAGGTGCGGAGGGGGGAAGAGGCTTGGGGCTTGAGGCTTGAGGCTTGGGGCTTTTGAAAGCCCACGCGCGTGGGTGATGGGGTTTCCCGTTCGCTGAGCTCACTGACCCGAAGACGGGTCAATGGCACATCGTGGGAGGGCGGGCCTTTCGGCTCGCTTCGAGGCGTGAAACTGGGGACACCTTTGGGCTTGGCTGGCCAGCGTTTGCTTCGGGTGGAGGCTTGGTCGCTTGCGCGAGTGGGCCTCCACCCTTCCCCCCCGCGCCCCTGATTCGGCGCACAAAGTGGGTCAGTGTGTTTTGGGTTGGGTGGTGGTAAAGGGTTGGTGGGGAAGGGGTTGGACGTGTCTTGTGGAGTTTCCCCGCGAGAGGGCGCGGGGACCGGTTTGGGCGCGCGGGGTGGGTGAGTGCGCGACGGGCTCAACGCTGGCTGGAAAGCACGACTTCACCGACCCAGCAGTTCTTGACATTGGGATGCTGCAACGCAAGTGCGACATCGCCGATGACACGGAGTTGGAACTTGGACCACTCGAAGTTAGGAGGCAAATGCGATGGGTCGACGTTTACGCCGTAGAGGCCATGAAGCACACCCGGTTGATCCGGCCACTGCTGCGTAAAGCCGATGGCGATGCCCTCGTAGAGCACCTCGTAGCGGACGGTGAGCAGGTTGATTCCCTCCGCGCGGAGGATTGTTGTGAGATCGAGTCTGTCAATCGAGAAGCACACATGAATCCCGTCTTCTCCGCCACGTCGGTACTCTAGATTGATTGATGCCTTTGTTCCTCGGATGGCTTGCTCAACGGCGATGCTGGTTCGCGGGGTGATGGACAACTCTTCCCTTGAGAGGATCGGACCGGGGATTTCGACGGCGCCTTCCGCGACCGTTCGCACACTCCGGCGACCTGTTCGCGGGTCCTCGGTGATCTCGGTGATGCGCTGAAGCACGCACACGGGTCGATGGTGATCCTGCACAATTGCGATAGGCTGGCGGCTGGTGCTGAATCGTGGGGCCGCATCCATCTGGCACTTCGTAGACGCTGAGAACGGGCCCGTCGCGACGGGTGCCTTCGTTTCTAGATCGAAGTGTTCCACGCGAACTTCGCCGACCGGCCAGCCACAGAGCGGAGCGCAGTACCCTGGGAAGTACAGTGGGTAGACCGGATAGCTTTCCACAGGAACTGTCGTTGGTCCGATGGATATCTGTACCAGCGCGTCCATGCGGTCGCGGAATGCGCGTTGGAGCTTTCCGTGATGCTGGGCCCAGGCGAGCAGGTTCATGTGCTGGAAGGGCTCGTTGAGTTTGCCGGAGGCGAACTGCGATTCTGCGAGGCCCACGATGCGTTCACAGAGACGTTCCCACTGAGAATCTGTGAGCGTACTTTTTTCACAGCGATCATTGAACTCGAGCCGGAGTGTCCAGAACTTGAGCCGGTTCGCGGGGTCGTGTTCGTTCCACCACGGCAGGAGCACGATCAGCGCGTCGGTCGGCACCCAGCGAACCCATCTGCCGCTGCGGCATTCCGGCACCACCCACGCCGAGGCGGAACCGAGGAAGGCGAGCGTGCACACGACGAGCCACCATCGGCTGTGTCGGCGTCGGTGCAGGGCGGGCTCGTGGGTCGCCGCGTTGCCGCATTCGCGGCAGGTGAGGCTGGCGATGCCTTGCATGTCATAGCGGCAACGGGGGCAGCTTCGTTTGGCGATGGTTTTGCGTTTGAGGCGGCGGAGATAGATGGCCGCGGCGATCGAGGTGAGGCAGCCGCAGAGCGCGAGGAACCCGAGCGTGTGCTGGCCCGCCCATTGGAACATGGGTTGATGTTAGCGGAGTTGGGTTGCGGCGCGTGCGGTGGACGCGGCGTGGCCCCGAGCTCGCGCTCGGGGCTCGGATTGAGGACCAAGGCCCGTGACGCTGAAACCCCTCCCTCACGGTCGGGGTTCTGTTTTGGTTATTTCTTGCTTGTGCCCGTCGGCGGCTTGGCGGTCTTTTTCTGGGGTTGGCCGGGGCCGGGTTTGTGGGCCGGGAGGGAGAGGAGTTTGGGGGCCGTGGCGCCGGTGTAGGTGAGGATGACGTCCTGGGCTTTGGCGGCGAGGGTGCCTTCGGGGGTGTAGCCCATGGTGAGGGTGTCGATTTCGGTGCCGTCGTCGGTCATGAGGGAGATTCGGGCGAGTGAGGAGACGGGTGTTGGTGCTCCGGTTGCGCCCGCGACTTTGGTCGCTCCCCCACCGCTTGAAGCGGTGGGCTTTGCGGATTTGCCTGCGCCTGAGGGCGTGGGTGAAGGCGAGGTTGCGGATGAGGGCGTGGTTGCGGGCGAGGGGGCTGTGGTGGCGAACAGGTCGGCCTGGCCTTGGCGCTGGGTGAAGAAGTCGACCATCTCGGCGATCTTTTTGGAATCGACTTCGGCTTTGTCGGTTTTGCCGCCGGGGAGGAGTTTGTGCCACTTGCCGTTGACTCGGCGGAAGGCGGTTTCGTTTTTGCCGGCTTTGATGGTGATGAGTCCGACGTCGCTGGGTGATGCGGACGATGCGGTGACGTCGAGATAGCCCTTGGCGGAGGTTGAGAGGGCGTTGATGGCCGCGGCGGGGACGGTGAAGAGCGGGACGCCGGTGGGGTCGGAGGAGGCGAAGAGGGTGTTGCCTGCGGGGTCGGCGGGTCCGCCGATGAAGAGTGAGCGGCGGCGGGTGTCGGTCTGGAGGTTGCCCTGTGCGTCGAGCGAGCGGAGGTCGCGCTCGGTGGTGATGATCATGCGGGGCGAGGCGAGGCCGGCGGTGGTCGTGGTCTGGGCGGGGTCGGTGATGAAGCGGTCGATTTCGATGCGGGAGAGGGAGTCGAGGAGGGTTCCGACGCCGGCGGCGCCGGCTCGGGCGCTGACGGGGCGGGAGATGAACCAGCGGTTTTCCTGGCGGCTGAAGGCGAGGGTTTCGGTGGGGGTGGTCATGCTGACGCGGGAGAGCTCGGCGGCGGCAGCGCCGGGGAGGGCACGGTTGATGCGCCAGCCGCGCGGCCCCCCGCCGGGCTGGGTGGCGGCGGCGAGGATCGAGGCGTCGGTCATGAAGGGGGACTTGCCGTCGATGTCGACGGCGGTGCTTCCGGCGATCGGGGTCGGGCTGATGCGGACGAGACGGGTTGAGCCGTCCTTCATGGTTAGGGTGATAAGCGCGGCGTCGGCGGGGAGTTTGCCGGCCTTGCCTGCGCTTGGGGCTGGCTTGAGTTCGGCGAGGGCGCGGAGCAGCGTCTCGACTTGCGCGGGGTCGGCGGGCCAGGTGAGTTGCTCGGCGGGGGTGGCGGTGGATGCGATTGTGGTGGTCGCGGGCTTGGGGAAGACGAAGGCCCACCCGCCCGCACCATCGCCGACGGCGTCGCGGGTGACGGCGTCTTCGGTGCCCTTGAAGGCGACTTTGATGTTGATGACTTCGGCGGCGTTGATGGGGAGAGCGGCGCCGTCGCGTGTCGGGGCGTTGGTGACGCCGGGCGCGGTTGCCGCGCCGCCGCTACTGGTGCTTCGCCAGTTGGAGTAGAGGATCAGGCTGAGCAGGCCGAGGGCGAGGAGGACGGCGATGATGATCGCTTTGTTCGACATGGTGAACTCTATGCAATAGGGACAGCGAAGCCCGGTGAATCAGGACCGGTGGGGCAGGCTTCAAGCCTGCCCGCATGTGATAAAGGGCAGGCTGGAAGCCTGCCCCACCGAAGTGGTCTATCCGCGCAGGACGCGCACAGCGAAGCCCAGGGCGAGCACGGCGAGCGGGAAGCCGGCGATGAGGGTCCAACGCAGCGCCGACAAGCGTGCGTCTGTCATCGGTTCGATGCGGGGAACGTCTCGAATCCGAGGACTTCCGGCGATGAGCTCATCGAGGTTGGCGAGCCAGTGGAGGCCTGCCTCGAAGAGTTCGGCGTTGCCGGGGAAGGCCCAGACGCGGCGGCCGTCGACGGTGGCGGCGGCCTGGGTGTAGAGGTCTTCGAACCAGCCGGGTGCGGACACGATGAGGAGGCGTTGGGGGGAGAGGGTGGCGGTGCCTGCGGTTGTACGGTCGCGCTCAGCGGCGACGATGACGGGGAAGGGGCCGCCCACCAAGTCCCGCGCGGGTTCGGGCTTGGGGAGTTCCGGGGGCATCAGCGCTTGGAAGGGCTGGCGCACGTTGGCGTAGCGGAGCGGGAGCCAGGAGGACTCACCCCAAAGCGTGGCGGCGTCGGTCGCGGTGTTGGCGGCGGTGCCGACGGTGAAGACGGGGGTGGCACGCACGCCGGTGGGGAGCGGCGTGTCGAGTTGAATCGCCATCGGCCAGTGGAGGATGAGCGAGAGGCCTCGGAGGGCGTCGGCGATCGGCGTTCCGGGTTCGGAGTTGCGGAGCGTTTGATAGAGGGAGATGGCGGGGCCGCGCTGGGTGCCGAGGCGCTCCATGAGGGGGCGGGCGGTGTCGGGCTTGATGCCCCAGGACTTGAGGGGGATGGTGATGGGGTCGGGCTCGCCGACCGCGGGCAGTTCGCTGGGTTCGAGGGCGAGGAGGACGTTCTCGCCGGCGTCGAGGAGGGTTTGCAGGGCGGTGCCGAGGCGGGCGACGCGTTCGGACCGATCGGCGAGGGGGTTGGCGGCTCCCCCTCGGGAGCCGCGTGGGTCGGCGCTGGTGCGCGCGGGGGCGGGCATGACGAACCAGACTTTGGGGCGCTGGTTGGTGGGGTCTTGTCGTGCGAGTGGCGGTCTTGCGGGATCGAGTGCGACGGGCCACTCGGCGATGTCAACTTTGCGGAGATTGAGGCGGTCGAGGAGTTTTCCGATCGCGTTGGCGGTGTTGGAGGTGGGGCGGCCGGTGTCGTCAAGCAGCCGTTCGCGCTCGGCGTGAACGAGCACGAGGACGGGTCGGCGCTCGACTTTGAGCGAGACCAGCGCGGAGCCGAGGAGTTCTTCGCCGACGAACAGGGGCGTGGTGGTGGGCTGGGCCGCGCCGGGCTGGGTGGCGGCGGCACTGCGGGGGAAGAGAGTGTCGAAATCGATGGCGTTGGTGCCGCGGCTGCTGTAGACGAGGACAACGGGGCGCTCGCGGACGGCGCGGGCGATGGTCAGGGCGTCGACGGGGCGGAGGTTTCGCAGTTCGTCGGCGAGGACGGCGAGGGTGTCGCGGAGCGGAGCGAGGCTGTTGCCGAGTGCCGCGGCGAGACCGGCCTGGGATTCGTCTTTGAGCACTTTGAGCGCGGCGGCGATGACGGGTCCGGCGGCACGGGTGGCGTTGTCGGTTTCGGGGAGTTTGCGTTGTTCGGCGGAGATGCGCACTTCAGGGCCGGAGTCGCGTGCGGCGCGGACGGCTACGGCAGCGTCGGCGGCGTCTTTGGAGGCGACGCGGAGGGCGGCGGCGGCTTGGAGGAGTTTCTCGCGGGCCACGGTGTCTTGCGCCGCGTTGGCGCGGTCGGAGATCGTGGCGGCGGCGCGGGCGAGGTCAGGCGAGATGCGTTCGAGGCCTTGCTCGATGGTCTGCATCACCTTGAGCTGGTTCTCGACGGTGGACCAGTCACGGGTGGCCAGTTCCCCCACCACCGCCGCGGCGCGTTCGGCGGCTTCGGGGCGGGCGGAATCGATGATGGTGACGCGGGCGTTGGGGGATTGGCGCTCGAACTCCTTGAGCATGTCGGTGACGCGTTCCCATGAGCGCGGGTCGGTGCGGCTCACATCGGCGCTGACGACGATGGCGGTGGGTTCGTCGAGCGACTTCAGGATGCCGAGGGTGCGCGGCGAGAGGGTGTGCTCGCGGGTGGCGGTGAAGTCGAACCTCGCGTTCGAGCGGGCGCTGAGGATGAGCGCGGCGGCGAGGGCGGCGGCGGCGGCGATGAGCAGGATGGCGGTGCGGAGGGTGTAGCGTGTGCGGCGGATGAGGGCGTCGGATTCGCCGCGTGCCGCGGATGGAGCGATTGGAGCGGATGAGATCGTGCCACTGCTGGCTCTGTCCGCGACGACAGCAGTACTCGCTTGTCCACGATCGGCACTGATGTCGGGCCGCGGACGGCCCGCCATCAGTGGCACGGGATCGGCGTTCGGAGTGCCCGGGACGTTTGGCATCGGATTGCTCATCGCCACCTCCGGCTTTCGAGGGAGACGACGGCCAGGACAATGAAGAAGGCGGAGATGCTCGCGAAGAAGATGACGTGGCGGGTGTCGATGATGCCTCGTGCGAAGTCTTCGAGCCTCGCTCCGGGTGCGGCGGCCATGAGGTAGGAATCCCACGGGGCTCCGACCAATCGCGCGCCCTGCGAGGTCGCGAAGAAGACGACGAGGAAGAAGAAGAGGGTGCCGAGGTAGGCGGCCATCTGGTTGGCGGTGAGGCTCGACATCAGGAGTCCGACGGCGAGGTAGAGCATGCCGACGAGGATGAGGCCGGTGTATCCGGCGAGGATGGGGCCGTAGTCGGGATCGGCGACCCATTCGAGGAGGGCGACGTGGGCGAGGGTGGGGGCGAGCATGAGGAGGAGGAAGAGCAGGCCGCCGAGGTACTTTCCGAGTGCGGTCTGCCAGTCGCTGACCGGGGCGGTCATGAGGGGCTCGATGGTGCCGGAGCGGAACTCTTCGGAGAACAGCCGCATCGAGACGGCGGGTGCGACCATGAGCAGCAGCCAGTGCGAGAGCGCGAAGAAGTCGCGCATGGTGGCGGGCTCGTTTGGACGCAGCGTGGTGAAGGCAACGGTGAGGCCCGCGACGAAGAGGAACGCGGCGACGACGACCCAGCCGATGGGGGCTCGGAAGTACGAGGCGAGTTCGCGGTGCGCGATGAGGGTGATGATTCTCATCACTTGGCCCCTTCCGCGGCGGCGTCGCGCGAGGCGTTCGTCACAGGCGGGACGCCTGTGCCACCGACTTGTGAGAGATGCTCGGCGTCGGCGCGTTCGACGAGGCGGATGTAGAACTCTTCGAGCGAGGCGGTTTCGTGGCGGAGTTCGCGGATGGTGAGGCCGGCGGCAACGCAGGCGGCGAAGACGCGTTCGCGGGCGTCGCCGTGGTTGTTTGCGAACGTCAGGACGCAGCGGGTCCAGCCGGTGTTGTGGCTGCCCGCGCCGGCGTCGGTGATGTCGATGCGTTCGACATCAGGGATGGCGGTGAGGGCGGCGGGGATGCGGGGGGCGCCGGGCGTGCTGGTGCGGACTTCGACGACGCAGCGTTCGGCGGCGGCGGCACCGTCGAGGCCTCGGGATTCTTTCGAGATGAGTTCCGACGGCGCGCCGTCGGCGCGGACGCGGCCGCGGGCGAAGACGATGATGCGGTCGCAGGTCTTCTCGACCTCGGGCAGGATGTGGCTGACCACCAGCATGGTGCGGCGGCCGGCGAGTTCGCGGATGAGCGAGCGCGACTCGACCACCTGCGCGGGGTCGAGGCCGCTGGTCGGTTCGTCGAGGATGACGACGGCGGGGTCGTGGAGCAGGGCCGAGGCGAGGCCGACGCGCTGGCGGTAGCCCTTGGAGAGGGTGCCGATGCGTCGGTCGCGCATCTCGGTGAGTCGGCAGCGATCGATGACGCGTTCGACGCTGTCGCGTGCGGCGCGGCCGCGGAGGCTGTAGAGGCCGGCGCGGTATCGGAGGTACGAGGCGGCCTTCATCTCCGGGTAGAGGGGGGCGGACTCGGGCATATAGCCGATGTGGGCGCGGAGGGCGAGCGAGTCGGCAACGCTGTCGAGTTTGTTGACGCTGACGGTGCCGGCCGAGGGGGGGAGGAGTCCGGCGATCATGCGAATGGTCGTGGTCTTGCCGGCGCCGTTGGGCCCCAGGACGCCGACGATCTGGCCGGGCTCGATGGACAGGGTGACGCCCTTGACGGCGTGGACGCCGGGGTAGCGCTTCTCGACTTGGTGGAGGCGGATCATGGGGTTAGGGGCGTGAAGTCGAATCTTGACCGGTCGCGAGGCTTCGAGGCTGCCATCGGATGCTGAGACAGGCTGGAAGCCTGCTCCGCCGGCACAATGGATCGGCGTTCGTGCGCGATTGGCTGGCGTTGACGGGCGGTACGGCGTTCACTCGGGTCGCCCGAGAACCGAGGTGTCTCGTGGTGACGATCATTGGGCCGGAACCAACCCCCACCTTGACCGAACATGAGGGTAGACTATTGGCGCGGAGGTCGGAGAGATCAGAACGCGCGGCGGTCAGGATGACCGAGCGACCGGAAGCAGGAAACCCGGGTGACGTTTGTCACCGGGCCGGCGCCACGCAGGCACTCATGTCAAGAACCCGTCCAAGGTTGCTCGTGCTGGGCGGTCCCGGGGTTGAACCGGGCGAGGTGTCGTCGTGCCTGGGGAACCGGTTCGAGGTTTCGGTGCCGGTGACGGTCGAGGACGCGCGGGCGATGCTGGCGTCGTCGCAGTATGACGCGGTGATGGCGGCGTCGGGCGACTTCATGCCGCTGGAGCGTGACCTCGTCGGTCGGCAGTCGAGCCTGTTGCTGAACGCGATCGGCGAGGGGATCGTGCTGAGCGACGGGACGGGTCGGCGTGTGTGGTCGAACGATCAGTTTGATGCGTTCCATGAAGCGGTGAAGAAGCGGGTGGGGATTCTGTGCAAGCGGGCCGGGGAGCGGTTTCAGGCGGAACTTGAAGAGGACCCGACGGGGCGCTTCTTGCGGCCGCGTCGTCTGGTGGTGAGCTTTGGGCGGGGGCGGCTGTTCTTTGAGGTGTATCTGTCGCCGGTGTTGCCGATGGGGTGGCAGGCGAACGCGGCGCGGGGTGGTGAGCGCAGCGCCGTGACGTTGCCGGTGATTTCGCCGCAGGTGGCGGCGGTGGTGCGTGATGTGAGCGTGCGTGAGCGTCTGGCGCGGAAGATGCACGCGATCGAGCGGGCGGGGCAGGAGCTCATGCACTTCGACGTCGACGTGGTGAAGAAGATGCACGTGGCGGAGCGGCTGGCGTTTCTGGAGAGCAAGGTTTCGGGGTATGCGCACGACCTGCTGCACTTTGACCACTACGCGGTGCGGCTGCTGAATGAGGCGACGGGGAAGCTGGACTTGGTGATGAGCCGCGGGCTGCCGCCGGAGGCGACGGCGATCGAACTGCTGGCGAAGGCCGAGGGGAATGGGATTTCCGGGCTGGTGGGTGCGACGGGGATTTCGTACATCTGCGCCGACGTGACGAAGGACCCGCGGTATGTGACGGGGATGGAGAAGGCGGGGTCGTCGCTGACGGTGCCTTTGCGGCTGTTTGACAAAACGATCGGCGTGTTCAACGTGGAGAGCGCGCGGGTTCGTGCGTTCAACGACACGGACCGGCAGTTCGCGGAGATTTATGCGCACTACATCGCGGTGGCGCTGCACTTCCTGAACTTGCTGGTGGTTGAGCGGTACACCACGCGGCAGAGCGCCGCGGGGGCGGTGCAGGGGGAGATCTCGGAGCCTTTGAACGATCTGGTCGCCGAGGTGGAGCGGTTGCGGGACGGGCTTGGGATCACGGCGGAATCGTCGCGGGCGCTCGACCGGATCATGCGGGACGTGGACGCGATCCGTCGTCGGGTGAAGGACGCCGGGGCGGGGCCGCGGACGATTCTGGGGATCGAGGCGGCGCTGGCGGACACGCGTGTGGACCCGGCGCTGGAATCCAAGCGCGTGCTGGTGGCGGACAACGAGCAGATCATGCGCGAGACGGTGCGCGACGTGCTGCGGGCCCGCGGGTGCGCGGTCACCATGTTTGAGAACGGAGAGACGGCGATCGCGGCGCTGGAGGCGGCGGGCGCGGGCGAGTTCCACCTGGTCATCTCGGACATCAGCATGGGCGACAAGACGGGGTACGACGTGTTTGCCAGCGCCAAGAAGTTTGACCCGGACTTGCCGGTGATCCTGATGACGGGGTTCGGCTATGACCCCCACCACTCGATCGTGCGTGCGAGCCAGGAGGGTCTGCAGTGCGTGCTGTTCAAGCCGTTCCAGGCTGAGAAGTTGATCGAGGAAGTGAAGAAGGCGCTCAAGGTCAATGCTTAGGGGGGGTAGTGGGGAGTCGGGAGTGGGGAGTCGCGATTGGGGGACTTCTGATTCGTACGAGAGGCGTCCCGCCTGTCTCGCGGCGCAGCCGCGAAGCCTGCAGTCCCGATTCGGTGCTCCGCAACGATGACAGGCGGGACGCCTGTCGTACGGAGATGCTGAGTTCGCTACACTGCGGGCCGAATCGTCCCCCGCGCCCGGCCTGTTGATTTCTGCCACGCCGCGCCCGGGGCTCACGTGTGTTGTGCTTATGCGAGAGTTCCGCGGCATCCCTGTGTCTTCCGGCATCGCCATCGGGCGGGTGTTTTTGCTGGATGACGTGCGGGTTCGGGTGCCCAAGCGGAGCATCCCCGAGAGCCAGGTTCCCGCGGAGCAGGTGCGGCTAAACGGCGCGCTGGACGCAGCCCGGATGGACCTTGAGAAATCGAAGGTCGAGGCCGAGCAGACGCTGGGGGCCGAGGCCGCGAAGATCTTCGCGTTTCATCAGGGCATGCTCTCGGACCGTTCGCTGACGGCGCCGATGGGCAAGCGGATCGAGACCGAGAAGGTGACGGCGGAGTACGCGGCGCAGGAGCAGTTCCGCACCGTGGCGGCGATGTTCGCCAAGATGAAGGACGCCACGCTGCAGACGAAGGTCGACGACGTGTGGGACCTTGAGCGCCGGGTGCTGCGGCATCTGGTGGGCGAGCACGCGTCGGCGCTGTTGAAGCTTGACCACGAGGCGATCGTGGTGGCGAACGACTTGACGCCGAGTCAGGCGGCGGCGTTCCCGAAGAAGCACGTGCTGGGGTTCACGACGGACATGGGCGGCCAGACCTCGCACACGGCGATCTTCGCGCGGGCCCTGGAGATCCCCGCGGTGGTGGGCGTGGCCGGTTTGTCCGAGGCCGCCGAGGCAGGGGACTGGCTGATTCTCGACGGCGACCGCGGAATCGCGGTGCTGCGGCCTGACGAAGAGACGCTCGAACAGTACCGCGGGTACAAGGCGGCGCAAGCGACATTCGATGTCGTTCTCGACGCGCTGCGCGATCTGCCGTCGGTCACCACCGACGGGCAGACGATCCACCTGATGGGCAACATCGAGTTTGCCCGCGAGGTGGGGAACGTCAAGAAGGACGGGGGCGACGGCATCGGGCTTTTCCGCACCGAGTTCCTGTGGCTCACCAGCGACCACGAGCCCACCGAAGAGGAGCAGTTCAACGAGTACCGCCAGACGGTCGAGCAGGCCGCGGGGATGTCGGTGACACTGCGGACTTTTGACCTGGGGGCCGACAAGTACACGCAGGAGCGGGCGCTGAACCCGGAGCGGAACCCGTTCCTGGGGCTCCGCTCGATCCGCTATTGCCTGCAGAACGTCACGATGTTCAAGCGGCAACTGCGGGCGATCTTGCGGGCCAGCGCGTTCGGGCCGCTGCGGATCATGTTCCCGCTGGTGACGAGCATCTTCGAGCTGCGCCAGGCCAAGATGATCCTCAACGACGTGCGCGAGGACCTGCACGAGGACGGGATCAAGTTCGATCCGGCGACCAAGGTCGGGATCATGATCGAGACGCCGGCGGCGGCGGTGATGGCGGCGTCGTACACCCGCGAAGTCGATTTCTTCTCGATCGGGACCAACGACCTGGTGCAGTACACCCTGGCGGTAGACCGGACCAACGAAAAGGTGGCGCCGCTGTACACCCCGGCCCACCCGGCGGTCATCCGGCTCATCAAAGAAGTCGTTCGCTCGGCCCGCAGGGGGGATATTGACGTGTCCCTGTGCGGGGAGGTCGGGGGGGACCCCGAATACACCATGTTGCTTATCGGGCTGGGTCTGCGTACCCTTTCCGTCACCCCCAGTCGGATTCCTTACCTGAAGAGGGTTGTCCGAAGTGTCGATATAGGACAGTGTGAACGGTTGGCCCGCACGGTCGGCTCGTTCGATTCTGAGCGTCAGGTCGCGAGTTTTCTTCGCGACCGGTCCAGGAAAATGTTCCCCGAGCTGTTCGACGGTCGTTCCGTTGATGACCCCGAGGCGTAACGGCCATCGGTCCGGCTTGGGATAATGGTTCATCCGTCGGCCGCCCCTCACCCGCGCCCCCCACCGCCTCTGGCGGTGTTTCCCTTCCGAGGGAGAGCGACGAGCGAAGGCGGACGGCACCCCGCGTCGCCCGGCCTTGTGTCGGCGGGTGCGGACCGTCAGGTGTCCCCAGCTTGCCCCAGCGCAGCCCCTTTCGAGGCGTGCGGCGCGGGAGCGTGGGTGGGGTTCGCCTGATCCAACGGTCCCCCGTCGTCGTGAACGCCGAAAGTGGCGCGTGTGCTCCGAGCCCGCCCGCACGAACCGTGTGGGAGGCCGACAACGCCAGGCGGTTTGCCTCTCGTGATCTGTGTGCAAGTCAAGTGCTCCCTTCGGTTGTCCGCGCGGCGTGGCCGCGCGCACGCCTGGGGGCGCCCGTTGCTTCACCCCGATTTCACTTGAGCCGTGCCGCCCCGCGAGATTCGCGAGGGTTTCATGTCTGATACGAAAATGCTCATCAACTACGTCCCCGGCGAGGAATGCCGCGTGGCGGTGGTCTCCGAGGGGCGACTGGAAGAGCTGCACCACGAGCGTGCCACGCTGACCAGCCTGGTGGGCAACATCTATGTGGCCAAGGTGATGAACGTCGAGCCGTCGATCCAGGCGGCGTTTGTCGATTTCGGCACCGGCAACAACGGGTTCCTTCATGTGTCCGATGTTCACCCGCAGTACTTCCCGGGCGAGGACGACGAGACGGTCGAGCGGATCGGCAAGAAGACCCCCCGGAGGGAGCGTCCGCCGATCCAGCAGTGCCTGAAGCGCGGTCAGGAGATTTTGGTGCAGGTGCTGAAGGAAGGTATCAGCACCAAGGGTCCGACGCTAACGAGCTATCTGAGCATCCCCGGGCGGTACCTGGTGATGCTGCCGCAGATGGACAAGAGCGGGGTTTCGAAGAAGGTCGAGGACGAAGACGCCCGCAAGGAGATGAAGGCGGTTCTTGACCAGCTCGAGCTGCCGGAGGGGTTCGGGTTCATCGTGCGCACGGCGGGGATCGGTCGGAACAAGACGGACTTGAAGCGCGACCTGGCGTATCTGCAGCGGCTGTGGACCGACATCGAGAAGCGCCAGAACACGGGGAGCGGGCCGCGGCTGCTGTACGCCGAGAGCGATCTGCTCATGCGGGCGCTGCGGGACATCTGGAACAGCGAGATCGGCGAGATCGTAATCGACAACGAGTCGGCGATCCGTCGTGCGGCGCGGTTTATGAAGATCGTGTCGCCACGCGGGACGACGAAGCTGCTGCACTACGACCTCGGGACGCCGATGTTCCACGCGTTCGGGATCGAGGAGCAGATCGAGCGGATTCATGCGCGTGAGGTGCCGCTGCCCTCGGGCGGGTACCTGGTGATCGACGAGGCCGAAGCCTTGGTGGCGGTCGACGTGAACAGCGGCAAGAGCCGCGAGAGCCGCGACAGCGAGACCAACGCGTTCCGGACCAACCAGGAAGCGGTGGACGAGATCTGCCGTCAGCTCAAACTGCGTGATGTCGGCGGTCTGGTGCTGTGCGATCTGATCGACATGGCGAACCGGAAGAACCGGAAGGACATCGAGAACCAGTTCAAGGAACGGCTGAAGCGCGACCGGGCCGCGACACGCACGCTGCCGGTGAGCGAGTTCGGCATCGTCGAGATGACCCGCCAGCGGATGAAAGGGTCGTTCCAGAGCCACCACTTCGCCGGCTGCCCGGCGTGCCAGGGGCGCGGCAAGCTGCGCCGGCCGGATTCGGTGTCAGGTGACGCCATGCGTGAGCTGCAAGCGCTGCTGGACCGGCCGCAGGTGGCCAAGGTCGAGATGGTCGTTTCGCCGCGGATGGCTGGCGAGCTGCTGAGCAGCAAGCGTCAGGCGATCTCGCGGCTGGAGTTCCACAGCAAGAAGCACGTCGACGTGCGGGTGAGCGACGCGGTGGCGGTGGACCGTGTGACGTTTTACGCGTACGACGCGAACAACGCGGACCTCGAGCTGGAGAAGATGTCGAAGGCCAAGCCGCCGAAGGACCTGCCGCAGTGGCAGTACGCGGTTTCGGGGAAGGACGAGCCGGAGCATGATTGGTCGGTGGACACGGCGCGGGAGCATTCGGACCTGCCGCCGGAGCTGGTGGAAGAGCCGCGCGTGGATGAAAACGACCTCATCTCTGACGAGGGTGAGAGTGATGATGAGGGGTGGGTGACGGAGAAGCGGAACCAGGGAGCTGGTGGCGCGGGCGGCGCGGGCCAGAACGCCGGTGCCGATGGTCTGGGTGGCGAAGGCGCCGGTCGGCGTGGTCGTCGTCGTCGTCGTCGCGGGCGGGGTGGTCGCGGCGGTGAAAACGGCGCGGCTCCGATGCAAGCGGGTCCCGCCGGGACACCGATCCATGAGCCCGCTGCCGCGGGGCAGTTGCCTTTGGCCAAGCCGGTGCCCGAGGGTGGTTTCGGATCATGGGACGTCGCGCCGGGCGAGGCGGTGCCGAGTGGTGGTGGTGCGGCGAACGGTGATCGCTCGCACTCGAGCGATGACGTGCAGGCCGGCGGCGCGGGTGAGCCTCGCGAGGGCGAAGGCGGTGGTCGGCGCCGTCGACGCAGGCGCCGGGGTCGGGGCGGTCGCGGCGGAGAAGGCCAAGCCGGCGGTCCCCCCGGTACCCAATCCGGCGGCGGGCAGGGTCATCATGGTCAGCCCGGTGCGCCCGCGGGCACGCCCGTGTTTGAGGACGGTGAGGCCCCCGAGGCCGACGACAACGTTGATGGATCACGCGGCGACTCGTGGGACGAGCCCGCTCCCGCCCGCGCGACGCCGGTGCAATCTCAGCCGCAGCCGCAGCCGGTTCGCAAGCCGATGCCGCAGCCCGCGGCTCAGGCCCGCCCGGCGGCCCCACGCCCGGCGGCCCCACGCCCGGCGGCCCCACGCCCCCCTCAGCAGCGGCCGATGGTGCTCCGCAAGCGGGTGAAGCTGGATGAGTTTTTCCGGCCGGTGGTGGATGCCAACGGCGAGCCGGTGTACGAAGAGGTTTTGGAACCCGCGCCGATCGGAGCATCGATTGGTGCGCCGGTTGAAGCCAAGGGCGATGCACCTTCTCCGTTGGCCGCGCCTTCTTCGGAGGGTTCGGAAGATGCGCCGATCGGCGACGCGGGCCAGCGCGACGGCGAGGCCGCGGCTGGTCGTGAAGAGCCGATCGACGAGGCCGACGCCGATGACGATGTTGAGGGCGACGATGAGCACGAAGCGGACGGCGACGCGGCCGTGGCGAACGGCACCGGCGCAGGCGCCGACGGCGTTCAGGGCACGGGCAAGAAGCGTCGACGCCGGCGTGGTCGGCGTGGCAAGGGTGGCCCGCGCCCGGATGGGCAACCGGGCGCCGCTCCGGGCGAACCCCCCGCACGCTCGCCGCAGAACGATCGCAATGACCGCAACGGTCCGGGCGAGCGCGGCGGTCGATCTGAGTCGCGCGAACCGCGCGGCACGCGTCCGCCGATGGAAGTGAAGACCCGCCCGCAGCCCGCACCGCCGGCACTCTCGCCCGCGGCGAGCGCCCCCGCTCCGGCGGCCGGCCCTTCAAAGGGCTTCCGCCCGCTCTACGGCGCGGGACGCGGGAAGCTGAGCCCGAGCAAGGCGGCTTCGGCGGCGAAGACGAGCAGGGAGTAGAAAATGGCGAAGTCGTCAAGTGGCGAAGTGGTCAAGTGGCTGAGTGACGAGCGTTTCACGCTTCGTGATTTCGTCGTGTGATTGACTGAATCCCCAAACCTTAAACCTTAAACCCCGACCCTGCACACCAAGCGCGTCATCCTCCTCGGTTCCACCGGCTCGATCGGCACGCAGACGATCGAGGTGGTTCGCGCGCTGAACGCGGCGGCGGAGCGCGGCGAGTCCGCGGTGCGGTACCGCGTGGTCGGGCTTGCAACGGGTCGCAACGCCGACGCGATGTTCGCGCAGGCCGCCGGCCTGGGCGTCACGGAGTTGGCGCTCGCATCGGTGGGCTCGGGTGGTTCGGCGGCTTCCGCGCCCGCCGGTGTCACGCTCCGCACCGGGGCCGATGCGGCGGCGCGGCTGGTTGAAGAAGTCGAAGCGGACGTGGTCGTCGGTGCCATGGTCGGCTCGGCGGGCATCCCGGCGACGTTGGCGGCGCTGCGGCGCGGCGTCGACGTGGCCCTGGCAAACAAGGAGACGCTGGTCGCCGCCGGCGCGGTGGTGGTCGAGGCGGCGCGGCGGAGCGGGGCCAAGCTGCTGCCGATTGATTCCGAGCATTCGGGTCTGTGGCAGTGCCTTTCGTGTCGGAGCCGCGGGCACGAAGCGGCGCCGTTCAGTGTTGGAAACGACGTTCGGCGGGTGGTGCTGACGGCCTCGGGCGGGGCGCTGCGCTCACGCCCGCTGGAGGAACTGCACCACGCCAGCGTGGAAGAAGCGCTGGCGCACCCGACGTGGAACATGGGCGCGAAGGTGACGATCGATTCGGCGTCGCTCACCAACAAGGCGCTCGAGGTGATCGAGGCGCACTGGCTGTTCGGCCTTGACGCCGAGCGGATTTGTGTGCTGGTCCACCCGCAGTCGGTGGTCCATGCGATGGTCGAGTTCGCGGATGCGAGCGTGATCGCGCAGCTGGGGGCAGCGGACATGCGGACGCCGATCCAGTATGCGATGACGTTCCCCGCTCGACCCGCGGGGGTTTCGCGGTCGCTGGATTTCGCGGCGTTGTCGCGGCTGGAGTTCAGCCCGCCGGACGCGCGGCGGTATCCGGCGCTCGAACTGGGGCACCGCGTGATCCGCGAGGGCGGGACGAGCGGGGCGGTGTTCAACGCGGCGAACGAGGCGGCGGTCGAGGCGTTCCTGGCGCGAAAGATTGCTTTCGGGCGGATCGCCGAGTTGAGCCGGGCGGCGATGGACGAGATCGGTGTTTCGCCGCTGCGTGATCTTGCAGATGCGCAGAAGGCGGAAGAGCAGGCGAGGCGGTTTGTTGGGATGATGATCGCATAGGGTGCCGGGTCGCCCGCCGGTCCCCGGCGGGTGTCGTCAAATGAAGAGCCCGCCGGGGACCGGCGGGATACCCAAGACGCCGCGTTTCCGATTCAAGTCACAAGCCTCAGACCCAAGCCTCAAGACCCAAGCCCCAAGACAGCATTTCATGGCACTCAAATACAAATCCAGACTTCTCGCCCACCTCGGGCACGACACCTACACGCCCGCGCCGCCGGAGCAGGTGGCGCGTGACCTGCGCATCAGCCCGGACGATTTTCCCGAGTTCATGCAGGCGATCCGCACGCTCGCGTCGGCGGGCGATCTCGAATACTCGAAGGACCACTGCCTCACCCTCCCCAAGATGGGCGACGAGGTCATCGGCACCCTCCGCAAGAACGTCAAGGGCTTCGGCTTCATCCAGCCGCTGAAGCCCACGGCCCACGGCGATCTGTTCGTACCCCCCGACGCGATGCTCGACGCGCTGTCGGGTGACACCGTCAAGGCAAAGGTGGTGCGGTCGCGGCGCGGGGATGATGGGCGCTCGCCGTTCACCGGCGTCATCGTCGAAGTGATCGAGCGGCGGCGGACGACGTTCACGGGCGAGCTGCGCAAGCAGGGCAGCCTGTGGCTGGCGCACCCGGACGGTAAGGTCCTCACGCAGCCGGTGGTCATCCGCGATGCGTCGAGCAAGAACGCCCGCGAGGGCGACAAGGTGGCGTTCGAGCTCACGAGCCACCCCGAGGGGCACCAGCTCGCCGAGGGTGTGATCACGCGCGTGCTGGGCGAGGCTGGGAGCCCGACGGTGGAGACGGCCGGCGTCATCGAAGCGTTCAATCTGCCCGGCGAGTTCCCCGAGCGGTGCGTCGAGCAGGCCCGCGAGGCGTCGATCCGTTTTGATTCGGAGATCAAGGCGGCGGACGCGGGCGAGGGGTTTGACCCCGAGGTGCGGCTTGACCTGCGTGAGCGGTACATCATCACGATTGACCCGCCGGATGCGAAGGACTACGACGACGCGATCTCGATCGAGAAGGTCGAGGCGGACGACCCGCAGAACCGCACGGGACGGCTGGTGTGGCGCCTGGGCGTTCACATCGCGGATGTGGCCCACTTCATCCCGCCGGGGTCGGCGCTGGATGAGGAGGCGAAAGACCGGGCCAACTCGGTGTATCTGCCGAGATTGGTCATCCCGATGCTGCCGGAGAATCTGTCGAACGGCATCTGCTCGCTGCAGGAAGGCGTCCCCCGCTACTGCAAGACGGCGTGGATGGACTACGACGACAACGGGGTGGTGCGTGCCGAGGGATTCTCGCAGACGATTATCAAGTCCGCCAAGCGGCTGACGTACATCGAGGCGCAGGCGCTCATCGACGGCGATCAGGAGAAGGCTAAGCAGCACGCCCGCACCGAGCCGCGCTATTCCGAGCAGCTCGTCGACACGCTCAAGATGATGGACCGGCTGAGCCGGCGCATCCGTGATCGGCGGCGCAAGGCCGGGATGATCCACCTGGAACTTCCCGAGGTGGAACTCGTCTACGACGAACAGACCGGCAAGGTGGTCGATGCGCGGCCCGAGGACGACTCGTACACGCACACGCTGATCGAGATGTTCATGGTCGAGGCCAACGAGGCGATCGCGCGGCTGTTCGAAAAGCTGCACGTGCCGGCGCTGCGGCGCATCCACCCCGAGCCCGTGCCCGGGGCGTTTGAGGGGCTCAACGATTTCATCAAGGTGGCGGGGTACCGCATCCCCAAGAACCCCGGGCGCGAGCAGCTGCAGGCGCTGCTGGACGCCACGGCGGGTACGGCGGCGGCGCCGGCGGTGCATATGGCGGTGCTGCGGACGCTCACGCGGGCCGAGTATTCGCCCGCGCACGTGGGGCACTTCGCGCTGGCCAGCGAGGCGTATTCGCACTTCACCAGCCCGATCCGTCGCTACCCGGACCTCACGGCGCACCGCGCGCTGGCCGAGTTCCTGCGGCTGACGAGGAACGGACGCGAGCGCCCGGCGTGGGACGACGACAAGGCGTGGGCGGCGCTGGGCAAGGCGATGCAGCAGAGCCCGATGTGCCCCTCGGAGCACGACCTCTTGCTCATCGGCCAGAACTGCAACTACCGCGAAGAGAACGCAACCGAGGCCGAGCGCGAGCTGCGCCAGTTCCTGGTGCTGCAGCTCATGGAAGAGAAACTCGGGGAGAGTTTCCCGGCGCTGGTGACGGGCGTGACGGGCGCGGGCGTGTTTGTGCGGCTTGACAAGTACCTGGCCGAGGGGCTGATCAAGATTGAAGACCTGCCTTCGTTCATCGATTCGGCGGGCGGGTTTTCGTCGAGCGGCGGCGGGAAGCGGGCGATCTGGCAGATGGACCGTCGCACGGGCGCGCTCGTGGAGCGCAACAGCGGACGGTCGTTCTCGATGGGCGACCGGCTTGAGGTGACGGTGATCGCCGTCGACCTGCCGCGGCGTCGGATGGAGATGGCGGTGGCCGACCCGGACCGTCGCGCGGCGGGGAAGACCAAGCAGCTCGCCGGGGCGCTGCGCATCGGCGACGTCGAGGACGATCGCGACACACGCGGCGGCGGTCTGACCGGTGCCGACCGGCGCTCGGCCAAGAGCAAGTCGCGCGAGCGCGGGAAGCAGGACTTCCGGAAGGATCGGAAGGACAAGGGGAAGTGGTGAGCCCAGTGGGAAGCTCAGGCCGGCGAAGCCGAGGCTGACTCCGCGAAGCGTCGGATCCCGAATCCAGCGCTCGCGCTGCCACCGCCATCCAGGGAGATGGCAAGGTCGCCGTCGTGCCACTGATGGCGGTCCGCTCGGGGACCGACATCAGTGCCGCATCGCCAAAGGCCATCCGGGTCCGGCACTGCTGTCTTGGCGGACGGAGCCAGCAGTGGCACGTCGCCGCGTGCGCGTTTGCGTCGGTGCCTTGAGCGCCTGCACGCCGGACCAAGCCTCACCTGTCCCGCAAAACCCAAGAAAAACTCTCCCCATCGCGTGACTGCGTCCGGCGGGCCCCGCCAATGGCTCATGGGACCGCCGGGGTAATGGCGGCCCCTCACGCCTGTCACTTCCACCACCCACGCATCCGGAGAAGAACCATGTCACGCACTGTCCGCAACAGCACTTTCTCGATCGCCTCCCCGAAACTGTTGGCCGCTCTCGCTGGTTTGGCCGCGGCCTCGGCGGCGCACGGGGCCATGATCACCTGGACCAACACCACGACGAACAACAAGTTTGACGACAAGCTGAACTGGAACCCGAACACCGCGGTCCCCGGTGCGGCGGACGAGGCAGTGATCGCGCTGGCCAACGCCGCCGCGACGATCAGCGCTGGGAACGTGACGCTCGACAAGTTGACGATCAACGGTCTGGCGAGCACGGCGCTCATCGTTGACGGGCGCAATCTCACGACCAAGACCGCGGGCGCCATCACCAAGGGTGAACTGCGGCTCAACGCCAAGATGGGCGGGAACGTGCGGTACACCGCCGAAAACAACAGCCTCAGCGTGGGCAACGGCGGGACGATCACCATGGACGCACCCGTCACGGCGGGCGACGTGACCATCCGCATGCCCGGCGCCGTCAACGGCTTCAAGGTCAACGCGGGCGGCGAACTCCGGGTCAAGCCCGGTATGGGCGGCAACCGGACCATCGACGGCGACTTCGACAACGCCGGGAAACTGACCGTCGACAAATCGCTCACCATCCAGTACACGCGCGTCATGGGCGGCCCCGGCAATGTGTTCGTGACCAACTCGGGCACCGCCTCGATCGCCGCGGGCCAGACCCTCCGTGTCGTGGGCGACGACCCCGCCACGTCGTTCTTCACGATGGCCGGGGGGAAGATCACCAACGGCGGCAATATCCTGCTCGAGAAGCTGAGCTTCAACTACAACGCCGGCTCGATCCGCAACGGAGCCGACAACGCCCGCGGCGGGGTCAATCTCAAGGAAGGGATCTGGAGCCTCAACCAGAACACGGGCCTTTTCCTGCAAGTCAACGGCGATAAGTCGGTCGCCAAGACGGGCATCCCCGGCACCGACCAGGAGGTCTATTGGAACGCGGCGGGAGTCGCCGCCCCAAAGATGACGCTCGACGTCCCGGCGGTTCTTCTCGCCGGCCAGAACATCACGCTCTTCGACAACAAAGGGAAGATGACCTTTGCCACAGGCGGGAACGCCATGGAGCTGACGGGCCAGGGGCTCAACAGCCGGATCGTGAACAACGGGACGTTGGTGACCGACGGGAACGGCGCGGTTGCGTTCAAGGACGCCAGGTTCATCAACAACAAGGGTGCCACGCTGAACGTCGGGGCCGATCTGAGCCTGACCACCAACGCGGCCGAGCCCGCGGATCGCAAGCCCGCCAACGGCGGCCGACTCACGTTCACTCGCAACGGCGCCACGCTCACGACCGACCGGACCTTCGAGAACAAGACGATCGTCACCAACATCAGCGCCGCCTCGAAGGGAACGATCGCCGTCAAGGACAAGACCGTGAAGGCCTCGATCGTGACCCCCGGCGGCAAGGTCACGGGCGGTGACATCGACCTCAAGCAGATCACCGTGGGTGCCCCGCTTCCCCCGCCCCCGCCCATCGTTGTGCCCGACGGCTTCACCATCACCGAGAACCTCCGCTCCGCCGGACCCTCGGGCACCTTCGGCTCCTTCTCCCCCGCCACCCTCACCTTCGTCGGCGGCTACGACCAAGAGCCCGACTCGGTCTTCGAAACCGCCATCCTCGGCCTCTCGCCCTCCACCTTCGACGTCGGCACCATCGACAACTTCGGCGGCCTCACCCTGGGAGGCACCATGAACCTCTTCCTCGCCGGCTTCGAGCCCACCGTCGGCCAGAGCTTCGCGGTCGCTCGATCGGATTCACTGGTGATCGGCACGTTCGACTTCGGCGGCGGTGTGTCGGACCTGCTCTACCCCATCGGCGGCTCGGGCGCCCTGCAGTTCCGCGTGAACTACAACGTGCCGGACTTCTCGAATCCGGGCTCGTATCTGGTGACGCTGACCGCCGAGGCGGTGCCGACACCCGGAGCCGCGACGCTGCTCACCATCGCGGGGCTGATCGCTTCACGCCGCAAGCGGTGAAGCCACTGGGGCCTTCGAAGCGAGCACACGCAAGCAAGGTCGCATGACGAGTATCGC
Source organism: Phycisphaerales bacterium (assembly GCA_046154665.1). Lineage (GTDB taxonomy): Bacteria > Planctomycetota > Phycisphaerae > Phycisphaerales > UBA1924 > JAFLCM01. The sequence continues at coordinate 14,690 of JBJXFG010000087.1, read as the reverse complement.
CAGGCCCCGCTCGAGCAGAGCGGGGCCTTTTCGTGCGCCGAGGCGCTGGGATGCCGCTCTTGCCGTTCCCCACACGCACTCGTCCTCTCCCCCTCTGCCCCCGTCGCCCACCGCGCCCCCGCCCCCCCTGCCCCCCGGGCCCCCCGGCTGGCCCGCGCACCTCCGCACCTCGGCACCTCGGCACCTCGGCACCTTCGTCTCTTCCGCTTGACACGCCCCGAGACATGTGATACATTTGTCACATCTTGCCCCCCGCCCCCCCCCATTCGCCCACAGACTCCGAGCCCGTGTGGCGCGCCCTGGCGAGCCCGATCCGGCGCGAGATGCTCGATCGGCTCCGCGGCGGGCCGCTGTCCACCTCTGACTTGGTGCTGTTTTTCCCGGAGATATCGCGGTTCGCGGTGATGCAGCACCTGGACGTGCTCGAAGAGGCCGGGCTGGTGATCCCGCACAAGTTCGGGCGTGTGCGGATGAACTGTCTGAATGTGGTGCCGCTGCGGGCGGTGTTGGAGCGGTGGATTTCGCGGTATGAGGCGCTGTGGGCGGACGAGCTGATTGAATTGAAAGCGCGGATTGAGGGGACGGGCGGGGGACGCTCGGGCGGGGATGAAATGGGGGGGCAACGGGGGCTCGCCGGGGGGGGCCGAGAGCGTCTTGCGTTGCGCGCCGCTGGGAACCGGTTGGAAATGGGTGAGGAGATGAAGAAACCCCTCCCTGACGGTCGGGGTTCTGTTGGTGAGAGGCGCAGCGGTCGGTTGCGTGAGGTTTCGGCGGCGTCGGAGCTCGGCGCGCCGGTGAAGAAGAGGTCCACACGGAGTTCCCGCCATGCTTGAAAAGGTCTATTCGATCAACATCCACGCGCCCATCCGCAAGGTGTGGGACGAGATCACGCGGGCCGGGTCGGTGTGCCGTCCGATGTACGACACCGTGATGGACGGCCAGTTCAGGGCGGGGTCGCCCTACCGCTACCGCAGCCAGAGCGGCAAGCACGTGTTCACGAAGGGGACGATTCTGGAGATCGATCCGCCGCGGCGGATGGTCCAGACGTTCCAGTTCACCAATCTCGACGAGAAGCCTTCGCTGGTGACGTGGACGCTGGAGGAAGTCCCCGGTCCTTCCGGGGGCGGGGCGACGATGACCCGTGTCACCATCGTCCACTCGCAGTTCGACGGCGAGAAGACGATGAAGGGCGTCGACGGCGGGTGGCCCACCATCCTCGGTCTTTATAAGAGCGTGTGCGAGACCGGGACCATCCCCCTGGGCAAGAGGGTGCGGGCGTGGATGATGTCGATGATGATGATCATGATCCCGAAGTCGATGTCGGCGTCACGGCACCCGCTGGGCTCGTGAGTTCTCGACGGGACGACGGACTCAACGCCGAGATCGCGGAGGGCGCGGAGCAAGGCAGAAAGAGCGAGAGTTCGACGCGTTGCACTGCTCTCGTCTTGCAGTCGTGCCCGCTGATCGAATCGCCTCACTCGGATCGCGTATTCACAGGAGCAGACCATGATGAAGAGTCTTTTGATGGAGCTCGTGTTGCTGGTGGCATTCGCCTCGTCGATTCGTGCGTTCGGCTCGGACGCCTACTTCGCGCCGGCGGGTGACCGGTTGGTCCGCGCCGAGGCGTACGTCGATGCGCCGATCGACACGGTATGGGAGACCCTGAGCACTTCGGCCGGCTGGACGGCGTTCCTCGGCGCGGCCACCACCATCGAACTGCGCCCGGGGGGAAAGATGGAAGTGCTCTTCGTGCCCGATGCACCCGAAGGCCAGCGCGGCAGCGAGGGATGCACCGTGCTGTCGTATCTGCCCAAGCGGATGCTGAGCTTCTCGTGGAATGCGCCGCCGTCGTTCCCCGAGGTTCGCAACGGGGAACACAAGACCATCGTGGTGATCGAGCTGTTCCCCGCCGGCGCGAAGCGGACGCTGGTGCGGCTGAAGCACCACGGGTGGCCCGGCACGGCGGAGACAACCGAGCAGTGGGACGGCGTGTTCGCGTACTTCGAGAAGGCGTGGCCGGGCGTGCTGGACGCGCTCAAGGAACACTTCGCGCCGAAAGCGCCCAGCGACGTGCGCGCCGACGCCGCGGGGCCGAAGCCGAACCCGAAGGCCGGGTGGCTCTACACATTTGTCGGGCTCAAGCGCGCCGACCTGATCGAAACGGCGACCGACGAAGAGAAGAAGCAGTTCGGGGCGCACGCGGCGTATGTGCGCGATCTTGCGCTTGCGGGCACGGTTGTTTTCGCCGGGCCGTCTACGGACATGAAGGGGCCCGCGGTGATCGTCATGGACGTGCGAACCGAGGCCGAGGCGCGCGAGCTGATGGAGAACGACCCGGCGGTGAAAAACGGCTTGATGAAGGCGAAGTTGCACCCCGTGGCGCTGTCGTTCGTGCGGTGGCGGGATGAGGCACCGAGCCTCGCGGCGAAGCCGAAGCCGTAGGATGGCGTAGAATCCGGCATGTCCGCCGCGCTTTCCATGATGAACGGGGCTTGCCTTTCGGGGCTCCGGATGAACGCCGAGGGGTTCCTCGCGCTGGGCGAGACGCGCGATCGGTACGAACTCGTGGACGGAGTGGTGCTGATGTCGCCGAGCCCATCGTTCCCGCACCAAAGGGTGATCACCGAGGTGCTGTACCAGCTCGAATCGTGGCGGCGCGCGGGCGGTGCGGCCATCGCGACCAGCGAATGCGACGTGCGCTTCAGCCCGTCGGTGGTGTACCGGCCCGATGTGGTTGCGTACCTCGCCGGACGCCTCCCCCGCGCTGCACGCACGCTCGATATCGCGCCCGATCTGATCGTCGAGATCGTCTCGCCCGGGAGCAGGGCCATGGACTTCGTCACCAAGCGCGACGACTACGAGCGCTTCGGCGTCTCCGAGTATTGGGTTATTGACGGCGAGACGGGCACGGTCCGTGCGTGGGATCGTGCGGCGAACCGGCTGGTGGAGCGTGCGGTCGATGTCGGCGCTCGGCGTTTGGAGTCGCGGGCGATCGCCGGCTTCTTGCTCGATCTCGCAGGGGTCCGCGAGGCGTGCGGCGGCTGAGGGACGGCCCTGGTCAAGAGCCCGTCGCTCACGCTCCGGGTTCTGTTGAGACCGTCTCAGAACATCTTCAACGCATAGAACACAACCGTGAAGATAAGGTCGGCGAAGATGACGGCGACGACGGATTCGACCACGGTGCTGGTGGTCGCCTTGCCGACGCCCGCCGCTCCGCCGCTGACTTTGAGCCCGTTGCCGCAGGCGATGAGGCCGATGAGCAGGCCGAAGATGCCGGCCTTGGCCAGGCCGGTCATGTAGTCGATGGGGCCGACCTGCGAGACGGTGCCCTCGTAGTACGCCGACCACGAGATGCCGAGGATGGTCTTGCTCATCAGGGCGGCGGCGGCGATGGCCATGATGTTCGAGACCACCGCCAGGCACAGCATGGCCAGCACGCTGGCGATGACGCGGGGCACGACGAGAAACCGCACGGGGTTCAGCGCGTGGGCTTCGAGGGCTTCGATCTCTTCGCCCACGACCATGGTGCCGATCTCGGCGGCGATCGACGCGCCGGCGAACCCGACCATCACAATCGCGGCGATGAGCGGGCCGAGCTCGCGCAGCACCGCCACCGCGATGATGTTGGGCACGAGATGGACCGAGCCGAGGCTGTCCAGCGGCGGGGCCATCTGAAAGCCGAGGATGAAGCCGATCGAGCCCGAGACCAGCGCGACGATGCCGACGCTGGCGACGCCGATGCGGACCATCTGCGAGGTGATGGCGACGCGTCCGATGCGGACCTTGCGGCTGAAGGCGGCGATGAGCATCCAGCGGGTGGTCTGGACGAGGAGCCACCAAAGGGCACCGATGTGGTCAAGGACGCCGACGACACGTCCGCCGAGGAGTTCGACGAATCCGGGGTTGCGTTCGATGGTGTCGCTCACGCGCGGGAGGGTATCGCGGGGTGGGCGGGGGTGCCAGTGGGGGGGGAGAAGGAGGCACGGAGGCACGGAGTGGTGAAGAGGGTCGAGTTGCCGGGGGCGGCTTGGCCGGGTTGGTGTACCACGATGCTCGGCGGCTTCGCCGAGCGTCGTGCCGGGACTCGTTGCGGTCATGGCGGCGAGTTCACACAACGGACCGGGGCGACCGCAGGAGGGCACCGGCTGCAAGCCGGATTCGAACCGCGGAGCCGTCCACCGTCATCAAACCCCCGCTCAGTGACCGTCCGTGCGCGCAATCTTCGCTCACTGCATCCGCACCGCCTTGACGCCGCTCGCCGCCGGTGCATGCTTGGGGTGTCGACGCTTGAAGAGCCCGCAGCGCCGAGGGCGATGTCTGAAGAAGAGACGCGATCGCTCGCCCGTCGTTCCGCAGCCCGAATGCCATGCAGCAACCACCAACCGCACATCCCGACCCTTCGCGCTTCGCCAACCTCCCCCCGCTGCTGCCTCATGTGCCGCTCGCGCCCATGCGCTATGAGCCGCCGGGGGGCGATTCACCCGAGGCCGCGGCCCGCGCGTTCTTTGATGTGATGAACAAGCGGCGCACGGTTCGGATGTTCTCGGATCGACCCGTGTCGCGCGCGACGATCGAGTGGTGCGTACGCGCCGGCGGGACCGCGCCCAGCGGGGCCCACAAGCAGCCGTGGCGGTTTGTGTGCATCTCCGATCCTTCTTTGAAATCCCGCATCCGTGCGGCGGCGGAAGCGGAAGAGCGCGAGTTTTATGAACGCCGGGCGAGCCGGACGTGGCTCGAAGACCTGGCACCGCTCGGCACCGACACCAACAAGCCGTTTCTCGAGACAGCGCCGTGGCTGATCGCGGTGTTCCAACTCGTGAAGACCGATCCGCCGCACGGGCCCGGGCACAGCGAGATGGTGTACTACCGCGAGGAGTCGGTGGGGATCGCGGTCGGGATGCTGCTGTCGGCGATCCACCACGCCGGTCTGGTGGCGCTCACGCACACGCCCAGCCCGATGGGGTTCTTGAAGGAAGTGCTGGGACGCCCCGAGCACGAGCGCGCGTTTGTGCTCATCCCGGTGGGATATCCGGCGGAGGACTGCGTGGTGCCGGATTTGAAGCGCAAGCCGCTCGAAGAGATCGCGGTGTTTCGAGAGCCTGTGCGAGGAGATTGAACGCGGAGATCGCGGAGAACGCGGAGGAAGGCAGAGAGAGTTTGGTGCGGGGTTCAGGTGTCGGGGTTCGGGGGTCGGCAACTGCAGGCACAAGACGAAATCAACCTCGCTTCGGGCCTGGCTCTCGGCCAGTTTGCCTCTTGACCACTCGACCACTTCCCACGCGGTCCCTCCCTGACGGTCGGGGTTCTGATCCGGATAGCCACTTCGTGCCTTGGTGCCTCCGTGCCTTCGTGCCTACACGCCCTCTCCAAACCCATTCACCGCCGCCGCTAAATCGAAGTCTTTGATGGAGATCCCGCCGCAATCGTGGGTGTTCACGCTGAGGGTGACCTTGTTCCAGCGGATGAGGATGTTGGGGTGGTGCTGGACCCTCTCGGCGTATTCGGCGATTTTCTGGACGAACGCCATCGAGGCGACGAAGTCCTTGAAGACAAACGTGCGTTCGATCTGGCCGCCGGAGAGAGCCCAGTCCGGCTGACGCTTGAGGTGTTCGCGGACTTCGGCGTCAGTGAGTTTGGTGGGTTTCATGGGGGGGGGCGGGAAGGGCAGTGGGTGTTGGGCAGTGGGCAGTCGGATCGGAGCGAGACGTGTGAGGGTATCTTCGCCGTGATGTCGGAGTTGAGCCGTCCTATGTCGAACGCCTGCGTGACACGCCTGGCCCCGTCGCCCACCGGGGCGCTGCACCTCGGGAACGCGCGGACCTTTCTCGTCAACTGGGCGCTGGCGCGTCGATTTGGGTGGCGGATCGTGCTGCGGATCGAGGACCTCGATGGCCCGCGGGTGAAGGCCGGGGCCGTCGAGTCGGCGATCGACACGCTGCGCTGGCTGGGCATGGACTGGGACGACGGGCCGATCATCCAATCGGCGGACCTCTCGCCGTATGTTGCGGCGATGCACGCGCTGGCTTCGCGCGGGCTGGTGTACCCGAGCGATCTGTCACGGGCCGAGATCGAAGCGTCGGCGTCGGCGCCTCAGGAAGGCGGGCCCGCCGAGTCGCGTTTCCCGGCGGAACTTCGCCCCGCGCGCGACACCTTTCCCGCCGAGTTCGACCAGCCCGAGCGCGGGTGGCGCTTTGCCGTTCCTGATGAGGAAGTGACGTTCGACGACGGGTTTGCGGGTCCACAGCGCCATTCGCCGAGTGAAACCGTCGGCGACTTTGTGGTGTGGACCAAGCGCGGGCAGCCTTCGTACCAGTTGGCCGTGGTGGTCGACGACATCCGGCACGGCGTCACCGACGTGGTCCGCGGCGACGATCTGCTCGATTCCACGGCGCGGCAACTGCTGCTTTATCGCGCCCTGGGTCATGACTACACGCCGCGCTGGACCCACCTGCCGCTCGTCGTCGGCCAGGACGGCAAACGCCTCGCCAAGCGTCACGGCGACACGCGGGTTTCGAACTATCGCGAGACGGGCACGGTGCCGGAGCGGGTCATCGGTCTCCTCGCGGCGTGGTGCGGTCTCGCGGCTCGCCCGCGGGCCATGTCAGCACCGGAGTTCAAGGACGCCTTTTCGCTCGCTACCATGCCCCATGAACGAACGGTCTTCACGGCGGAGCACCACGCATGGCTGATGAATGCATGAGCGGGCGGACACAGGCCTTTCCGGCGCGCGGCGGAGCGCGGGGGGGCGCGAGGAAGGTTATCCTGTGGATCTGCGGCGCAATCGCGATGATCATGGCGGGTGCCACCTTCGCCGGTGCCCGAGGCTGCGAAGAGGCCCGCGTGAAGCGTGAGATCAAGGAAGGTGAGCGCATCCCCGTGGTCGTCGCGGGCAAGACGTTCAAACTCGAACCGGCTTTCGATGACCCCTCGCGGATGCGCGGCCTGGGCGGTCGCGCGAAGATCGAGGAAGACGGCGGGATGATGTTCATCTTCCCCATCGCGCACCGCATGGAGTTTGTGATGCGGGACTGCCTGACGGACATCGACATCGCATTCGTGGATGATTCGGGGCGGGTCCTGACGATGCACGAAATGAAGATGGAAGAGCCGCGCAGGCCGGATGAACCGGTTGTGCCGCCGCCGGGGGTTGACCCGTATGACGTGCGTCTGAAGCGGTACGGGAGCCGTTTCCCGTGCCGGATTGCGCTGGAGTTCGCGGGCGGGACGTTGCGTAAACTCGGGGTGAAAGAGGGCGACAAAGCCCAGTTTCACCTGGAGCCCCTCAAGGCTCGGGTGCGGTAGGCCGATCCACCTAAGGATGGGGCGTTCGCGCACCACGTCAGGTCGCTGAGCCGGATCGGGGGCGCGTGCCCCGGGTGTGGTTCTCGGTCGTGGCGGGAACGCGAAGGCCTCGGAAAGGCCGGAGCGTGGGCGCACTACCGACAAACCTGGGGACGCACGCGGTCACGCTCATCACGTCGAAGCCGGCGGAGCACGCGCAGGCGATGCTGTGGCGTCCGGTCGCCGACCGGTGGCCGAACTTGTGGTCCGCGCCGCGCTTGCAGGTGACGGACCTGGCGAGCGCGCTCGACTGCGGCGCGGAAGGGCAGCCCGGTGCCGCGCAGCTGGGTTCGGTGGTGCTCGCGTATCTCGACGACGACGCCGACTCCGCGGCGATGTACCAGTTGATCGATCTGTTGTGGGAAGAGGGCCTGGGCGGGCTGCTGCTGCTGCCGGATGTGGACGAACGCCGCGCCCGGCTGGGCGGCAAGGGCGTCATCGTGATGGATCGTCGGACCGACCCGAGCGTGGTGGCGGCGGCGCTGTACGCGCTGGTGGAACGCCAGGCGACGGTCGACGCGCTGAAGAATGAACTTCGCACGACGCGGCGTTTCCAGGGCGGCCTGCGCGGTCAGATGGAGAAGATCCACGAGGAGCTCGAGCTCGCCGCGTGTGTGCAGCGCGAGTTCCTCCCCAAGAGCCTGCCCACGCTGGGATCGATCGATTTCCAGGTTCTCTTCCGCCCGGCGGGGTATGTCAGCGGCGACATCTACGACGTGCAGCGGCTTGATGAGGATCACGTCGGGTTCTTCCTCGCCGACGCGGTGGGCCACGGCGTGCCGGCGGCGCTGATGACGATGGTGCTGTCGCGCAGCCTCACGACCAAGGTGGTGAGCGGGAACGGGTACCAGATTCTGGAGCCCTGCGAAGTGCTCTCGCGTCTCAACCGCGAAATGGTCGAGCGACACGACGAATCGCCGCGGTTCGCCACGGCGGTGTACGGCGTGATCCACACGCGGACGCGCGAGGTGCGTCTGGCGGGCGCGGGGCATCCCCCGCCGCTGCTGATCGAGGGCGAGAAGATCGACCGCGTGGAGACGCAGGGCGGTTTGCTGGGCGTGTTCAGCGAAGACTCGTACGACCAGCAGAGCTTCACGATGGGTGCCGACCAGGCGCTGGTGCTGTATTCCGACGGCTTTGAGACGGCATTCCCCGCGCCGGGCGCGGACGAGTACGGGCGCAAGATGCCGACGCGACACTACCTCGACCACTTCGTGCAAATGACGCGACGCTGGCGCGAGAGCGACCTGGCGTCGTCGTTCCGGCACCTGGCCCACGAGCTCGATGAGCAGGCCGGGAGCCTGCACCAGATCGACGATCTAACGGTGATGATGATCGCACCGCGCGTTGTCCCCCAGAGCGGCAGTGATCTTGAACGGCTGCTGCGCGGGGAGGAGCAGGCCGGGGCACCCAGGGAAGCCGCGGTACCACTGATGGCTCCGTCCGCGGAGACCGCCGTGCGGGCCGAGTGAGGCGGCGGACCGTTCGGCACTGCTGTCGGTCCGAGGACGGACCGCCAGCAGTGGCACGGCGGAACCGAGTCATGAGGCCGACGTGTGTATCCTTGCGTCCACTGACGCATGGGAGAGCTCGCCGTCCAGTTTGATCGGGTGACCTATTCCTACGCGGGGGGAGAGGGCGCGGGGGCTGCGCCGGCGCTGGAGGATGTGTCGCTCGACGTGCGCGAAGGCGAGCTGCTCGCGGTGGTCGGGCCCAACGGGGGTGGGAAGTCGACGCTGCTCAAACTGATGCTGGGGATGCTGCGGCCGCAGCGTGGGGTGGTGCGCGTGTTTGGACGCGAGCCGACCGAGGCGCGGGCCGCGGGGCTGGTGGGATGGGTGCCGCAGCGTTCCGGTGCGATGCTGGCGTTCCCGGTGTCGGCGCGCGAGGCGGCGGCGATGGGCGCGGCGTGGCGCGTGAGCGGGTTTGCGGGGCTGCCTCGAGAAATCGCGTCGCGCGTTGACGACGCGCTCCGGGTGGTCGGCGCGATCGACTTCGCCGACAAACCGGTCGCGAGCCTTTCCGGTGGGCAGGCCCAGCGGGTGATGATCGCGCGGGCGCTGGCGAGCGGGGCGAGGCTGCTGGCGCTGGATGAGCCGACGGTGGGCATCGACGCGGTGGGCCAGCGCCAGTTCGCCGACCTGATCCGAGTGCTGCACAAGGAACTCGGCCTCACGATTCTCCTGGTCAGCCACGACCTGCGGACGATCGCCGGCGGGGCCTCGACGTGCGACCGCGTGGCGTGCCTGCGCGGTCGGCTGCACTTTCATGACGCGCCGACGGGGATCACGCCGCAAGTGCTGGCGCAGGTGTTTCAGCATGATCTTGCGGGGGTGTTCGGCGATGTACATGTCGATGCACACACGGCGAGCGAGTGCGGGCACATGCACGGGGCCGCGCCGGGGAATGCCGGGTCCATGCCGGTGGGCTTGACGATTTCGAGGAACGGCGAGAACGCGGGCACGGGGGGCGCGGCGTGAAGACCTACGAGTTTCTGACGGGTGACATGGCCCCGCTGTTCTGGCCCGCGGTGGTGGCGGGTGTCGCCATCGCCCTGATCGGCGCGCTGTTGAGCGTGCCGGTGGTGCTGAAGAGATTGGCGTTCATCGGCCAGGGTGTGTCACACGCGGCGTTCGGCGGGGCGGGCGTGGCACTCGTGCTGGGGCTGACGGGAACAACCGCCGCGATGTCGCTGGCGTATCTCGGTGTCGTCGGGATGTTTTGCGTGCTCACGGCGCTCGGCGTGGCGTGGGCGGCGTCGCGGCCGGCCAACGGTGCCGGTGGCGAAGGGGCGCGCGGGCCGGGCGAACAGGCCACCGGCGAGGACACCCTCATCGGCGTGTTCCTCGTCGCATCCATGGCACTCGGGTCGCTGCTCACGCACTGGCACACGCAGCGCTTGAAGCACGGCAACGCCGCCGGGAATAGCGGGCCGGTTCGCAGCGCCGAGCAGATCCTGTTCGGCTCGATCTTCGATGTTTCCTGGACGGACGCGGTACTCGCGTGGGGCGTGCTGCTTGTCACGCTGGTGACGCTCATCCACACACGCCGGGCGATGGCGTTCTGGCTGTTCGACGAACCGGCGGCGTCGGCGTTCGGCGTTCCGGTGCTGCGGCTGCGATACTTGCTGCTAGCCTTGCTGGGCATCGCCACGGTGACGGCGATGAAACTCGCCGGCGCGGTGCTGGCGACGGCGCTGCTGGTCATCCCCGGCGCGGTGGCGTTGCGGTTGACGCAGCGGTTGAACGCCGCACTGCTGCTGGCGTGCATCAGCGGGCTGGTGGGGATGCTCGGCGGGCTGGTGCTGAGCTTTGAGTTTGATTGGCCGCCGGGGGCGAGCGTGGTGATGGTTCTGGCGGGGCAGTTTGTGCTGGCGTCGGTGTGGGGCGGGGTGTGGCGCGGGATCGATCGCGCCTTTGGAGGCCGCGCGAAGGCACCCTCATGAGCGGTGCGGTCGTCGAAATCATCTCGAAGTGGACACTCGGGCAGATCGAGGCGGCGCAGTGTGAGGGCGTGCCGCACGCTGATCGGGCGGCGCTCGCGGCGTCGTGGGCCAACTCGGGGCGGGTCGATGAAGCCGCGGCGGTGCTGCGTGAGGTGTGCGAGCACGCCGAGGACTTGCGGCTGCTTTTTCTGGGGTTTCAGTTCTTTTTCCGCACCGGCGACGCGGTTACGGCGGAGCGGATGACGCGGCGACGGCTGGAGGTTGCCGAGCGAATCGGCGGAGGCGAGACGGAGCATGTAGCGCGGGCGTGTACCAATCTGGGGACGTTGCTGCTGACCGTCGGGCGCGGCGAAGAGGCTCGCGGATGGTGCGAACGGGCGCTGCTGATCGACGAGCGCCTCGGCAACCAGGAAGGCATCGCGCGGGACCTGGGGAACCTGGCGAACGTGTTCGAACTCGCGGGCGACCTCGACCGCGCCGAGGCGCTGAACCGGCGGGCGCTCGAACTGGCCGAGCGGATCGGGGCGGGCGAGATCGCCGCGAGCAGGCTGGCCAATCTGGGCGACATCGCCGAGGCCCGCGGCGAGGCGGCTTCCGCGGTCGACCTGTGGCAGCGCGGACTCGATGCGTTCGAACGGCTGGGGATCGAGAAGTGGCGGGCGGAACTCGCAGACAAGATCGCGCGGGTGAGGGCCGCGCCGCTCCTGCCTCCCGACCTGCCGCCGCTCCGATCTCCGCCGGGGTGCTGACGATCGGTCACAGCCGCGGATCGACCGGCTCGCTCTCAAGTGCGAGCACGGCGAAGGCGCACTCGTGGACGCGGCGCAGCGGCTGCTTGCGAACAGGGCGCTCGACAAGATGTAACCGCGTGAAGAACTGATCGTGTGGCCGCGACGCCGTCGGAACCGAGACGCGGCCATCACTCACGCCCAAGTTCGCCGCAATCCGCTAGGCTTTCGGAGCATCTGCTTGCCTGAACGCCGCGGAACCGATCATGAGCCTGATCTCAACTCTCACGCCGCCGATTGTGAAGCTGATCGTTGCACACTGGCTCGGGCAGCCCGCGGGTAGCGTGGCGGAGGCGGCCGCCAAGGCCGGGCTGTCTCAGCTTGAGAGCGCGGAGCGTAAGGCGCGCCGGGCCGTGGAGTCCGCGGCGGACGCCGTGGTCGAGGATCTGCTCCCGGTCTTTCAGAGCGATCGGCTGGGTGAAGCGGAGATCGATGTTGTTCGTGATCTGCTGGGCGAGCGGCTCGAGGCGCTGGCGGACCCCGCGCACGTGGTCAAGCTGAACGCCGACCCGGAACCGATGGCCGCGGCGATCCGATCGGGCACGGAGAATCTGGGGCTTTCGGAACCGCAGCGGGAGATGTTCAACCGCGCGTCGGTCGAGCTGTCGCGGCGGGTGGTGCGAGTGCTGGTCGAGACGCCGAGGTTCAACGCCGAGTTCGCGCGCGAGAGCCTGATCCGGCTTTCGCAGCTTGGCACGGACACCAAGACGATCCTTGAGACGCTCAATCGCGTCGAGAAGCGCATCCCCGACCCGCGCGGCGAAGAGGGCGCGTTCGAACTCGACTATCGCATGGCGCTCTACTCGAAGTACGATCGCCTCGAGCTCTTCGGCGAGGGCCTCCGCGCCGAGACGTGCCGGCACAGCCTCACCACGGCCTACGTCTCGCTCAGCCTGCAGATCAGCGCGGAGGAGTCCGAACCGGTCCGCACCGGCGAACTGATGGAGCGCATCAACCGCGGCGGGCGGGTGCTGGTCTTCGGCGACGCCGGATCGGGCAAGTCCACCCTGCTGCAGTGGATCGCGCTGGCGGCGGCGATCGAGCTGCCCGGCGATGAGGACCGCCCGCTGCCCAGCCTTGACCCGGAGAAGATGGAAGGCCACTTCCGCGATCGCGGCGTGGGTCGAGCAGCGCGGGGCGCGAACCCCGACGCCGCGACGGGGCCGCGGTGGTTCGAGCGGGTGCCGTTCCTGCTGCGGCTGCGCGATTGCCAGGACGACAACGGCAGGTTCCTCGGCCTGTGGCACGGGCTGGGGCTCATGCCCGAGCAGGTGGTGGGACGCCCCGTGCCCAGAGACTGGATCGAGGGCGTGCTCCGCTCGCGCGGGCTGCTGCTGATCGACGGCGTCGATGAGGTCCGCCCGCGGAACCGCGAGAAACTGCAGGAGGAACTGACCGAACTCACACGGAAGTTCAAAAGCTGCCCGATCCTGGTGACGAGCCGTCCCACGGCCCTGGATACCGGCGCCTACCGCGCCCTGAAGTTCCAAGACGCCGAGATCGAGCCGCTGCTGGACACCCAGCGCGATCTCTTTATCGACAAGTGGCACGAGGCGATCGCCGGCGAGATGAGGCAACGCGGGCAGAGCGACAAGGAACTCGAGGGCAAGGCGGACGCCCTCAAGAAGGCCCTGCGCGGGCCGGGGAATCTCTCGATCGCGCTGCTGGCGACCAACCCGCTGCTGGCGGCGCTCATCTGCGCGCTGTTCAAGGACAAGGGCTGGCTGCCGGACAGCGCGTATCGGCTCATCAACGAGCTCGTCGAGACGGTGCTGCACACCCGCGAGCGCGGGCGGGGCCTGGAGATGGCCCCGGAATCGGACCTCTATCGCGGCCTCAAGCCCGAGCAGAAGCGGGCCCTGCTCGCCGAGATCGGCCAGTTCATGGTTGAAGGGGAAGACTCGAAGATCGCGTGGGGCAAGGCCGAGGCGTGCGTCGCGAGGCTGTTGCCCGGGTTCGCTTCACACGTGCAGAAGACCGACGCGGCGGAGGTGCTGCGGGACCTGCTTGAACGCAGCGGCCTGCTGCGGGCGGTGGGTGAGGGGTTCGGCGGCCCGCCGCCGTATCTCGAGTTCATGCACAACACGTTCAAAGAGTTCCTGGCGGCGCAGCGCTTCGCGGAGGAACAGAACGCGGCGAAGCTGGTGAAGCAGGTGCGCCCGCGCCGCGCCGGGACCAACGCCGCCACGAAGGGGCGCGAGTGGGAGCAGGTGATCCTGTTCGCGTCGGCGAATCCGCATCGGCGGAACCTGGGTGGGGAGATTCTCGCGGAGCTGCTCAAGGGCGTGGAACTCCCCGCCAAAGGAACGCGCGACATCAAGCAGTCGGACTACGCACGGCTGGTGATGGCGGCGCGGGTGCTGGAGGTGATGAACGACGCCGATCCTGACGTGCGGGATCGGGCGACCAAGCTGCGTGAGAGCCTGTTCCCGCCGCGCTCGTTCGCCGAGGCGCGGGCCCTGGCGGGGATCGGTGAGGGGGCGCTGGCGCTGCTGAAGTTCAAGCCGGGGATGGCGGCGCGGCGCGAGGCGTCGGCGGCGCGGGCGCTGCGGCTGATGGGCACCGATGCGGCGCTCGAAGAACTGCGGGCGTATCGAGACACGGAGCATCTGACCACGGGCTATGAGGTGGCCGCGGTGGTGCAACCGCTGCATGTGCCGGTGGTGCTGCGGCGGGTGGTGGAGCACGAGGACGCGGCCCTCTCGTTGCCGCTGGAGGTACGGAGGGCGATTGTCGATCTGACGCCGCTGGGGGGACTGACGGCCCTGCAATCGATCAACCTCTATGGCTGCACCGGGGTGACGGACCTGACGCCGCTGCGGGGATTGACGGCCCTGCAATCGATCAACATTGGCGGCCGCACCGGGGTGACGGACCTGACGCCGCTGGGGGGATTGACGGTCCTGCAATCGATCAACATTGCCGACTGCACCGGGGTGACGGACCTGACGCCGATGCAGGGACTGACGGCCCTGCAATCGCTCTCCCTTTTCGGTTGCACCGGGGTGACGGACCTGACGCCGCTGGGGGGATTGACGGCCCTGCAATCGATCAACATTGCCGACTGCACCGGGGTGACGGACCTGACGCCGATGCAGGGACTGACGGCCCTGCAA
>JBJXFG010000082.1:0-4154 GCA_046154665.1 Phycisphaerales bacterium | reverse complement strand
GGGGGGGGGGGGGGGGGGTGTGGGGGCGGGTGTCGGTGTTGGGGCGGAGGAAGCGGTTGGCGTCCCGCTTGCGTTGGCGTCCGATGCGGCATCTGAGCGCGGCTCGCGGGCGCGCCGCGCGGCGAGTTCACGCGCCAGCGCGGTGCCGTGCCGGCGCTCCTGCAGCGGCGCGGCCTCGACCAGCGCGAGGCACTCGCTCACGATCGCCGACTCGGGGTCGGCGCGCAGCCGCGACAACAGCGTCCGCATCGCGTCCTCGTCCCACGGGGCCGACGCGAGGCGCTCGCGCAAGAGTGCGACGGCGGCGGGGCGAGGCGAAGCGGCCGCACGCGAACGCACCAGCGCGCCCGCCGCTAAGCGACGGTCTGGCTCGGGCAGGGCGGCGTCGACGGCGTCGATGCCGCGCAGCAGCGCCGGCGCGCCGGAGCTGGTGTGCTCGGCGACATGGGAGATCAGCGCGAAGAGCGTGTCGTCGGGTCTGCCGCGCGCGGCTTTGAGTTGATCGAGCACGATGGCGACAGCGCCGGTCGGCCCGGTGGAATCGCCCAGTTTCATGGCCGCGTACACACGCCGCGGCGTCAGCGCCGACGGGGCCAGCGTGGGCAGGCCCGCGGCCTTGTCGTAGGCCTTGCGGGCATCTTCGAATCGTCCCAGGCGCAGCAGCGCGTCGGCGGCGTCGCGTATCGTGTCGCCGCGGGTGCGGTACAGCGCGTTGAGGTCGTTCTCGCGCGTGGTGGGGCCGGTGAAACGCTCGGGCAGATCCACGGCCCGCATCGCGGCCTCGGCGGACGCGCGGGTGTAGCCCAGCGCCGCCGCCGAGCGCGCGAAGCGGGACCACGTCACATAGGGCAGCGCGGGGTCGATGCGATTGAGATCACGGGCGAGCAGGCGGGCGGCTCGCTCGGCGGCGGTGGGGTAGTCGCGGCGTTCCACGGCGATCGCCGACGTCTGTTCGAGCGAGCGCTCGTCATCGGGGTCGATGTCGAGCGCTTTCGAGAAGGCGGCGGCGGCGAAGACGCGGTTGCCCGAGGTGAGCTGTGCGTCGCCGAGCTCGCGCCAGATCTGGGCGGAAGCAGGATCGAGCCGCGCGGCGGCCTGCAGGGCGGCGATGGCCTCGCGCGTCTGGTTGGTCAGCCGAGCGACGCGGCCCTGGGCGTAAAGGCGGAGGGCCTCGGCTTGCTTGGCGGGGTCGGGCGACGCCGCCGGAGCGGGCGGCGAAGGGGGCACGCCCGGCTTGTTCGGCGCGGCGGGCGCGGCACCCGCCGCGGGCGCGCTGGGACGGCGGAGCACGGCGAGCGCCTCATCGAGCGGCATGCGGGCCTTCGGATCATCATCGGCGACGAGCTGCGTGAGCGCGGGGTCGAGCCCCGGCGGTGCCGGCGCGTTCATCGCGCGGGTGTCGGGGCGGGTCGTTGTGTCGGTGGTGCCTGCGGATGCGCTCGGTCTGGCTTCGCGGGGCGTGCGCGAGCACGAGGCCGCCGGCGCGAACGCCGCACCAGCGGCGGCGAGCAGGGCGAAGGCACGAAGGGCGGACGGGGTCGGTCGTGTGTTCATGAATCGCTCGCACAACGGTACGCGGGGCGCGTGCGGAAGGTCGGTCGCAGCGTGGGAGGCCAAAAGAAACGACCGCCCTTTTCAGGACGGTCGTGTGGGGAATCGGGCTCTGGAAAAGTCGGCTCGGAGGGCCGACGTACCAGGGGGGGTTACGGGCAGGGCACGCCGAAGACCGAAAGGAACGTCACGAGGTCGACGGTGTTCACGAGCCCGTTGCCGTCGAGGTCGCCGTTGGTGTTGGGGGGCTGGGTGGTGCCGAAGAAGCTGAGGAAGATGACGAGGTCGACGGTGTTGCGTTGGCTGTCGCCGTCGAAGTCGCCGGGGCAGGGAGGCGGTGGGGTGGAGTTGACGCGGAAGCTCGACGACAGGGGCGTCGAGGGGGTCGAGCCGAAGCCATTGACCGCCGTGATTTTCCAATGGTAGATGATGTTGTCGGCGAAGATGCCCTGGGTGGTGAAGATCTGGCTCTGGAAGGCCTGCACGGTGAAGACCGGCGAGCCGAAGGCGGGATCGTCGTCGACGACGAAGGTGTACGAGTCAGCCCCGGTCGAGTCCGACCAATCAAACGTCGGATTCGATTCGGTGATCACCGCGCCGTCGGGCGGGTAGATGAGGTTCGGCGAAGTTGGCGGCGGGGGCGGGGTGGTGTCGAACACGTCCACCAAGATCGTGTCGTCGTCGGTCATGCCGTTCGAGTCGGTCACACGAAGGCGGACGGTGCGCACCCCCGGGTTCGGATAGACGGTCGAGGCCTCGGCCCCCGAGGCGTCGAAGGTCCCGTTGTTGTCGAAGTCCCACTGGTAGCTGACGATCGCGCTCGAAGGCTCGGTGGGCCGTGAGTTCAGGTTGCCGCGGAACCAGCACGGAAAGCCCATGCCGATCCGCTTGTTGACGCCGGCGATCGCGAAGGGCGGCGCTTTCGACGTCCCCACCCGCACGGTGAGGTCGTACAGCTGCACCCTCAAGTTGTCCGGCTCGTTGGGCCCGATGTCGTAGACGCGCACGGTGTAGGTGCCCGCCGCGGCGGAAGCGAGAAAGACCAGTTCCGAATCGCCCGGCCCGCCGCTGGCGGAGGTTTGAAGCACGGTCGTGCCGTCGGCGGAGCGGAGTTCGAGTGTGAGGTCCCCGGCGCGGTCGGCGTCGACTTCCGGGCCGAAGCCCGAGCAGTCCGCGTTGTTGAAGTTCACCACGGCGTCGTAGAGGCCGCCCGTGGGGTCCACCGAGATCGCGAACTGCTGGGCCGTATCGAGGGTGAAGCGGAACCAGTCTTCGTCGGAGTTGTCGAAGCCGTCGACGCCGTTGGTCGAGAGATCGCGTTCGATCACCGAGCGCGGTGCGGGGCTGGTGAGGTTTCCGAAGTCGGTGGCGTTGGAGGCCGAGTTATTGCCGGCGAAGCGGTCGCCGTAGTTGCTCTGGGCACCGCGGATATCGTCGACCTGGGCCATATCGACGTTGCTGAAGATGATGAAGGGTTCCATGATCTTCCGCAGGTTGCACGGCACGACGTGGAAGAACGCCAGGCCGTGCCCGTGCTCGTGCGAGATGGTGTTGCGGAAGTAGCGGTAGGCGTTGCCCGTGTCCGCCATGCTGCCCAGGAAGGACGAGTTGATGATCATGTCGCTGCCGCTATCGGGGAACTGGTTGAAGGCCAGGAACCCGTTCTGCCCGAGGGGGATCGATCCCAGGCGGATGTCGCCGCGGGCCGGCACGCGGCCGACCCCGAAGCTGAACGGCGCGTTGTCGTCCGCGACTTGGCGATAGCGCAGCCCCGATGACCGCTGGTAGTTCGCGAACACCTGGCGGATCAACTCGTGCGCGCGGTCCAGGTCGGCGGCACCGAAGAAGAACTGGCTCAGCCGCGCCGAGAGATCGTTGGGCCCCGACTGCCCGCCCGTGGTCCAGATGACACCGTCGGCGGGGAAAGAGAACGTGAGGTGCGCGGGCTGGGCCCGGCCCGGGGCGAGGACGACGTTGCCTTCGCCCACGAACACCCGCGAGGTGCTGCCGAATCGTTCGTCGGGGTCCTTGCCCAGCAGCGAGGCCGGGAGCAGCCCGGTTTGCCTGATGATCTCAGCGTACTCCTCACGCGTGGACGCCGTGTAGCACATCGGCGAGCGGATCAGTCGATCGATGATGTCGGCGCGGCAGGCGGCCGGGTCCGGCGCCGCTTCGCAGTGCGCCGACAGCGCCTCCTCGAACAGCACGGGCAGTTGAAGGTGGGAGCACGCGGTGCGGCCGCGCGACCACCGTTCCGCCAGCGGCCGTGTTTCGCCCGCGACGGGCCTGGCCTCGGCGGGTGCCGCCGGCGGTCCGATGAACTCTCCCGCTTCCGCCGAGGCGGCGACCCCCAACGTCACAACCGCGATTCCCGTGATGAACGAACGGCTCAGCATGGCCCGGTCCTCCAGAGGTGATTTTCTGTCGACGAAGGAGCCAGCATACCTCTGGCGGCGCTGAACCCGGCGCGGCAACGCTTTCAGGAAGGGTAAAAATCCTGCAAGCTCGCCGGAGAAAGAAAAGCGGGGGACACCGAAGTGTCCCCCGCTTGATCGGGTACGAAATCAAAGGTTTCGGGTCGGAAGCGTCGGCTCGGAGAGCCG
>JBJXFG010000076.1:0-55475 GCA_046154665.1 Phycisphaerales bacterium | reverse complement strand
CCGGGCGTCGCCCTCAACCCCATGAACTGCTGCTGCAGCGCCGCCGCCCGCGCCAGCATCGCCGCGTCGTCGCTGCGTACAAACACGCGGTTCCGCCACACCCACCCGGCGTGCGTGTATCCCCGCGCCGTCAGATACGCCAGCAAGAGGCCACCCTCGCCCAGGTTGTGATCCTCGATGATCATCACCCGCGGACGGTGCTTTTCAAGGTCCATCCCTTCGAGCACGCTCACTTCCGCGCCCTCGACGTCCAGCACCAGCAGATCAACCCTGCGTGACTCCCCCTCCAACACCGCGTCCATCGTCGTCAGCGGCACCGTCACCTTCGTCGAGGTCTTCGTCGAGCTCCGCGCCCCGTGGTCGCCCCCGGAGAGGTAGCTGCGACCCGAGTTGCGGGCGACCAGTTCGATGTCCGCCGTGCCGCTGCTGCCGCGTTTCGAGAGCGCGGTGTGGACGACCCGCGCGTGCGGGCGCGAAGCCCGGCACTTCTCCGCCAAGTGCGGCAGCGGCTCGACCAGCACACAATCCCACCCCAGCGCGTCGAGCAGATAGGTGACCGAACCCGTCACGCCGTCGTGCGCCCCGCACTCGATCGCCAATCCGATGGTCTTGAGCGCCGCGCCCGGCTCATTGAACAGTTCGAACGCCACCAGGTCCTCCCCCTGCTTGGCCCGGAACACCAGCGGCAGCCGCGCCGTCACCCCCTCGGCCCGGCACCGCAGCGCCACCACCTGAGCCCGCAGCGCCTTGCCGTCTTGGATCAGCTCGTCGCAGCGCCGGTTCAGTCGGCGGATGAGCTTCCGCGAGCGCCGCCAGGTGTTCCAGATCGATACCAAACACACGACGAACCCGGCGATGACGAGGATCGTGAACCAGGGACCGGCTGCTGAGACCTCCGCGATGATCACCCGCGCAACGTAGCCTGTCCCGCGCAATCGCGAAAGCCGGGCTTTAGGCCTCGGGATCACCCCGAGGCGGCTTCATCTGCCCACCCCCGAGAACGGTCCCGAAACGGCTTCGAGACGCCTTAGCCTGCCTCATCGGCGTACCGAGACACGTCGGAGCTCATTGAGATTCTCTCTCAACAAAATGCCAACGAGAACCCACTCGGATAGAATAGTTCTAAACCACGATCCCCCGGCTCTCAGGCCGGTACCCCAAGCCCGAACCCACACGCCTTCCCCGCCCAGAGGCTCACGATGATCAAGCTCCCCGTCTACATGGACAACGCCGCCACGACCCCTTGCGACCCCCGCGTGGTCGAGGCGATGCTGCCCTACTTCACCGAGAAGTTCGGCAACTCCGGCAGCCGCAACCACCGTTTCGGCTGGGAGGCCGAAGACGCCATCGAGCACGCCCGTGAATCGTGCGCGGCCCTCATCGGCGCCAGCCCCAAAGAGATCGTCTTCACCTCCGGCTCGACCGAGGGCAACAACCTCGCCATCAAGGGCGGGGCCGAGATGTACGCTCGCCCCGGCGAACGCAAGGGTCACATCATCACGGCCCTGCACGAGCACAAGGCGGTGCTCGACCCGTGCAAGCGACTGCAGAAAGAGGGCTTCGATGTGACGTTCATCGAGCCGCACGAAGACGGCGTGATCACCGCCGAGCAGGTCAAGTCCGCGATGCGCGACGACACGATCCTCGTGACGATCATGTGGGCGAACAACGAACTGGGCACCATCAACGAAGTGCCGGAGATCGGGCGGATGATCCGTGCCTATCGGAAGTCGGCAGGCCGGGACGACATCGTGTTCCACACCGACGCCACGCAGTGGGTCGGCAAGATGCCCACGAATGTTGAAGCGGATGCCGTGGACCTGCTGAGCTTCAGCGGGCACAAGATGTACGGCCCTAAGGGCGTCGGCGGGCTGTACATCCGCCGCAAGAACCCGCGCGTGCGCCTCGTCGCCCAGCTCGAAGGCGGCGGCCAGGAACGCGGCTACCGCTCCGGCACGCTCAACACCACCGGCATCGTCGGCCTGGGCAAGGCCGCCGAGATCGCCATCCAGGAAATGGACGCCGACGCGGTGCGCCTGCTGGCCCTGCGGAAGAAGATGGAAGCGGCCCTGACGTCGAGCCTCGAAGTGTGCCGCGTCAACGGCCACGCCGAGCGCCGCCTGCCCCACATCGCCAACATTTCCTTCGGCTTCGTCGAGGGCGAAGGCCTGATGATGGCGATCAAGGAAATCGCGTGCAGCAGCGGCTCGGCATGCACCAGCGCCTCGCTCGAACCGTCGTACGTCCTCAAGGCCCTGGGCGTGGGCGACGAACTGGCCCACTCCTCGCTGCGCCTGAGCATGGGCAAGTGGACCACGCCCGAGCAGGTGGACTACTGCATCGAGAAGATCGCCCACGCGGTGAACAAGCTGCGGCTGCTCAGCCCGTTGTGGGACATGCACAAGGAGGGGATTGATATCTCGCAAATCGAGTGGGCGCAGCATTGATGGGGACACAACCTTCGAATCTCTGGCTCGATGTGGCGAGGAGCAACCAGCAAGCCGCGGCGCTGCTTCACGAAGGGGGAGATTGGCGATCTTCGATCAGCAGGTCGTGGTATTGCTGTGTCGCCGCCGCCCACGCATTCTTGATTCACGCCGGCCAAACTCCGCCGACCCGTGGCAACTGGGATAACACGGACCTCAAAGACCATCTCGCTCGTGTCCTCACGTCGCGGGAACGGGGGCGCCAGGCTCCGTTGGCCGAGTTCCTCTGGAAACGAATGGATGACGTTTGGCGCCATCGGCTCTTCGCCGACTATGATCCGACGGCCAGCGCAGCGGTCGAAGCCGCGAGGGACTCGGTCGACACGGCGACACGGCTTGTGGGTCTCGCCTCGAAGGAGATGCAGCGATGAATCCGACCGAAGGACTCACGCAGGTCTTGCCGATGGTTCGCCGGGTCTGGAACGACTCCTCGGACCTCACGTCGCCGTTCGGCCTGCATCTCGAAGGTGACGGTACGGCGATCTCGGCGGGCGCCCGCAACTGGTACAGCTTCTTCATCACTTGCCATGCCGACTCAGTGAGCATCGATCGACTCTCTGACGCATTGAAGGTGTTGCAATCTCGGATTGAGCAGGTCGTCAAGTCACCCGTAACGCTCACCCTTATCCCACGCCCCGCGACGGGCAATAGCACCAACGGCACCCACTAAGGCACACCATGGCATACTCCGAAAAAGTCATCGCCCATTACGAAAACCCCCACAACGTCGGCGCCTTCGGCACCACCAAAGACGTCAAGGCCCGAAAGGACATCGGCGTCGGGGTCGTCGGCGCGCCCGAGTGCGGCGACGTCATGCAGATCCAGATCCAGGTCGACGAAGCCTCCGGCACCATCAGGGACGCCAAGTTCAAGTGCTTCGGCTGCGGCTCGGCCATCGCCTCGTCCTCCCTCGCCACCGAGTGGATCAAGGGCAAGTCGATCGACGAGGCCCTGCAGATCAAGAACACCGACATCGTGCAGGAACTCAGCCTGCCCCCGGTGAAGATCCACTGCTCGGTCCTCGCCGAGGACTCGATCCGCGCCGCGATCAAGGACTGGCAGACCAAGAACGGCAAGACCGCCGACGCCTCGGCCCACGCCCACGCCGGGCACTGATTTTCCCGAATCGCCTGAATCGGCCTCCGGACGGCCCATGCCACCCCATTCCGCGCGATCTTGCTGGAATCCCCCCCTCGGTTGTCCGATAAACTGAAGCGTCGGAATCCGTTGCGGGCCCACCGTCAAGCCGCGAGCGTCGCGGCCATGGCATGGCCCTTGACGAATGCCCCGACCTTCGGAGGACTTCTCATGCGCAAATCCTGCCTTCTTACCACGGCCCTCGCCCCCGCGCTGACGCTGCTCGTCAGCGCTGGCACCGTTGGCCTCGCCGTCTTCTCGCCTCTTGCACCCGTCGCGGTGGCGCAGAGCGCCGAGACGCCCACGCTCACCGAAGAGAACGTCATCGCCGGAACGATGGAGATCGACTTCCGCACCCGCACCCAGCCCGACTCCACCGGCGACCTCAAGAAGGGCTCGCCCGCGCTGGGCGTCAAGGACCGCTACAAGTTCGACCTCAGCGTCGCCAAGACCACCAAGTTCACCGGCGAAATCACCCGCCAGCCCAACCTCTACTCCAGCACGCTGGCCCGCAAGAAGCAGGAGGCCAACCTCTGGTACTCCATCGATCTCGCGGTGCTCAATCCCAAAGACCTCAAGCAGTCGCGCGTGGTCGGCAAGTGGGTCGGCACCATGCCCGTGGACACGACCACCGGCGCGTTCGATCTCGCCGGTGGCAGCAAGTCCGAGAGCCCGCTCCGCATCGCCGTCGACGCCGTGGGCAGCGCCAAGAGCTTTACCGACAACTTCGCGGGCCGCATGATGGGCAAGGCCGAGAAGAAGGAATCGCTGGCCGACTACACCTTCAAGCGCATCGTCGGCGGCAAGACGGTCACCATGACCGTCAAGAAGTCCGACCCGATGCGCTTCGACAACCTGCAGCTCGCCAAGGGCCCCGCCGAGATTTACCCGCGCACCAGCGTCAACGGGCGGCTCGACTTCGACTACGAGACCGGCAACTACCTCACCGACGGCATCCGCTTCAAGTACACCCTCGACGGGCGCGAGTTTGAGGACGTCATCACCGGCTCGATCAAGTGGGTCGAGGACGCCGACCGCGCCAGCAACGGCAAAGGGTATTACGAGTTCAACCTGCGCTTCAACGAAGACAAATTCAAGTCAGCCGGTGATGAGTCCAAGGCCTTCGAGAAGATGAGCGAGGAGGACGCCTTCTTCGCCGTGGATAACTCGATCCCCTGCCTGACTGGGCGTGTCGAGTATGTCGACACGATGGCCTCGGGCGACTCCGAACTGCCCGCGTCCAGCGTGGTCACTTATAAGCTGCACGCCAACAAGCTGAGCAAGCAGCAGATCATGAACTTCTTCAAGCTGTGGATGATCTGCGTCGGGCCGACGAACGACGAGTGAGTGTCCTCCGGCTCCCGCATCAACGAGCCCGGAGCGTCAGCGACGGGTTCCGCGAAGGTCCGCACAGAGCCAAACGAAGACCCCGCTCGCTCACGCTCGGGGCTCGCTCATCCCAAGACCATCAGCGGCGCGGGCCCACCGGCTCGCGCCGCTCTTCACCAAAGCCCACTTCGGAGGCACCGCATGTCACGATCGTTCTTCGCCGTCCTTCACGCCCGCTACGGCCCGCGCCCCGATCCGCGCGAGCGTCGCCTGTTCCTCCGCGCCACGCTCGGCGTCGGCGCGGGGCTGCTGCTCTCGGGCGTGCCCGGCGTGGGGCACGCGGCCTTGGCGCAAGCCGCGGGCAAGGCTGGCAAGCGCGTGGTCGTCATCGGCGCCGGATTCGCCGGGCTCGCCGCGGCCCACGAACTCAAGAGCGTCGGCTACGACGTCACCATCCTCGAAGCCCGCGGCAAGCCGGGCGGGCGCGTGCTCTCGTTCTCCGATTTCATCCAGGGCAACACCATGGAAGGCGGCGGCGAGCTCATCGGCTCGAACCACCCCACCTGGGTCGCGTACGCCGAGAAGTTCGGGCTCAAGTTCCTCGATGTCACCGAGCCCGAGGACGTGTCGTTCCCCATCATGCTCGGCGGCGAGCTGCTGAGCGACGCGGACGCCGAGGCGCTCTACGCCGAGATGGAAGAGGCGCAGGGCGTGATGAACGCCGACGCCGCCGCGGTGAACGCCGACGAGCCCTGGGCCTCGCCCAACGCCGCGGCGCTTGATGCGCGGACCGTCGCCGATGTCATCGCCAAACTCGACGCCCCCGACCGCGCCAAGCTCGCCATGAGCATCCAGGCCATGGGCGACAACGGCGTCGACCCCGTCAAGCAGTCCTACCTCGGCCAGCTCGCCCAGATCAAGGGCGGCGAGGTCGAGAAATACTGGACCGACTCCGAGGTCTACCGCTGCGCCGGCGGCAACCAGCAACTCGCCTTCAAGCTCGCCGAGGCCATCGGCAACGAGCGCGTGATCTGCGGCCTGGCGGCGCGCTCCATCGAGATCAAGGGCGACAAGGCGGTGGTGACCGCTTCCGACGGTCGCGCGCTCGAGTGCGACGACGTCGTGCTCGCGGTGCCGCCGAGCGTGTGGAAGCGGATCGAGATCAAGCCCGGGTTGCCCGCGGCACTCGCGCCGCAGATGGGTGTCAACGTGAAGTTCCTGCTGGAAATCAAGGGCGGGCGACGCTGGCTCGAATCCAAGCTCGGCCCCGATGCGCTCAGCGACGGCGACATCACCATGACCTGGGAAGGGACCGACAACCAGGAACTCAAGGGCAGCGCGGGGCTGGTGAGTTTCTCGGGCGGCCGCGCCGCCGAGGCGTGCCGTGCCCGCGCGGTGGCCGATCGTCGGCCCGCCTATCTGAAGAACCTCGACGCGATGTACCCGGGCCTCTCGGCGCACGCGGGCGAGTCGCGGTTCATGGATTGGCCGGGCGACCAGTGGTGCCAGGCGGGCTATTCGTTCCCCGCTCCCGGCCAGGTCACATCGCAGGGCCCGTTGCTGCGGAAGGGTTCGGGCGGTGGGCGGCTGCACTTCGCGGGCGAGCACGCGTGCTACGCGTTCGTGGGCTACATGGAGGGCGCGCTGAACTCGGGCGCGGCGCTCGCGAAGCGACTGGCTGTTCGCGATGGGGTTGCTTCCAAGTAACCCGTTCCGTGCGAAGTTCGAGCCTTCGGACGCCGGACCATCGGCTCTGCGATGGTCCGGGTCGAACGGCGCCGCGCGCACGACGATTCGCTCTCGCACTTCCGCGCAAGCCCCATAACCGCCCGTCACAACTCCACCCACTGGTCCCGCGTGCGCGAGCCCGAGACGCCACGATTCCGCGCCGTCAAGTGGCGCTGTGCCTCGGACGATGATCCCCTCAGTGGGGTGGGGCGCACCAGCGGACCAGCGAATCAAGGAGTGAACGCGTGGACGGACCCAGCTTCAAGAAGACCCAGCTTTCCGAGGCCGACCGTGTCCGTCTGCTCGACAAGCTTGACATGGCCGACGCGGCTCGCGGCAAGAACCCGCGCCGCGCCGCCGCGCGGCTCGAATACCGCGTCCGCGACATCCCCTTGAGCGTCAACCACCCCGCCGGAGGCGTCGGACGCTACATCGTCCTGGGTCGCAACCTCTCCGCCGGCGGCATCTCGCTCCTGCACTCGGGCTATCTCCACACCGGCACCGAGTGCCGCATGGCACTCACCCTGCCCCGCGGCGGCGCCAAGACGCTCATCGGCAAGGTCGTCTTCTGCCGGCTCGCCGCCGGAACCATCCACGAGATCGGCGTGCAGTTCAGCGACAAGATCGACCTCTCCGAGTTTGCCAGCCCGGAACTTAAGCGCACCAGCGACGACCCCGAGGCCCGCGCCTCGATCCAGCCGCTGCGCGGCAATGTGCTGCTCGTCGCTTCTTCAGAGGCCGAGCGCCGCCTGCTCGAAGCACGCCTCAAGCAGACCGGCCTCAACCCGACATCGGTTGATCGAGCCGGTGCCGCCGTCGACCAGGTGAAGCTGCTGCCCTATGTCGCCGCGGTCATCGACCTGAACCTGCCCGACCCCGGCCCGGCGGCGTTGGTCGAGACGCTCATGGCCGCGGGGTTCCTGGGCAGCCTCGTCGGCCTCGCCGGCGACGACACCCCCAACGAGAACCAGCGGGCCATCGACATGGGCATGCACGGCTGCATCATGAAGCCGGTGCGCCACGAGGCCATGCACGCCCTGCTGTCGCGGCTCGTCCGCAACAACCAGAACAAGTTCGACGACGGTGCCCCGATCGTGAGCGCCATCGCCGGCGAGAAGGGTGCCGAAGATCTCATCCAGTTCTTTCTCACCGCCGCACGCGAGGCCGGCTCGGCCATCAGCGGCGCGGTGCAGAAGGGCGACTCGAAGACGGTCCGCAAGGAGTGCAACACGCTCAAGTCGATCGCGGGCGGCTACGGCTTCCAGTCGGTCGCCGAGGCGTCCCGCCAGGTGGTGATGTCGCTGGATTCGACGATGTCGCTGGAGGAATCGATGGGTCGCGTGACGGCGCTGCTGAACGTGCTGACGCGGCTGAGTGCCGACGCCCCCGCCGACGCCAAACCGGCGGCCGCCGACGCAGCGAAGCCCGAAGAGGGCGCGGCCGCGAAGGCCGCCTGACACGGCGGGGTGGCACCGAACCCGTGCCGCTGAAGTCCCGCTCTGGGGACTTCCGTGACCTGTGACCGCTCCCCATCCCCCGACCCATGATCGGCAGTGAATCCCTCGAACGCCGATGCCTCACTGGGAGGAGTGGAAAGCTGAGCCCTCTGCATCCGCGCCGCTTGGCTCCCGCTGCGGCTGCGCGATCGGCACGACTCGACGTGGTCCGCCGGGGCGACGGGCTCGTCCTACGGCCGCGCCTACGATTGCCAGAACTCAACCGGGGGGTTCGGAGGCCGCGGCGACGTGGTGGCTGTGCTGAACAATAACGGAGCCCTTTCACAGCAGGTGCGCTACAGCGCCTACGGCGTTCCCTACGGCCTGCCGGCGGGCGACACCAACGCCGACGGCAGCATCGTGGCGACCGCCGATGTCACGCAGATGAACACCTGGGCCTCGGGCCCCTACGACGTCCGCGGCGATCTCGACCTGGACGGCGACGTGGACGCCGCCGACGTGAACATCTGTACCGCCAACTTCGGCCTGGGATTAGGTTGGAATAAGCTCGCCGTGCATCCGGACTCGACGCTGTCGGGCGTGAAGGGCGGGCACCGCAAGGGCTATTGCGGATATGAGCACGACCTCGTCAACCACTCGGTCATGCATGTGCGGAACCGCGTCTACTTCGCCGAACTGGGGCGGTGGACGCGGCGCGACCCGTTGGGGTATGTGGATGGGATGAACTTGTATGCGTACGTTGCTGAGCGACCGATTGTGTCGATAGACTCCACTGGCCTCATGTCAGTGGCCAACAAGCAGTGCGAGTTTGGCAACTACCAGATGCTGAACGCAATCACACCGGATGTCCCGCCGGGCGGCACTATGTACGCTTGCGTTAAAATGGATATAACACGCACGCTGACCAGAGTGTACATCTCGACTCCTCCCGCCGGTTCTTTATGTAGCGCAGATGATAGGCAGCTTGCGGAGCAACGGGCGAGGTTTAATCTTCGATTTAGATGTAGATCAGATACCATGTCTGTTGGATGCGGCCACGGCTCTTGTTCGTGTACCGGCGCGAGTTCCCGCTCAGAGAGCACCACTTGGCCCTGCACAACGGGGAATGGACAGGCTTCCGCATGCATGGCAACGGCATGCGGAACGTGCAAGGAAGTCGTAGACTTTTGTTCTGGCGAGTGTGGGTCGACCACCTCGCCAGTGACGGACCCCGGCATTATTGATGGGTCATGACTAGGTGTCAACGCAGCATGCGACTTATCAGCCCGAAACAGTTCGCGCGAGCGTCTGCCGCCACAAAGGTGCTTGTGCGACTATGTATATGTGTCTTCGTCACGGCTTCGTCTTTGGCACTATTGTGTGCGACGGCGACCTCGATTGCGGCACCAGGCCGCAGGATTCCTGTATTCTGGGAAACAAACAGCTTTGTCATGGGCAGATTCTATCCTGGGTGTGTAATCGTACTGACTTGGTTTCGGTATGGAACATCAGCAGACAGGTTACACGTCCCATATGGAGAGAGATATGAAGATGCTAAATTTTTCTTATCCGCGCCTCCGGAGCGTGTTTCTACCGTACGTGGATTCTCTCGAATGCTCGTTCTACCGGGATACAGCACGCGGGATGGAGTCGTCACTTGTGAGGTTCCGGGCTTGACATGGGCCGGGCTCTGCATCGCACTTGTGGTATGGGATAGACGATGTCTCGCGATTGGTCGTCGAGATGCCCTCCACTGCCGATGCGGTTACTCACTCGACGGGCTTTCATTGAACAGCCCTTGCCCAGAGTGTGGTCGGGGGCGGGTCGCACTCAACTCCGGCCAAGTACCATCAGAGCCCCCTCCCACCAATGTCGATCCGACGACTTCGGTGTCTCCGGGTCGGCCAACCGGCGCGGTGGCATCGAAGTCTGACGTGCCACCGAAGTCCCGCTCTGGGCACTTCCGTGCCCCGTGACTGGCCCCGAACCCCCGGCCCTTGATCTGCAGTAAAGCCCTCAACCGCCGACGCCTCACCGGGAGGTGCGGAGGGCGGAGCCCTCGGCATCCGCGTCATCCCCACCTCGGCAACCGCAAGCGTGACAAGCTCGATCTGAACGCCGACGCCGACTTCGCCGGCGCCAACGAGATGGACGGCTCGCGGACCTTCAACGCCGCCATCGAGCTCACCGCCCGAGACACCGACACCAACGGCACGGCGAACCATTCGCTCACCCGCGACGCCGCCCCCGTACGAGAGCGTGTCGAGCGTCCGCTCTCGCGGGCGTCTCTGAGCCGTTGGGCCGGAACCGAGAGCGCACTTGCCGAGTTGCTTCGAGCTTGCGGTGTGCTCCAAATCCTGATCCCACAATGATTTGCGCGCCGCTCCTGTGGGTGGCCCGAAGAGCCTCCAGGCCGATTCGGAGGATTGGGGCAAATCCAGCGAAGAATGAGTTGTTTCTGTGTTACCGCTTTCACTCATCCCCCCACGGTCAGGTGGTCGATGTCATCCACAAGTCTGTGGGAAACGTCAGCCAAGACGCCGACGGAGCGGGAAACCATGAACACCAGCAACCGGCCGATCCTTTCCGATGCCGAGCGCGTGCGCATCCTGGACGATCTTGACCAGTCCGACGCCCGCAAGGGGTCGAACCGGCGCAAGTGGCCA
This sequence comes from Phycisphaerales bacterium, assembly GCA_046154665.1. Taxonomy (GTDB): domain Bacteria; phylum Planctomycetota; class Phycisphaerae; order Phycisphaerales; family UBA1924; genus JAFLCM01. Next base: position 44,693 of record JBJXFG010000076.1, on the reverse strand, counting down.
CGCCTGGAGTACCGGCTCCGCGGCGTGCCCGTGAAAATCGAGTACCCCGACGGCTCGTCCGCCAAGGTGCTGGTGCCCACTCGCAACATCTCGTGCGGCGGGGTGTCGGTGCTGCTGACCAGCTTTTTGCACATCGGCACCAAGATCACCGTCGGGCTGCCGGACCTCAAGGGCTCGCACCGCGCGTGCGCCGGGAAGGTCGCGTTCTGCCGGTTCATCGCCGGGCGCATCCACGAGATTGGGGTGTGCTTCACCGAGGTGATCGAACTCAATGACTTCTGCACCCCCGAGACGGGATCGACCGGGTCGGACGAGGGGCGTCTCTCCGAGACGAGAACGCCCCTCGCCGGCTCCGTCGTGGTGCTGTCGGAACGCGGCGTCGAGCGCGTGCTCGCGGTGGGGCGGTTGCGCCAGACGGGGTTGGACGCCGTGGGCGTCGAGACGCAGGGCGCGCTGATGGATCGGGTGCGGCGTGTCGGGGCGTCGGCGGTGGTGCTTGATCTGGCGATGGGCACGGACGGCTGGGAGTCCGCCGTCGGTGCGATCATGGAACTGTGCCCCACGCTGCCGATCGTGGGGATGGTTTTTCCCGCCGATCCTTCGCTGGTGAACACGGCGCTGGCCAACGGCATGGTCGGGACTTTGAGCGCGCCCTTGGCAGCGCCCGACGTTCACGACGCGATGATCAAGGCCCTGCAAGCCGGGCGGCCATATGTGCCCGTGGAAGGCGTAGCGGTGGATGCATCCGACGCAACGGACGCCGCGGCACCTCAGATGGTCCGGTTCTTTGTCTCGCACTGCCTCGAATGCGCCCGCAAGGTGCGCTCGGCGATGGAGACCAACGATCACAGCAGCGCCCGCACCCTGTGCAAGGGCCTGCAGACCACGGCCCCGGGGTACGGGTTCCGCTCCGTGGCGTTCGCGGCCCGCGAGGCGCTGGCGGAGCTGAACGCCACGGGCTCGACGGACGAGTCCAAGAGCAAACTCGGGGCACTTCTGAACGTGCTGGATCGGCTGCAGGCCGACGAGCCGGCACCCGAGCCGGAGAACGCCGGGAAGGCGAACAAGGCCGACGCGATGGTGTGAGAAACGAGCTTCGGTCCGGCCCTTTCGCGTCGCGTTCAAAGCGAATAGACTTCTCCCGAACCGGCGTCCTCCCTGACGCCGTTCGGCATCGATGTCCATTCGCCTCACACCGCAAGGCTCCGCATGGCTACCACCGTTTCTTGCGCCCCAGGCTCACCCGCCCCTGTTGCCGCCCATGCGGAGAAGTCGGGCGCGCCCGGTCGCAGGCCCGCGAGCGGGCCTGGCCTGATGCGGGCCCTGGTGAAGTCGCAGGCCGCCGAGGGGCTCGAGTTCACGGCGTCGCGGCCATTGCCGCAGAGTGAGAGCGCTCCCGAGATGGCGCGCGGCCAACCCGGCCCGGGCGAGGTGCTGATCCGCGTCAAGAAGGCCGGGGTCTGTGGCACCGATCGGCACATCTACGAGTGGGACGAGTGGGCCAAGAGCCGCATCCCCGTCGGTATCGTCACCGGGCACGAGTTCGTCGGCACGATCGAGGCACTGGGCGCGGGCGTGAGCAACTGCCAGGTGGGGCAGCGCGTGAGTGCCGAGGGGCACATCACCAAGTTCAATGATTACAACAGCCGCACCGGCAACGCGCACATCGCTAGCGACACGCGGATCCTTGGGGTCGACCGCGACGGCTGCTTCGCCGAGTACCTCATCATTCCCGCGTCGAACGTGTGGCCGATGCACGCGGCGATCCCCGACAAGTTCGCCGCCATCATGGACCCGCTTGGCAACGCGGTACACACCGTGATGAGCGCCGGCGTGAGCACGAAATCGGTGCTGATCACGGGTGTGGGCATCATCGGCCTGATGGCGGTGACGGTGGCCCGCGCCGCCGGTGCGGCGCGCATCTACGCGACGGATACCAACCCGCGCCGGCTCGACCTGGCCCGCAAGCTGGGTGCCGCCGAAGTCTTCAACCCCGTCACCGACAAGTCGTGGATCGAGCGCGTGCGTGCCGAAACCCGCGGCGACGGCGTCGACGTGCTGCTGGAAATGTCCGGCTCGCCCGCCGCGACGGATCAAGGCTTCACGGCCCTCCGCAACGGTGGAACGGCGGCGCTGCTGGGCATTCCCAGCAAGCCCTTCGCGTTCGATCTCACCAACCATGTCGTCTTCAAGGGCGCCAAAGTCCTGGGCATCAACGGCAGGCGCATGTGGGAGACGTGGTACCAGATGGAAAACCTGCTGGTCAGCGGCAGGCTCGAACTCGACGAGATCGTGACGCACGAGCTGCCGATGGAACGCTCGGACGAGGCGTTCAAGCTGATGCAGAGCGGCGCGGGGATCAAGATCGTGCTGGATGTCGGCTGAAGTCGGGGTGGCCGTCACTGAGCAGCCGCCGCAGGAGGGGCATGTGGGATTCGCATGGGCCTGCGCGGGGCGTGCCCAACGCTTCGGATGGGCTTACGGATCAGCTCTGTTTCGTGACGCGACGGATGAGATGGCTCAGTTCGTCCGCGCCGCGGGTCGCGTTCATCGACAGCCGCGGAACCGCCCAGCCAAGGTCGTTCGCGCCGTCGACGGCGCGGAGCTTTACCCAGTCTTTCATCGTCGTCAGCACGCACGCCGCGCCGGCCCTCGCCGACGCCTGCTGGATGTCGCGAACATCGGACAGAGACCAGTGGTGATGATCGGGCCGGATGAACTTCTCGATGATGCGTGCGCCCGCCTGCTTGCACTGGCGCTCGAAGGCGTCGGGGTTGCCGATGCCGCAGGCCAGGATGACGGTGCGGCCGTTGAGCCATTCCGGCGGAGCGGTCGCGTCCGCCGTCGCACCGAAGAACGACAGCGATGACCAGGCGTGCTCGGCCTCGCACCAGACGGTGTTTGGGGCGAGCGCCGCCGCATGCTGACGCGAGGACTCGCGCGCGTCCACCGACACGGCCTCGGCGTGTGTCAGCACGATCACATGAGCCCGCGACAGCGATTCCACCGGCTCGCGCAGCCAGCCGCGTGGCAGCAGTCGGTCGGTGAACACGTCACGCGTCGCGTCGAGCAGCACGATGTCGAGGTCGCGGTGGACGCGTCGGTGCTGGAAGCCGTCGTCCATCACGACCGCGTCGGCGCTGCGGTTCCGCTCCAGCGCGGCGATGCTGCGGCAGCGATCCGGGTCGGCCAGCACCGGCACGGCATCGCCGAACATGTCGAGGTACTCGGCTTGCTCGTCCGACTGCGCCGCCGTGCCGCGGGCTTTCTTGTAGCCGCGCATGACGATCGCGGGCTTGCGGCCTTGTTCGATCAGCAAACGCACGATGTGCGCGACCATCGGCGTCTTGCCCGTGCCGCCCACCGAGAGGTTCCCGATGCTGATGACCGGGATCGTGAAGCGGCGGACGTCTTCGCCGCGGTCGAATCGCGCGTTGCGGCGACGGACGGCGGCGCGGTAGACGGGCTCGAGCATCCGGCCCAGCCACGCCGGCGCGGGGCCGGGGCGCGGCGCATCGGTGCGAGAAACATGGGCCGATTCAGCAGGGGGCATCCGAACCATCCGCCGAGGCGGTTCCGGGCGTGCCGCGGTCGACGCGCGGCTTGTTGAAGAGTTCGGAGCGAAGTCTGGCGCGGGCGGCGCGCAGCAATCGGAGCGTGTTCAACATGTCGGCGATCGCCAGCCCGATCACCAGAGCGATCATGCCGAAGGTGCCCATCCACACCAAGGCCCATTCGCGGGGGTGCTGCTGGGGGCTGAGCACGCACACGCCGATGGTGATCAGCGGCACCGTGAGAAGAATCAGCACGGCGTTGGCCTGGCGGATGCGCTTGCGGCTGGGCGGGTGGTCGGTGTCGGCGATCGCCAGCGCGTGGGCGGCGACCAGCAGCATCATCGCGCCCGCGACCGGGAGGCCGATCCACAGCGGGGCCAGCGAGGCGATGAGGGGGGCGATAAGCGTGGCGACGATCGTCACTGGGGGTCGAGCTCCAGCAGCACATGGAGGGCCGGGGCGAGACGGATCATGGGCAGTCCCATGACGGTGCCGGGGTCGCCTTCGTACTGGATGGGCCAGCCGTCGGCGATCCGCTCGGCGAGGTTGTAGGCACCGGCCTTGCCGCGCCAGTGGCCGGAGGCGAGGTAGCGTTCGAGCCGCTCGGGTCCGATGCTCCCGACGCGCACCTGTGCGGTGTCGACCAGCGCGGCGCGGCGTGCGCCCGAGGCGTCGGTGTCAGACTCGATGCTCAGCCCCAGCCCGGCGAGGCGGTCGGTCGGGAGGTCTTCGGCGAGCAGCGTCACGCCGGTGAGAACCTGGTGCGAGCCGTTCTCGAGGGTGGAGATGATGCGGCGCGCGTCGCCCTCGTCGCAGGGCTGGCCGATGATGCGGCCGTCTTTGTGAACGATGGTGTCAGCGCCCATGACAACCGCGCCTCGGCGGCGCTCCGGGCTGAGACGATCCCACGCCGCGCGGGCCTTGAGGAACGAGAGCGCGGCGACCCACGCCGACGCGCTGGCGTCGCCCGGGGTCAGCTGCCCGTCGTCGACGTGCGATTCGATGGTGTCGTGCGGGATCGAGGCGTTGCTCAGCAGCTCGCGCCGTCGCGGCGAGCGGCTCGCCAATAGCAGCCGCGGGCCGATCCGTTCGGCACAGGGTTCGCGGCGGGTTGGCAGTGTGGCGGGCATGGGGGATGGTACGGGGCTGGCAGCATCCTTCAACGCCGACACGCCCGAGCAACAAGCCCGGGGCGCGAGCGACGGATTTCTCCGGATGTCGAGAACGAAAGGTTTTTAGACCCACTCGCGGACGTTCGGCGCTCGTTCATCAAGGCTCTCATCGCCCTCCCAGGCCCGAGCCGTCATCATCATGGACGTCGAGCTCGCGCACGCCGCGCTCGCGTCGGCAGCGTTCGACTTCGCGCCGGACGGCGTCCTGCACGTTGACGGCGTCGGGGATGGCGTTCAGAAGAAGCGTGGGCGTGGTGGCGTCGCTGGTCACCATGCGGATGGTTCCGAGCCCGAGGATGCGCTCAACGAGCGGCTGCTCGACGGTGATGTCCTTGACGCGGTAGAGCTCGAGATCGTCGAAGGTGCGGTTGAGCACGCCGGTGGCGATGCGGAAACGCTGGCTCGTCAGCGAATAGGTGGTGCACTTCACCGTCAACCACTTCCAGACGGCGAAAGGGATGGTGATGACGAAGATGCAGGAGACGAACCACCAGAAGTTCGTCCACTGGCTGGGACGGCCCTGCCAGATGTTGTTCTCCGCGGCAACCTGAGCTGAAGGGGTCGGCATGAGGGGTTGATCGGAGATTGGAGGGGTGGGTTTTGAAAAGGGGGGAGAAGAAGGCACGCAGGCACGCAGGCACGGAGGGACGAGGTGCGGAGGTGTGGAGGGGTTAGCGCTCGATCGTGAATGCGGGGAGTTCGTGAGCAATCGGGGCCAAGTCGTGCCGGGATTCGGTGCGGATGTTTCGGCTGAGGCGGTCGCGGTTGGCCTCGAGGAACTGCTCGACCACGCTGGGAGCACCCTGGGCTTCGAGGGAAACCGAGCCGTCGGGCTCGTTGCGGACCCAGCCGGTGATGTTGAATCCGGCGGCGACGTCGCGCGTGGTAGCGCGGAAACCGACACCTTGGACTCGCCCGGTGTAACTGACGCGCACGCGGATCATCCGGGAAAGGTAGCGGTTCCGGCACGGCGGTTGCCGCGCGAGAACCGACATGGGACGTGGACAACCTGTCGGAACTCCGGGGTGAAAGCGGGGGTGAACTGGGGGGTTTCGGGGTGGACCCGGACGAGTCCCGCACGTCCGGTGGATCAGAACGCGGGGGTTCGTCAAGGGGGGCTGACCCCTAAAATCCGAAAAATTTTCTCAAGTCTTCCCAAATCGTTTGACCCGAACCATCGGTGTGATATGAGTTAGGGGTCAGGAGCGCTGACTTGGGTCTTTCGGACGCCCGGCTTTGACCGTGGCCCAGACCAGCAACACCAGGCTCTCTGACACATCCCGCGGCCCAGGCACCCCACCCCCCCCTCCCCCCCCCCGAACGGCCCACCTCCTCCACGGCCGTTCGACGGGAAAGAAACGAGCCTGGCCCGCACAACTTGGACTGTTTTGAGGTGTGAGAGCTTGCTGTCGCCCTGCGCGATAGCCGCCACTCGATGGCGGCATCGCCCTGAGCGTCGGTGGTGTCGTTGTCCCTCAATCAGGGACGAGGTACGGAGATGCGAAGGTGCGGAGGGGCTGGGAGGGAAGAGTCTGGCAGGCGGATGGGGGGCTGGCGTTCGGTAGGGCCCGTTGGAAAAGGACCGCGGAAAGGAACCAAGAGGCGGCTGATTGCAGGCATTTCAAGGCGGCCAGAACGATGATCGGCGACGCGTCCTTGACGCCACGGACATCGTGCGCCTCGTGGCCGACCATGTCGCCCTCAAGGCCAAGGGCCGCGAGTACGTCGGGCTGTGTCCGTTCCACAACGACCGCAACCCTTCGATGTACGTCGTCCCGTCCAAACAGATTTTCCATTGCTTCGTCTGCGGTGCCGGCGGAAGCTCCATTGACTTCGTCATGCGCCACCACGGGATGTCCTACGGCGAGGCGCTGCGGTATCTGGCGGATCGGGCGGGGCTCGAACTGACGCCGTGGAAACCGGTGCGGCGGGCGGGGGGCGTGGGGGGTTCGGGCGGTTCCGAGGGTTCGGGTCTTGGTGGGGATGAGGATGTTGCGGATGAGGTTGGCGTTTCGCGTGAGGCCCTTGCGGGGGCCAACCGCTTCGCGCTGGAGTTCTTCCGGGCGATTCTGCGGCACCCCGAGCACGGGGCCTCGGCCCGCGCGGTGGTGCAGCAGCGCGGGATCGCGCCGGAGATCGCCGAGCGGTTCCAGATCGGTGCCGCGCCGGATCGGTGGGATGGGCTGCTGAAGACTGTTGAGGCGCGGGGGCTGGATGTGGGGCCGTTTGTCGCCGCGGGGCTGCTCAAGCCACGCGACAGCGGCGGGCTCTACGACGCGCTCCGCAACCGCCTGATCTTCCCGATCCTCGATCAGCTCGGTCGCCCGATCGCCTTCGGCGGCCGCAAGATCAAGCCCGAAGACGAGCCGAAGTATCTCAACAGCCCGGAGACGGACCTTTTCAAGAAGGGTTCGACGCTGTTCGCCTTGCCGCAGGCCTACAAGGCGATCCAGCACGAGCGCTGCGCGATCATCACCGAGGGCTACACCGACGCGATGGCGTGCCACCAGGCAGGATTCGAAAACGTGGTGGCGACTTTGGGGACCGCGCTGACGGCGCGGCATGCGAGCGTGCTGCGGCGGATTTGCGACCGCGTGGTGCTGCTGTTCGATGCGGATGAAGCGGGTCAGAACGCGGCGGATCGGGCGCTCGAAGTCTTCTTCAAGGAAACGCTCGACGTGCAGGTGATGAGCCTGCCCGGCGGCAAGGACCCTGACGAGGTGCTGAAGACCGAGAACGGCGCGGACGTCTTCCGCGCTCAACTGGCCGCGGCGCAGGACATGCTTGAGTTCCGCTTCGCCCGCAAGGCGGCGGAACTGCGGTCGCGCGGCGGGATGCCGGGCTCGGCGGCGCACACGCGGATGGTCGAGGAAGACCTGGCTCGGCTGCTCGAACTGGGGTTGAACGAGGTTTCGCCGATCCGGCGTCACGCGATCGTGAAGCGTTACGCCGCGATGGTGAACGTGCCGGAGCGGACGATTCTGGAGACGCTGGAGCGGCGCCGCGGACCGGTGTCGCGCGTCGTGGCTGAGGCTCAGGATGGGCCGGTTGTCGCGACGAGCCCGACCTCGCCGCGCTCGGCCGGTGAAGAAGTGATCGCGTGCGTGCTGGCCCGCCCCGCGCTGGTGCGCGGGCGCGAAGAGGAGATCGTCTCGGCGATTGAATCGGTGCTTGAGACCGGGCCCGAACCCGCCCTCGAGTCGGTGGGACGCTGGGTGCTCGGGTCGCTCCGCGCGGGGTCGCCCGCAGAACTGTCCGAACTCATGCGGAGCGTCGAGGACCCCAGCGCGAGCCAACTGGCGGCGTGCTTCGCGCGTACCGCCGAGACACGCGTCGATGGGGTCGACGCGGACCTCGCCGCCGCGTTGGACGATGCGCTCAAGCGTCTCGCTTCGCGGCGCGCGCAGCGCTCAATCGATGCTCTTTCAGATGCGGTGGGCGCGAGCCGACCGAGCGGGCCCGACGGCGGGACCGACCATCTCGAAAAGCTGCTCGAGCTCCGCCGCAAGGCCCAAGAGGACGCCGTGCCGCTGCTGACGATGCCGCGACCCAACGCGGCGTTCATCCGACGGTCGCCGCCAAATCCAACCACGAGCTAACAAGCCAAGCCCCAAGCCTCAAGCCTCAAGCCCCCGCCTCAAGCCCCCGCCTCAAGCCCCGCTCAAGCCCGACGAACGCACGCCAGGACGCACGACCCGTTCCCGCACGAAGCAGGAGACCACACCGTGATCGCGAATATTGACCCCCGAGTTTCCGAGTTGATCGAAGACGGCAAACGCCGCAAGTGGCTCGGTTATGAGGAACTCAACAACGTGCTGCCCGATGCGCTGGTCGATCCGGATCGGATCGACGACGTGCTCATCGTGCTCGACGAGCACGGGATCGAGATGGTCGACGAGCGCGAGTTCCGGGCTCGGCGCTGGCGCGAGAGTAAGAAGATCGGCAACACCACGCTCAGCGGGTCGATGCACAAAGAGACGCTCGCCCACGCCTCGGCGGCGCTCGAGGCCAAGGCCGCGGCGGGCGCTCCGCGCGGCTCAGAACTGCACGATTCGCTGCGGATGGTCGACCCCGCGCTCGCCGCCGCGGACGCGAAGAACCCGCTGCACCGGCTGAGCCACGGTCAGGCTGGGACGGCGCGGGCGGCGTCGGTGGTGACGGTGCCGGCGCTGGCGCCCGTAGGCGGCTTCGCCGAAGACACCAAGACGCGCGAGGAGCTCGAAAAGGCGCTTGCCGGCGAGGTGCGGAGCAAGCGCATCGATGACCCGGTGCGGATGTACCTGACGCAGATGGGCACGATCCCGCTGCTGACGCGCGACGACGAGATCAGGCTCGCGAAGAAGATCGAGACGATGCGGATGGTCTTCCGCCGGCGCGTGCTGGAGTGCGACTACGCGCTCGCCGCGGCGGTGGAGATTCTTGAGCAGGTCCACAAGGGCGACCTGCCCTTCGACCGCACGATGCGGATTTCGACCGCCGAAGACAACGCGAAGGAGAAGGTCTCCAAGCGCATCCCGGTGAACTGCGCGACGCTGCGGAAGCTGCTCGAGATCAACCGGCAGGACTGGGAAGCGCTCGAAGCGGCGCGGAAGGCCAAGGACACCGAACTCGCCGCGCAGATCAAGGAACGCATCGCGGCGCGGCGTCGCAAGATGGCGACCCTCGGCGAAGAGATGTGCCTGCGCACCAGCCGCATCATCCCCTTGCAGCGCAAGCTCCGCGGCATCGTCAAGAAGATCAACGACCTGCACGCGGAACTGAAGAAGGCCGACAAGACGCCGCAGCGGTACGACCCCGAGGACGTGCTGGTGATGCGCGAGGAGCTGTCGGGCATGCGGAATCTGGTGATGGAAGAGCCCGAGGAACTGATCGTCCGCGTGAAGCGGATGGACGTGGTATTCTGGGAGTACGAGCAGGCCAAGCGAGACCTCTCGGCGGGCAACCTGCGGCTGGTGGTGTCGATCGCCAAGAAGTACCGCAACCGCGGGCTGTCGTTCCTCGACATTATTCAGGAAGGCAACACCGGCCTGATGCGCGCCGTTGATAAGTACGAGTACAAGCGCGGATACAAGTTCAGCACCTACGCGACGTGGTGGATCCGCCAGGCGATCACGCGGGCGATCGCCGACCATGCGCGCACGATCCGCATCCCGGTGCACATGATCGAGACGATGAGCCGCCTGCGGAACATCCAGAAGCAGATGCTGCAGGACCTGGGCCACGAGCCGACGATCGACGAACTCGCCGAGAAGGCGGGGATGACCGTCGCCGAGACGCGCCGGGTGATGAAGATCAGCCGCCACCCGATCAGCCTCGACCGGCCCGTGGGCGAGAGCGAAGACTCGTACTTCGGTGATTTCATCGAGGACGAACGCCAGGATTCGCCCAGCAACGTCGCGGCGAGCGACATGCTCAAGAACCGCATCGAAACCGTGCTGAAAACGCTGACGTACCGCGAGCGGGAGATCATCAAGCTCCGCTACGGCATCGGCGACGGCTACACCTACACGCTCGAAGAAGTGGGCCGCATCTTCAAGGTGACGCGCGAGCGCGTCCGCCAGGTCGAGGCCAAGGCGATCCGCAAGCTGCAGCACCCGGTCCGCAGCCGCAAGCTGGCGTGCTTCCTCGATAACAACGAGGGGCACGAGTACACCAACATGGTGGAGACGCCCAAGGAGATGGCCGAGGCCGCGGCGGCGGAGGAAGCGCTGTCGGGTTCGTCGATGGGCTTCGGCGCGTCGGCTTCGGCTTCGGGCGACGGAGCCGAGGTTGGGGTTCGGGATGTTTCGGAGATGTATGTGTGACCGCGGGCGGCGGTGCCAGCTAAAGATCGTTGTTCAGACGCCCGGACCTGCAACTCCCGGGCGTTTTCTATTCTGGACAGCGATCCGCCAGCGCCTCGATCTGCTCCACCGTCAACTGCTCGGGCCGCTGCGTCGGTGAGACTCCCTCGGGAAACGGGAAGTCGCGGCCCAATGTCGTCCCGATCTGCTTGCGGCGTTGCGTGAACAGCTTGCGGCACATGGTGCTCAGGCGGCGCGGGTCCTTGGTCTTTCGTTCTTCGGATGGGAGGCGAACCAGCGCGAGCATCTCGCTGGTCACCTCCGGGCGCGGCCAGAAGCACTCCGGCGGCAAGGTCGCAATGCGGCGCACGTCGCACGTTGATTGCACCACCACACCCAGTTCGCCGAAGTCCTTGGTGCCGGGCTTGGCGCGGAGGCGCTCGCCGACTTCGCGCTGGATGGTGACGTACTGGCCGAGGCAGCGCTCGTAGTCCATGGCCAGGATGGCCATGACGGCGCTGGCGGCGCCGTAGGGCAGGTTAGCGACCAGGCGGAAGGGCTCGTTGGCGAGGGCGCTCACGATGTCGGCGTTCAACGCCTGCTTGCCGTCGAGGCAGTCGCCCTCGATGAGCTTGAAGCGGGGGTTCGCGCCCAGTCTTTCGCGGTTGAGTTCGGCGAGGTCGCGGTCGAGTTCGCAAGCGATCACGCGGCAGCCGCGGGCGAGCAGTTCGTCGGTGAGCGTGCCGGTGCCGGGGCCGATTTCGAGGACGAGGTCGTGGGCGACAACGCCGGATTCGTCGACGAGCTTGCGGATGAGGTTGTGGTCGCAGAGGAAGTTCTGGCCCAGCGCGTGGCGCGGGCGCAGGGCGCGGGAATCGAGGAGGGCCTTGATCTCGGTGAGGGTCTGCAAGGAATCAGGGGTCGATCGGCTCTTTGAGCATTTCGTCGAGTTCTCGGTCGAGAACGCCCACGTGGTTCTGCGGCACGTCGGCGATCAGTTCAAAGTTGAGGTCTGCATAGGCGTGAATCAAGACGTTGCGGAAATCAACGATCCGGCGGGCGTTGGTGATCCGCTCCGCTTGGACCCTGTCGATGCGGAATATCTGGGAAAGCGCCTCCCCCACGATCTCGAGCTTTCGCTCGACCGCCGAGCGCAGGGTCTCATCGGCTTCGATCTCGGCCAGCGACCGACCTTTCGTCATGCGCGCCACCGCCTCGCTCGCCATGCGCATGTCGAGGAAGAGCTTTCGAACCTCACGCCGCATACAGCAGCCTCTTGGTTTCGTCCAGCGCTTGGCGGAAAATCGGATTGCGGATGGCCGCGGGCTCCACGAGGTCAACGGGCCTCTGAAAAAGCGCCGACAGGGCCTCGCGGAAACCAAAGTACTGCTCGAAGCGGCCCGAAATCCCCGCACGCCGCGTGCGCTGGAACTCCACGGCGAAGTCGAGATCGCTGCGCGAAGGGTCAAACGCACCGGTCGATGCCGAGCCGAAGAGCTCGAGGCGCTCCACGGCGAAGCGCTGGCACAGCGCGTGCAGGGCCTCGATCTGAGCGGCGGTCGTGTCCGGGATCATGTGTGAAGTCTACGCGCCGGCTCGATGCGGGCGTGAGGCGCGGCGCTCACGGCTCTACCATCCGCCCCATGCCCCACGCCGCGGCACAACTCAGGTACGACATCCTCGCCGTCGATCTCGACGGGACGCTGCTCGGCCCGGACGGGAAGGTGTCTCCCGCGAACGCGGCAGCGGTGGCACAGGCGCGCGCGGCGGGGCTTGAGGTCGTGATTTGCACCGGGAGAGGGCTGGTCGAATCGGGCTATGCCATCGGGGCGATCGAGGCCGACCGGCCCGCGAAGGGGCGTGATGTGGCTCCGATCGTGTGCGCCGGCGGGGCGATGCTGTGTGACGCCAAGAGCGGGCGCACCATGCACCGCTGGGCGATGCGCGACGAACTGGTGAAGCGTTTGTGCGCCCACTTCGCCGAGCGTCGCAGGGCGCCGCTGCTGCTGAAAGACCGCGACGCGGCGGGGTTCGACTATCTCGTCATCAACTCGGGGCCGATCGAGTACCCGACGCAGTGGTGGTTCAACGCCATGCCGGTGCTGGTGAAGTTCATCGATGATCCGGCCCACGACGAGCACCCTGAGCACACGGTGCGCGTGGGGTTCGCCGCCGAGGCTTCGTTGATGCGCGAGATGGCGGCGGGCGTGAAAGAAGCGTTCGGGCGCGAGACGACGACGCAGCATTTCGCCGCCGTGGCGGGCACCAAGCAGGCCAAAGACTGGGCGGCGGCGAACGGCCTGAAAGGGCCTGAGCGCGACGCGCTGGCGCACGCCGAGAAGGGCGATGTCGGCGTGAAGGATGAACGCATCCACCTGCTCGAAGTCTTCGATCCTCAGGTGAGCAAGTGGACGGCGATCCACCGCCTGGCGCTCGAGCAGGGCATCCCGCGCGAGCGGATCGCGTGTATCGGCGACGAAGTGAACGACCTCGCGATGATCGAGGGCGCGGTGGCGGGCGGCGGGCTGGGCATCGCGATGGGCAACGCCATCGACGCGGTGAAAAAAACCGCGAACGCCCACACCGAGAGCCACGCGCACGACGGGCTGGCGCGGGCGATCGATCGGATGCTGGACGGGGCGTGGTGAGGTCCCCCGAGGGCGCGGGCATGGGCCACTGACCCATCCTCGTGTCAGAAGCGCATCCGGATCGGTGTTCACACCGTTGCACCGACCCGCAGACGGGGCAGTGGCACGGGATCCTTCACTCCGCGATCTCGATGCGGACCTTGAGTTTGCCGATGATCTCTGACAGCGCCACCATTGAGTTCAGCGTGCCCGCGTCGCTCAGGTCGCTCACGCTCAGCGCGATGCGGGCGGCGTCGACGTAGCTTTCGCCGGGGAGCGTGGCGTCGAGGTCGATCCAGTTGTCTTCAATCGTCCCGTCGGCGCCGCGGCGCTTCACCAGCGCCTGCGTCCACATGTGGTACGCGAAGACGTTGCGCATGCCCTCGAACTCCTCGGCGTAGATCGCTCCGCTGACCACGCGGCTGGGGATGCCGACGGCGCGGAGGGCCGCCGCGAGCAGCACGGCGTGCTCGGTGCAGTCGCCCTGGCGGGTGCGGACGACTTCGGACGCGGTCGCGAAGCCGACGCCGAGGTTCTTCTTCTGGATGTGGTCACGCACGGCGATGCGGACGAACTTGGCCTGCTCGAACTTGCTGGTGACGGTTTCGCCGAACGCACCTTTGGCGAGTTTGATGATCTCGGGGTCTTCGGCGTTGGCCGATGTGGTCGCCGCGAGGAAGGGCTTGAGGTCGCTGGGCGGGAAGACGGCCACAGGCCAGCCAACGTCGACTTTGATGATGTACTCGCCGTTGCGGGTGTCGGTGGTTCGCTGGATGCCGCCGACGGGGAACCCGTTGATGGGCTGCAGGTCTTCGCGCCAGATGGTGAAAATAGTGCTCTTGGCGTCGCGGGCGGGGACGGGGAAGGCGCCGACGGGGACGACGGCGGTCTGGGTCATCGCCTCGGGCGCTTTGAACGGGCTGGTCGCCACGGCCTTGTCGCTCAGCAGCAGTTGAAGGCGCATGCCGGCGATCTCGACCTCGGAGCGAACCGGGCGGCCTTCGAGGCTGACCCACTCGGTGTTCTTCACCCCGGGGATCGCGTCGGCCTCGGTCTCCCACTTCACCGCGGGCACGACCTTGCCCATCGCTTCGGCGCTGCCGCGCTCCAGTACTTTGACGGTGGTGTTGAAGGCGCGGACCCCGGCGGTGGCCGACACCGAGCGGAACGAGAACGAGTCTTCCTTGCCTTCGAGCTTCGCGCGGACGAACTTCTCGACCGCCCGAGGCGTGAGCCACTCGCCCTCGATCTTGGGGTGGTTGATTGTCTTTTCGACGCCGCTCTGGCGGGTCTTTTCGACGACGCCTTCGGCGGTGAAGGTGAAGTCTGATTGCACGCGGACCAGGCCGAGGTTCTGGTCGATGGACATCGAGACGGGCTTGGTGCCCCCCGGCCCGTCGGTCTCGACGAAGCCGGTCTTCATGCTGATGTCAAGGGCCGTGCCGGCGCGGGACAGCGCGAAGCGGATTTCCTGGTCGGTGGCGCGGTGGCCCTCGGCGGTCTTGCTGACGGTCTCTTGCAGCCAGCCGGCCTTGGCACCGTCAAGGGTGAGCACGTACCAGCGCTCTTCAATGACCTCGCGAGCGGGGGCCGCGGCTGGCGCGGGCGCGGCTTCCGCCACGGCCTGGGCCCACAGCGACGACGCCGAACCGGCAAGGGCGAGCGACAGGATCGAGGCGCGGAACCAGCGGGGGTGGGGGCGGAAGTGAGTGTTCATGGTTGATTGGGTCTTGTTCGCGGGCGGGGGCCGAGCGCTCGGCTCTCAGCGCCTCGAACACATGAGATCGGTCCGCCCCGAGTGCGTTATTGAGGGGGTTACAGTAGGACCGGATGATCGACACCCACTGCCACCTGACGTTTCCCGACTATGAGGGCCGGATCGACGCCGTGCTGGCGGATGCTGCGGCGGTGGGGGTTTCCGGGTGCATCACGATCTCGACGACCACGTCGGACTGCTTGGATGCCTTGCGGATCGCGCGGGGGCGCGCGCGGGTGTGGTGTACGGCGGGGGTTCACCCGCTTTACAGCGACCGAACGCCGCACAGGTGGGAGGCGCTGCGGGAGTGCGGCGCGGACCCGAAGTGTGTCGCGTGGGGCGAGCTCGGGCTCGACAAGCACTACGACAAGCCGCCCAAAGAGGTGCAGTTGAAAGTGCTGGCGGAGCAACTGACGGTGCTGGAGGGGCTGGCGTCGGAGGGGATGGACAAGCCGGTGGTGATCCACTGCCGCGAGGCGTTTGATGAGTTGATCCCGATCTTGCGGAAGAGCCGGCTGGACCCTTCGCGGATGGTGTTCCACTGCTTTACCGGCGGGCCCGATGACATGCGGCTGCTGCTGGACTTTGGGGCGAGCGTGAGTTTCACGGGGGTGCTGACGTACAAGAACGCCGAGGAAGTGCGGGCGGCGGCGGCGCTCGTGCCTATGGACCGTGTGATGGTGGAGACGGACGCTCCGTTCTTGCCGCCGGAGCCGGTTCGGTCGAAGCGGCCCAATGAGCCGAAGCATGTGGTGCACGTGGCGCGGACGCTGGCGGGGGTGCACGGGTTGAGCGAGGCGGAAATGGAGCGAGTTCTGAACGAGAACACGCGGCGGTTCTTTGGGGTTGCGTAGTGGTTCCCCGTTGACGTGCCACTGATGGCGGTCCGCCGCGGACCGACATCAGTGTCGAGGGGCGAGGCGTGCATCGAGTTCGGCACTGCTGTCTCCGCCCCTCCGGGTCGGAGCCAGCAGTGGCACGGGGCTCGGACAATGCACGCGCTCGTGATGTAAACTCGCGGATTCCCATGCGAAAGCGCCCGAGCCTCATGCCCGTCGATCTTGACCCACTGCCCGCGCTGCCGGCGCGGTTGCAGCGCGTCGTCGAAGAAGCCGACAAGGCGGCGGATGCGTTCATCGAGCGCACGGCGTCGAACCCCGTGCCGGGCTTTGTTCCTTCGGACTTTGCGCTGACCGCGCGGGCCCTGATCGCGATCAAGGAGCGTTCGCTAGCGCCCGGGCTTGCGCTGTGCGAGTGGGGTTCCGGCGTCGGCGGCGTGGTGGTCGCGGCGTCCATCCTCGGGTTCGACGCGGTGGGCATCGAGATCGACGTGGGGCTGGTTGATTCAGCGCGTGGGCTGGCCCGCACGGTTGATGCGCCGGGCGCGCGGTTCGTGCTCGGATCGTTCGTGCCCGACGGGGCGGACACGGAGGTCGAATCGACCGACGAGATTGTCTGGCTGGTCAGCGGCGGGGCGGATGCGCACGCCGAAATGGGCGTGGGCATCGATGATTTCGACGTGATCTTCGCCTACCCGTGGCCGGGCGAAGAGTCGGTGATCATCAACCTGTTCGAGGATCAGGCGGCGGCGGGGGCGCTGCTGGTGACGTACAACGGCGTCGAGGGGATGCGGGCGGTGAGAAAGGCGCGGCGGCGGTAACAGAGTTCTCGTGCCTTTGCCCTCAAGAACAGCGAGTATTGGCGGACCCCACCTCTGGATGTATCGCGCACCAGGTTTGAGCAATGGCGACGAGTATGAGCATGTCAGTTCTTCCGACACGTCGCTGGGAATTCTTGTACCGCCTGCTGCACTTCTGTGGCGCGCAGATAGCCGGGCATGTCCAAGTCATGAATCGGCGTCAGGAAGCTGGCGTCGCGGAAGATCCTTCGCTTCACAACTTTGCTTGGGAAGAACAATCTGCTTCCGCCCCCGAAGCCATCGCTACGGCCAGCGACGCAGCGCGTGCGTGGTGCGAGCTCTTCGATGGCTGGCGCGATGCACGCGGCTCGTCCGGGGCGTCACGGTTCGTGTTTCCGGACGTGTACGCGGTGGGGTTCTTCGTGGCCTTACTCCACTGTGACGATGCTGTGTACTACCGGGGGCAACGCAACTCGTTGTGGAGTCTGACAACGTCTCGCACCCGAGCCGGTGAAAGCGATACGGCGTTACTCCGTTCGAAGGACGAGGCCGCCGCCGCGTTTATGGCAAGACTACGCGATGATCCCGAAGTGCGATTCTACTACGATGGTGCGAAACCCCCCTCGGAACATCTCCTCGCGGCGGCCCAACACTACCAGTTTCCTACGCATTTCCTTGATTTCACGACTGATTTTGAGGTGGCGGCGTACTTCGCCGAGGGCGGCTCCGACGATTGGCATCCTCCAGAAGAATCAGGTGCCATATACGCGATTGAAGCGCGCTCTCTGCCCTGGCAATCCACGCGATTGGTTACCCTTCCGCCTTGCTTCATGCGGCCGCGTCTGCAACGGGGGACTTTCCTCAACGCCGACCCTGTAGCGCTTGATCTGACAAGCTTTGAGGCGGCCAAGTATCAGTTCAAGCATGCACCGTTTCCTCTTCGCCGGGGCATTGGCGACATGCGGTGGGGAAAGTGTCCGGGTCTGTCCGAGTTCTATTTTCCGGTCCAGGACAGGTTCGAGTCCTGGTGCTCACCGTCCTCGGGCTCGGCGACCAACGAACAACTCTTGAGGCGGTACCGGGAACAATGGCTCCGTGATACCTACGACCTTTGCATCTACGACCGGGGCCCCGGTCTCGCGTGGGCCAACGACCATCACTTGCGATTACGGTGTCGCTGCGAGCCTGTGCTCGCTGTCCGATCCGCCGAGACGATGATCAGAATCCTCGACCAACAGCGTGACGAGCACGCGCTCGCTAGCAACTCCGGCCTACTGTTTTTTCTGCGCTGCCTGACGCAGGCGATCTTGTACGAGGGAGTAACGCCACCGCGAATGCGGAGCCGAATTGAGAAGTTGGTCGGCGAACTGTCCTGGCTCGGTTCGGCGAATCCCGATGGATCGGGGCGCTGACATCAGGAATCCCCAGGAACTCGGTGCCGCTCTGCCAAGATTCTGTCCGCTTGAGTGATGTGGGCGGCGTTGCTGAGCAGGCCCGCCCGAACCGGTTTCTCCGCAGATCAGGCCGGCCACGATCGCGGTTCGCGTTAACGGAGCCTTTCCAACTGGACGCGCGGGCCCACGTCGTCGCTTGCCCGCCTCACCCCCCGGTGTTCCGCCCCTGCAGCGTCACCGTCACGGTCATCTCCTGGCCTTCGCGGACGATGACGAGGTCGACTTTGTCGCCGGGTTTGTGCTTGGCGAGGTTGGACATCATGGCTTCGACATCGGGCAGTTCTTCGCCGCTCCACTTGATGAGGCGGTCGCCCTTCTTGATCCCGGCGAGTCCGGCGGAGGTGCCGTCGAACACTTCGCCCACCAGCACGCCGGGGGTGGAGCCGGAGTAGTCGCCCGGGGCGATGCCCAGGCGAACGTTGGAGCGCTGCATGCGGCCGCCGCGGGCCGCCGGGCCGGTGGACTTGAACTTCAGGCGCTCGGGGGCGGCGGCCATCGCCTCGGTCACCTCGCTCACCAGCGAGGCGATGCGGATTGCGCCTTCGAGGTTGACCTTGTCGAGCGTATCCGTCGGCGTGTGATAATCGGGGTGCAGGCCGCTGAAGAAGTGCAGCACCGGGATGTCGGCGCCGTAAAACGACGCGTGGTCGGAGGGACCTCGGCCGGACTGGCCGAGGGTATAGGTGAACGTGGCGCGGTCGAGGGTGGGTTTGAGGAAGGTCTCGAAGTTTTCGGCGGTGCCGACGCCGTCGATCTGGAGCTTGTCGCCCGACATGCGGCCGATCATGTCCATGTTGACCATGGCCTGGATGGACGAGGCGGGGATGATGGGGTTCTTGATGAAGTGGTCGCTGCCGAGCAGTCCCATCTCTTCGGCGCTGAAGGCGAGGAACATGATGGACCGCGCGGGCTGCGAGGCGTCCCGGCTGGCCCGCTGCGCGAGGGTGCGTGCGGCCATGATGAGTCCGGCGGTGCCCGAGGCGTTGTCGTCGGCGCCGGGATGGATCTGTCCGAGGTTGGCGGCCTGGGCACCGCCGACATAGCCGAGGCCGACATGGTCGTAGTGCGCACCGAGGACGACGTACTCATTGGCGAGGACGCCGCGGCCCGGCAGCACGGCGCCGACGTTGGTGGTGGCGAGCTGCTTGGTCTCGATCTCGGTGCTGAGTTCGACGGTGGTGTTGGCGGGGAAGCGGACAATGCCGCCCATCTCGTCGGCCATCTGGCGCAGGCGCAGCAGGGTGCGGCCCTCGGGGTCGGCCTTGGCGAGCATCTGGTTCACGGCCTGGATGGTCATCATCACGACCGGGACGTTGACCCCGCCGAAGCGGGTGGTGCGGGCGGTTTCGAGTTTCTCGGTGCGTGGGTCATCGGCGCCCGGGGGGCTGACGAGGATGACGCCCCCCGCGCCGCGCGACGCCGCGGCCTTGATCTTCGAGGCCAGTTCGGCGCGCTGGCTCCAGCGTCCGGTGGTGGTCCACTTGCTCTTGCCGGTGGCGTCCATGGGCTCGAAGCGCAGCACGATGGCGATGTGGCCGGTCAGGGCGTCGTCTTTCGCGTAGGTGGCGTAGCCGTCGGGGCCGTCCTCCATCGAATAGCCGACGAAGGCGAGCGGGCCGATCACTTCGCCGGTAGCGCTGCTGCCCAGGACGTTGAAGTCTTTGCCGGGCTCGAAGCGGACGGGGTCGACGACCTCGGCCTGGGCGATGTTCTCGACGTGCCGGAACGAGGCGAGCGACTTCTTGACTTCGACTTCGCCGCGGACTTTGAAGGGCTGGCGGAAGGAAGGACGGTTTTCGGCATCAAAGAACGCGGGCTTGAGACCCAGGCCGGCGAACTGGTCTTCGATCCACGCCGCGGCCTTCTCGTTGCCTTTGACATCGGGCGATCGGCCTTCGAGGGCGGGGTCGGTGAGGGCCGCGAGGTGTTCGTAGAAAGTGACGGCGTCGGGCCCGAGGGCGCGAGCCCGTTCGAGGGCTTCGGGGCCGGAGCCGATGGCGTTGGTGGTTTCGGGGCCGTTGCGAAGGCTGGCGGGGCGCGGGCCGGAGTCTTTGGGTGATGCCGGATCAGCGGCGGCGGTGGTGGGAGTGGTGGGCGGGGCTGGAGTGGGCGTCACCTCGGCGGGCCGCGAGCGAGCGCCCACGGGCGAGGGCTCGGACCGTGAGGCGGGGGTCGAGGAGGAGCACGCGCTCAGGACGAGCAGCGCGAGGAGCAATGAGGAGCGGAGGATCGTGTTCATGTGTGGTTGAGAAAGTGATCGGGCCGTTGGTCTTGGAGGTGGCTTGGGTGGCTTGGCCCCGTGCTTGCGCACGGGGTTCGGATGATTCAAAGAGGAACGGTGCGACCGGCGGGGCTCACCCGCTCCCGCTGGATTCATCAACCGTTTCGAGCCAGCGCAGGGCCTTGATCTCGCTGGAATCGAACTTGGTCGTGACCGGCTTCTCGCCCAGCATCTGGGCCAGCGTCTCGGGGGTCACGCGGTCGGCGGAGACCACTTCCAGCTCGAACCACGGCACTTTCTTGTCGGCCCGCTCGTCCATCACCGCGTCCTCGGCCATCTGCTCCGCCTCGTCGAGGCACGTCGCCGTCAGCAGGGTTTCGGCGTACTTCAGCGGGGCGTCCTCCTGCTCGGAGCATCGCACCAGGCAGCGCCAGGCGGTGATGCCCAGTTCGTTCCCTTCGTCGTCGACGTTGGATTCGCCGTTGACGTTGAGTTCGAGCAGCCAGGACTCCTTCAGGCGTTCGACGATCTCGTCGGCGACGAGGCAGTCGGGCTGGTCGGCCCCGACGAGCAGGACGCCGCGGTGCTCGTGGGCTGCGCAGTCCGCCGATCGCACCTCATCGACAGGGACCAGATCAAACGAACGGAGCAGTTTTTCGACCCTGTCGCGCATGGCCGGGTCGACGCGGAGCGTCACGACCTTGTGCTCATCCACGAAGAAATAGATGAACGGTTCCAGGCTCATCGCACCGAAACCCACCAGGCCGTCCTCATAGAACCAGTCGCCGAAGACCCTCACGGCGTCGATGAACCGCTCGAAGCCGACGGGGTCGTACGCGATGTAGGGGTCGATCTCGCGGTAGGCGTCCGACCCCAGCACGTCGAGGATGGGGAACAGTCGGGAAGGAAGCAGGCTGAGCAGCACCCGGCACAACGCGGGCAGGCGCGGCGCGGGGATCAGGATGTCGAACATGAACCGGTCGGGCCACTCTTCCCACGAGTCGCCGTCGCCCGTGCCGAAGGTGGGATCGCGTTCGGCGGCGTCCTCCCCGTCGGCCGACTCAAACTGGACGACGTAGCCGGGGACGGGCGCGGGGTTCATCTCCTCGACCGGGTAGACCCCCAGCGGGAAGGCGAACCCGTTGACGACGGTGCGGGAGATCGAGGTGTCGAGGGCGACTCGGGGCATGGTGACAAAGGGACGCCGCGGGTCGGGCCGCGGTCCGGTTCGTACCATAGCGGGCAGCGCCGCTCGACGCTTCCCCCGGTCGGGTTTGGTACGCTCGGCGTCGAGGTGAACCCCGGCCTCGTGCCACTGCTGGCTCCGTTTTCGGAGACAGCAGTGCCCGGGTACTGGCGGCTTTGCACACTTCGGCACTGATGTCGGTCCCAGAGCGGACCGCCATCAGTGGCACGGTCCCCGTGGCCCGTTCGTCCTGTTTGATACCCTGTCCGAGCTTCCGAACTCCGTCCTCACCTTTGATAGACCTGGAACGCCCCATGACGATCTTCGCCTCGCTGCCCAAGTGGACTGCCATTCTCGCCCTCGGCCTGACCCTACTCGCGGGGGGCGGGGGGTGCGAGAAGAAGGAGTCGTCCAACACAGGCGGGGGGGCAGGAACCGGCGGGGGCAGCCCCGCGCCGTCCGCGTCGACCGACCGCATCAAGATCGGTCACTACGGCAGCCTCACCGGCTCGAAGGCCACCTTCGGCAAGTCAACCGACAACGGCATCAAGCTCGCCGTCAAGGAGATCAACGCCGCGGGCGGGGTCTCGATCGGCGGCGCCAAGCGCATGGTCGAACTCGTCTCCGAAGACACCGAGGGCAAGGCCGAGAAGGCCGGCACCGTCGTCACCAAGCTCATCACCAAAGACAAAGTCTCGGCCGTGCTGGGCGAGGTCGCCAGCAGCATCACGCTTGCCGCGGCACCGGTGGCCCAGCAGTACGGCGTGCCGATGATCACGCCGTCGTCCACGAACCCCGACGTCACCAAAGTCGGCGACATGATCTTCCGCGTGTGCTTCATCGACCCGTTCCAGGGCTATGCGTGCGCCAAGTTCACGCGCGAGAACCTGAAGCTGGACCAGGTCGCGGTGCTGTTCGATCAGGCCGGTGCCTATTCGGTGGGCCTGAAGGACGAGTACATCAAGGCGTTCGAAGGGATGGGCGGCAAGATCACCAGCATCCAGGCGTACAACGAGGGCGACAGCGATTTCAAGGCCCAGCTCACCCGCATCCGTGAAACCAAGCCGCAGGCGATCTTTGTGCCGGGCTATTACACCGAGGTGGCGAACATCGCGCTGCAGGCCCGCCAGCTCGGGATGGCCATCCCGCTGATCGGCGGCGACGGCTGGGATTCAGAAGACCTGGCAAAGACCGCCGGCAAGGACATCGAGGGCTCGTACTACTCAAACCACTACGCCAGCGACCAGCCCAGCGCGGAGATCCAGGCGTTTGTGTCGGCGTACAAGGCCGACTTCGGGGGCTCGACGCCCGATGGGCTGGCGGCGCTGGGGTACGACGCCGCCCGGCTGCTCTTTGACGCGATGGGCCGCGCCACGAGCCTGAACGGCAAGGACCTGCGTGATGCGATCGCCGCGACGAAGGACTTCCGGGGCGTGACCGGGGTGATCACGCTGAACGCCGACCGCGACGCCGTGAAGCCCGCCGTGATGGTGCAGATGAAGGGCGGGGTGCCGGTGTACGCGGCGACGGTCGAGCCGAAGCGATAGGCGGTGGGGCATGCGTCCAGCTTGCCGTCTTTCTGTGTTCCCACTTCCGCATTGATGGCAGGCTGGAAGCCTGCCCCACCGAAACCTCCGCTTGGACCAACTCCTCCAAACCCTCAAGGACGGCGTCACCCTCGGGAGCCTCTACGCGCTCATCGCGCTGGGCTACACGATGGTCTACGGCATCCTCAAGTTCATCAACTTCGCGCACTCCGACATCGTCGTCCTCGGCGGCTGGATCGCCCTCACCCTCGCCGTCAAACTGCTCGCTGTCATGGGCGTCGTTGACCCACCCATCTGGATGGGCGGCGTCGTCCTCATCGGCGCGATGATCGCCTGCGGCGTGGTCGGGTTCACCATCGAGCGACTCGCCTACAAGCCGCTGCGCGGTTCGCCGCGGCTGAATGTGCTCATCACCGCCATCGGCGTCTCGCTGCTGCTGCAGAACACCGGCCAGCTCAACGCCCTGTTCGGCACCAGCCCGCGGCGCATCCCTGACCTTTTGCCGGACGCCACCCTGCTCTCGATCGGTCAGGTGCAACTGAAACTCATCGACGTGGTCGGCGCGGGCACCGCCATCACGCTGATGGTGCTGCTCGAGTGGCTGGTGTTCCACACGAAAATCGGCCGCGCGATGCGGGCCACCAGCCACAACGTCAACGTCGCCGCGCTGATGGGCATCCCGGTGAACAAGGTGATTTCGTTCACTTTCGTGCTGGGCTCGATGCTCGCCGCGGCGGGCGGCTTCTTGTGGGCGCTCAAGTACCAGACCATCAAGCAGACGGCCGATGCGTCGTGGGTGCTGCTGGGGCTCAAGGCCTTTGTCGCCGCGGTGGTGGGCGGGATCGGCAACGTCCGCGGCGCCATGCTCGGCGGGCTCGCGATCGGCCTCATCGAACAGTTCGGGGCGGCGTATCTCTCTTCGAGCATGAAAGACGTCTACGTCTTCTCCATCCTCATCCTGGTTCTACTCGTCAAGCCCAGCGGGCTGTTGGGGAAGGCGACGATCGAGAAAGTCTGAAGGCTACGTTCTCCCAGCATGGCATCGACCGACGCCAACCTCCGTTCGATGATCGCCGCCGCCCGCCCGGGTGCGGCACCGACCTTGCTGCGCTCGGTGTTGCCGCTGGTTGTCATCGCCGCGCTCGCCGCGCTGGCCCAGGCGTTCCTCAAGGATGCGGTCGGGCCTTACTGGGCCGATCTGTCGATCACCATCGGCGTCAACATCATGCTCGCCGTCTCGCTCACCATCGTGAACGGCTTCACCGGGCAGTTCTCGATGGGGCACGCCGGATTCCTCGCCGTGGGCGGGTATGTCTCCGGCGCGGTGTCGTACTACTTCTCGCTCACCCAGTGGGGCAGCGCCGCGGCGGTGGGGGGCAAGCTCAGCGGCATGCCGCTGTCCACCGAAGGGCTCGCGTGGTTCGCCTCGGGCGATCTGATGTTCCCCGTGGCCCTGCTCTGCGGCGGCCTGGTCTCGGCGCTGCTCGGGCTGGCGGTGGGGCTGCCTTCGCTGCGGCTCCGCGGCGATTACCTCGCCATCGTGACGCTGGGCTTTGGCGAGATCATCCGCGTGCTCATCCAGCAGACGGGGCCGGCCCTGAAAACGCCGGAAGCCGCCGATCAGGCGGGGCTCCTCGGCATGGCGACCGGCCTGGGCGGCGCGCTGGGCTTCGGCGGGCTACCGAAATACACCAGCCTGTTCTGGGTCACGCTTTTCGCGGGTCTGACGATGCTGATCGCGTACCGCATCAAGACGTCGACCGCGGGGCGTGCCATGCTGAGCGTGCGTGAGGATGAGATCGCCGCCGAGGCGATGGGCGTGAACACCACGAAGACAAAGGTGTGGGCGTTCGTGATCGCGGCGTTCTTCGCGGGCATCGCGGGCGGCCTGTACGCGCACAAGCTTGGGGTGGCGCTCGGGCCCGTCGATGCCGGCTTCCAGCGCTCGTTCGACATCATCATCATGGTCGTGCTCGGCGGGCTGGGCTCGATCAGCGGTGCGGCACTCGCGGCGGTGGTGGTCACGCTGCTGCCGGAGTACCTGCGGGCGGTGGCCGATTACCGCATGATCATCTTCGCGCTGGCGCTGATCCTGATGATGATCCTTCGCCCGAAGGGGCTGCTGGGCGTGCGCGAGGTGTGGGACGGCGACCTGTGGAGATCAATGTTCCGGCGCGGGAAGAAGCCGAAGGGAGGTTCCAAGTGACCCTCCTCCAAGCATCCAACATCTCCAAATCCTTCGGCGGCCTCAAGGCCGTCCAGAACTTCGCCCTCGAACTCCCGGCCCGCGGGCTCTACGGCCTCATCGGCCCCAACGGGGCGGGCAAGACCACCGTCTTCAACCTCCTCACCGGCGTCTACAAACCTGACGAGGGCTCGGTCAAACTCGGAGGCCGTGAACTCACCCGCCTCCGACCGTACCAGATCGCCACCGAAGGCCTGGCCCGCACCTTCCAGAACATCCGCCTCTTCGGCGAACTCACTGTGATCGACAACTTGCGCGTCGCGTGCCACCTGCGCTGCCCGCACGGCATGCCCGCCGCCGTGCTGCGACTCTCCAGCCACCGCGCCCAAGAGACGGCCCTGACCGAGCGTTGCACGCGCCTCCTCGAGTTATTCAACCTCGCCGACCGTGCCGAGGAACAAGCCCGCAACCTCCCCTACGGCGACCAGCGAAGGTTGGAAATCGCCCGCGCGATCGCCACCGGCCCGAAAGTGCTGCTGCTCGACGAGCCCGCCGCGGGCATGAACCCGCAAGAGAAGAAGGAACTCCGCACGCTCATCCGCTCAGTGCGCGATCGTTTCGAACTCGCGGTGCTGCTGATCGAACACGACATGGGCGTGGTGATGGACCTGTGCGAACGGATCACGGTGCTCGACTACGGCAAGATCATCGCCCACGGCCCGCCGGAGCAGGTGCAGAAGGACCCGAAGGTGATCGAGGCGTATCTGGGGGCACCGGCGGCGGCCTGAACCACACATGCCACTTCTTGAGATCAACAACCTCGTCGTCCGCTACGGCGGCATCGAAGCGCTCCACGGCGTGTCGCTCGCCGTCGAGCAGGGGCAGATCGTCACGCTGATCGGCTGCAACGGTGCGGGAAAATCGACAACCCTCCGTGCCGTCTCGGGCCTCCTCAAGCCCGTCAAGGGTGACATCACGTTCGACGGCAAGTCGCTCACCGGCGTCCCGCCCCACGAGATCGTGCGGATGGGCGTCGCTCACTCGCCCGAGGGGCGCGGCGTGTTCCCGCAGATGACCGTCGATGAGAACCTCGAACTCGGTGCCTTCGCCCGCCCGCGCTCCGAGCGCGAGCAGATCAAGAAAGACCGCGAGAAGTCGCTCGATCTGTTCCCGCGCCTGCGCGAACGCCTCAAGCAGCTCGCCGGCACGCTCTCGGGCGGCGAACAGCAGATGCTCGCCATGGCCCGCGCCCTGCTCGCGCGCCCGCGTCTGCTGCTGCTGGATGAGCCTTCGCTCGGGCTTGCGCCCCAAGTCGTCCAGACGATCTTCAAGATCATCCGCGACATCAACGCCACCGGCACGACAATCCTGCTCGTCGAACAAAACGCCCACATGGCGCTGCAGGTGGCCCACCACGGCTATGTGCTCGAGACGGGCAAGATCGCGATGAGCGATTCGGCCCGCGTGCTCGAAGCCAGCGACGAGGTGCGCAAGGCGTACCTTGGGATCGGGTAGCAGGTACGACGGCTCTCCGAGCCGACTCTTCTCTTCTCGCTAGCACGATTTCGGTTCAGCTGTCGCGGGTGATCGCCGAGCCGACGGCGCGAGCCGTCGATCCCAAGCCCACAAAAGCGCGAGCACTTGGGACCGACCGCTCGCGCGGTCGGCTCCGCTCCGCTACGCATGATCGGAAACCGCTCTAACTCAATCCACAATGAAACAGGCCGGATTGCCCGACGCAATCCGGCCCGACTGCCCACTGCCCAATCCCCACTGCCATTCAGATATTGCAGTTGTTCCCGAACTTCCCGAGGAAGATCACGAGGTCAGCGGTGTTGACCACGCCGTCGGCGTTGAGATCGATGGACCCGCAGGGGTTCGACGTGGTCCCGAAGTTGCCAAGGAAGCGTGTCAGGTCGATGGTGTTGACGAGCCCGTCGCCGCTGTAGTCGCCCAGGCACGACAAGCCCGAGTTCTCGTACGCCCCGATGTCCACGGCGAGGCCCACGCCCGTGTTTGTGATCCCGGCGTCGTCGAGCACGCGTGAGATGCGGTCGAGGTCCACCTGCACCTGTTCGAAGAAGTTCCCGTCGCCGTCGGTATCGCCGAAGTCGTTGGGGATGAGCCCGCCGTTGCCCGCGTCGATGGCGAGCGAGCCGGAGCGGAGGCGGAAGTCGTCGTCGGCGGTGCCGAGGTTGCCGTCGGGGCCGGAGGGGTCGACAAAGCACGGGTCAGTGAAGCGGCAGTCGACCCCTACCAAGGGCCCAGCGGGGAAGACGCACGAGAGAATCTGCGTGCCCGGGCTGTCGGTCACACTGAGTTGGGACGACTGTGCGCCGGTGAAGGGCCCGCCCTCGCTGCCCCAGAAGATGCAGTTGGTGAGCATCAAGTTCGGCGCGTTGAGCGCCCTGAAGCTGCCCGAGAAGTTCTGGGTACCTTTGTTATGCGCGAAGGTACACGACGCGAACCGCACGCCTTGGCAGTTCTGCACCTCGACGGCGTTGATGTTGGCCCGATTACCCGCGAACAGGCAGTTCGTGAACAGGATGTTCGTGGCATCGCTCGGCGTCACCACGATGAGCGCCCCGCCCATCTCTCCGTCGTTGTCGCGGAACACGCAGTTCGTGACGCGGACCGGCAGGCCGGTGGTCGAGAGTCGCATCCCGCCGCCGCTGTCCGCCCCCTGGTTGTTGGGATCGATGGCGCTCCCGCCTCGGATGGTGAACCCGTCGAGGACGCGGAAGGATGTCGTGACGGGGTTCTGCAACTCCGTGATGATGGAAACCACTGACATGCTGTTGTCGGCGCGGTTGACAAAGCCCGGCAAATCGTCGCCGTTGATGTCGCCCGAGAGGATGGTCACATGGACCGCAGGGTTGCGCTGGGCCCGCGTGGCCTCGTTGCCGAGGAACCCGCCGTACACCTTCGCACCGCGCCGGATCCTGAATGGCTGATCCTTCGGATCGACATCGGCGGGCACGGCGGGCACGTACGTCCCCGCCGCAACCCACACTTCATCGCCATCGACAACTGCCGCCAAGGCGTCCTGGAGTTTGCGGTAGGCGTTGTTCCACGAGGTGCCGTTGTTGGCGCCCACGGCGTTGAACTTCACATAGCGGACGGCGCCGTGGGCGCTGCTCGTGCCAATGAGCGCGGCCGCGCCAGCGGCGAGGGCGAGTGTGCGGAACGAAATCATTTTGGAGAACATGGTCAGAGCCTCTCTGTATCGGGGGTGAGGTGTTGGAGATTCCTGTCTCCAAGTGCCAACTCGGGCCCCGTGTGACATGGACGGGGTTCTTTTTCAGAGAATGTGCGTCACGGCGTCCGGAAAGCCGTCCGGTTGGGAACGCGAAAAGCCACGGGCGCCGCAGAATGCGCCCGTGGCTCTCGCGTTTTCCACTTGTGTGTGTGGAGGGAGAGGGTGGGGAGATTCGGCACTGACGCGAAGACGGGTCAGAGGTACCTCAGCGCTGACGCCGCAGACCGATCAACCCCGCGACGCCGACCAACACCCCAACCCCCGGTCCCGGCACCGCCGTCAGCGAGACGTCATCGATGTACCACGCGGAGCTGTTGTCGTAACCGGTGAACTCGAGCCTGTAGAAGTCGCCCGCCGCGGGCACGCTGAAGTTCAGCGTCACCTGTTGCCAAGTTTCGAGTTCCGTCGGCACCATGCCGGTGGTGACGATCTGCTCGGGCGCATCGGACGCGAACAGCGACACTTCGAGCAGGTCGTTCCCGACGCCCAGGTTGTAGACCCAGAACGAGAGCTCGTACGCCTGCCCGTTCACGAACGGCACCGCCTGCGAGAGGCTGATGACATCCGCGGCGGTCGAGAAGTAGAACGAGCGGGTACCGGTGTGAGCGAAGCCGTCGACATACCCCGACAGGTCGCCGAGGGTGAAGATGTGCCCCCAGGCGTCGGTGTTCTCGAATCCGGGGTTGGTGAGGATGTTGGCTGAGGCGGAGGCGCTGCCGGTCAACGCAGCGGCGGCGGCACACAAAGCGATCGGGGCAATCTTGAAGTTGTTCATCGCGGTCTCTCCAGCAGTGGTGCGGTCGATGGTCGGGCGTTCAGAAATGCCCCGCGCGGGGCCCGGCCCGACATGGGACTCCATCCCAGTGCGCTCCAAATCGCCGTGTGACACCGATTCCGGAGATTTTCGATGAGCCCCGCGCTATGGCCCCGGCGGACCCTTCGGGTTCTCCCGCTTCTGCGCAAGCTCCCGGTGTTCGCACGCCTTCTCAGGCAGCCCCAGCGCGTCGTACGTCTTCGCGAGGTAGCGGTCGATCGCCCGCACCACCTTGTTGCCACCGTCGCCGATCATTTCGAGGTAGGCCGTCCGAGCCTTGAGCAGCGCCAACTCGGCTTCGGGGTATCGGCCCACGCCGATGAGGCACACGCCCAGGATGTCCCACCCCTTCGCGACGTGGAACGGCGGATGGTCCGGGCGCGCCAGATACGCCTCGAAAACGGGCTCCAGCACGGCCAGCCCCTCGTGGGGCCTGCCCAAGTGCGTGACGAGCAGGTTCGCCAGCCCGCACGCCAGCACCAACTGCTGCTCGTGCCCGTAGGGCAGGTGTTCCATCAAGCCGCCAAGCGCGTGCCGGTAGACCCACGCGGCCTCTTCGTAGCGTGCGAAGAACTTCAGCGTGAAGGCCATGTCGGTCATGGCGATGCAGCGCTGGTAGTGCGTCGGGCCCAGCAGGCGCTCCTGTTTCTCGATCAGTGCGTAGAACGCCGCGAACCCTTCTTCCTGACGATCGTTGTAACACAAGAGCGCGGCGCGGGTCTGCTCGGCGGCCATGGCCTCGCTCGAGTCCTCTTTCCCCGCTCGACGCCACGCTTCGACCGCGCGCTCCGACAGCGCGAGAGCCTCGGCGAGCCGGTGCGCCGTCGCCATCACGCTCAGCAGCGTGATCTCGGCGCGGAGCGTCTCGGGGTGTTCCGGCCCCAGCGCCGCACGCATCTCGATCACCAGCGCTTCAACCGCCTCGCCGGCCTTCTTGTCGTGGGCGCGCTGCTCCTCCATCTTCGCCAGTTCGTGGCGTGCCGCGAACGTCTCGGGCGCTCGCTCGCCCAGCGTGGCGCGGCGCAGATCGAGCGCGCGCTCGAGGTGAACCCTGGCACCGTCGGCCAAGCCCAGCGTCGAATAGACCGATCCGATGGTCTGGCGCACCCCGGCCTCGAGTTCCGGATCGCCCAAAAATCGGTGCGCGATCCCCCCTTCGGCGAATCGCACCGCCTCAAGGATCGTCGCCTCCCGCCCCAGCAGCTGCGGGTCCGCCGCGCCCAGCACGCTCTGCAGAAAGTCATTGACGGCCTGCGTCGCCTGCTGCGCTTTCTCTGTCTTGCGGAGCTGCGACGCTGTCGCCGCCTCCGCCGCCACCGCGCGGTCGCGCTCGTGCCCGATGTTCACGATGTACCGCCATAACCCCGCGGCCCCGAGCACGCCCATGAGCGCGATGAGGCTGACGATGGTGCGGTTGCGGGCCGCCCACATCACGCTGGCCCGAAGAGCGCCGGCGGGCCGCGCCGACACCGGGCGGTTGGCGAGGAACGCCGCGAGGTCCTCGGCGAACGCCGCCGCCGCGGGGTAGCGGTCCTTGGGGTCCGGCGACATGGCACGATCGCAGATCGCCGACAGATCCGCGGGCAGATCGGGGCGCTCTTCAGCCAGAGGGCGGCAGTCGAATCGGCGCACCTGCTCGATGACGTCCCAGCGCTCGTCGGTGCTGTAGCGGCCCGAGGGCGCGAAGGGCAGCTTCCCCGTGAGCACGAACCGCATGGTGGCGCCGAGCGAGAACACGTCGGAGGCGGGAGTGGCCGCCTCGCCTCGGGCTTGCTCGGGGGCCATAAACGCTGGCGTGCCGGTGATCCTGCCTGAGCTCAGCGTCGCCGCGATGCTCGAACCGGAGCCGGCGGGCGCACTCCCCGCGTCGCTCCGCGCCGACAACGCCGAGAGCCCAAAGTCCGCCACCATCGGGCGGCCCGAGGGCGTGACCAGGATGTTCGAAGGCTTGATATCGCGGTGAACGATGCCCCGCGCGTGCGCCGCCGCCACGCCCCGTGCCACCGCCGACATCAGCGAAGCGCCGTCGCGCGCCGGCACACCCCCGCGCCCGCGCTCGCTGACCAGCGCCGCCAGCGACCGCGCCACCGCCACGTGCTTGGCATCGCCGGCGCGCGGCGCGGGGTCGCCCGCGAGCTGCGTATCGATGTAGCACAGGCTCGCCGAGGTGAAGCGGCCGGCGTCGTGGACGCGCACGACGTTCTCGTGATCGATGCTCGCCGCCGACTTCGCTTCGCGGATCACCGCGGCCAGCGTCCCGTCGGACCCTTCGGGGCCGAGGCTGACGGGTCGCAGGCTCGCCCGCGGCGTGATGAGTTTCAGCGCGACGTATCGCTCCAGCGTGCGGTCCCAGGCCCGCCATACTTCGCCGAACGAGCCCGCCCCGAGGAACTCCTCAAGCCGGTAGTCATCCAGCAGCGCCCCCTCGGCGATCTCGAAACCCGACCCCTGACCGTCAGACCCGGAGCCCGACCGCATCAGCGCGATCATCTCAATGACGGCGTCGACCTCTTCAACCAACGCCGGGAACCGCGCCCGAAGGTCCGCCCCCACCCGCTCGACACCCTCTGAAGCTCGCGCCGAGCATTCCAGCATCAAAAGCGCCCGCGCCACTTCAGCCTTGTCCGCGTGCTCGGGGATCGACGCGAGATAGTGCTCCAGCGAAAATGAGAGCCCCCGTTCCGCGCGATGCTCGGCGTCCTCGATGCACGCGTCGGCAATCTCGGCGTCGCTCGCGCCTGGTGCCGCCGCGAGGATCGGGCCCAGGTCCGGCACGTCGCCCTGTTCAGCCGACAGCCACGCCGCGCGGACCTGTTCGGAAAGCGGTAGGTCTCCGCCGAGGCCGCTCCGCCCGCGTACAGAGGGAGGAGGTTGTGGAGGAAGGTCCGACGACATGAGAAAGCGCTTGGGTTCGTCCGGGAACACGCAGCCTAACCGCGGCAACGCCGAGGCTGCCAGTTCAAGTGCGCTCTGTCTTGCGATGTGACATTCAAATTCTCGCCCGGCGCGGGTATCTTCTCTGCACAAGCCATGAGCGACACCGGCAAACTCGGCGCTCTGCTGGCCCGCGCCTGCGGCAAGGGTGATGCACCCGGCCCCCCCGGTTCCCCCGGCCCCCCCGGTTCCCCGGGCACCGCCATCTCCGACGCCCAGCGCGAGCAGGCCTTCGCCGAGGTGCTCCGGCTCCTCTCGATCTTCGTCCGCTCCTCCATCGGCTCGGGCCTACGCCGCAACCGCGAGTCCGTCGATATCTGCCAGAGCGTGGCCAAGTCCCTGGTCGGCGATTTCCGTGACGGCAAACTCAGCTTCGAGAACGAGGCCGCGCTCGTCTCCTACTTGCAGACGGTGGTCCGCACCAAACTCGCCGAGGTCGCGCGCCACGACCGCGCGCTCAAGCGAGGTGGCGCCGTCGCGCTCGGCGGCGCCCACGCCTCCGCCGCCATGCCCGTCGAACACGTCCGCGCCGACGATCCCACGGCGAGCCAGCACGCGCAGTTCGATGAAGCCTTCGAGCGCTTCGCGGATCTCCTGTCCCCGCAGGAGGAGGAGTTGGTGCGTCTCCGCCGCGCCGGCCTCGAGTGGGAACAGATCAGCGACCGCGTCGGGCGCCCGTCGACGGCCCTCCGCAAGGAGTGGAGCCGCATGCTGCGCCGCGCCGAGGAGCGTCTCAACGGCGGCGGGTCGACGACGTGATCCCGGCGCGCCCCCTCGGCATGCGAATCAAAACCTGACCCCGCGCTCAGATTGTGCAAGAAATCGCGCCGCGTCAGGATGCGACAGCGGCCCGGCGCTTGAAATGAGGCTCGGCGACGCGTCGCCATTCGCCGTTCGCGCCCCGCTTGGTTACGTTGGCACGGGTGCCGCGCCCGGAGCTT
This sequence comes from Phycisphaerales bacterium, assembly GCA_046154665.1. Taxonomy (GTDB): domain Bacteria; phylum Planctomycetota; class Phycisphaerae; order Phycisphaerales; family UBA1924; genus JAFLCM01. Next base: position 11,621 of record JBJXFG010000076.1, on the reverse strand, counting down.
GGCGGCCTCGATCGGGAGTCGCATTTCGTCGCGGTCCGCGCGCGTCACGCGGGGTTCGGTGAAAGGGTTGTCTGCTTGGATCAGCGGCCACTTGTGATGAAGAGCCTTGACAACTTCGAGGCCAGCCTGGTGTTCGACGGGGCCGGGCTGGTCGACGAGGGGTCGATCCGCCTGGCCGATGAGACGGTCATCCAGCCCGGTCCGGAGGCGGTCGCGCCCGAAGCTCCATCGGCGTCCCAACGCGTTCCCTCGGGCAGTTCGCTCCCCGCCGGTGCGGCGCTGACGCCTCAGCAAGCACAGCCGCCCGGCGCGCCGACCGCACCGGACGCCGGCCCCGACGCTCAGCACGCCAAGTGGATCGGCAAGCGTTTGGCCCACTTCCGCATCATGCGCGTGCTGGGCCAGGGCGCGATGGGCGTGGTGTTCCAAACCGAAGACGTCAACCTGAAGCGCATCACCGCCCTGAAGGTGCTCCGCCAGCAGATGAGGGGCGAGGGGGTAAATCTCAAGGTTGAGCGCTTCCTGCTCGAGGCGCGGGCCGCCGCCTCGATCGACCATCCGTCCATCGCGCAGGTGTACGAGATCAACCAGCATGAAGGCTGGTGGTACATCGCCATGGAGTATCTCGAAGGGGGCAGCCTGCAAGACGTGCTGAAGCGCACCGGCCCGTTGCCCCCGAGCCGCGCCGCGCTCATGCTGGCCGACGGTGCCCGCGGCCTCGCCGCCGCTCATGAGGCAGGTGTGATCCACCGCGACGTCAAGCCCGCCAACCTCATGCTCACGCGCCGCGGGCGATGCAAGGTCGTCGACTTCGGGCTGGTGAAGCTCGATTCGGGCGAGAACCTGTTCGGCGACGACCTCGCCGTCCTCGGCACCCCGCACTACATCGCCCCCGAGGTGGTGCTCAAGCGCGGTGCCGGCCCCGCCTCGGATATCTACAGCCTGGGTGCAACGGCGTATGTGCTGCTCGCCGGCGCGACACCCTTCTCCGGGCCCAATGTCGAGGCCATCATGCAGGCTCGATTGTCGGCCGATGCGCCCGACATCCGCGCGTCCGCGCCTTCGGTGCCCGCCTCGATTGCGGAACTGATCCGCATGGCGATGGACCGCGACCCCGAGAAGCGGCCGAGCGCCGAGGTGTTCGCCGCCGCGATGCAGGTCGAACTGTCACGCGGTGCCGATGAGGGCGCGGGCCCGACCAGTGTTCTGGTCGGAGGCTCGCTGAGCGCCCCGGGCACGGCGGTGTTCGGGCAGGTCGGCGGCGGCTCGATCCCGGCACCGGGGCACACCTCAACCGCGTCCGCCGCCGCGCCGAGCCTGTCGCTTCCTTCGGCCGAGCCCACCCCCAGGATTCCTGAGCCCAGGAGGTCGATGGCCCCATGGCTCGCCGCGGCGGGGATCGCGCTCGCCGCCGTGGTCGGCCTGACGGGGTGGCTGCTCTCTCGATCCGGTACGAAGGAGGGCGCGAAGCTCGCCGTCGCGCCAGCGCCGAGCGCGATCCCAGCTTCGCCCGCCGCCGCCGCGCCGGTGCCCCCGCGTGAGAGCATCACCAACTCGATCGGCATGCGCCTGGTCAGTCTCCCCACCGGCACCTTTGCGATGGGCAGCCCCGCGTCCGAATCCGACCGCAACACCGACGAACGCACTGTGCAGGTCACGCTCACCAAGCCCGTCTTCATGAGCGCCACTGAAGTGACGCAGCAGCAGTGGGCCGACGTGATGGGCGCCGACTACACGCCTCCCGAGGGAACCCACCCCAACGAGGCGATGGGTCTGCGCTTTGTCGGTCCGTCGCTGCCGGCGTACTCGTCGTGGCACGAGGCCAAGGAGTTCTGCCGACGCCTCAGCGAAATCGAAAAGAAGACATACCGCCTGCCCAGCGAGGCAGAGTGGGAGCACGCCTGCCGCGCGGGCACAGGCACGGCGTTCTCGTTCGGCTCCTCGCTCGAGCCATCGCATGCGGCGTTCGATGCGTTCGAACTGACGGGCAAGCCCTCGCGTCCCACCGCGGTCGCCACATTCCCGCCCAACCCGTGGGGCCTCTACGACATGCACGGGAACCTGATGGAGTGGTGCGCCGACCAGTACGCCGACTACCCGCTCGGCCCGCTGACCGATCCGCTGAGCGCCGGCAAGGAACGCCTGCGCGTGCTGCGCGGGGGCTCGTGGGACACGCCCGCGCGCGTCGCCCGCAGCGCCAACCGCTGGGCCAACTTCCCCGAGGTGCGGACGGACTACATCGGCTTCCGCGTGGTTCTCGAGCCCGGTGCGCCGTTCGTGCCCGAGCCCGCGCCGCCCGCACCGCCGAAGTCCGAGATCAAGCACATCCCGCTGGACGCGCCCGACGTGAATCAAGGTCGGCACCCCGAGGTCGACGCGGGGCTGCCCATGTACACCCCAGAAACGGTCCTGTCGCAGCGCCTGCGCAGTGTCGGCTCGGACACCATGGACCGGCTGGTCCGCCTCTGGGAACAGGAGTTCCAGCGCTCCCACCCCGGGCTGATGATCAAGCACGAAGGGCGCGGCTCGGGCACCGCGCCGCGGGCCCTCGCCGAGGCCATCGCGCACATCGGCCCGATGAGCCGGCCCCTCAACGAGCCAGAGAAACGCGAGTTCCTCGCCCAGCAGGGCTACGAGCCGACGCAGCTGGTGGTGGCGTTCGACGCGCTGGCCGTCTATGTCAACGCCACGAACCCCGTCGCCACGCGTGGCCTCAGCCTCGAGGAAGTCGACGCGCTCTTCTCGGCGACCCGCAAACGCGGTGCCCCGCGCGAGATCAGCGTGTGGTCCGGCCTGGGACTTTCCGGCGAATGGGCCACGCGCCCCGTCGTCCTGCTCGGGCGGAACCGTGCGTCGGGCACTTTCGCCGTCTTCCGCGAACTGGCCCTCAAGGGCGGCGAGTACCGCCCCGGCATGCTCGAACTGATCGGCAGCGCCGAAGTGGTCGATCGCGCCGCCGAGGAGCCCGGCGCCGTCGGTTTCAGCGGCATCGGTTACGCGAGGCCCGAAGTTCGTGCGGTCCCGATCGTTGTTTCGCCGGGCGCGCCCCCGATCGAGCCCGTGCTCGAGAATGTCCTGTCCGGCGCGTACCCGCTGTCACGCGGGCTGTACCTCACGCTCGACCTGCCCCCCGGGCAGCCGCCGTCACCCTGGCAGCGCGAGTTCCTGCGCTTCGTGCTGAGCCGGCGCGGTCAGGAACTGGTGGCCCAGGCGGGGTTCTTCCCGCTTGAGGCGGAGAAGGCCGAGGCCCAACTCCGCGCGGCGCGGATCCTTGACGAAAAGTCACCTTGAGCCTTCGAGGGCGGGGGCGTGATGCTCGATGTGCCAATCGCCGCCGCCCGCCCCGCCCCCGCGCACCACCCGCCGATACAGCGTGTCGCGCTCGACCGGCTCGTAGCCCGCCTCGCGGATCGCCCGGCACAGCTCATGCACGCCCTGCTCCTGGTGCGTGTCGGTGCCGCCGACCTTGGTGATGTCGTACCACACCACCGTGCCGTCGACGTCGTCGGCCCCGCACTGCAGCATCAACTGCGCCATGCTGAGGGTCTGCATGATCCAGAACGCCTTCACATGGGGGAAGTTGTCGAGCATCAGCCGCGACACCGCGAGGGTCCGCAGGTTCTCGAGCCCCGAAGGCCCTGGCAGGTGCTCGAGTTCGCTCTCATCCGGGAAAAACGGCAGCGGGATGATGGTCTGGAAGTAGCCGCCGGAGTGGCCGGTGGCGGAAGGCGTCGGCAACGCCACGCCGGGCCGCGTGAGCGTCAACACGGGCGACGCTTCTTCTTCATTCTCGATGCCTCGATGCCTTGGTGCCTCGATGCCTTCATATCCCAATCGGGCAAGACTCTCATCTTGCACCCGCCGCAGCATGTCCATGTGGACCAGCCGCTCGCGCCGGTTCTCGACGTGCCCGTAGAGCATCGTCGCGTTGCTGTTCAGCCCGAGTTCGTGGGCCACGCGGTGAACATCCAGCCACACATCCGAGCGGATCTTCCCCTTGAACGCCTCGTCGTGCACGCGGTCGTCAAACACCTCCGCGCCGCCGCCCGGCAGCGAGCCCAGCCCCGCCTGCTTCAGCTCCGAGAGCACCCAGCGCAGCCCGGCCTTGCGGTCGTCGTTCTTGTACACCTTCGCCACCCGCGCCAGGTGGACCAGTTCCACGGCGGTAAACGCCTTGAGGTTCACCCTCGGCACCGCCTCGCGCACCTTCGACAGCATGTCGGTGTAGTACGAGAACGGCGCATAGGGGTGCAGCCCGCCGACGATGTGCAGCTCTGTCGCGCCCGCCGCGGCGGCCTTCCGCGCTTCCTCCACTACCGCCGAGACGTCCATCTCGTACGCCCCCTCCTCGCCGCGCTTGCGATAGAAGGCGCAGAACTTGCAGGAGAGGGCGCACACGTTGGTGTAGTTGATGTGCCTGTTGATGTTGTAGTACGCGACGTTGCCGTGCAGCCGACGCCGCACCGCGTCGGCCAGCTCGCACACACTCCAAATGTCCGGCGTGGTGAAGAGCAGCTCACCCTCGTCGATGCTCAGCCGCTCGCCGCGCAACACCTTCGCGCGCAGGGGCTCGAGCCGCTCATCGCGCCACGCGCCGCTGCGCATGAACCCCGTCACGAGGTCTTCCCCAACCGGTCGCGGTCGGCGTTCAACAGGCACGATGTCTCGGGTGGCGACTGGCATTTTCACTCCTGATTGAAACTATTGAAGTATAGCCCGCCCGCGCCTTCAACCTACCCCAATCCCGCCGCCCCTTCCCATCTCTGCCCCTCGTCCCCGACCGAATCCCCTACACTCCGCCGAATGCTCCGCCCAGCCTTTTCCACCGTCGCCTGCCCCGATTGGACCCTCGAACGCGTCGCCGCCGCCGCCGCCGACTATGGCTTTCGCGGCGTTGAACTCCGTTCCGCGGGCGACGGCGGGGCCAACGCCTTCGCCTCCGACCCCGCCTTTTCCGACCCCGCCAAGGTCCGCGCCACCATCGACAGGGCCGGGGTCGACCTCGCTGGGATCGCCACCGGCGTGAAGTTTGACGACCCCGTTTTTCCCCCGGTGCTCGGCCACGTCTTCGCCTCGCGCAACGCCACGGTGCGTGCCGGGAAGCGAATGGTGGACCTCGCCGCCAAGTGCGGCGCCCCGTTCGTCCGCTTCTTCGCGTTCCAGATCCCCGGCCCGCCCGTGCCACTGGCCCCCGGCGACACCCGTTGGTCCGCGCTCCGCCGGATCTGCAACCGCCTCGGCGACGTTTGCGACCACGCCCGCCACCGCGACCTCCGCGTGCTCATCGAGAACGCCGGCGACTTCGCGTCTTACAACGACCTCGTCAAGATCATCGAGACCGTCAACAACCCGCTGCTGGGTGCGTGCTATGACCTGCGTGCCGGCATCGCCGCGGGTGATGACCCGGTCGATGCGATCAAGGCCCTCGGCACGCGCCTCATGACGGCGCGCCTGCGTGACACCCGAGCCGGGCGACCCTGCCCGCTGGGCCAGGGCGAGCTGCCCGTGAAGTCGTTCGTGCAGGCGCTCGCCGCGGCCGGTTCGAGCGCATGGATCACCTACGAGTGGGACCGCGCCTGGTTGCCCGAACTCGCCGGCGCCGACAGCGTGCTGCCCGAGGCCTCGCGCCTGCTCTACGAATGGTCCGGCGTCAAGACCACCGCCGCCGCAGCCGCATAACAGAACCCCGACCGTGAGGGAGGGGTCTCTCGCCAATGCAGATGTGACGCCCAAGCACACGAGCCCGGAGCGTCAGCGACGGGTCTTGAGAGTGACCGAAGCGCGAGATGGTTCAACCCACTCGCGCACGCTCGGGGCTCGTTGTTCGGGGCTCGCCAGTCACCGCTTGCTAGGGATTCCACGACGACTCCCGTACCATCAAGGCACATGACCCCTGGCCAACCTTCCCCTTCCCCCGTCTCTCCGAGCGCCATCGGCCCTTACCACATCATCCGCGAACTGGGCCGCGGCGGCATGGGCGTCGTCCATCTCGCGCGCGACACACGCCTCGACCGCGAAGTCGCGATCAAAGGAATGCCCGAAGCGCTCGTGGCCGACCCCGACCGCCTCGCCCGCTTCCAACGCGAAGCCAAGGTGTTGGCCTCGCTCAATCACCCCAACATCGGCGGCATCCACGGCCTCGAAGAGTCGCCGGCGGCAGGGGGGGCCGGGGCCGCTCGGCAATACCTCGTCCTCGAATACATCGAAGGCGAAACCCTCGCCGAAAGGCTCACGCGCGGCCCGATCCCACTCGACGAATCACTCGCCATCGCCAAGCAGATCGCCGAGGCCCTCGAAGCCGCTCACGACAAGGGCATCGTCCACCGTGACCTCAAACCCGGCAACGTGATGGTGACGCCGGAGGGCACCGCGAAAGTGCTCGACTTCGGCCTGGCCCGCACCAGTGAAGCCCCGTCGTCATCGACCAACGCCGCCGCAATCGCGGATTCGCCCACCGTCACCATGCCCGCGGCCCGCGGCAAACCGGTGCACTCCCCCACCATCCCCGGCGTCATCATGGGCAGCGCCGGCTACATGTCGCCCGAGCAGGCCCGCGGCAAGCCCGTTGATCGCCGCTCCGACATCTTCTCCTTCGGCTGCGTCCTGTTCGAGATGCTCAGCGGCGAACAGCCCTTCGGCGGCGAAACCACCACCGACGCGCTCGGCGCCATCCTGCACCGCGAGCCGGAGTGGCAGCAACTCCCCCCGACGACCCCGCCGCGCGTGCGTGAACTCCTCGCCAACTGTCTGGCGAAAGACCGGCGCAACCGTCTGCACGACATCGGGGATGCGCGGTTGCAGATCGAGCGCACCCTTGCCGGGCATGAATGGGTGTCGGCCGCCGCGTCGTCGGCGGTGCCGCAGCGAACGCGGCTTCTTGCCATCGGCGCGGCGTGCGTGCTGGCGCTGCTGGCGGGCGGCATCAGTTGGGTTCTGGCCAGCCGACTCTCACGCCCCGCGCCGCTGGCCCCGCCGCAGACGTTCCATGTCTCAACGACAGTCCCCAGCAAGCCGGCCTTCCGGACGCTGGTGGGCATCTCACCGGATGCGACGTTCCTGGTGTACACCGCGTGGCCGGAACTGGAACCCGACAGCACCAAGCCCCAAGGTGTGCTGGTGGTGCGGCGCCTCGACCGCGACGAGACCACGGTGATCGACGGCACCGAAGGGGCGCGGAACGCCGCGTTGTCGCCGGACGGTCGGTGGGTTGCGTATTCCTCCGCCAAGGACCGCGCCGGCACCAAGTTCAGCCTCAAGCGGCTCGCGATCGAGGACGGGCGGCCTTCGGGCAAGCCGGAGACGATCTGCGACCTGCCGCAGGGCACGCAGTTTTCGGTCGGATGGGCCTCTGAGCGCGACGTTGTGTTCCACGCGGACGCGGACGCGACCATCTACGCCGTGCCGACCTCGGGCGGCGAGCCGCGAGTGGTCGTTCGCGCCGAGCGCTCCGCGGGGTTTCAGGGTTGGGACACGATTGTGCCGCTGGTCGCGGGGCAGTCCGTGCTGGCGACGCACTATTCGCTCGTGAGCGAGAAGGTCAAGGTGAATGTCGAAGCCATCGACCTGGCTTCGGGGAAGCGGACCATCGTGCTGCCCGACACGGGCGGCCCCCAACTCGCGACCGACGCGGTGCAAGGGCGGACGCTGCTGTTGGCGGGCAGGGCCGACCAGTCCGGCATTGTCGCGGTGCGGTTTGACCCTGCCACGCTGCGGACGACCGGCGACCCAGTCAGGGTGTGGAGCGGCAACCTCTTCAACCAGTTCAGCGTTTCGTCCAGCGGCACGCTCGCGTTGTCGACGCGGCCGCTCGATTCTTCGGATCGGCGTCTGGTCCGGCTCGACGAGAAGGGCCAGCCGCAGCCCGTCCCCGGGCCGACGCGGGCACATGGCGAGATCGCCGTTTCCCCCGACGGCGGGCGCGTGCTGTCGATTGTGGATATCACAAGCCCGGACAATCTGAACGCCGAACTCTGGGTACAGGACCTGGCGCGTTCCACGTCCACACGGATCCCGATCCAGGGCTTCGCCGCCGGCCTCGTCTGGAGCAACAACGGGCAGCGGATCGTCCACGGTTCCTACGCCAAAGACGAGTTTGCGATCTGGGAGCGGCCCGCGGGCGGATCGGGCGAAGCGGTGAAGATGCTCTCGAGCCCGGCGGTCGCGCAGCAGTTCCTGACCCCCTCGGCCTGGTCGCCCGATGGAAAGATCCTCGCGATCGTCCAGGCAGACATGAAGATCAACAGCGGCGACGTGCTGATGCTCGAGCAGGAGGCGGACGGCAAGGCGTGGAAGGCCACGCCGTACCTGAACACCCCGGCCGACGAGCACGCCCTGCGGTTCTCGCCCGACGGCAAGTGGGTGCTGTACTGCTCGGTCGAGTCCGGGCGGCACGAGTTGTACATTCAGCCCTTCACGGGCGCGGCGTCGGGCGCGAAGGACGCGGCGGCCGGCGGGGGGCGCGTGCAGGTCTCGACCAACGGGCACGACGGCGCGGGCTGGTGGAGCCCGGACGGCAAGGAGATCCGCTTCTTCGACGCCGACAAGCAAATGGTGAGCGTGGAGGTGAAGACCGAGCCGACGCTCTCGGTGTCGCTGCCGAAGGTGCTGTACAGCATCAAGGACCTGAAGACCAGGAGCGCCACGTGGACGCCCGACGGACGCGCGATGGTCATCCTGCTGGGCGAGAACGAATCGGCCAGTCGCATCGACCTGGTCGTCAACTTCGCGGAAGAGCTTCAAGCCAAGATGGGCGGAGCGAAGTAGCGTCGCAGACCGACATCTGAACCTCGACTCCCGACTCCCGACTCCCGACTCCCCCGTCATGCACCCCACGACCATCGGCCCATTCCGAATCGAGCGCGAACTCGGCCGCGGCGGCATGGGCGAGGTGTACCTCGCGCGGGACTCGCGGCTCGACCGTCAGGTGGCCATCAAGGCCATCCCGGAGCACATGGTCGCCGACGCCGACCGCCTTGCCCGCTTCCAGCGCGAAGCCAAAGTCCTCGCCTCACTCAACCATCCGAACATCGGCGCGATCTACGGCCTCGAAGAATCCGCCGGAGGGGCCGACGGTGCTGGAGGCGGTCGCCAGTACCTCATCCTCGAATACATCGAAGGCGAAACCCTCGCCCAGCGTCTCGCGGGTGGCCCGATCCCGATCGACGAATCACTCGCCATCGCCCGCCAGATCGCCGAAGCCCTCGAAGCCGCCCATGACAAAGGCATCGTCCACCGCGACCTCAAGCCCGGCAACGTGATGGTCACCGACGCAGGTGTCGCGAAGGTGCTGGATTTCGGCCTCGCTCGCGCCGCCGAGGGCGCAGCTTCCTCTTCCGCCCATATGAGCGCCTCGCTCGCCGATTCGCCCACCATCACCACCCCCGCCGCACGCGCCCAGCCCGTGCACAGCCCCACCATCCCCGGCGTCATCATGGGCAGCGCGGGCTACATGTCGCCCGAACAGGCGCGGGGCAAGGCCGTCGACAAACGCTCCGACATCTTCAGTTTCGGCTGCGTCCTCTACGAGATGCTCACCGGCGTGCGGGCGTTCGCCGGCGAGACCGTCACCGATTACCTCGGCGCCATCCTGCACCGCGAGCCGGAGTGGTCGCGGCTGCCCGCCGCCACGCCGCCGATCATCCGCCAACTGCTCAAGCGATGCCTTGCGAAGGACCGGCACCACCGTCTGCGCGACATGGGCGATGCGCGGATGGAGATCGAACAGGCCATCGCCGATCCGCGGGGCACCACCTCCGGCATCCAGACACCCACACCCGCTCCGGCACGCTCATGGTGGCAATCCCCCGCGGCGTTGATCGCCGCCGCGCTGCTCGCGCTCGCTGCCGCCATCGCCTTCATGGCACTTCGCCCATCAGCCGCCACGAGCCGCGCCCAGCCCACCATCGTCCGCGCGGCGCTCACCTTGCCCAAGGGGCTGGTGCTGATGCAGGGCGACCGCGCCATCGCCGTTTCGCCCGAAGGCACCCGTGTCGTCGTCGCCGCGTTTCAGCCGGGAGTCGTCGGCTCGCTGGCGCTCTATCTCCGCGATCTCTCGCGCCTCGACTTCCGCAAACTCGAAGGCACCGAGGGCGCCACCTACCCCTTCTGGTCGCCCGACGGCACCTCCATCGCCTTCTTCAGCGTCGACAAGCTCAAACGCATCGACCTCGCCGACAACATCGTCCGCATCATCTGCGACGCCCCAACCGGCCGAGGCGGATCGTGGGGCAGCAAGGGCACCATCGTCTTCGCCCCCAGCGCTGGCGGCGGCCTTAAACTCGTGAACGCATCTGGCGGCACGCCAACCCCCGCCACCACCTCCTCCGGACCCGCCGAGTCACACCGCAACCCGTGCTTCCTCCCCGACGGCGAGCGGTTCCTCTACGCCGCGGCGAACGTCGAGAAAGAGGGCGTCTACGCCTTCGACCCTGCCACCAAGCAATCGACGTTCCTGCTCCCGGGCCGTGTCGAAGCGTTCTTCGTCGAGCCGGGCTCCCTCGTCTTTGCCCGCGATGAGAACCTCATGGCCCAGCGCTTCGACCCCGCCCGCCTCCAACTCACCGGCGTCGCTACCCCCATCGCCGCCGATGTGGGCTATGCCCTGACCAGGGCGTATATCAACGCGGGTTTCTCGTCGAACGGCACGATGGTGTACCAGCCCGTCGCTCGCCGTCCCCGCTCGAAACTTGCTTGGATGGACCTCAAGGGGCAGCGCACGCACCTCCCCGTCGAGCCGGTCGCGATTGCAAACGCCAGCCTCTCAGCCGATGCGCGACGCGCGGCGGTGCAGTTCCAAGGCGACCGGGGCGATTCCAAGGTCGCCGTCGTCGATCTCGACCGCGGCATCACCACGACCATCACCGACCCCAAGATCACGTTCGCCTACCGCCCGCAGTTGACCGCCGACGGCCAGCGCGTCATCAACTCGATCGTCACCGGCGGCAAGCAGAACATCGTGTCGTACCCCGCCGGCGGGGGTGCCCCGACCATCCTCATGGAAGGCGACGGTTCTGAATACGAAATGTCCTCGATCACGCCCGACGGCAAGGCCATGCTGTTCACCAGCGTGCCGGGGTTCGACAAGTCCGGTGACATCATGACGATGGACCTGACCGCGCCGAACTCCGTCAAGCCGTTCCTGCAGACGCCCGTGCCCGAGTGGTTGCCGGTGGTCTCGCCCGCCGGCGACGCGGTGATCTTCATCGTCTCCCGAGAGCAAAGTCCCGGAGCGTCGGTCATCGGCGTGCTCAAGGCCGCAACCTTCCCAACCCCCGGCACCCCGGTCCAGGTCTCCTCCGCCATCGTCGGGGGGCTCATCTGCTGGACAGGCCCCAAGCAGGTGTGCTGGGTCGACACGCAGCGCCGCGTGTGGAGCGCCGACATCGCCGTGAACGGCTCCCAGATCGACATCGGCCCGCAGACCCCGATGTTCGAGGGTAAGCCGCTCGACGAGCAAGTCCGCCTCTTGGAGTTCGACATCACCAAGCAGAGCTTCCTCATCGCCGTCGACGACGAGCCCCGCGAGGAACCGAGGCTGATCGTGGTGAGCGATTGGCGGCCCGCCGCCGCGGCGCCTGCGCGCGAATGATCCAACCGCGTGCCACTGACCCGAGGGCGGGTCA
>JBJXFG010000075.1:0-3584 GCA_046154665.1 Phycisphaerales bacterium | reverse complement strand
TCGCTTGCGCTTCGGGTTCGTTGGCGGGCGTTGATCACGAACCCGAAGCGCAAGCGAGGGCCGGCGCACGGACGGCGAGCGCGCGGATTTCACCTCGGATTGGGATGAAGCAATGTGCCGCGTCGCTCGGGCGCGCTCACGCCGCCGTCGCGGGCGTTTCGACTCGTGAGAGCACCTGCCCCACCACGCGTTCCATCTCCTTGGCGGTGGCCATCTCTTCGACCACCACGCCGCTGGCCCCGAGGCCCGCGGCGAGCACGCCTTGGCTGACGAAGTTGCAGCGGGCGATGATGGGGATGTCGGGGTGCATCTGGCGGGCCTGCTTGCAGGCGCGGAGCACGCTCTCTTCGTCGGGGATGGTGAGGATCAGCGCGTCGGCGTCGTGGATGCCGGCGGATTCGAGGATCTCCGGGGCGGCGATATCGCCGAAGATGATCGGGCGGCCCAGCGTGGCCTGGCGCTTGACGGTCGAGGGGTTCATCTCGACGATGGTCGAGGTGATCTGCATCTTTTTGAGCTCATCGGCGACGGCGCGGCCGACCAGGCCGTAGCCCGCGATGATGGCGTGCTTCTTGCCTCGGACGAAGCCGGCGACCTCGCTGGTGGCGCCGCCGACGTGCCGGCGTGCCCACGGCGCGGTGTCGATCGCGGGCAGGCGGGCGCCGATCTTGACCGCGCCGAGCACCATCGCCGGGGTCAGGATCAGGCTGAGCACGACGACGCTGACGATCTGGCCCGCCTGTTCCGGCGTGAGGAGCTTCAGACGATCGGAGACGCAGACGGTGAGGATGACGATGGAGAACTCGCCGGCTTGCGCGAGGTACACGCCGCCGCGGAACGCGAGGTTCCCTGTCGCACCCGTGCCCCACAGCACCAGCCCGATCACAACCGCCTTGATACCCAGCATCAACACCGTCATCAGCGCGATCTGCGGCAGGTTGTCCCACAGCACCTGCAAATCGACGCTCATTCCCACGGCGGTAAAGAACACCGCCGCGAACAGGTCACGCACCGCGCCGATCTGGCTGCCCAGCTGGTGCCGGAACATGGTGAGCGAGAGCATGAAGCCTGCGAGGAAAGCGCCCAGCGCAGGCCCGAGGCCGACGATCTGGGTGATGCCAGCGGCACCGAGGGCGGCGGCGATCGAAATGACAGTGGTGACCTCGCCCGAGTTGGCGCGCTTGGCCGCCTGCTCAAGGGCCCAGGGGAGGATGAACTTCCCGAAGCCCACCAGGGCGGCGACGCCGAGCATCGCGATCAGCGCGTTGATGCCCATCTCGAGCGCCACGCCCCACGCCGAGAGCTCGTCCGCCGACGCCAGCACGCCCGCCGTCCCGGTGCCGTTCCACTTGGCAAGAGGCGGGAGCACCAGCAGCAGCGCGATCGCGACGAGGTCTTGCAGCACCAGCACCGCGGTGCTGAGGCGGCCCTCGGCCTTGTTCAGCTCGCGGCGCTCCGAGAGGATGCGCAGCACCACCACCGTCGACGAGATCGCCAGGGCGATGCCCACCGAGATGTTCGACGGCGTCGAGAGCTTCATGATGGCCCCGACGGGCCACAGGGCCGCCGCGCAGATCGTGGTGAGCAGCACCGTGGCGATGATGGCCCGGCGCAGCGTGTCGCGGAGCACGCTGAGGTCCATGTGCAGTCCGATGCCGAACATCAGCAGGATGATGGCGAGGTTCGAGATGTCCTCGACACTCTTGGCATCGTGTACCAGTCCCACGGCACCCGGGCCGATGAGCGTGCCGGTGATGAGGTATGCCGGGATGGTGGGCAGGCGCAGCCGCTGGGCGAGCACGGCGACGACGCCGGCGGCGGCGAGAATGAGCAGCAGGTCCCGCAGGATCGGGGACAGCGTCGAGGATTCGCTGGCGAGAAAGAGGAACGGCATCAAGAGCGGCAGTTGCGATCGAGGAAAGCGCCCCGCAGGGCTCGAACAAAAGGGGTCGATGTTAGGCCGTGGACGCTGGCTTGCCGGTCGAAGGCATTCACGGGTCGTGACTCACTTGGAATCGGTGGGGCAGACTTCCAGCCTGCCTTCCTTGGAAGAGCAGGCTTGAAGCTTGCCCCACCGATGTGGATTTCAAACTGCGACACCACCCGTTCATGCTCGACGCCCGCGCAGCACCACCCAGCCGCGCCGGTCAGACTTGGCGCAGGGGATCGGCCGTTCGAGCGTGGTCGCGCCGCCGAGCTCGATCATCGTGGCGAAGCGAGCGGGGAGCGCCCCGGGCGATCCGCCCGAGACGCCGTCCCAGAAGTGGGAGCCGGCCTGGCCCATGGCCCGGTCAAAGCGATCACGCAGGGTGGCCGGCGAGGTTTCGCGCAGATCGAAGCCGCGCACGCCGCGGACGATGCACCACCCCACGACGGGGCCCGAGGCGCGCTTGAGCAGCACGACGTCGCCCTCGTGAACCACACCCATCGGCGGGCGGCGCACGCGGCAGAAGCGGGCCTCGACCGTCTTCACGCCGTCGAGGATCCGCGCGAGGTGCGGCTCGCGGATCACCGCGAGGTGGACGCGATCGACACCGGCCGCGGCTTGCCGCAGGGCTTCATCACCCGAAGCGGCGCGGAGCAGGCGGCGCACCCACGCGGGAGCGCCCGCCCGCGTGCGCGGCAGGCGATCGCGTACGATCCCCAGCATGGGCGTGCGCAATCGAAGGCCGGACTTGAACGGACTGCTCGTCATCGACAAGCCGTACGGTTGGACGAGCGCCAAGGCGGTTGCGTTCGCGCGTCGGGCCACGGGCGGTGCGAAAGTTGGTCACGCCGGCACGCTCGACCCTTTGGCGACAGGCGTGCTGATTCTGTGCATCGGCAAAGCGACGCGGATGGTGGAATCGTTGATGAACTCCGACAAGGGGTACGACGCGACGGTGGACCTCTCGCGCACCAGCGAGAGCCACGATCTTGAGCGAGACACCCGCGTGATCGAGGGGGTAACGGCACCGAATCGAGACGAAATCGACGCGGCGCTCCATAAGTTTGTGGGGCAGATCATGCAGACGCCGCCAGCGCACTCGGCGGTGATGATCGGTGGGAAGCGTGCGTATGAACTGGCCCGGCGCGGGAAGTTAAGCGATGGCCCGAGCCCGGAAGCAGGGAACAGCGAGGGGGACGAAGCCGTCGGGCTGTCGCCCAAGCTCGTACAGATTCATGCGCTCGAAGTGCTCTCGTACCAGTGGCCCGTGCTCATGCTGCGCATCGAATGCGGGCGCGGCACCTACATCCGCTCGCTGGCCCGCGACCTCGGCGCGGCGCTCAAGACCGGCGGCGTGCTCACCGCGCTGGTCCGAACCCGCTCGGGCGGCTACACCGTCGAGCAGGCACGCAGGGCCGATGTGTTTGAGAAGCCGATCACGATGGAGGAGATCATCCCGATCCCTGCGCCGCCTTCGGCGTGAGTCTTCACCGCGGAGAAGATGGGGTTCAACGCGGAGTTCGCGGAGATCGCGGAGGAAGACAGAAGAGAGAGAGAATCGCAGGGCGACTGCGGGGTGTGCCTGGCGCGGCCGTTTCACGGGCGCGCCGTTGTCTATGGCGGTGTCCGGACGCGTGGCGTCTGGCAACCATCGTCG
>JBJXFG010000110.1:0-3093 GCA_046154665.1 Phycisphaerales bacterium | reverse complement strand
ACGCCCGTCGCGTCCGCATCGCTCCACGCGGCCCGCGCGAACACCTTCCAGCGTTCGCCGAAGTCCTGGTCGGCGATCAGGCTGATGCCCGAATCCTCCGGCACCGACGCCGACCCGCGCGACCGCTCATCGATCCGCCACAGCGCCACGCGGTACCGGCCTTGACCACCACCACCGTCGCCCCCCGCACCCTCAAACTTCGGCGTCCACCCCGCCTCCACAAACGAAAACAAGTCCCACTCCTCAAAGAGCGAATCGATCTGCGCCTGGTTCGTCTGCCCATACGCGTTCGCCGCCCCCGCGCTCACATACCACTGGTCATTCGGTCGCAAGGCCCCGGCGGCGGCCAGCCCCGAGCCCGGGTACGCGATCGCCGGGTTGCCCGAGAACGCCTTGTTCAAGAAGAACGTGTTGGCGCTCTGCAGCTTGTGCCCGCCGACGAGGTTCTCGGGTTCGGCGCGGCCCGCGCCCACGCGGATCACGCCGTCGAACAGGTGCTGCACCCAGTAGAGTTCCTTCACGACCATCGGGCGCTCGGAGAACCCATTGGTAGTGCCGATGCCGGTGCCGATCTCGCGCCCCAACTCCGACGGCGTGCGGTCGCCGATCTGGAACCGGTACTCGTTGTTGAAGATCAGCGTGCCCGGGTTCTTCGTGCCGCGGCCGATGAGGTTCCAACGCAGCAGCAGGTCAAGGTCGCCGCCCGCGGCGTCTCGGTTGTCGCCCGCGCCCGAGGCCTTCTGAAACAGCGTGGTGAACGCGACGCCGAAGCGCAAGCCGGTGTCGGTTTCCAACCGCTCCAAGCGCGAGGAAACGCCTCCGAGCAAGCCCTCAGCCTCGTCCGGCGTCACCGGCACCTCTTCGTCTTCACCATCCTCAAACCCCGACGTCGGCGGCTGCGAAGGCGTGAGGTCGCCGGTCTCTTCGCCGTCGTCGGGCGGACCGGCTTGCGCTGCGGCAATCGGCGCGCGTGGCGGCACCTCGGACGTGGCCGCGCTCTGACCTCTCGCTGCACTCGCCATCAGCGCCAGTGCCGCGCAAGTCGAAGTGATTGGTGACGTTCCAGCCATCGTCATCGAAAGGGCGAAGCGAACCCTGGCAGCGCGGACGAACACCAGCCCGCCGCGCCCGAATGAACTCCGATCGCGTCACACTCTATCAACCCAGAGCGATGTTGCGGCCCGGCACTGACAGGGAGCACGCCCCCCAGGTTCAGGGCACCCCCTCAATCATGCGGCACAAGAAACTCGAACGCCTCGGCGGCCTTGAAGTTCGCCGTCTGGTTGCCGCCCAGGTCCGGGTTGCCCACGAGCTGCAGTTTCCGCACGCCCGAGCCGTCCTTGAAATCAACCTCGTTCAGCCGCACCCACACCGCACTTGGGCTGAAGGTGCTCTGGAAGTAATACACCTTGTTCTTCTGGTCGGCGACCGTGAGCCAGATGGTGTTCGAGATGTTGGGCTGCGCCGGCGTGCTGATGCCGCGAGGCACGCTCGCGTTCCGCATCACGCTGAACACCGTGGCCACGGCCTCGCGCGGGTCGGCCGACTGCCGCGCCGCGTTGATGTAGAAGCTCGCCCGCGCGAACCGGTCCGAAGCGCGGTTGGTCCCCGGCAGCATCGTCGTCCCCCCGATCTGCTTCCAGTAAGCATTCAGCGCCAGTTGCTCGCCAAACGGCGGCGAGTTGGTCATCACCTGGTACTCGCGCCCGTGATGGATGGACAACTTGCCCCCGAGATATTGAAAGATCGCCGAATCCCCGGTGGGGTCCGACACCGAAAGATGCACCGTCCCCTTCTCGCCCGTGGGCGCCGCCACCGGCACCATGCGAAACTCCTCCTTCTTCATCAGTTCCACGGCCTCGGTCACGCTCGCGCACGAATCCAGCACATACTGAGCCCACGCCGTGATCGCCATCGTCGGGCGTCTGTCGTCTGCACTCGCCTCGGGATAGCCCGATTCGGCGAGATACAGCATGTTGGCGACCAGCCCCTTCTCGTTCATCCCGTCGCCGGTGCCGCCCTCATAGACACTCGCGACGACGCTGCCGTGCTTGCTCGTCCAGGTCAGCGGCGTGGCGGTCTCGCTGGATCGCTTCATCCCGCGCGGGAACACCCACAGATTCGTCCCCAGGTCGCTGAACCAGTCCATGGTGCGCCCGGTCACGACCTGGTTCTCAAGGCCGAAGTAGACGGCACGGGTGCAGGCGTCGGCGGGGGAAAGGCACGACACGCCGGCAACCACGGCGGCCATCCACGGCATGGAACGATGCGGCGAGTGATTCATCAGAGGGCCCTCCACGATGCGCGATGTGTGTGGCAAAACGTGACCACGCGAGAACACGAGCGTATCCCGCTTTGCGCGACATGTGGGGCACCGCACGCCAAGCCTCACCCTGAAATCGAGGGGGGGCGGAGGGGGCGGGGGCGGGGGGCCGGGGGGCCGGGGGGCGGGCTCGATCGAATGTTTCGCCGGATTCCGACCAAGACGCCGCAAAGTGAAGACGCCCGCACAACGAGCCCCGAGCGTGAGCGAGCGGGTCCGGGTGGGTCCGGGCGAGGCTCCCGAAGTCCGAGGATTTTCAGACCCGATCGCCCACGCGCTGGGTTCGTAAGGCGGAGAACTCAAGAGTGCGGGAGTTAGAAAACGATGATCCGAAGTCCGATCTCGCGTCCGTGCGTGACCAGCGCCGCTTGACTCGACCGCAAGTGGACGTTCAGTCGCTTTGAGTGCGGGATCAGCGGCGTCAGGTCCGTCACCCCGGTGCAGTGCCGAAGGTCGAGCGATTGCAGGGCCGTCAATCCCCCCAGCGGCGTCAGGTCCGTCACCCCGGTGCAGCCCACAAGGTCGAGCGATTGCAGGGCCGTCAATCCCCGCAGCGGCGTCAGGTCCGTCACCCCGGTGCAACCGTAAAGGTAGAGCGATTGCAGGGCCGTCAGTCCCCCCAGCGGCGTCAGGTCCGTCACCCCGGTGCAGCCACTGAGGTTGAGCGATTGCAGGGCCGTCAATCCCCGCAGCGGCGTCAGGTCCGTCACCCCGGTGCAGTACCCAAGGTCGATCGATTGCAGGGCCGTCAATCCCCGCAGCGGCGTCAG
>JBJXFG010000069.1:0-12028 GCA_046154665.1 Phycisphaerales bacterium | reverse complement strand
TGCCGAGCAGGCGAACGGAATGGACAAAGGCGGAACGAACCTTGGACACGGCGACAACCTCCGGCCACGGCATGATGGGCCTCCCTTCAAGAGGGGTCCATCATGCCGAGTGTCAGGGATGTCCCTTAAACGACTGTCAGGGATGACGCTGCACTTTGCAGACTTGACCATGCCACCCGCCCGCCGCGTTTACGCGGACTTTCGTTGGGCGACCACAGCCGAACGCTGGGACTCGCGGAGTTCCTCGTTGCGGCGGGTCCAATAGGCGAGTTGCTGCTCGCGGGTCATCCCGGCCAAGCGGCGACGGAGGGTCTCCTGTCCCTTCCGCTTCATCTCGACGCAATCAAAGTCCTTCTGCATAGCCGATCACCTCCGCTGGCGAGTGGATCGCCAGATTTCTGAGGCCTCGAAGCACGTTCACGGCATTGTAGCGCGGCCCCTTTTCGACGTGGACGATGTGCTTGTAGTTCCAACTGACGAGTTGGTCGCACGCCGAGAGGGTCGCGACGGCGACGTGCAGGGCGTCCTCTGCGGAGCGGTCCGAGACGATTCCGGCGTCCAGATATGCCTGTTGAAGTTCGATGGCATCAGCGGTGATCAGGGCGCGTTCGATGATAGGGAGCATCGACGCGAAGAGGTCTTGAACTCGCGGTGGAGCGTCGGCGAGTTCATCTTCAATCAGCGCCGACACGACAAGCGTAAATCGGCCTGCACGGACCTGGTCGAAGAACGGCTTGCTGGCTTTCTCGAACTCCGCGTCGAACACCCCGCCGTAGACCGACGTGTCGGCGTACACCCTGATGGGGCCTTTGGGCATCTTTCACTCCCCCTGATCCAGCACGGCCATGAAGGCTTCCTGTGGGATTTCCACGGAGCCGATGGCCTTCATGCGCTTTTTGCCTTCCTTCTGCTTTTCCAGGAGTTTGCGTTTGCGGCTGACGTCGCCGCCGTAGCACTTGGCGGTGACGTTTTTGCCCATTGATTTGATGGTTTCGCGGGCGATGACTTTGCCGCCGATGGCTGCCTGGAGGGGGATCTCGAACTGGTGGCGGGGGATTTCCTCTTTGAGGCGGGTGAGGAGCTGGCGGCCGCGGTACTCGGCGTTGTCGCGGTGGCAGATGAGGCTGAGGGCTTCGACGGGGTCGCCGTTGATGAGGATGTCGACTTTGGCGAGGCGGTCGGTGCGGAACTCGGTGAGGTGGTAGTCCATGGTGCCGTAGCCGCGGGTCATGGACTTCAGTTTGTCGAAGAAGTCGTAGATGATCTCGGCGAGGGGGACCTCATAGACGAGGATCTGGCGTGATTCGGAGACGACGGTCTGGGCCTTGTAGACGCCGCGGCGGTTGCCGCAGAGGGCCATGACGTCGCCGATGAACTCTTTGGGGACGATGACTTCGAGGCGGACGATGGGCTCGCGGAGTTCTTTCCAGACCGAGGGGTCCGGGAGTTCGGCGGGGTTGTTGATGAGCATCACCTCGCCGGCGGTGGTTTCGAGTTCATAAGAAACAGTGGGGGCGGTCTGGATGATCTCGACGCCGCCTTCGCGTTCGAGGCGCTCCTGGATGATGTCCATGTGGAGCAAGCCCAGGAAGCCGCAGCGGAAGCCGAAGCCGAGTGCTTCGGAGTGGACGGGCTGGAAGGTGAAGCTGGCGTCGTTAAGGGCGAGCTTGTTGATGGCCTCGCGGAGTTCTTCGAAGTCGGAGCCTTTGGACTCGCTGCCGCTGGTTGGGTAGAAATCGCAGAAGACCATCTGGCGCGGCTCTTTGTAGCCGGGCAGCGGGGCGGGGGCGGGGTCGTTGTCGAGGGTGATGGTGTCGCCGACGCGGACGTCTTTGAGGGTTTTGATGTTGGCGATGAGATAGCCGGTTTCGCCGGGGCCGATGCCCTCTTTGCCGATTTTGGTGGGCTTGGGGGTGTACTTTCCGATCTCGGTGATCTGGAAGTTGCGGCCGGTGCCCATCATGCGGATCTTGTCGCCGACGGCGAGGCGGCCGTCGAACATGCGGACGTAGATGACGACGCCGCGGTAGTCGTCGTAGTGGGAATCGAAGATCAGCGCGCGGGTCTGCGGCATGGTGCTGGGGCGCGGTCCGGGCAGGCGCTCACAGATGGCGGCGAGCAGTTCTGGCAGTCCCTTGCCGGTCTTGGCGCTGACGTAGATGGCGTCTTCGGCGGGCAGGCCGAGGACTTGTTCGATCTCCATGGCGACGCCGTCGGGGTTGGCGCTGGGGAGGTCGATCTTGTTGACGACGGGGATGAGGGTGAGGTCGTTCTCGACGGCCATGTAGGCGTTGGCGACGGTCTGGGCCTCGACGCCCTGCGTGGAATCAACGACGAGGACGGCGCCCTCGCAGGCGGTGAGAGCGCGGGAGACTTCATATGAGAAGTCAACGTGCCCCGGCGTGTCGATGAAGTTCACCATGTACTCCTCGCCCTTGTGAATGTGCTTCACGGTGACGGCGGAGGCCTTGATGGTGATGCCACGCTCGCGCTCGAGGTCCATCGAGTCGAGGATCTGCTCTTTCGCTTCGCGTTCGCTGACGGCGAAGGTCGATTGCAAAAGGCGGTCGGCGAGGGTGGACTTGCCGTGGTCGATGTGGGCGATGATGGAGAAGTTGCGGATGGGCATGGTTGGAAAGCAGCAAATGGCAAATCAGCAAAGCAGCACATCAAGCGGGGGCCGCGGGTGCGGTGGGTGCTTTGCTTGGGGAGGGGCGATGGTAGGGGGATGGTGGGGGGATTTCGCGTGCGGCGGGCTATTCGCGCACGGCGACGACGCGCTTGAGTTCGATGCGTTTGGACCAGAGCGGCCAGGTGGAGGGGTCGATGGTCGCGGTCGGAGTAACCGGTGCCGGGCCCACGGCGATCAGGATGGTGGCTTTGATGATCAGAGGGCCGGAGGTGGTTGGTGTGATCGTCGTCTCCCAGAGCGGCGGCGGCTTCGTTTGGCTTGGTTCGAGGACTTGGAAGCCGAGGGAAGAGATATCCTGTTGGATGGCGTTGATTTCGAGGCGCTCGATGAGGACGGCGCGGCGATAGTCGGCGGACGCCGTCCCTTTGGGAGTACGCCGGACGAGGCGAAGTGTGAGGGGCTGGCCGACTCGGGGCGTGCGGTCCTCGTCGAGTTCGAGGTGAAAGAGCCGGCCGAGCCACTGATCTCGGAGAGATGCTGAGACTGCGGGGCCTTCAAGGCAGAGGTACGTCGCGCCGATTTCCAGAGCCCGGTCGTTGTAGTTTACTTCAATCGCACGGGTCAAAAAGAGATCGCGGAGCGTTTGGGATGTGGTGGTGGTGTCGGTCGCTCTCGAGATCAGCCAGTGCGCCATCTCGTTCCTGACGTGCTCGTGAGCGACAACGTGCCGGGCGATCTCGAGCGTTTCTTCGGGTGTCAGTTGTCGGCTACTGAGGGTGTGCCATGCCGAGCGGTTCCATGATGTTCCTGGCTTGATGGTTGCGGTGAGCAGTGCGGTTGGCACGACTCGGTAGAGGAGGGACTGAAATCCGGCGGTCCCTCGGGAATGGCTGGACCACATGGCGAAAAGCGTGATGGCCGTCCCGGCCACGATGAGGGGGAGGTTGCGGTGGCGACGGCCTGTTGCGATGGCGCGCGGGGCGTGGTGTGAGGTGCCGCACTCGGGGCAGCGTGATTCCGCGGGGATGGGCGGCGCTGGAGCGGGGTAGTCGCACTTGCGGCAGCGCGGCTCCCGCCCCATGCGGGTCGGGAGGCCCGCTGCGACGAGGCACACGCCGGTGATGACGATGCTTGAGACGATGAGTGCGATGACACCTTCCAGCCATCCGCCTTCGAGGCGGCGTAAATTGAATGCGAGCGCGAGCATGCACGCGCTGGACCACATCATGAACACCGAACCCCACGGAATGCGGCGTCGCGCGGCCATCGGGTCTCGCTGAAAAACCCGAAGACACACTGATCGCAGCACGAAACCGCCGAGGAGGCAGATGGCGCTGAGGGTTGGGACGAACCACACGCCGGGGTTGGACTTGAGGGCGCCGATCCAGGCGCCGAGGCCGAAGATGGTGAACGACATCGTCACGCACGCGAGGAGCATGTGGCGGAGGGTGCGGGTGGTCGGGTCCGGGTGGGGCACGGGGGATTCTTGCGCGCAGAGCAGGTGGCAGCCAATGCAGAGCGCGACGATTCGCTCCTTCCGGAATGCTCATCGTCGGCGTGGCGTGAGGCACCGGAGTGGGTGAGACCGATGCGGCGGTGCTTGCGTCTTCAGCAACTGGCCCCGAACCGCCCGAGGAAACGTACAAGGTCGGCGGTATCGACGGCGCCGTCGTTGTTCAGGTCGGCGGGCTCGTCGGGCAGCGGGGGTTGGCCGAAGCGACCAAGGAAGTAGACGAGATCAGCGTTGTTGATGGTGCCGGTGTTGTTCAGGTCCGCGAAGCAAGGCAGCGCGAAGTGGACGATCCAGCCCTGCGCTTCTCCGTGCGGGTTGATTCCCCAGCCGCAGATGGCGTTGCCGGTGGCGGTGATGCCGCTTGCCACGGCGAGGGTCCAGCCGGGGAGGCCAAGGTGAAACTCCGATTCGAGGACGGACTGGAGCGGAGCAATCCCCCGACCTTCACGCCAGAGGAACGCTACTCGCTGAGAGCCTGCTGGGCTGGCGAAGCCAACGATAGAGCGGCCGTCATCCGTGAGGCTTGTAGCGACAGCCTCCCAGAATCCTCCTGAAAACGTGCCGAGTGATTCCGCTGTGCCGTTATTGACCCATCGAACGGGGAAGTTGCCGATGTAGCCGACGATGACGGAACCGTCCTGGCTGATGTTGAAGGCCTCAGAGTTGCCCGATACACCGGCAATGCCTGAGAGCGCTTGGGCGGGGCCGAAGTCGATCCACCGACACGCGCGAAAACTGCTTGGGCTTGAGTACCCGTAACCGACCGCAACGCGTCCGTCGTTGCTTACGGCTTTCACGTCGCCTTCCTCAGGATTTCCGGGTAGATCCGAGTAGTACGAGGCCGTGGTTCCGGTGAAACGAGCCGGTCGTTCGCCGCCTGATCCGATGCTTCCGACGATGAGCGTGCCGTTGAGAGCGACACCTTTGGCGCTCCCCCTGTTGTTGCTGATCGAAGCCCTCGGTAGGACGGTCACCGTTCCGCCGTCCCACTTGGTGGGGCGCGAGATGCCAAAAAAACTGCCGGTGTATCCGACGATGACGGAGCCGTCGCGACTCACGCCTTCGGCACCGCCGGAGACCTGGCCCGGTGGCAGTGGGAGCATCTCCGCCACGCCGTCGACCCAGCGGATTGGGATTTGCCTCTGGGTGTTTTGCTCGTATCTCAAACCGACGACGATTCGGCCGTCGTCAGTGAGCGTCGAGGCATAACTTTCCTGAGGCCCATTGGGCAGATGAGGAAGTGGGGTGAAGGTAGCGACGCCGAAGGGGACGGGGGTGCTGGCGTGGGCGGCGGGCAGTACCGAGATCGTGATGAGCAGGGTGATGAGGCTGAGCGGGGCGGTGGGGAACTGGCGTGCGGTCATGTCGTGCTCCATCGGGCTCTGTGCCGGTTTTGAGATGACATGAGGGTATGCGGGGTGCTGGTCTGCTCCGACAGAAAACTCGAGCGATCGGGACGGTTTGGAGTGAGGGCTTGTCTTGAGTATGGGACGGACGGTCTGAGAACTTCTGCGATCTTGGCAGCGATAGAGCGCGACGATTCGCGGCGCTCATCGTCGGCGTGGTGCTCGCTTCGTCAGTCGCGCGAAAGACTGAATCAGATGCGCCGCGTGCCCTGCATCTCGCGCATGAACCCGACAAGGTGCCGGGCCACTTCGCCGGGCTGTTCGAGCTGCGGGGCGTGGCCGCAGTTCTCGATCCACTCCAGCCTTGAGCCTGGGATGATCTGGCTGAACTCGACGGCGACTTCCGGCGGCGTCACGTGTCCCGCTTGCCCCACAACGGCATCGTCGGCGCGCGAGCCGAGCTCCCCCGGCACCGGGTCGCTGGCACGCGGATCGTCAGATACATAACCTATATATATATATATATATAATGTATCGGCAGAATACAGTATGAAGACCCGTCGCCGCGAGACGCCGTGCCCGCCGGGAATCGTGGCCCGGGGTGTCCGTCACCGTCATGGGCGATGCACGAAGACGTCCGTGCATGGAGATCATGCGCGTTCGGTCGAGGCGAGTTCTGGGGCGGCGCGCCTGCGCGGAGACCGACGGAAAATCGGATTACTTCCCAACGATGCTGCAGCGCCGTTGAGCTGCTTTGCCGCTCGGCGATCTTCGCTGGGGGACCACTTCGTCGTGCATCTCGCCGTTGATTCACAGGCACCCGCGCGAGAACTGGCCTAGGAAGATGGTGAGGTCGGCGGTGTTGATCGCGCCGTCGGCGTTCAGATCGCCACGGGCACCCTGGCCCAGCGCAGCGCCGAAGCTGCCCAAGAAGCGGGTGAGGTCGGGGGTCGTCACGACGCCGTCGCCGTTGAGGTCGGCGCTGAAGCCGCAGATGTAGTGGTTGGCGTCGTCGAGGTTGATCCAGCCGATGTTCTCGCCCCACACATAGCCGCTGAGGCGGCCGGTGATGCGGTCGTAGCGTGCGCCTTGTGCACCCTGGGTGGGGACGGTGTTGAAGTTGATCCAGCCGATGTTTTCGCCCCAGGCGAAGCCGGAGAGCACGCCGGTGTTGGTGTCGATGTTGACGCCGTGGTTGAGGCCGGTGGTGTTGGCGTAGCTGCCGCTGACGGCGTTGGCGGGATTCCCGAGGTTGATCCAGCCGACGTTCTCGCCCCACACAAAGCCGCCCATGATGGTGCGGTAGATGCGTGCGCCCTGACGCTCGTCCAGCGTGGCGGCGTTGACGTTCGCGTCGCGCCAGTTGGTCCAGCCGATGTTCTCGCCCCACGCGAACTTCCGCGTCGGCGAGATGGTGGTCTCGGCGGCGGCGACGGACGCCAAGAGGAGGCCGGAGATGATCAGGCAGGCGTTGGCAATCTTCATGGCGAGGCTCCTCAGCGAACGGGACCGTGACCGGATGCGGACGGACCATCCGGTCCACCACTCCATGCTACTTTGAATGGCGTCGGGATCAAAGAAAAATGTCTTTTCGGGAAGGACATCTTGCGGGGAGGGTGGGGGGGGGGCGAAAGGCACGGAGGCACGGAGGCACGGAGGCGGGGGGGACGAAGTGGGTTTTGGGGCAGATTATCGGGTGTTCGGGCCATGGAGGGTCAACGCCGGGGCCCCGGGATTGATCCGCCATGGGCATGTGCCACGCTGGTTCGTCCTCCGGCCGTCGTGCCCGAACCCTCATCAGAGGTCCCTGAGCACGAGGGCCCATCGTGGCACGGCCCGTCCCTCGCCCGATCGGATTATCCGGGTCACCGGTTGAAATCATCCGTTCGTGGTTCAAACCCGCACTTGAGCCGGTCGAGGGGCGGGCCGATACGCACTGGGATCGGCGACCCGGCGCCTTGTCGCGCAGGGTGCGAGGCCGGTCGTGAGTTTCAGAGCGGTCGGTCGCCTCGGCGTCCGTTCCGTCCAACAGGAGGCCCGCCATGCAGACGACCAGCGCCCAGGGTTCCGCCGCCGTGATGGAAGAGTCTTCGTCTTCCACCGAGAACGAGCTGTTGCAACTGGTGACGTTTGTGGTGGGGACCGAAGAGTTCGCGGTGCCGATCCTGTCGGTGCAGGAGATCAACCGGATGATGCAGATCACCCGGGTGCCTCAGAGCCCGCCGTTTGTCGAGGGCGTGATCAACCTGCGCGGCAAGATCATCCCGGTGGTCGATCTGCGGAAGCGCTTCGGCCTGGAGCAGAAGGAAACCTCGCCCGAGAACCGCATCGTGGTGGTCGAGGTGAACGGGCGCGTGATCGGGTTCATGGTGGACAAGGTGAACGAAGTGCTGCGGGTGCCGGGTTCGATTGTCGAGCCGCCGCCGCCGATGGTGTGCGGGATCGACAGCGAGTATGTGCAGAGCGTGGGCAAGCTGGAGGATCGGCTGCTGATCCTGCTGGACTTGGGCCGGTTGTTCGGCGCGGAAACCGAAGCGGCGCTTGATCGCGTTTCGGCGTAAGCCGATGTCTGCTGCCCGCTGGATTGAGACACGTCGGCTTCGCCGCGTGCCCCGCTCAGTTCGGCCCGTGCCCCGTGTTGTTCTTCCCCGCCCCTGAGGAGATCGGGATGCCCGCGTCCGTCACCGCCATGACCGAAGCCGAGTTCGCGCAGCTGCGGAAGATCGTTTACGACCGCAGCGGCATCTTCTTCCAGGACTCCAAGAAATACGTCTTGGAGAGCCGCCTGGCGCGCCGTCTCGAAGAGCTCGAGTTCGACACCTTCTCGCAGTATCTCCAGTTCCTCACCATCGGGCCCTACCAGATGGATGAGTTCCAGGAGATGTTCAACCGGATCACGATCAACGAGACGAGCTTCTGCCGCAACCAGCCGCAGCTTGATGTGTTCGAGAACGTGATCCTGCCCCGGCTGGTGAAGGATCGTGCGGCGACCAAGCGTCTGCGCATCTGGTCCGCCGCGTGCTCGACGGGCGAAGAGCCCTACACCATGGCCATCCAGGTACACCGCACGCTGGGCATCCGCCTGGCCGATTGGCGCGTCGAGATCTTGGGCACCGACATCTCCGAGAAAGCGCTCACGACCGCCCAGGACGGGAAATACACCTCGTTCTCGTTCCGCGGCGTCAACCCGCTGTTCACCAAGAAGTACTTCCGCGAGGAAGGCGGCTTCTTCCAGATCGACCCGACCATCCAGAGCATGGTCACCTTCGAGCTTCACAACCTCAAGGACGCGATGGCGGCGCGCCGGCACGGCATCTGGGACGTGATCTTCTGCCGCAACGTCATGATCTACTTCGACGACGCCATGAAGAAGCAGGTGGTGCAGACGTTCCACAACCAGCTGGCCCCCGACGGCACGCTGTTCATCGGGCACTCCGAGAACCTGCGGAACATCGACGTGCCCTTCACGCCGATCGACGTGCCCGAGTCGTTCGCGTACGTGAAGAGCGACGCGGCCAAGAAGCCGGCCTGATCCCCTGATGACCATCCACGCCGCCCCCTCCCCGGGGAACCCGGCACCCAGCAGAGCGGACCACGATGTCTGACGCACGCGACCCCAATCTCCTGCAGGACTTCCTCACCGAGGCCGGCGAACTCGTCGAGCAGCTCGACACCGACCTCATCAAGCTGGAGGCCGAGCCCGAGTCGCAGCCCCTGCTCGACCAGATTTTTCGCGCCCTGCACACCATCAAGGGAGCCGCGAGCTTCCTTGATATGTCGAGCGTCACGACCTTCGCCCACGCCGCCGAGGACGCGCTGAACAAGCTCCGCAAGGGCGAGATCAAGGTTGACCAGCGCGTAATGGACGCGATGCTCAAGAGCGTGGACGTGATCCGCGGCCAGCTGGGCGAACTGGGCGACGGTGCCGAGCCTTCGAACGGGCCGGACGAGCTGATCCACCAGTTGCACGCGATCGCGGGGTCGATCCCCGAGTCGATGCGTCCGCCGGTACCGATGCCTGCGCGTTCCCCGGCTTCCACGTCGGCCCCCATGTCGGTTCAACCCGCACCCTTGCCGCGTGATCCTCCATGCGGCGTGCCCGCTCCCGCTCCCAACATGCCGGCCTTCCGCGAAGAGGACCTCCCCGCCCTTGCCGGCGCCGAGCCCCTCTCGCTCAGTCCCGAGAAAGCCGACGTCCTCTCGTTCATGGTCTCCGACCTGCTCGACTCGACACGCCAGATCGACGCGGCGGCGCTCGAACTCAAGAACAGCGCCACCCGCGTGAGCGGGGCCGCGAAACTCCGCGAGCTTGCCGACGCGATGCAGCCCACGGCGGACTACTACGGGTTCGCGTATCTCGGCCGGCTGATCGGCCTGGTGGCCGCCGCCGGGGCCGCGATGGGCACCGCGCCCGACGCACCCGCCGCGGAGGCTTCGGTGCGCCTGCGGGCGCTGCGGATGCTGATCGCCGCGTACGCCGACGGCCTGACGCAGGGCAAGATGCTCGCGTGGCCGCTCGACACCTTCGAGCAGCGCTTCGGCGACGCGGCCTGCGGACAGGCTTTCAACTCCGACATCGCCAACGCCCACGCCGACCACCCGGCCAGAGCGCTGATGCTCGACGGTGTCATCCCTTCGGCTCCAGGTACTGCCGATGTTCAGGCCCCTTTGCAAGCCGACACCACCGCGCCGCTGGCCGAGAGCGCGCTGAACCCGGCCGACTTCGCCGCCGCCGGTGAGCAACCCGGCGAGGCCGAATCGAAAGCCCCGGCGGCGGAGAAATCGTCGGTTGACGATTCATCGCCGGAGAAGGCCGCGGGTGCCGGTCACGCCGGAGGGGCCGAGCAGACCGTCCGCGTCGAGGTCTCGCGCCTCGAAACGTTGCTGAACCTGGTCGGCGAGATGGTGCTGACCAAGAACCAGATCCTCGGCCAGAGCCGCGTGCTGCGCGAGCACAACCTGCCACACGAGGTGATGGAGAGCTTCGCCTCGGTGGTGGGGGACCTGGACCGCCTGACCGCCGAACTGCAGATGGGCGTCATGCGCACGCGCATGCAGCCGCTGGGCAAGCTGTTCGGTCGCTACCCGCGCATCGTCCGTGATCTGTCCCGCAAGACGGGCAAGCAGGTCGCGCTCGAGATCACCGGCGGCGACACCGAGGTCGATAAGTCCGTGCTGGAACTGCTGGGCGACCCGCTCGTCCACATGATCCGCAACAGCGTGGACCACGGCCTCGAAACCCCCGAAGTCCGCACCGGCAACGGCAAGTCGCCCGGCGGCACCGTCCGTCTCAGCGCCGAGCACCGCGGCGGGCATGTGTGCGTCACCATCGCCGACGACGGACGCGGCATCGACCGCGAGAAAGTCGCGGCCAAGGCTGTCGAAAAGGGCATGGTCTCCGCCGACGCTGTCGCCTCGATGCCAGACTCCGATGTCTTCCGCTTCATCTTTGCCGCGGGTCTCTCGACGGCGGAGCAGGTGAGCGACCTCTCGGGCCGAGGCGTGGGAATGGACGTGGTGCAGACCAACATCGCGAAGCTCGGCGGCACGATCAACATCGCCTCGGCCAAGGGCAAGGGCACGACCATTGAGATCACCATCCCCCTGACCGTGGCGATCCTGCGGGCGATGATGGTGGGCGTGGGGGCCCACGAGTACGCCGTGCCCGTGATGAACATCCACGAGATCGTCAAGCCCGAGAACAAGCAGATGCACTCGGTTGCGGGGCGTCCGGTCCTGCGGCTGCGCGAGAGCGTGCTCCCGCTGGTCGACTTGAGGCGGACCCTCGGCGAGCCGATGGACAAGTCTTCGAGCGGGTTCGCGGTGGTGGTCGGCGTCGGCGCCGAACGCGCGGGCCTGGTGGTCGATCGTCTCGTCGGTCAGTCGGAAGTGGTGATCAAACCCCTCGACGACGGCTACACCCAGGGCGGGCCGTTCAGCGGGGCGACCATCAGAGAGGACGGCAACGTCAGCCTCATCCTCGACGTCGTGAAACTCGTGCGTTCGAACCAGGGGTCTGTCAGCGAAGCGGCCTGAATCAACGGAGGAATCAAGCGTGGACCCGAACTACATCGTTCCGTTCATCAAGTCTTCGAAGAACGTCTTCGAGACCATGTTCCAGATGCCCCTCGAGTGCGGCACGCCCAAGATCAAGACCGAGGCCGCGGCGTCGTACGACGTCTCCGCCATCATCGGTTTCACCGGCGAGGTCGACGGGGCCGTGGTGCTCTCGTTCCCCGAGGCCATCGCGCGGCGCATCGTCACGCTCTTCACCGGCTCGGAGGTCTCATCGAAAGAGGACCTCTCCGACGCCGTGGGCGAGCTGGTGAACATGATCGCCGGCGGGGCCAAGGCCCAGTTCACGAACAAGAAGGTCAGCATCTCGTGCCCCTCGGTGGTCATCGGCACCGGGCACATCGTCCACGGCAAGAAGGACACCATCACGGTGGTGATCCCCGCGTCGTGCGACTGCGGCGAGTTCGCCATCGAGATCGCCATGAAGACGAACAACTCGGCGAACGCCCCCGCGGCCCCCGC
>JBJXFG010000067.1:0-44431 GCA_046154665.1 Phycisphaerales bacterium | reverse complement strand
ACTCTAGCGAGACTGCCGGTGTCAAACCGGAGGAAGGTGGGGATGACGTCAAGTCCTCATGGCCCTTACATCCAGGGTTGCAAACGTGCTACAATGGCGTGAACAAAGCGAAGCAAGACCGCGAGGTGGAGCAAATCGCAGAAAACACGCCCCAGTTCAGATCGGAGTCTGCAACCCGACTCCGTGAAGCCGGAATCGCTAGTAATCGCGGATCAGCCACGCCGCGGTGAATAAGTTCCTGAGCCTTGTACACACCGCCCGTCAACTCATGGGAGCCGGT
Organism: Phycisphaerales bacterium; assembly: GCA_046154665.1. GTDB lineage: Bacteria > Planctomycetota > Phycisphaerae > Phycisphaerales > UBA1924 > JAFLCM01. The sequence continues at coordinate 44,151 of JBJXFG010000067.1, read as the reverse complement.
AGTGCCCGAAGTCGTCGCGTTTCAGCGATGCCCACGGCAAGATCGGTGACTGGGAGTAAGTCGTAACAAGGTAGCCGTAGGAGAACCTGCGGCTGGATCACCTCCTTTCTAAGGGATTTCCTTGGACCCGTTACCCGCTCAAAGAGCGGGTGGGGCTGCGAAGCCCCGCGGGAAACAAGTCAACATCATCTCGTCTGGGTCGAGCGATCGACCAAGACACGACGCCGGTAACGGCGTCCCAAACGTGACCCAACTGTTCTCGATATACACGACAACCCCAGGGTATCCCCCTGGGGTTGTTGCTTTTTGGAACTCCGTTCGCCCGGTCGACCCATTGTCAAGCCGTCACTGAGCCGCTTTGGGCGAAGTGACGGATCGGCCCGAAGCCCATCAAACCGAGTCTCTCTACGGGTGCAAGAACAACGCGTTCGAAGCCGGCGCGTCCGAGCGGGAAGCCGAACGCTCGAGACTCGTGAACGCAAGTCGCCTTGGCAATGGCTCCGTCATCCGTCACTTCGCCCAGAGCGGCTCAGTGACGGCTTCGTGGCTTGCATCGGGCGAAGGCGGGCCTCGCTTCCCCTTCACCCGGGCATCTCGCCCTGTGGTAAAGTCGCCCAACAGCCGATATCTGTCTCGGAGTTCCTCCCCGCTCGCGTGTCCCGGCATGAAGCCAAGCCGGAGACGACCACCCAACGGAGACCACGATGGCCGCCGACCCGAAGAAAGCGACGAAGCCCAAGACCGACGACGAGGCCGCCCCGCCGGCCGGTGGCGAGAGCCTCGACAAGGTTCGTGACATCCTCTTTGGCAGCCACGCCCGGAGCACCGACCAGCAGATCTCGCGGCTCGACAAAAAGGTCTCGAAGGACGTTCAGGACGTCCGCGACGAGTTCAAGAAGCGGCTCGAGTCACTCGAGCACTACGTCAAGAACGAGCTCGGCTCGCTCAACGAGCGGCTGAAGGCCGAGCAGGGTGAACGTCTTCACGGCGACAAGGAACTTGCGCAGACATTCACCACCGCCGGCAAGACGTTCGAGAAGCGGCTCACCGAGCTCGACGAACGCACGGGCGAGAACCACCGCGAGCTCCGCAAGAGCATCCTCGATCAGTCCAAGGCCCTGCGCGACGAGATCGGCCAGACCCAGCGCGACCTCTCGGCGCTGCTCGAGCGCTCGTTCAACGATCTGCGTCAGAGCAAGACCGACCGCTTCGCCCTGGCAGATCTGCTGACCGACCTCGCGCTGCGTCTCAAGGACGAAGTGAAGGGCTCGCGCAAGAAGGACTAGCCGGCATTCGTCGGGAGGCATGCTCGCGTCTTTGTGAGCATGCTCTCCCTCCACCGATCCAGCATGCTCACGAAGACGTGAGCATGCCACACGGAAGGGCCCGCGGAGCGGGCGAGTTGCGAACGACCACGAGCCAAGCTCACAAGCACGAGGCGAGTTGAGCGATGCAAGGCGACCACGACGACCAGAACCCCGCCGACCTGACCCCGAAAGACCCGCAGGACGCGGACTTCGGCGAGTCGTACGTTGACGCCGTCGAAGGCGAAGGCGCGGCGTCGTCGCACGCGATGGACTCGCGCGAGCACGCCGACGACGACCATTTCAGCGATCGCCCGCCGCGCGGTTCAACCGCCGCGCCCTCCGAGATGGAGACCGTGCGCAACCTTCTCCTCGGTCCCGAGTGGGACGACATGAAGGACGCGCGGCGTCGGTTCGACGATCCCGCCGCTCATGCCGCCGAGATCGCCAAGGCGCTCCCCGGGGCGGTCGCCATCCGCAACGCTCAAGACAGCGCGCTGGGCGAAGCGCTCGCGCCGACCATCGAACGATCGCTGCAAACCAGCGTCCGCCAGCACCCGCAGGCCATCGTCGACGCGATTTTTCCTGTCATGGGCCCGGCGATCCGCAAGGCCGTCGCCGACACGTTTCTCCGCGCCATCCAGGGTTTGAACGAAGCGCTGGAGCAATCGCTCACGTTCAAGGGGCTCGGCTGGCGGATCGAATCGTGGCGAACCGGGCGTTCGTACGCCGAGGTCGTCATGCTGCACACGCTGGCCTTCCGCGTGGAGCAGGTGTTCCTGATCCACCGCGAAACCGGCCTGCTTTTGCAGCACCTGCAAGCCGACGCCGTCGCCGGGCAAGACCCCGACATGGTGTCGGGCATGCTCACGGCGATCCAGGATTTCGTGAAGGACTCGTTCCACGACACCAACGCCGACTCGCCCGAGCGCACGAAGGGAGCCGTTGAGGCGCTGAACTCGATGCGCGTGGGCACGATGACGGTGTGGATCGAGCATGCGCCGCGGGCGATCCTCGCGGCGGCGATCCGCGGCACGCCGGCGGAAGTGCTCCGCCAGACCATGGCCGAAAGCCTCGAGCGCGTCAGCGCGTCGATGGCGGAGTCACTCGCGAGCTTTGAGGGTGATACGTCGGTGTTCGCGGTGTGCCGCCCTGATCTTGAGCCGGTGCTGCTCGAACAGCGCCGCGAGGGCGCGGCGGACCCAAAGAAGAAACGCAAGACGTTCCTCGCGTGGCTCGTGATCGGCGTCGTGCTGCTCTTGCTGGGGTGGTGGATGTACGAACGCTGGGCCACGCGGAGCCAGTTCGACAAGTTCGTCGACGCCGTCGAGTCGCAGCCTGGAATTCTCGTCACCCGCACAGAAAAGGTCGACGGCGTGTGGAACGTCTACGGCCTGCGCGACCCGTTCGCACGCGACCCCGCCGAGTTCCTCAATCGACCCGAGCAGACGCCACAGGAACGTGGCGCAACCGCCCAGACCGACGTGCCGAGTTTCTCGCGGCTCGGCCCGGCGAACGTCCGGCTGCTGATGGAGCAGCACCAATCGAGCGAGCCGGGGTTCGTGCTCTTCAAGGCGAAAACGGTCCTCCGACCGCCGCAGGGCGTCAGTCTGGCCTTCGACGGCGGCGTGCTGACGGCGATGGGCAGCACCGCCAACAAGTGGCTCGCCTTCGCCCGCGCCCGCGCGCTGCTCATCCCCGGCGTCACCCAGTTCAACGAAGACCGCGTCACCAACACCACGCTGCCTTCGCTGCAGGCCCTCAAGCAGAAGATCGAGGCCAAGAAGCCGCGCTTCATCGTGAATACGACGGACCTCTCGCCGGGACAGGACGCGATGTTCCGCGAACTGGTGCGCGACATCAAGGAACTCGTCAAGATCGCCGAGGAGCAGGACGTGCAGTTGCGCGTCGAACTGGTCGGCCACACCGACGGCACCGGCGCCGAGGCCAAGAACATGCGTCTCAGCAAGCAGCGCTCCGACCAGGTGGCAGCGGTGCTGGTGACGGCGGGCGTGAACGCCGACTATCTGACGCCGCTGGGCGTGGGCGCGACCGATCCGATGGTCGCCGAAGAGGGCACCGACAAGGACCGCGAGGCGAATCGTCGCGTGAACATCCGGGTGATCCTGCCGCGGCGTTAAGCGAAGCCAGAGTTTCAACGCGGAGGACGCGAAGGACGCGGAGCAGGGCACAGAGAAGAGCGCAACGTCCGCCCAGCCGCGCGGAAGCTCGTAGTTCTTTCATCGAAATCGCCGATTGCAAGTTCATCGAGGTGATCTGCTACGCTTTCTGTCGATTGAATCGCCTCGTCACTGATGGGGCTGCGTGGCGGTACCTTTCACTTCGTGCCTCCGTGCCTCGTGCCTTCCCCTCATCCCCTGCCTTCCTCCGCGGCCTCCGCGGTCTCCGCGTTGAAACTGCCTTGGGTAGCCCATGATCTCCAAGAAAGTCTGCATGGTCGGGGCCTTCGGCGTGGGAAAGACCTCCCTCATCGCTCGCTTTGTCTCCAGCGTGTTCTCCGACAAATACCTCTCCACCGTCGGCGTCAAGGTCGACAAGAAAACCATCAGCGTCGACGGCAAGGACGCCCTGCTCATGCTGTGGGACGTTGCCGGTGAAGACGACTCGACGCGCGTGAACATGTCGTACATCAAGGGGGCCGCGGGGTATCTGCTGGTGATGGACCGCACCCGCAAGGCGACGCTGACGACGGCGACGGACCTCAAGGCCCGCGTCGACAAAGAAGCGCCGGCGATCGGGGGCGGCGCGGTGCCGTTTGTCGCGGTGGTGAACAAGTCAGACCTCACGGACAAGTTCGAGATCACCGACGCCGACATCGAAGCCCTCCAGGGCGCGGGTTGGACGGTGCTGAGTTCGAGCGCGAAGTCCGGGGAGAACGTCGAGGCCGCGTTCGCGGCGTTGGCCCGCAAGGTTCTTGGGGGCGCGGCGGGGGGGCAGGCGGGGGGGCAGGCGGGGGTGCAGGGATGAGCCGGATGAACACGCTGCCGCTGCCGGTCGCCGCCTACCTCGCCAGCCTGGCGCGGGTGACGATGCGTCCGGCGTGCGCGCGGGTGTCGTCGGACGGACGGGTGATCGAAGTTCCTAGCACAACCGAAGAGTGGACCCGCTACGCCGACGCCGCCCCGACCGTTGGGTCGCTCATCGATGACGCGTTCCCCGTGGCGGCGGGGCTGTTTCCAGCGGGGCACGAGCCGACCGTCATCCCACAGTGCGAACTCGCACCTGGCGTGTTTGTCGACGTCCACGCGGCCAACATCAGCGGGCAGTCGTGGCTGATCTTGATCGATGTTTCCGAGACGAGCGCCCGCCAGCAGGCGATCCAATCTCGCGCCAACGAGACCGAGCTTCTTAAGCATGAACTGGCCCGTCAGAACACCGCACTCGCGCACGCGAAGCAAGCGGCGGAAGATGCGAATCAGGCCAAAACGGTGTTCCTCGCGAGCATGACGCACGAACTCCGCACGCCGCTGCAGTCGATCATCGGCTACAGCAGCCTGTTGATCGACGACGCGAAAGAATGGGGTCCGGGCGCGGCGACCGCCGGCGACGACCTCAAGACCATCAACGCCGCGGGCAAGCACCTGCTCGTGCTGATCAACGACCTGCTCGACATGGCCAAGGCCGAGGCGGGCAAGATCGAACTGCACATTGAGACCTTCGACGCGGCGGCGGTGATCGAGGACACGCTGCGTGCCGTCAAGCCGATGGCCGAGAAGAACGGCAACCGCCTGGTGAGCGAGGTGCGGGCCGAAGGGCTGAAGGAAATGATCAGCGACATGACCCGGGTGCGTCAGGTGCTGTTCAACCTCTTGAGCAACGCCTGCAAGTTCACGCAAGAGGGGACGGTGACGCTTCGGGCGGGGGTGCGGGAGACGTCGGCAGGCCCGTGGCTGCGGCTTGACGTCGTGGATTCCGGCATCGGCATGACGCCCGAGCAGCTCGGCAAGCTCTTCCAGCCGTTCCAGCAGGCGGATTCGTCGACGACGAAAAAGTTCGGCGGGACGGGGTTGGGCCTGTCCATCGTCCGCAAACTGTGCCGTCTGATGGGCGGCGAGGTCGAGGCGGCCAGCCAGCCGGGGCAAGGTTCGACTTTCTCCGTCGATTTGCCGATGGTGTATGTTGCCCCAGACCCCATGCCGTAGGACGGCGAGTGGATCGCGAGCCCGCCGCTTGATGCCTCGTTGCCTTGATGCCTTGATGCCTTCCCGAGGAAACCCATGGCCGAGTTCAACCCCTTCAAACGCCGCATCCTCGTCGCCGACGACACGCCCCAAATCCTCGAGCTGCTCAAGCGCATCCTCGCCAAGGCCGGCTTCGAGGTCGAGACGGCGGTCGACGGGATGGACGCGCTCGACAAGGTCCTCGTCTTCAACCCGGACCTCATCTTCCTCGACATCATGATGCCGCGGGTCCACGGCATCGACGTCCTCAAGCAGCTCAAAGATAACTCGTCGACGTCGCACATCGGCGTCATTATGTGCTCGGCCCGGAACTTCAAGAGCGACTCCGAGCAGGCCTTCGAGCTCGGCGCGTTCGACTTCCTCGTCAAGCCGTTCGAGAAGGAGCAGGTGCTGTCGCTCGTCGAGGCGTTCTTCGCGCGCCGCCTGCCGCCGCCGTCGATGCCATCGGCGGTCCCGGTGGTGGGGGGCGTGCAGGAGGTCTACGCGCCCGAGCTCGACACCAACCAGCCCTATTGGAAACTCTGGGGCACGCGCGGATCGATCGCCGTGCCCGGCGCGAAGGTCGCCCGTCACGGCGGCAACACCGCGTGCCTCGAAGTGCGCCACGGCGACGACCTGGTCATCATCGACGCTGGCACCGGCATCCGCGAGCTGGGCGTCGAGCTCGCCAAGAGCGGCCCGCGCCACCTGCCCATCCTCATCGGGCACACCCACTGGGACCACATCCAGGGCTTCCCGTTCTTCGCGCCGGCGTACATCCCCGGCTTTTCCGTGACGCTCTACGGCGCCTCGGGCTTCCGCAAGGACCTGCGCTCGGTGTTCCAGGGGCAGCTCGACCGTGACTATTTCCCCGTCGAACTCAAGGACATGCACGCCACGCTGGATTTCAAGACGCTCGACACCAACCCAATCAAGTTCGGCAAGATCTCGATCGCGTGGGACTTCACCAACCACCCCGGCGCGACGGTGTGCTTCCGCATCGATCTCGGCGGCCAGCGCATCGCCTACATCACCGACAACGAGTTCCTTCAGGGCTACCTCGGCAAGCCGCACGACCTGACCCCCGATAGCGACGTGTGCAAGCCGTACCAGCGCACCATCGATTTCGTGAAGGGCTGTGACGTGCTGATCGCCGAGGCGCAGTACACGCCGCAGGAATACACCAAGAAGATCGGCTGGGGCCACACGGGCCTGGGCAACGCGTGCGCGCTGGCCAAGTTCAGCGGCGCCAAGCGCTGGATCGTGACGCACCACGACCCGATGAACGACGACGAAGCCCTGCAACGCAAGCTGGCGCTCACGCGGCAGATCCTGCGGAGCATGAACTGCGACACCACCGTCTCGCACGCGTACGACGGGATGGTCGAGTTTGTGTGAGGGAGGCACCAGGGACCGGGCATCAGGCATCAGGTATCGAAGGCGAAGCCCGCGCGTGCGAAGATGTGTCGGCTCATGCGCCCGCTTTCTTCCATGCCGCGTCGAGCGTGCCGAACACGCCGCGCGGAGCCCCCGGCGTCTCCGGCGCGAAGAGCTCCACGCGGGCGTCTTCCAGCAACCATCGATACGCCCAAACCGCCGGCGGCAGCGCCCCCGGGTCCATCGCCCACTCGCCCGCTTCGAGATTCACACGCGGGGCGGCACGCCGCGACTGCGGCAGCGGGGCTTTCGCCGCGGCACCTTTGCCGCCTGAGGAGGCCGCACGGGTAGCTTTCTCGGCTTCCGCCTGCTCCGCCTCGGCGCGGGCGCGCTCAGCGCTCATGGCGCGGGCCACCCACGCGGTGAACCGCTTCCACGCCGGCGCGAACTTCGTCAGCAGTTCCTTCTCTGCTCCCGAGCCGTCTTCGCGGAGGTTGAGCAAGCGGGCCCGCATCGCCGCGCTGTAGAGCGGGTAGCGGCGCAGGTGTTCCCACGGCACGGTAAGCAAGAAGCCGCGCGGCATGAGGTACGCCGCGTGCTCGCGGATGTCCGCCACGCTGAGTGCCCAGTTGCGGTTGGTGCCCTGGTTCAGCCGGCGCGCGACGATGGCCCGCGGTTCGAGGATGCGCGAGACGATGTCGCCGACGTCGCGTGCGGTCGTGACGAGGCGTCCCCAGCACTCCTGTTTGCGGCTCTCGAAGGTGTCGCGTGTGGTGGGGAGGCTCGCGTCACTCATGAATGCACGCTCGGCGATGAGCGCCGTGAGTTCGCCCTTCAGCTGCGCGGCGTTGCCGAGGGCCTGGTAGTGCTTCACCATCTCGCCGAGGCTGGGAAGCGAATCGAGATGCGCCTCGACCTCTTCGCGGCACGCCAGCGCGAAGAGCCGACGAATCCCCGCGTGATTCAGCCGCGCGGCGTGGTCGGAAGACTCCACCAGCGTCAACTCAACGGCGGCCTCGCGGTCCACGATGGCCGGGAACAAGTCCGGCGTTGATCCATCTTCCGACGCCACACGCTCGGGCAGGTCGCCGAAGGTCCAATCGGTGACGCCGTCGCGCTGGAAGCGGTGCCGAGCCTCGGCGGCGCGGGCCTTGCGGATGCGCGCCTCGAAACGCTGCTGCAACTCGCCCACATCGCGCGAAGAGGCGAGCTCAGCACCATGATGATCGACCACGCGCACGCGCAGACGGAGGTGCGCCGGCAGCCCGGCGAGCGGCCAGGCGGTGGGGGGGATGTCGACGCCGTAGAGGCCCGACGCGGCATCGCTGAGCGCCGCGGGAAGGCCCCCCTCGCCGAAGTCGGTGAGTTCCGCGCACGCGTGCGCAGCCTCGGCGAGATCGGACTTGCTCTCGAGAGCCACGCGGAGCGGCTTCGGCAGCGACTTCACAAGTGCCAGCACAACCTCGCCGAGCATCCCCGGCACCAGCCACGCGGCACGCTCGACGCCGAGGGCCGGGAGCGCCGTGAGCGGGATGGACGCCGTCACGCCGTCGTCCTCGTGGCCGGGTGAGAAGGTGTATTCCAGCGCGACGCGCACGTCGCCCGCGTCCGACGCGAGCGCGAAAGAATCCGGGAAACGGACCGCGTCGAGGGCGGCGACCGCGTCGGGCCTCAGCACATCGGACTGAGCAAGCCGGAGCGTGCGATCGCGCGAAGCATCGGCCCCGAGCCAGGCCCGCAACGAGGCGGGATCGCACACCTCGGGGCCCAGGCGAGCATCGAACCACATCGCGAGCGCCTCGGGCGTGGCGCCGACATCGTGACGCCGCAGTTTCGCGCCGGCCCGGGCGGCGCTCTCCAGAATCAGGCGGTTCGCCGCGAGAAGCGCGGGGGTGTGCTCCGCGCCCGTCGGCTGCCACTTGCCCCTAGCGAGCGCTTCGAGAATGAACAAAGAGCGTGCCCGCGCCGGATCGCGTTGGGCGATCGCCGTCTTTCGGCGTGGGACGACCACGATGCCGCTCATGGTGACGCGCTCCCACGCGCACGGCTCGCCGGTGGCGCTGTCGAGGTGGTGGTCGCTCAGTTGATGCTGGAACACATGGCCGGCGAGTTCCTCGACCCACTGTGGATCAATCCGCGCGCAGGTGCGTGCGTACAGGCGCGTGGTGTGCGCGACCTCCGCCGACATGATCCACTGCGGGGCCTTCTTGAAGAGCACCGAGCCGGGGAAGATCGAGACGACGTTGCCGCGCATCCCGCGGTACTCGAACGCCGATGGGCCGGTGGTGCCGCCCTCGCGGCACGCGACGTTGGAGATGAGCCCGGTGAGCAGGGCGCGGTGGATGGCGTCTTCGTCGAGCACGGCGTCGGCGATCCGCCCGCGTCGGCGCGGCAGTTCGAGCTCGTCCGCAACGGTGCGGAGCTGTCGGATCGTCTCGCCCCACTCGCGCATCCGCGCCGCCGAGACAAACAGCGAACGGCACCAGCCGATCACGGCGCCCGAGCCCATCGAATCCGAGGCGTGCTCGTACTGGTCCCACAGCCGAAGCAGCGTGAGAAAATCGCTGGATTCATGCCGAAAAACCAGCCCGGCGCGGTCGGCCTCGTCCTGCTTGCCCATCGGGCGCTCGCGTGGGTCTTGGATCGACAGCGCCGCCGCGAGCACGATGACTTCTTCGACGCACCCGCTCCGGCCTTCGTGCTGCGCCGCGAGCAGCATTCGGGCCACGCGCGGGTCGGCGGGGATGCGGGCCATACGGCGCCCGATCTCGGTGAGCCTGCCGTGCCGCGCCGGCGCATCGATCGCACCGAGCTCGAACAGCGTCTCGTACCCGTCGCGGATCGCCGCCGCGTCCGGCGGCTCGAGAAACGGGAAAGCCTCGATGTCGCCGAGCGACAGCGCCCGCATCTGCAGGATGACCCCCGCGAGGCCGCTGCGTTTCACCTCGGGATCGGTGAACGCGGGCCGCGCCTCGAACGAGTCCTTGCTGTAGAGCCGGATCGCCACGCCCTCGCTGACGCGACCGCAGCGGCCGCTGCGCTGGTTGGCGCTGGCGCGCGAGACCGGTTCGATCGGCAGCCGCTGCACCTTCTTCTGCGGGTCGTAGCGGTTGAGGCGTGCCAGGCCCGTGTCGACGACATAGCGGATGCCGGGCACGGTGAGCGATGTCTCGGCGATGTTCGTCGCCAGCACGACGCGCTGCTTCTCGCCGCTGGTCGCACGGAAAATGCGGTCCTGCTCGGCGTTGGTCAACCGCGAGAAAAGCGGCAGAATCTCAGCGTCATTCCCCATCGCGCGGCGCAGGGCGTCGGTACACACGCGGATCTCACGCTCGCCCGGAAGGAACACCAGGATGTCGCCCTGCGGCAGGCGCGGGTTGCAGAGTTCCTCCACGGCGTCCACCACGGCGCCGACTTCGACGCGGTCGAAGTCATCCTCGTCGTCGGTGCAGGGGCGGTAGCGGATCTCGACGGGGAAGGTGCGGCCCGAGACTTCGATGATCGGCGCGGGGCGCGGCGGTGTCGCGGGCGGGGGAGCAGACGCCGAGGCCCCGAGCTTGCGCTCGGGGTTCGGATGGGCCGCCGGAGTGCCCGCGAAATAGGCCGCGAATCGGGCCGTGTCGATGGTGGCGCTGGTGACGATCAGTTTGAGGTCGGGCCGGCGCGGCAGCAGGTCGCGGAGGATGCCCAGCAGGAAGTCGATGTTCAGCGAGCGTTCGTGGGCTTCGTCGATGATAATCGTGTCGTACGCGCGGAGTTCGCGGTCGCCGGCGAGTTCGGCCAGCAGCATGCCGTCGGTCAACAGCTTGACGCGCGTCGAGCGCGAGGTCTGCTCGTGGAAGCGCACCTTGACGCCGATGGTCTGCCCCAGCGGCTCGCCAACTTCTTCGGCGATGCGTGCGGCGACGCTGCGCGCCGCGAGCCGGCGCGGCTGGGTGTGCGCGATCATGCCCTTGACGCCGCGCCCGATGGCCAGGCACATCTGCGGCAACTGGGTGGTCTTGCCCGAGCCCGTCTCGCCGCAGAGTACGATGACCTGATGCTCGCGGATGGCCCGCTCGATCTCGTCGCGCCGCTGGTTGATGGGGAGTCGTGGGTCCAAGGGTGCTGAGGGTACCGCGGCGGAGCACCGGCCCACGGACCGACGTAAAGGCTTTGGCGACAGTGCTTTATGTTTTTCGACGAATAGGCCGCAACCAGGAGCGTGCAAGCGGCACCAAATAGAACGAATGATCTATACTGGACGCCGAGGGCCGCCGCCCCAGCCTCCTACCCCCTCGCCCCGCTTCGATGAAGGATCCCACATGAACACGACATCCGCCTCACGCCGACCCTTACCCTGGCTGCCGCACGTCTCCGCCGTTGCTCTGGCGGCGGCCGCCGCGGCGCTGCTGCCGGTTGCGTCGACCCGCGCCGAGCCCGGCACGCCTCACGCTTCAACCAGCGCGACCGCGGCCCAGGCCTCGGTGCGGTATGGCACGGTCAACATCAAGGGCGTCGATGTGTTCTACCGCGAGGCCGGACCCAAGGACGCCCCGGCCATCCTGCTGCTCCACGGCTTCCCGACCTCATCGCACATGTTCCGCAACCTCATCCCCGTGCTGGCCACCAAGTACCGCCTGATCGCGCCGGACTACCCCGGCTACGGCCAGTCGGGCACGCCGAAGCACACCGAGTTCGAGTACTCGTTCGACAACCTCGCGTCGATCATCGATGAGTTCACGGTCAAGGTCGGGCTGACGAAGTTCTCGATGTATGTGCAGGATTACGGGGCGCCCATCGGCTACCGCATCGCGAGCGCTCACCCGGAGCGGATCAGCGGCCTGATCGTGCAGAACGGCAACGCCTACGAAGAGGGCCTGCCGGACTCGTTCTGGGCACCGATCAAGAAGTACTGGAAGGACCCGAGCACCGAGAACCGCGAGGCCCTGCGCCAGCTGCTCGTCATCGACGCCACCAAGTGGCAGTACACCACCGGCGTGCGCGACGTCGCCTCCATCAGCCCCGACGCATGGACCATCGACCAGGCCGGCATGGACCGCCCCGGCAACAAGGACATCCAACTCGACCTGTTCCTGAGCTACGGTACCAACCCGCCGCTTTACCCCAAGTGGCAGGCGTATTTCCGCGAGCACCAGCCCCCGATGCTGATCGTGTGGGGCAAGAACGACCCGATTTTCCCCGCCGTCGGTGCCGAGCCTTACAAGCGTGACCTCAAGAATCTCGACTTCAACCTGTTGGACACGGGCCACTTCGCGCTCGAGGAGGACGGGGCGGTGATTGCCGAGAAGATCATGGGGTTCATGGCGAAGAACGCGAACTGATGGAATGACGGTCCACGAGATTCGCGGGCCATCGACGGCACTCCCGCCTGCAGGGAGGGTCGTCGGTGGCCATTGCTGATGCAGTGGGATGGGTCGATATGGAAAATGAGAGGTGCATTCTTGGCGATCGTGCGCCGGCCCTCGCTTGCGCTTCGGGTTCGTTCGCGGCGGCCTTCGACGAACCCGAAGCGCAAGCGAGGGCCGGCGAACGGCAAACAACCGGTGTGCGAGCGCGGAGATCGCGCGGTCGGCGTGGCGTCAGCGTCACCGCGTCCGCAGCACGAACGCGACAAACTCGTACTGATCCGCGCTGATTTTCACGGGCACAAACGTGGTGGTGGATTCGGAGAAGGTGCGTGTGCGCCCGCCGCGGCCGTACCAGCCGGTCCAGGTCGACGTTGACGTGACCGGCTGCTGGACGACGGCGTCGGCCTTGCCGAGGTGACGCGACGTCCACACCACCGTGTCGCCTCCCACGGCGGAGGCGAGGTCCGCGAGGTCGTTCTCATCGGGCCGATCAAACGCGGTGGTGCGGAACTCCGAGACGCCCAGGATGCGCACGGACTCGGGGGCCTGCGTCACCTGCAGCGCCCGCAGAAGCCGCGCGTCCGCGTCACGGCGGCGCTCGACCGTCCACTCCTCGAAAGGCGCATCGCTCGCGGCGAGTTCGGACTCAAGCTCCGTGCGCGCGCCGTCAAGCCGTTCCCACGGCACGCGACGCAATGAGACCGGCACCGGGGCGGCACGAGCGTCGATCGGGGCGGTGACGACACCCTCGGCGGGCTCGAAGCGCCGCTCCCAGATCGAGGGGCTCGCGCAGCCGGCCAGCAGCGCAGCGAGCGTGACGCAGGTCAACGAACATCGAAGGCAGTTCATCGTGCAGGATGCTATGGGCGGGGCGCTCGGCGGTGCGAGTCCGAGTGGCCGTGCGGGACGACCATCTTGGCACGGCGGAGCGCATCACCAACCGCCACAGGTATACTCCCCGCTTCAGATTTCCAATTCTCCTCCGCGCACTCAGCGCCTCCGCGGTGAATCCCCCCCCGCCCCCGCCCCCCATGAAAATCCACGAATACCAAGCCCGCCAGCTCCTCGCCGACGCCGGCATCCCCGTGCCGTCCGGCCAGATGATCGAATCGATCGAGGCCGCCGCGCCCGCCTACAAGCGGGCCGTCAGCGATGCCGGTCTGGGCGATAACGGGCTCGTCGTGGTCAAGGCCCAGGTCCATGCCGGCGGTCGCGGCAAGGCGGGGTTTGTCAAACTCGTCCGCTCGGCGAAAGAGGCCGAGGACGCCGCCCGGTTCATGCTCACCCACCGCATGGTCTCGCCGCAGACGCCCCCCGAGGGGCTTGAGGTGAAAAAGCTGCTGGTGGCGGCGGGCGTCGATATCGCCAAGGAGTACTACCTCGCGATCACCACCGATCGTGCCACGCGGCGCAACGTGCTCATCGCCTCCAGCGAGGGCGGCGTCGAGATCGAGGAGGTCGCCAAACGCAACCCCGCCGCGATCATCAAGCAGCCGATTCATCCGCTCATCGGGCTGCAGGCGTGCGAAGCCCGCGACATCGCGTACCGCCTGGGTTTCAAGGGCAAGCAGGTCACCGCGGCGACCAAGATCATGACGGCCCTGGCCAAGCTCTACGTCGACAAGGACTGCGCCCTCGCCGAGATCAACCCGCTCATCGTCACGCCGCCGAACGGTGCCAACCCTGACGGGCAGGTGCTGGCGATCGACGCGAAGTTCAACTTCGACGACAACGCGATCTTCCGTCAGCCCGTCATCCAGGCGATGTTCGACCCGAGCGAGGAGAACGCCAACGAGCTGAAGGCGGCGAAGTTCGGGCTCAACTACATCCAGCTCGAGGGCAACATCGGCTGCCTGGTCAACGGTGCCGGCCTGGCGATGGCCACCATGGACATCATCAAGCACGCCGGCGGCCAACCCGCGAACTTCCTCGATGTCGGCGGCGGCGCCTCTGAAGAAGCCGTCACCGAGGGCTTCCGCATCATCCTCTCCGATGCCTCGGTGAAGGGCGTGATGGTCAACATCTTCGGCGGGATCATGCGCTGTGACATCATCGCGCACGCGATCGTAAACGCCGCCCAGCAGGTGGGGTTCAAGGTCCCGCTGGTGGTCCGGCTGGAAGGCACCAATGTCGCCGAGGGTCGGAAGTACCTCGAAGATTCCAAGTCGAAAATTCCGACGATGCAGGCGGCGACCGATCTGGCCGACGCGGCCCGGAAGGTGTGCGCGGCGGTGGGGTGAGGCTTCGGGCCGGGTTCCGCCGCCCGAGGTCGGTCGGCGTTCGGGCCGGGTCAAACGGAAATTCAACTTCGTGCCACTGCTGGCTCCGCCTTGGGAGACAGCAGTGCCGGAACGGGAGCGATCCTCCGGCTCCCCCCGGTGTTATGGCGTCTGTGCTCATAGGCTCGAGGACACGCCCTCACGGGCCTCGAAATCACGCACCCTCGTCGGGAAAACCCCTATGGCCCGCGCCCACGGCGCGTTAGGCTGTGCGTGTGAGGCTGCGGCCGTCGGCCGCCCGCATCACGATCCGACGACCATCCCAATCAAAGAGAGAGAGGCCCCATGAACCGCATGACTTCGCATCGTTCCGGTGGAGTGGTCCGAGTGCTCGTGTCCGCCGCGGGTGCCGCGTGCATCGCCGCGCCCGCGCTGGCGGGCACCCCTGTCGTCGTCGACCGCGACATCATCTACACCAAGATCGCCACCAGCCCGACGTCGGTCGTGCCCGGCGCGCTCGACCTCGCGGGGCTCCCGGCGGCGACCAACTTCCGTGCCCTCGAAGACCTCATCATGTCGCCCGATGGTTCGCTGTGGCTCCTCAAGGCCCGCACCCAGCAGGGCGCGGATTCCGAGACCATCCTGATGATGGGCTCCGGCCTCACTGGCTCCGCGTTCGCGCAGGAAGGTCGCCCGATCATCGGCGGCGCGTCCGGCGAGCTCTACGACTTCTTCGGCTCGGCCATCGGCTCGGGCCGCTTCAACACCCTCAACCAGTTCGCCTTCTCGGCCCGCGCCCGCGGCGGCTCAGCCGCTGTCTTTCAGAAGGTCATCCGCTGGACCGGCGGCGCGAGCTTCACCGTCCCCTTCGCCATGGGATCGTCCATCTCTGGCCTGCTCGATACCGGCTTCAGCGGCGACGAGACCTTCGGCAACTCCCTCGGATCGGTCCACCTGCTCGACAACGGGACCATCGGCACCCAGGACAGCACCATCCAGAACATCGCCACCACGCGCCGCCCGGCCATCATGTACGACCAGGCCGCCTTCCACCAGTCCAACGTCACCAGCGTGACCAACCTCGCGGGCACCGGCATCGAGGTGTGGCGCTCGATTTCGGCGAACACGTTTTACTCCTCGGCGGACGGCACGTCGTACATCGCCGCGGGCACCGTCGGCACGCTCAGCGACGCCGCGCTGGTGGTCAACAACCGCGTGGTGATGCAGGCCAACCAGCTCATCCCCGGCACCACCGTCACATTCACCGCCGTCTTCAACAACGACATGAAGGCCAACGGCGACTGGTACGCCCGCGGCGACGACCCCGCCGACAACGACTGGGCCGTGGCCAACGGTGTCCTCATCGCCAAGACCGGCGACCCCATCGGACCCGGCGCGGGCGAGAACTGGGGCACCACCTTCTCGGCCTTCAACATCAACCGCAACGGGGACTACGTCCTCGTCGGTGACACCAACAGCGCCAACCCCGCCGCCGACAACGTCGTGGTGGTCAACGGCGTCGTCGTCCTCCGCGAGGGCGATCCGGTCGACGTCAACGGTGACGGGCTTTTCAACGACGACGCCTTCGTCGGTCGTGGAACAAACACCCTCGCCGCCTTCGAGCCCAACGACTGGGTCCTCACCGACGACCTGCAACTCTACGGCTTCATCACGCTCCGCAACGGCGCGGGGCAAGACCTCAACTCGACTCCCGCATTCGGCGCGCCGCAGGCCTTCATGCGGATCGCCCTGGCCACGCCCCCGGTGTGCCCTGGCGACTTCACGGGCGACAACCAGATCGACACCGCCGACCTGGTCATCCTGCTGGGCTTCTTCGGGCAGACGGTGCCGGTATTCACGAACGGCGACATGGACGGCAACGGCACGGTGGACACCGCCGACCTGGTGCTGTTCCTGAGCGTGTTCGCCTCGCCCTGCACGTGAAACGCCGCGATCATCGAAGCGAGAAATCACGAAGGCCCGCGGACCGAGGGAGGTTCGCGGGTCTTTTTTTTCTTGACTAGCGCGGCGAATCCGCTGGCGGAGCGGCTGAACGCCGTTGGCCCGATCGTGCGGTCGCGGTTTCTGTTGAGTGTGGCACGTGCGCACACTGGGTCGAAGGAGCAGTCCTTCGGTATAGAAACTCTAGCGGCTATCCCTAAACCTCGTGAATCCCGTGAAATACACCGGCTGAAGCCGGGTTTAGGGATAGCCTCTACACGAGCTGATTCAGGGCCGAGCGGTTGCCACAGCGCGGCGGCTGGGCGTGGGGCACTCGGGGCGCATGCAAGCGTCCCGGGTGCGATTCGAACGCACGACCTGCCGCTTAGAAGGCGGCTGCTCTATCCGACTGAGCTACCGGGACGGGACGGGGAAACTGTAGGACGGCGTGCTGCGCGCGATGCCCATTGGGCGGTGCGCTTTCCGCGAGAACCGAGAATCGCATTGCCTGGCGCACAGCGCCAAGCGCTCCGCGCATCTCGCAGCACGCACAGTGTCCCTCAATAGTGCTCCCGCAGCACCTTCTGCCAGTCGTCGGTGCGTTCGCAGCGGATGAACGCGGATCTCACCGCGTCCGGGTCTGTGTGGTGCGTGGCGAAGCGGACGCCGAACTTGCGCATCATTCGTCCGGCGGGCTCTTCGCCGTGGAGCGCGGCGGAGAGGGCGAAGTGTTCTTCGAGAACGGCCCTCTGCTCTTCGAGCGTTGGCTCGGTGGGCGGCAGGCCCGCCATCATCTGGCGTGCCTGGCGGAAGACCCAGGGATTGCCGATGCAGCCTCGTGCGACGCTGACGGCTTTGACGCCTGTGTAGGCGAGCATCCGGAAGATGTCGTGGACGTTCCAGACGTCGCCGGAGCCGAAGACGATGCGTTGCGGGTCGCGGGCACAGAGGTCGCGGAGCATGGTCCAGCGGGACGGGCCGACGTACTTCTGCTCGACGGTGCGGGCGTGGACGGTGGCCCAGGCGTAGCCGAGTTCATAGGCGGCGTCGAAGATTTGCTCGAACGCCGCGGCCATCTCGGGTGTGTCGTCGAAGCTGCGTCGGAGCTTGACGGTGCATGGGATGTCGCTCGGCACGGCGTCACGCACGGCGCGGAGGATTTCGATGGCACCTTCGGGTTCGCGGAGCCAGTGCCCGCCGCGGGCCTTGTTCTTGATCTTTTTGACGGGGCAGGCGAGGTTGACGTCGATGGTGGCGAAGGTGCGGGGGGCGGCGGCGTTAGGCAGAACCCCGACCGTGAGGGAGGGGCTTCTTCCGGCTGCGTCTCTCGATGATGTTTCGGTATGTGAATGAGGAAACCCCTCCCTGACGGTCGGGGTTCTGTCGGACTTGCTGCCGGGTAGGGTCGCCGGATTCCAGACACCCCAGGCCATCGCTTTGTACTCGCGGTCGTGGCGTGCGCCTTGCTCGACCATCTTGATCGCGGCGGCGGCCATCTCGTCGGGGGTCGAGCCCATGATCTGACCGGCGAGGGGGTGGTCTTCAGCGCCGCCGGGGATGTTGTCCTCCAGTTCGCCCAGGTCGGCCTTGGCGAAGCCGCGTCCGCCGGCGAGCAGTGTGCGGTCGAGCAGTGCTTCGGTGACGCAGTAGGGGCAGCCGTGGCGACGGGCGATGAGACGCATGGCGGCGTCGGAATAGCCCGCCAAGCCCGCCTGAAAAAACGGGGCGTCAAAGCCCGGCACCAACTCGGGGATTCGTGGATCGATGGTCGTGGTGGCGGCCACAGCGGCCGTGTCGATCGCCTCCGCCCCCGGCGCATCGGCCGACGAGGGTGGGGTCGCGTTCTTGCTGGCGCTTTCGCATCCGCTCACGGGGGATTATTCTCGTGCCATGAGGAAGAGGCTGAACAATCTGAAGATCGGTGCGACGCTGCTGACCGTGGTGGTGGGCTTGGGCGTCAGCGGCTGCCAGTCCGGGGCCCGCATGGGCGCTGGGGCCGCGTACCCGGTGGCGAAAACGCAGAGCGGCTCCGTCGATGCCCAGGTGATGCGTGATGAGGATCGCCTCACCATCATTAACACCAGCGCCCGGCCATTCCGGGAAACCACGCTGTGGCTCAACGCACAGTACGGCCGCGTGGTGCCGGCGCTGGATGTCGGCCGGACCATCACGCTTGACCTCTCATCGTTCAAGAACGAGTTCGGGGAGAGTTTCCGCGCTGGCGGCTTCTTCGCGACCGAGCGTCCGGACGCCATCGTGCTGGCCCAGGTTGAGCTCGAGGCCGAGCTGGTCGGCCTGGTGGTGGTGCGAGGCAAGCCCTGAGCACGGTTTTCAAGGCGCGAACGACCTCGGCCGAGCCCGGTTGTGAAGCGGCTGGGCGAGCAGAAACCGTTCAGTTTTCAAAGTCCGGAAATAAAAACCCACCATACCGGGGGAAGTACGGTGGGTAGGAGGGAAGAAACACGTCACCTGCAGTATAGCATCAATCAAGTGGAGGGGAGGAAAAAATCGCCAAAATTCTGCGAAAGACCCTTGGTCAGCCTCGAACGCTCGGCGCAAACCGCTCTCCAGGCTCGATTTATGGCGGACTCTTCGCATTGTAAAGATGGGCGGCCTCGGGCGGGGATCGACCTTCGAGGGGCGTTGTTTGTGTTCCGACCGGGATTTCGGGACATGTGAGGGCCGTGTATTGCACTGGAACCGGGTGCCGTGGGCCGCGTCGAGAGTCCGCTGGCTGAGATCGTCCTGCGTGTCCGATGCGGTGACTCGCCTTTTTCCCTTCTTTCGCCTCTGATCCGGTACCCATGCGGAAACTCGCTCTGAAGCCGTTGGTTCTGATCGCTCTGCTTGGGGCGTGGTCGTGCCCGTGCGCCGGCCGGCAGTCCGACATTCCCGAACCCGAGCCGTCCGCTCCGGCTCCCCCGGCCCCTGCGCCGGTTGCGGAAACGCCGAGCGAAGTGGCACCCCCTCCCACGAAGGTGCCTGAGAGAGTCCGCGAGCCCGAGCCCGGCGACCGGGTGCTGCTGGTGTTCAACGACGGTCAGAGCGTCGAGGGCGAGTTTGTGCGGTCCGAGCCGCGGTTTGCGATTGTGCGGGTGTCGAATGTCGAGTCGCCGTTCGATCGGCGCACGCTGGCGCAGCTGATCGTGCTCGAAACGCCCAAGTCGCGTTTCCGAGCGCTGCGGGCGGCGGTGAAGGACTCCGACGTGGAACGGCGCATCGACCTCGCGATCTGGGCCCGCGACCAGCAGCTCTTCGACGAAGGGCTCGCCGAAGCGGAGGGCGTTCTCGAGATTGACCCCGCGAACGTGGACGCTGAAAAACTCCGGACGGAACTGGCGATGCTGGTGCGGCTGAGGGCGGGGCGCGGCGATCCGCAGGGGCGGCCGCGCGATGAGCAGGACCCGCCGCGCGAGGCCCCGCGCCGCCCGCGTCTGGACGAGTTCCCGCTGCTGACCGAGGCGCAGGTCAACCTGATCAAGGTGTTCGAGGTGGACTTGAAGGACCCGCCGCGGATGACGATTGCGCGCGAGACGGTGGACAAACTACTGACGCGGTACGCGGACCATCCGCTCATCCCGTCGACGCGTGAGGCGAAAGAGGCGTTCCGACTGCTGCCGCCGGAGAGGATTCTCGAAACGATGTTCCGCGTGCGTGCCCGCGACCTCTACGGCGAGGTGCAGGTGGTCGAGAACCCGGAATCGATGAAGAAGTTCCGCGACCAGGTTCACTCGGCGTGGCTGATCAACAACTGCGCGACGACGCAATGCCACGGCGGATCAGCGGCGGGCCGATTGCTGCTGACGAATCGGCGTCCCAACGCCGACCGCAGCATGTACACCAACTTCCTGATTCTCGATCGCTTCCGGACGCAGGACGAGCGCTCGCTGATCGACTGGTCCGAGCCTGAGCGGAGCGTGCTGCTGCAGATGGGGCTACCGCGGGATGATGCGATCGCTCCGCACCCCGAGGTGCGGGGTTGGACACCGGCGTTCAGGACGCGAGACGATCGGCGTTTCCAGAACGCCGTGGACTGGCTGAAGATGATGTACCGCCCCCGGCCGGAGTATCCGGTGGAGTATCCGCCGAAGCAGCAGGGCGGTGCGGCGGCGGGGCCGGAGCGATGAGGCGACGCGGGCGTTGGGAGTAACCGAGTGGCCTCATCGGACGGCGCTGGAGTGAACTCGGCGCGGCGCATCAGGCTCGCGTCGGCGATTCATACTTCATATCGGCGATATCAAGTATTGGGGCACGGCGTGAATCGCCGATGGCGCTGGGTCTGAGGCGGGGCGCTTCTTTGTGTTCTTGTGCGTGCTCGCGCTCGGGGAGGCCCCTCCCTGACGGTCGGGGTTCTGTGGTCATGCGTGGCCGGAGCCGTCGTGCATGGAAGGACCGGAGACCGAGTCGACCGCGGCGCGGGTGTCGTGCCCTGCGCTTGATGCGTTGTGCGGGGCGCGGTCGAGTTCGATGAGGGCGGCGTGCTTGGCGAAGGCGGCGGCGGCGGCGGCACCCGCGGCCAGCCAGCCGCGCCACCCGTCACGCCACGCGCTCCGCGCCACCATCTGCTTCAGCCACGCGCCCGTCGGCGAGGTCACCAATGAGAGCATCGAACTGTGCTTCCCCCGCGCGTGCAGCGCTTTCGCAGCGGTGCGCCCGTGCCGGCACTGCTTGGCGAGGAACTCGGCGATCGACTCGATCGAATCGTGACGCATCACCCCGTCGAGCCGTTCACGCCGGCCTGTTGGGGACTTCAGGACGAGTTCGTCGTGGGGGTCGTAGCCGGTCCACTCGGCGGCGCCGTTGCGCACCAGCCGCAGCCGCCACTCGGGCTGCCACGCGTGGTCGAGCCAGGCACCTTTGTAATAGACCTTGCGGTTGATCTCGAAGCCGTCGGCGCTTGGTTCGTTGCCGCCCAGAGCCCGGACGATCGCGCCGCGCAGGTCCTCTTCGAGCGATTCGTCGCTATCGAGGCTGATGATCCACGGCTGGCGGCACATCTGCAGCACGCAGTTTTTCTGCGCGATGTAGCCGAGCCAGTTCTGGTGCTGGGCGTTGACGCCCATGCGGTGCAGCAGTTGCAGCGTGCCGTCGGTCGAGCCGGAATCGAGCACGACGACTTCGCGCGCCAGGCCGCGGAGGCTGCGGATGGTGCGTCCGATGGTGGTGACGGAGTCTTTGCAGACGATCGCCGCGGAGAGCGGGAGCGTGCCTTCGGTGGGCCAGACGGCGTGGGTGGAGGTTGGGTGGCGTGATGAGGGGGGCACGGCGTCGCGGGTGCCAGTGTCGCTCCATTCAACGGTCCGAGCAACTGAGCGGTTCGGTCCACGAATCATCGGAAGGGTCCAACGCAGGCGTGATCGACCGGCGACCCGAAAGCCCCTTACGCCTGCCGCTGGGCGATTCCTGCCGTCAGCGTCGACCGCGAATGAACTCGATCGCCTTCACCCGCTGCTCCGGCGAAAGCTCGCGCAGCACCTTCCCGAACAGTTCCGACTTCTGGGCCGGCGTCGGGTTCAACTTGGATTTCTGCGCAAACTCCGTCGCCAGGGCTTGCACCCTGGCACGCTGTTCGGGCGAGAGGTCCAGCGCCTCGGCCACCTCTTCGAGCCGCCCCTGCCCCTCGGCGGCGATCCGCTCGTACGACCGGCGCACTTCCTGGCCGAACACTTCGAGCATCAGCCGGGCCCGCTCGCGGCGCGAAGCCGACGCAGCGTCCGCGTCGGGCATGCGGTCCATCGCCTGACGCTCGCGCTCTTCATCGACGCCGTTCGGGTCGTCGGCGGGGTTCATGGCCGCGTCGCCGCCGCGGAGCGGTTTCTTGCGGCCATCGGCGAGCAGGGCCCGGTAGTAGCCGCGGACGAGCGCGTCGAACTTCTCGGCGTTCTCGGGCTCGAGCGCCTCTTTCAACTGGTCTTGCAACCGACCCTTGGCGAGCAGCGGGCGGAGCACTTCGCGGAGTTCCTTGTTGACGCTCCCCAGGGCCGCCTTGTCCGCTGAAGCGCGGGCCGCTTGCAGGCGCAGCAGCACGTCGATGTTCTCGCGGACGATGGTGTCGAGCATCGAAGCCCGCTCGGCGAGCACGCGGTCGGTGCGCTGCTTCTCGGCGGGGGCGAGGGAGAGTTTGAGCAGCGCCGCCTCTTCGGGGCGCATGTCGGGGCGCTTCATGTCACCGGCGAAGGTGCGGTCGACGAGCGAAGGGGCGGCCTCTTCCGGCTTGACGGCGGGTCCGGAGAGCGGGTCGGGTGAGGCGGGAGAGCCGGGGGACCGAGCCGAGGGCGGCGTCTGTGTGCCTGCGGGTGGCTCAACGCCGAAAGCAGGGCGTCCAGCCGGCAGTCCGAGAAGGGCGATCGCGACAACGCTGATGAGCGGGCGCGGGGTCATGGGTAAGGGTAGGTGGCAACGGGTCGTGGACATGGCGAGTGCCAAACGCGGATGGATCGGCGCGATTGCAGAACGATGGGCGTGCGGGATTCTCGCCGCGCCGGGGCGGCGGTGGTGCCGGATACGATCCCCGCATGGCATCCATCTATCTTGTCACCGGCGCGAACCGTGGGCTTGGGCTTGAGATCGTGAAGCAACTGCGTGCCCGCGGCGAGCGGGTGTTCGGCACGGCGCGCACGCCGCGGGATGCTGGAGAGCTCCGCGAACTCACCCCTGATGTGCTGGCCCTGGACGTGTCGTCGTCGTCGAGCATCGATTCGCTCGCCGCGGCCCTCAAGGGGCAGGCGATCGATGTGCTGGTCAATAACGCCGGGGTCTTCGGCGAGGACCCATCGCTGAAGGAACTGAGCCTGGGCGAGTTCCAGCGGGTGTTCGCGGCGAACGTGTTCGGGCCGGCGCTGCTCGCCAAGGCGGTGGTGCCCAATCTCGAAGCCGGGGGGCGGAAGCTGATCGCCAACATCAGCAGCACGCTGGGCAGCATCGCCAAGAGCAGCGCCGGGTTCTCGTGGTCGTACCGCTCGAGCAAGGCGGCGCTGAACATGCTCAGCGTGGCGATGCACCACGAGCTTTCGCCACGCGGCTTTGTGTGCGTGAGCTTCTGCCCGGGCTGGAACAAGACGCAGATGGGCGGGCCGAACGCACCGCTGGAGCCGTCAGACTCGATGAAGTCGCTGATCGGGGTGATGGACCGGCTGGGGGCGAGCGACTCCGGCAAGTTCTTGAGCCACGTCGGGGAGGAGATTCCGTGGTAGGCTTGTGATCGGGTTGTCTTGATCTGATGCCCGACGCCTAGTGCCCAGTGCCTTCTCGCGGCTTCTGGGCTATACTCTTTCCCCTTGTTTCACGCCCCGCCACCGATTTGGAGGCGGGGACTTCGATCGCCTCTTCTCCAGGATTTCCCCATGTCCCTCGACCGTAGCCTTCGCACCGGCGGCCGCATGGCCAGCAAGCGTTCCGTTCTCAAGCGCACCGAGCGCGTGGAGAAGATGAAGACCGCCGCGGGGACGGATTTCAACAAGCGGGCGGTGATCGGTCTGCCCAAGACTCGGGTGAGCTGAGATCGCAAGTAAAGCGTTTGCTCAAACCAGGCGTTTGAGCATGCCACTCTGAATGACCCTGAGCGTGGTGGCACGCGCGTGCGGTGAGGTGTGACGTGGACATCGGCGCTTTGATTTCGGAGCGGGCGCGGGGGGTCGACGCCTCCGGCATCCGCAAGGTGTTTGAACTGGGGGCGAAACTCAAGGACCCCATCAATCTGTCGATCGGGCAGCCGGATTTCCCGGTGCCCGAGTCGGTGAAACGCGCGGCGATCAACGCGATCGAGCGCGATCAGAACGGCTACACGCTGAGCCAGGGGATTCCGCAGCTGCGCGAGCGGATCGCGCGTGATCTGGTGGAAGACCTGGGCTGGCCGTCGGGCATCGGCGGCGGGGGGGTGGAGGGGCCCGGATCACCGGGTTCCGAGATCGGCGTGATGTGTACGACGGGCACATCGGGCGCGCTGTTTCTGTCGCTCATGGCGGTGGTCTCGCCCGGGGACGAGGTCGTGATCCCGGACCCATATTTCGTGGCCTACCCGGCGATGATCAAACTGCTCGGGGGTGTGCCGCGGCTGTGCGATACGTACCCGGACTTTCGGATGACGGCGGCGCGACTCGAGCCGCTGCTCGGGCCGCGGACCAAGGCCGTCATCATCGATTCGCCGGGGAACCCCTCTGGTGTGGTCATGTCGCAGCGCGAGTGCGACGAGATCGCCGAGTTGTGCCGGTCGCGCGGCGTGCTGCTCATCTCGGATGAGATCTACGACCGGTTTGTGTTCAGCGAGTCGGCGGTGAAGGTGGGCGGCGACTTGCGCTCGCCAAGCCCGTGCCGCAATCCGGGGCGCGAGCCCTGGAAAGACACGCTGCTGGTGCGCGGTTTCGGCAAGACCTACGGCTGCACCGGCTGGCGTCTCGGCTTCGCCGCCGGGCCGAAGCGGCTGATCGACGAGATGACCAAGCTGCACCAGTACACCTATGTGTGCGCCCCTTCGGCGCTGCAGTGGGGTGCGGTGGCGACGTTTGATGTCGACATCGTCGACTGGGTCGCGCGGTATGAGGCCCGGCGGAACCGGGTGGTCGAGCGGCTGTCGAAGGTGACGGAGGTGGTGACGCCGGGGGGGGCGTTTTATGCGTTCGTGCCGGTGCCCAAGCGCCTGGGCCTCAGCGGCCAGCAGTTCTGCGAGGCGGCGATCGAGAAGAGCGTGCTGACGATTCCGGGGAACGTGTTCAGCGCGCGGGACACGCACTTCAGGTTGAGCTTCGCGGTGCGCGAGGAGATGCTGGAGCGCGGGCTGGATGTGTTGTGCGGGATGATGGGTTGACCCCCAGAGTGCGTGCCACCGAAGTGGCTGCTCTGAGCGACTTCGGTGCTGCAAACTTCTTGTGTCGGCTCCGCTGAGCACTGAAGTCCGCTGAGCGCGGACTTCAGTGGCACGCCGGGGGTCACGAACCGAGTTCCTTGAGCAGCCGCGCCTCGTCCCACACTTCGACGCCCAACTCATTGGCCTTCTCAAGCTTGCTTCCGGCGGATTCACCGGCGATCACCAGGTGCGTCTTCTTGGAGACGCTGCCGGTGACTTTGGCACCGAGAGCTTCGAGTCTCTCGGTGAGCGCCTGACGATCGAACTGCTCGAGCGTGCCCGTGAGGACGATCGTCTTGCCCGCAAAGGGGCTCGCGGCGGCGTCTTGGGTGGCACCTGCGTTCGACAGGCGCGGCGCGGGCTGCGCGGAAAAATCCTTTGAGTCCAGGCTCACCCCGAGTTCGTGCAGGTCGCGGAACATGCGCTCCGCGGCCTCGCTGAGCAGGTACTTCGCTACCACGGGCGCCGTGTCCTTGCCCAGGCCGGTCTCGGGTCGGTCCTGCGGTTCCTTCGCGAAGCCGAGTTCTTCGGCCTCGGCGGGCTTGAGGCTCTTTGGTCGGAGCAGTCGCTCATCGCGGGCGGCTTCGCGCAAGGCATCGATGCTCGGGAAACGCTGGGCCAGGAGTTTGCCGGTGGCGGTGCCGATGTGCCGGACGCCGAGGCTGCCCAGGAGGCGGGCCATGCCGCGGTGCTTGGCCTTTTCGATGCCCTCGATGAGGTTGTCGACTTTCTTCTCGCCCATGCGGTCGAGTTCGAGCAGGAAGGTCCGGTGGACGGGGAGGCGGAAAATATCGGCGAACGAGTTGAGCGGGATGTTCACGCCCGCGGCGCGGATGAGGTCGATGGTCTTTTCGCCCAGGCCCTCGATGTCCATCTGCTTGCGGCCCGTGAACCAGATGAGCTTTTCGCGCACCTGCGCGGGGCACTCGGGGTTGACGCAGCGCCGGGTGGTTTCGAGTTCGGGGTTGTCGAGGGCCTCGGGCGGTTCGATCTCGATCTCGCCTTCGCACACCGGGCAGTGGGGCGGGGGTGTGAAGGGGGCGGTGCGTGCCACGATGCGGCCTTCCGAGGCCGCGTCGTGCGAGGGCGGCGCCGAGGGCGATTCCGGCATGACGCTCCCGCGGAGGGGAGCATCGTGGCACGAAACCCCTCCCTGACGGTCGGGGTTCTGTTGTCGTGCCTCGGCGAGCCCGATGACCTGGGGGATGATCTCGCCGGCTTTTTCGATGATGACCCGGTCGCCTTCGCGGAGGTCTTTCTGGCGGACCAGGCCGAAGTTGTGGAGGGTGGCGTGGCGCACCGTCGTGCCGGCGAGGAAGACCGGCGCGAGCGTGGCTCGCGGCGTGATCTTGCCGGTCTTGCCGACCTGGGACTCGATCCTTTCGAGCGTCGTCTCCTTGCGCTCGGCGGGGTACTTGTACGCGATCACCCAGCGCGGGCTCTTGCTGGTGGTGCCGAGGGACTCCTGCAGGGCGTAGTCATCGACGCGAACCACCATGCCGTCAACGGCGTACTCCCGGTCGTGCCGCTTCACATCAAACTCGGCGATGGCGGCGAGGATATCCTCGGCGCTGTGGCACAGCGTGATCTCGTTGACGGGCAGGCCGAGCGACTTGGCCTGCGTGAGGAAGTCGCTGTGCGCGGGGGCGAAGGCCGCGTCGGAGATTTCGCCTCTGCCGTGGGCGATGAAGCCGAGTTTTCGTTTGGCGACTTCGCGCGGGTCGAGCTGCTTGAGCGTGCCGGCGCAGGCGTTGCGGGGGTTGGCGAAGAGGTCTTCGCCTTCGGCCTCGCGCTGGGCGTTGATGCGATCGAACTCCTTCTTGGGGAGGTAGATTTCGCCGCGGATTTCCAGGGTTTGGGGGGCGGATTCGGGGAGTTCGAGGGGTACGGCGCGGATGGTCCGGATGTTGTGGGTGACATCGTCGCCGGTGGTGCCGTCGCCTCGGGTGAGGGCGTGAACGAGTCGGCGGTTTTCGTAGCGGAGGCTGATGGCGACGCCGTCGATCTTCGGTTCGGCGGCGTAGACGAGGGGTTCGCGCGGCGGGGATTCGGCGAAGAGCCCGGTGGGCGCGGCGCGGGCCGCTGACGCCGCGGCGTCTTCCATCCGCTTGACCCAGGCGCGGACCTCGGCCTCGTTGTAGGTGTTGTCGATGCTGAGCATCGGCACGGCGTGGCGCCGCTGGGTGAAGCCTTCGATGGGTTCGCCGCCCACGCGTCGGCTTGGGCTGTTGGGGTCGTCGAGTTCGGGGTGCTGCGCTTCGAGGCGGGCGAGCTGGGCGAGCTTCTCGTCGTACTCCTGGTCGGAGATGGTGGGGGCGTTGTCGACGTAATAGGCGCGGTTGGCGCGGTGGAGTTCGGCGCGGAGAGCCAGAACGCGGGCGCTGGAATCGTCGAGTGAGCCTCCCTTCATGCCGATATCGTACCGAGCATGACGACACACGCCGCGAGGTTGATTGATGGGAAGGGGATCGCCGAGGCGGTGCGCGCGGGGATCCGCGCTCGGGTGGCGGGGCTGGCGGCGCGCGGGAAGAAAGTGCGGCTGGACGCGGTGCTGGCGGCGGGGTCCGGCGACGCGGCCTCGCGTGTGTACGCCGAGAACCAGGCGAAGATGTGCCGCGATCTGGGGATCGAGTACGAGCTGCACGACCTGCCGCAGGGCAGTGATTACGACGACATCGCCGGGCGCGTGCTGCTGCTGGGGCGGGATGATGGCTGCCACGCGATCATGGTGCACATGCCGCTGCCGGAGGGGGTGGACCCGTTCCGGGTGCAGAGTTTGATCGACCCGGACAAGGACGTTGAGGGGGTGAACCCGGCGAACATCGGGAACATCGTCTATGGGCGATCAAGCCTGGCGCCGTGTACGGCCCTGGCGGTGATGAAGTTGATCGACGCCACGGGGCTGGACCTGCGCGGCAAGACGGCGGCGGTGGTGGGGGCGTCGAACATCGTCGGCAAGCCGGTCGCCGTCATGCTGATGCAGCGCGAGGCCACGGTGCTGAGCCTGAACAAGTTCACCCCCGAGATCACGCGGCTCACCGGCGCGGCGGACGTGGTGGTGGCGGCGGCGGGTGTGCCGGGGCTTGTGAAGGCGGAGTGGATCAAGCCCGGTGCGGTGGTGATCGACGTGGGGATTCACCGGGTGACGGGCGCCGACGGCAAGGCGAAGACGGTGGGGGATGTTGATGCCGCGGCGGTTGTTGCAAAGGCGGGGTGGATCAGCCCGGTGCCGGGGGGCGTTGGGCCGGTGACGGTGGCGATGCTGCTGGAGAACGTGGTTTCGTCGGCGGAACGCGGGTGATTCCTGTGCCGGAGAAAGGCCGGTTCAACGCGGAGATCGCGGAGATCGCGGAGGAAAGCAGAGAGGATTGGAGAAAGAGACGGAGCGGGAGCAGGACAGCGAACGCCGGGCGAAGTCGCGTTCGAGCGTGTCCCTCCGAGCCCCGTGCGCGCACGGGGCCGAGGTTGCGCGGGGCGAGCACAATGAAGGAGCGTGGACGGTTCGCACAAGATTGTGCGCGCTCACGGCCAGCAATCGAACGATCTCGTTTCGTCTTGGCGTGGCCCTGAGCTCGCGCTCAGGGCTCGGTTGATGCAGAGAAGCGGCGGCGCTGCCGAGTGCCGCCCGTCTTTCTCTCCGCCTTCCTCCGCGCCCTCAGCGATCTCCGTGTTGAGAAATGCCTTTCTCCGCGAACTCCGCCACTCCGCGGTGAAGGCTCAAAGGCACGAGCGCCCGAAGTTGCCCAGCAGGAACGCCAGGTCCGCCGTGTTGACCGCGCCGTTGCCGTCGAGGTCGCCGCTGGTGTTGGGCGGGACGTTGGTGCCGAAGAAGCCCAGCAGCAGGGCGAGGTCGGCGGTGTTGACGAGCAGGTCGCCGTTGACGTCCCCGTCGCAGGTCGCGGGCGGGGTGACGGTACCGACGAGTTGGACGACCAGCGCCGGATCGTCAGGCGAGTTCGAGCTGATGGTCAGCGTGCCCGAGACCGGGCCGGGCGTCGAGGTGTTCATCACCAGCGTGTGGCTGTTGAGCGTGCCGCCGGCGGCGTCGTTGAAGGGGCCGGGGCCGCCGGGCAGCGTGAAGCCCGGGGAGGCCGCGAGGGTGTACGACAGTTGTTCGATGCCGCCGGCACCGAAGACGTTGTCAAGAGCCGAGTTCCCGATTGGCACGTTGATCTGGGCGGTGGCGTTGAGCGCCACCGTGCCGAAATCCACCAACACCGGAGCGCCGGCTTCGGGCGGCAAGCGCAGGTCGAGCAGCACCGGCAGGTGGCCCTGCCCGCTCGCGCTGATCACCACCGCCTCGGCGATCGTCTGGCCCACCATCTGGTTGTTGACGGTGCGGAGCACGGCGTCGAACGACGTGCCGTCGTTGCCCCAGCAGCGGTAGGAGTGGTTCGGGTCGATGAAGGTCGTGAGGTTCCACGGGGTGCCGAAGGCGCCGATGTAGTCGAGGCCGGAGCCGTCGACGAGCGCGGAGCCAACGAGGATCTGGTCGTGCCGGTCGTCGACCTGCACGGCGGGGTCCTGGGTGTGGATCATCGCGAACGCGGGGTTGTTGTTCCAACTGCCGGGCGTCGAGATGGGATCGAAGAAGCGTCCGGCGTTGTTGGCCTGGCTGCTGGTGAACTCGACATAGAACGACTCGCCTGAGGACTGCCCGTTGAAATCGCCGGCGACCATGAACCGGTAGCCCGCGGGGAGCGCCGAGCCGGGACCGTTGGTGTCGATGCCCTCGGCGTTGTCGCGGATGCGCTGGGCCTCGACGAACCGGCGTCCCGACGAGTTCGTCCCGCCCTGGGCCTTCATGTGCGTGCTGTAGATGCCCATCGACGCGGCGGGGGCCGCGTAGCCGGTGGGGCGGATGTCGTAGCGGTGCGTGTCGCGCGGCTGGTTGGCGGTCGAGCTTGAGCCCACGGCGATGATCGTGACGCCCAGGAACTCGACCTTGCTGGTGCGATAGAAGAACGCGTTGTCGGTGTCGGCCCCGTCGAGGAACGGCGCGGCGGCCCAGTCGCCCGGGCTGCCGGGGGCGGTGTTGAGGAGGTTCACGAAGTTGGTGACGGCGGTCTGGTTGAGGAACTCCTGGCCGACGAAGACGTCGGGGGACATCGACTGGCCTTGCAAAGGCAGGCCGTTTGGGACTACGCCGTAGATGGCGGTCTTGAAGGCGTTGTCGCGCGCCGAGGGGACGGTGGTGGAGTAGTTGGTGACGTTCCAAGTGACGACGCGCAGCTGCGCAAACGCCGCGGGGCAGGAAGCGAGGGCGACGAGTGCGGCGGTGTGGAGTGTGTGGCGCATGGGTCTTGTGCCACCGACCCGTCTTCGGTTCGGTGCTCTTGGAGTGGCGAGGGGTGGTGGTTCATCCGGCACCGAAGTCCCGCGGACGGGACTTGGTTGGCACGAGATCACGGTGCGTCAGCACACGTTTCCGAAGTTGGCGAGGAAGGCGGTGAGGTCGGCGACGTTGACGACGCCGTTGTTGTCGAGGTCGCCGCCGGTGCCGGGGGGCACGTTCAGGCCGAAGTTGCCCAGGAAGAGGGTGAGGTCGGCGACGTTGACGACGAAGTCGTTGTTGAGGTCGCCGGGGCATGAGGGCGGCGGGACGACGGTGCCGGCGAGCGCGACGACGATGGTCGGGTTTGCCGGGTCGTCGGTGGTGATGGTGAGCGTGCCGGACTTGGGCCCGAGCGCGGCGGTGTTCATGCCGATCTGGTGGACGATGCCGGTGGTCCCGGCGACCGCGGCGAACGAGCCGCCCGGGGCCGTGAAGTCGGCGCTGACGAAAAGCGTGTGGTCGAGATTGTCGATGCCCGCGGCGGTGAAGAGCGCCACGTCGCCGTTGTTGGTCACGGTGAGGGGGATCTGCGGCGTCGTGCCCTGGTAGACGGTGCCGAAGTTGATGGAGAACCCGCTCACGCCCGCCTTGGCGGGCACCTTGATATCCATGAACACGGGGATGTGCCCGCCGGCGGTGGTGGCGGCGTCGATGATGTCCTGCGCGATGGCGGCACCCGTCATGGTGTTGCCGGTTGTGCGCAGGAAGTTGTTGTAGGAGGTGCCGTCGTTGCCCCAGGCGCGGTAGGAGTGGTTGGGGTCGTTCCAGGTGCTGGTGGAGTAGGCGAGGGCGGGGTTGCCGATGTAGGCGAGGCCCTGGCCGTCGAGCAGGTTGGGGCTGCAGAGGATCTGGTCGAAGCGGTCGTCCATGCCCGCGCTGGTGGCGGGGTCTTGCGTGTGGACGAAGCGGAACACGCTCACGTCGCCCCACGAGCCCGGGGTGTTGATGGGGTCGAAGACGCGGGCGGCGCCAGCGGCGAGCGCGGTCATCGTCTGGTACGCCGCCTCGTTGCCCGAGCCGATGTTGAAGTCGCCCAGGATCATGAAGTTAATACCCGGATTGGTGGGGAGCAGGCTGCTGGTGATGTAGTTGCGGATGGCGAGCGCCTCAGCCTGACGACGGTTGGCATCCGTGGCGGTGCTGCCGGCTTTCATGTGGACGCCGAAGGATGCGACGGTGGCGGCGTTGCCGGTGTATCCGACGGGGCGCCAGTCGTAGCGCATCACGTGGCGCGGAGCGCCGCTGGGGCTGCCGCCGAAGACGGCGATCTGCGAACCGAGATTCTCGACTTTGCTGGTGCGGTAATAGAAGGCCTTTGAGGTGTCGGGGCTGATGGTGTAGATCTCCATCTCCCAATCGCCGGGGCTGCCGGGGGCGGTGTTCAAGAAGTTCCGGATCTGCAGCGCCGCCGCCTCACTTTCCATTTCTTGCGTCACGATGATGTCCGGGTCCATGCTCTTGCCGGCCAGCGCGAGGCCGGCGGGAACCACGCCGTAGACCGCGCCCTGGATGTCCGGCCCGCGTCCGCCGCCGTAGTCGGTGATGTTCCAGGTGACGATGCGGATGCCCGGGCCAGCGTGCGCCACACCCGCGGCGGCGGCGAGCGCGGCGGCGGCGAGCATCAGTCGAGGGGTACGAGCGGTGACATCAAGACGCATCGGCGAATCTCCTCTTGGGGGCGGGGGGGGCGGCAGGGCAGGGCGGCAGGGCAGGGCGGCAGGGCAGGGCGGCAAGGCGGGGCGGCGGGGAAGGCGATGACCAAATCGCAGGGCAGGACCACAGCCCTCGGCGGCAACAAGCCGTTCCGCCGAAGCGGGCAGGGGCCCGTGCCCGGGGGACACGGACCGTTCAAAGTGACGGACTCTCTCGATCCAAAGTCGAGCGGGAAGTGTAGCCAGCGAACGTTGGAATTCCGAGAGTGCGGTGTGAGAATTGGAGGCGCACCGGGACTCCCGATTTCGGGCCCAGACCCGAGTTTGTAGGGCTTCTGGGCCTTCTCGGACGGGTCCGGCGGGGGGCAGGAAGGGGGCAGGGGCCGTGGGGCGGGAGGGCGAGGGGTGTCCGACCGATGATGAACGGAACCCTTCCGAAAATGCGTCGGATGGGGATGTGGGCGGTATGCTCTTGGCGCTCGGCGTGCGCGAAGACACGAGCCCCGGAAGACACGAGCCCCGAGCGTCAGCGAGCGGGTCTGAAAAGCCCTATAGCTCTTGGATTGGATGCCACTCGCCGGAACCCGTCGCTCGCGCGCCGGAATCCTTGGTCGATCAGAAAGGAACGAACGGATTTGCGCACAGCCTGGGTGGCCATCGGGATCGGGGCAATCGTCGTCACCGCGGCGTCGTTCGTGATGACGTCGTCGGGGCCGGCGAGCGGCGGGGTCAACTGGCAGTCGAGCGTGACGGGGCCGGGGTCGAAGCCGTATGTGTTTCCCGGCGGTGGCACCGCGCCGAACGCTGGTGGGTCGAGCGGCCAGGGAGGGATGAACTTTGGCGGAGCCGGGGTTGGACCCGGCACGGCAGTTGAGACGGTGAAGCGTGACGGGCGATCGTTGTTCCCGGAGAACAAGGGTGTCCCGGGCGCGGGAGTGGGGAAGCCGTTTGATCCGTCGCAATCCGGGAAAGGGCCGCAGCGTGCGGCCCCGCCGGAGTTGAAGAACCCGTACGCGGGGCTGAAGCAGCAGGTTCCGCCGCCGGCGTACACGCCGCCGACGCCTGTGACGGCGACGAATCTGCCTCCGTCACCCGGCGCACCCGGAACGACGCGTGACCCTGCCGCGGAGCGGGCGCGGATGGAGGCGCAACGCCGCGCGGTCGAGGAGCAGCGACGTCGCGGCGACCAACAGCGCAACCGCCAAGACCAGCAGGACAACGGTGACATCGCCGAGAAAGAGCGGATGGCGCTCGAACGAGCCCGGCAGTTGCTCGGCGGCGGCGCAACCGGGATCGGCACCGGATCAGGCAACGGCACGGGCGGAAACTCGGGCAGCGGCGCCGGCAACGGCTCGGGCGCGGGCGCGGGAAGCGGCAGCGGGTCCGGTTCGGGCAGCGGTTCAGGTTCTGGTGGCAACGGCGGCGGTTCGGGCAACGGCTCGGGCTCCGGCGGCGGCACGGGCGGGGGGGGAACCGGCGGCGGCGGGGGTGCTGGCGGCGGAGGCGGCTTCACCACCGGCTCGCCCATCAGCGCCACGACTCGCTTCCTGCCCGTCGACAACCGCGCGTGCACCAAACTCACCGGCTTCCGCACCGTCGATCTGTTCGCTCGATTCGAGACCGCGGTGCGCGTGCTCACCGTCGAATCCGGCTCCGGCGGGCTGACGATCGTCGGCGGGGCTTTCGTCAACAACCCGGCGAACACCAACTCCAGCGGTCACGGGGCGCCGTCGCTGTCGTCCGATGCGTGCGTGCAGTTTGATTCGTTCCTGACGCTCAACGACGCCACCGTTTCGTTCGCGGGCGCCGCGCCGGATTTTGGCCCGACGCTCAGGGCAACATGGTTCAGTCTTGCCGGCGTGACGGCGGTGCAGAACCAGGCCCGCTTCGGCGATTCGGCGTTCTACATCCAGATCGCCCGCATCACCGCGCCGACGACCACCACCAACCTTTCCGGCACGCTCTCGTTGGGCGCGACCCAGGCGGGGGCCACGCTGCCGCAGACCATCACCGTGCAGGTGAACTTCTGCGCCGAGTGCTTCATCGGCGAAGCCCCGCCGGCGGGCGTGATCGATCCGTTCGCGCCGACCCCCCCTCCCACGGGCGGTGGCGGCGGCACGGGTGGAGGCGGGACCGGCGGCGGAGGGACTGGTGGCGGTGGCTCCGGCGGGGGAGGCTCCGGCGGTGGTACCGGTGGCGGCGGCAGCGGCGGAGGCACGGGCGGCGGAGGATCGGGCGGTGGCACCGGTGGTGGGGGCAGTGGCGGTGGCGGCAGCGGTGGCGGCACCACCAACCCCACCATGACTGCGCGATGGATCACCGTTGACAACGCTGGATGCCAGTCCGGCAACGGCCCAAATGCCGTCAACCTCACCACGTTCACCACGCGAGACCTCTACGTCCGCACCGACCGCGCCTTCCGCGTGCTCCTGATGAGCAGCGGCTTCGGCAGCAACGCGGGATTGACCTTCTCGGCCGGTCCGCTGTTCCAGCACCCCCTCTTCGGGCGCGACGTTTTCGTGCCCGATCCGGTGCCGACGGATGATGACCCGGAGCCCGCGCCCAATCCGCCGTGCTTGAAGTTTGACTCCTACTTCTCGCTGGGGCTTCTCGACCCGGCGGCGATCCAGTTCATCAGGCCCACCGGGTTTGACGCGTCGTCGCCCGATCTCGAACTGGTGTGGTTCGCCACAGGCGGTGCCGAGGCGATCCAGAACTTCCAGATGTTCGGCGATAACCAGTTCTATGTGCGTGTGGCCCGGTTCACGGTTCCCAACTCGGCGACGGTGCAGACCGGCAGCGAACTCGAAGCGGGCGTGGTACTCACCGGCGCGGGGACCACGTCGACGTTCAAAGTGAGCATCCCGGCGTTCTCAAACTAACGAGCCCCGAGCGTGGGCGAGTGGGTCTGGGTGCCTTCTGCGCTCGGTCGTTCAAAGCACCCGTCGCTGACGCTCCGGGCTCGTTGGCGGCCCGACTCGCGGGTGCCTGCCAACCGCATGGCCGTGTGTCGGTATAGTCGCCTCCCCGCGCTCGATCTGAGCGCCGGACATGGAGACCGACCGCATGCCCTCACCCGCCTCGACCGTTCGCGCCCTCGCCGCCGCGATTTCTCTCGGTGCTCTTTCCGCGGCGTTCGGTGCCCCGGGCAATGTCGGGTTCCCACGCTATCCCTCCATCAGCCCCGACGGCAAGACCGTCGTCTTCTCGTGGCGCGGCGATCTGTGGTCGGTGCCCGCCTCGGGCGGCACCGCCGCGCGGCTCACCAGCCACTCGGCCAACGACCTCCGCTCGGCGTTCAGCCCGGACGGACGCACCATCGCGTTCAACTCGGCGCGGCTGGGCGGGGGCAACATCTTCCTGATGAACGCCGACGGCTCGAACGTGCGGCCCATCACCTTCAGCGATCGCGTGCTGCAGTTGGCCGGGTTCAACGCCGACGGCACCCGCGTGCTGTTCTCCGCCGCCCGCGAGGGGGATCAGTACCGCGCGGTGCGGCCCTACACCGTCAGCACGCAGGGCGGGGCGATCGAGCGTCTGCTGGATTGCTTCGGCGAGACGCCGCAGGTTTCGCCCGACGGCAAGCGGATCGTGTTCGAGCGCGGCGGGAGCGAGTGGTCACGCCGGCACTACCGCGGGCCGGACTCGCGCGACCTGTGGCTCTACGACATCTCGGGAAAATCGTTCACACGCCTGACCACCTGGGCGGGCAACGACGGCAAGGCCCAGTGGCGCGACAACAACACCATCGTCTACCTCTCCGACCGCGAACTCGACACCGTCAACCTCTGGTCGATGACGATCGACGGCGGCGAGAGCAAGGCGCGCCGCCTCACTGGTTTCCAGGGCGTGGACGTGCATGATGTCGACGTCGCCGTCGACGCAGGCGTGGCGGTGTTCAGCTCGTGGGACACGCTTTCGACACTCGACCTCGGCGCGGCGGCACCGGCCGCGAGAGTGCTGACCATCAACGCCGCGGAGGACGAGCAGGACAACGTCTCGCTGCGCCAGGTGGGCAAGGATGTGTCGCAGGCGGCGCTGAGCCCTGACGGAAAGACGATGGCGGTGATCGCCTACGGGCA
Organism: Phycisphaerales bacterium; assembly: GCA_046154665.1. Lineage (GTDB taxonomy): Bacteria > Planctomycetota > Phycisphaerae > Phycisphaerales > UBA1924 > JAFLCM01. The sequence continues at coordinate 7,867 of JBJXFG010000067.1, read as the reverse complement.
GGTGTACGTGCGCGGCACCGAGGACAAATCCCCGACGCGGCGCGTGACGCCCGCGGATTGGAAAGGCCGTTGCCGCGAGCCGGCGTGGTCGGCGGACGGCGTGACGCTCTATTTCAGCAGCGACGCCGACGGCACAGATGCAATCTACAAAGCGACGGTCGAGAAGACGCGGGACGAGGTGAAGGAAGAGTTCAAGAAGGCAAGCAAGCCCGAGGAGAAGAAGCCCGACGAGCCGAAGGTGCAAGAGCCCGAGGGTGCCGCGCCGCCGCCGGTGAAGGAAGGCGAGGCTGCCGCTGGGGGCGCGGACGCCGCCGCTGATGCGAAGGACGGCGCGAAGAAAGAAGAGAAGAAGGACGAGCCCGACTTCGCCAAGCAGGCCGAGCGGTGGTCCAAGGCGCTGCGGTTCAAGGTCGAGACGGTGAACACCTCGCGCAAGCCCGGCGACAACGACCGCATGCCCGCGCTCTCGCCCGACGGGAAGACCATGGTCTTCCGGCGCGGCCGCGGCGACATCGTGGCCATGGACCTCGCCAGCGGCACGGTCCGAACGATGCTGTCGTCATGGGACTACGGCAACGAGTTCCGCATCAGCCCGGATTCACGCTTCATCGCGTGGTCGGCGAGCGACGACGACTTCAACGCCGACTTGTGGATCGCGCCTCTCGACGGATCGAAGCCGCCGGCGAACGTGACGCGGCACCCTGACATCGACGGGGCGCCGCGCTGGAGCGCGGACTCGAAGGTGCTGGCGTTCCTGTCGGAGCGCGAGGGCGATCTTGACGTGTACGCGGTGTATCTCGACAAAGAGCTGGAGAGCCTGTCAACGCCGGACCTGGAGAAGTACTACAAGGACGCCGTGGACGCGGCGAAGAAGCGCAAGCCGCTGAACCACGAGAAGAAGAAGGACGAGAAGAAGGACGCGAAGGACGGCGGCAAGGACGGATCGAAGGAGGAGAAGAAGGCGGAGACGCCGCCCTCGGCTCCGGCGGCGGCCGCGACTCCCGCGCCCGCGGCGGCGCCGGCTGATCCGGCGACGGCCCCAGCGACTCCGGCCCCCGCGCCAGCGACCGAGCCCGCCGCGGCTCTCGCTGCGGAAGCCAAGAAGGACGACAAGAAGGACGAGAAGAAAGAGGAAACCAAAGAACCCCCGTTCGAGCCCGATCTCGACGACGCCTACCTCCGCATCAAACGCATCACCACCCTCAACGGCAACGAGGGCAACCTCGAAATCACCCCCGGCGGCGATCGCCTCATCTTCACCGGCAACGACGGCGGCGACGGCGGACAGGGCCTTTACTCCGTCAAGTGGAACGGCGACGAAAAGGAACGCAAACGCCTCATGGAAGGCGAGCCGCGCGTCCAGATGGTCAGCCTCACCGGCGACAAACTTGTCATCGTTGACAAGGGTTCGACCTCGACCATCCCGCCCGAAGGTGGCAAGACCGAGAGCCAGGCCATCGAAGATCGCGCCCGCGTCGACCTGCAGGCCCAGGCCGCGCAGAAGTTCACCGAAGCGGCCCGCGTGCTCGGCGAGCTCTTCTATCACCCCACCATGAAGGACCTCGATTGGAAGTCACTCAGCGAGCGCTACCTGACGCTGGCCAAGCAGACGCGCACCGGCGAGGAGTTCGCCTACGTCGCGCTGCGGCTGATGGGCGAGCTCAACGGGTCGCACCTCGGTGTGTTCACGCCGCCGGAGCCTGCGCCGCTCGCCGAGACGGTGGGACGGCTGGGCATCGACGCCTTCGCCGCGCAAGCGCCCGAGCGCGTGTTCCAAGTTTCGGCGGTGGTGCCGCTGGGCCCGGCGTCGATCGGGCCGATGGCGCTGAGAGCAGGTGACATGATCACCGCCATCGACGACGAGCCGTTCGCCGAGACCGATTCGCTCGAATCGCGGCTGCGCGGCAAGGTGGGCAAGGAAGTGAGCGTGACGTTCAAGCGCCAGCTCAAGGACGGCGAGCCGCGCGCCGAACTCAGCGCCTTGTTCACGCCAATCGCGTACGAGCGTGAGACCGACCTGCGCTACGACTGGTGGGTGAAGCGGAACGCCGACCTGGTGAGCGAGTGGTCTGGCGGCAAGCTTGGCTATCTGCACATCCGCGGCATGAGCGAGCCGAGCCTCGTCACCTTCGAGCGTGACCTTTATGCCGCCGCCCACAACAAGGGCGGCCTGCTCGTCGACGTCCGCAGCAACGGCGGCGGCTGGACGGCGGACCGGATTCTCGTGTCGCTCGTCACCCCAGCGCACGCCTACACCGTGCCGCGCGGCGGGTCGACCAACCCGGACGCCTACCCGCGCGACCGGCTGTTCATCCAGAAGTACACCAAGCCGGTGAACATGCTGTGCAACGAGAAGTCGTTCTCGAACGCCGAGATCGTCAGCCACGCCTTCAAGCACCTCAAGCGCGGCACCCTCTGCGGCCAGCAGACCTACGGCGGGGTCATCTCCACCGACGCGTTCACACTCGTCGACGGCACAGGCGTGCGCCTGCCGTTCCGCGGGTGGTACACCTTCGACGGCAAGGACATGGAGAACAACGGGGCGATGCCGGACCTGGTGACGGTGCAGACGCCCGAAGACGAGACGGCGGGGTTTGACCGCCAGTTGAAGGAGGCGGTGGAGGATCTGATGAAGCGGGTGCCGTGAGGGGTTGCGGCCGCGCGCCGGCGTGCTGGCACGGAACGCGGTACACGGCTGGTTGGATGTGAAGTTTTGATCGAATCCGTGCGAAGGGACTTGTGCGCGATCGTTGTGCGGTTACTTTGGCCGCATGGCGCTCTCATTCATTCATCGCAATCTCGCCGCGGCCGTGGCTACGAGCGTTGGCTTGGTCATCAGCGCCGAGGCCCGCGCCGGGCAGCCCATCTTCGTCGTGCAGTTCGCGGCGGGCACCGAGGCGATCGACGCCTTTAAGCCGCAGATCGAAGCGACGCTTCTCCGGGCCGCCGGCATGTGGGCCGCCGAGATCAACGCCCAGCCGGTGACCATCGAAATCACTGTCATGGTGGCCGGCGTGCCCCGCGCCACCGGGCGCAGCGTCACCAGCGCGTTCGTCGGTGTCGTCAACGGCCGGAACGTCTTCCAGCAGGGCGCGGCCCACGAGCTGCGCACCGGCATCGATCCGAACGGCGCGACGGCGGATATCGAGATCGTGTTCAACCCGAGCTATGTCAGCGATATCCTGTGGTTCGATCCTGATCCTTCCGCCGATCCGCCGAACGAGGTGCCGGTTGATCGCACCGAGGCGATGAGCGTGCTGCTGCACGAACTCGGCCACGCCTTCGCGTACAACGGGTGGGCGAACGGAAACGGCGGGATTCCTGCAACGTTCATGTCGCCGTGGGATCGGTGGGTGCGTCCGGCGTCGCCCGATGTGTTCTTTGATGGGCCGTGGACGGTGCGGACGTGGGGCGTGCCGCCGGACATCACAATCGGCAATCCCAGCCACTGGGGCAACGGGTTTCCGGTTGTGTTGGCCGGGCTGGAGGCCTCGGCGCATCTCGCAGCCCCGGGCGATGCGCGCTGGGACGCCCAGAACCAAGTGTGGTGCCCCGCACCCGCGCGGCCTCTCCACTGCGCCGCGCACTCGCGTGAGCCCAGCGAGCCCGTGCTCGCGGAACAGTCGTCGCCCCGCGGCTCACTCATCCCCCAACTCATGAACGGCGTGGTCTTCTACCACGGCACCCGCTACCGCATCGGCGAACTCGATCGGGCGGTCCTGCGCGATACCGGGCACCTCACGCCACGGCTACCGTGCCAGTGGGATTTCGACGCCGACGGAGCGGTGAACGTCGCCGATCTGGTTCAGGTGCTCGCCTCATTCTCTTCTTGCCCCGGCGACGCTGGTTACTTCCCGCCGGCGGACCTTGACCAGGTCAGCAACTGCATCAACACCGCGGACTTGGTGCTCTTCCTGAATCAGTTCGGCGTGCCCTGCCCGTGAGCCCTGCGAGCAGGCAGGGTTGCACCGTCACGACCGCACGAGCCTGAAGTTCGGACTTCGGAGCATCGCGGTCATTGGCGCGATCGTCCGGGTTGACCGCCCGCCCTGCCTCCCCGAGCGGTATTGCCCGGTGGGTGGTGGCCCGCTATCATCTCGACCCCGTTTCCCCGCGGCTGTGGCGGAACTGGCAGACGCGCTAGATTCAGGTTCTAGTGGGTTCACACCCTTGGAGGTTCGACTCCTCTCAGCCGCATTAGATTTGTGAGACCGCCCCGGTGGTTCGCCGGGGCGGTTGTCGTTTTGAGGGATCGCCCAGCGAGCCCGGAGTGTGAGCGACGGGTCTTGGAGCTTGTTTGCCTCGCCGCGCTGAGGGAACAGCGCGATGACGTGTGGGGCACGTTTTTCTGTCGCGATTGACAGAGTGTGACGAAAATCGGGAACCCCCGCTCCGAGGCGGACGAATCGGGAACTCCCGAGCCCGCGAGTTGACCAACGGAGGACGCCGATGTGCAAGAGCCGTTTCGTGTCCTTTCATGGCCCCGTGCGGATGCTGGTCTCAGCGGCGGTTGGCGCGCTGGCGCTGTCGAGCAGCGCGTCCGCCGGTTGGTGGGAACCCTGCCCGCCGAGCATCGTCCCCGAGTTTGAGAACCGAATTCCCGGCGTGACCGCCGACAGTGTCAGCGACGCGACCATCTGGGACCCCGACGGCCCCGGCCCGCGCCAGCCGTCGCTGGTGATCTCTTCCCCGCCGCGGATGTTCGAGGGTGGGCGGTGGGTGGACATCTGCCCGGAGTACACGTCCGCGGGGACGCGGATTGCCGCGGTCGGAGCAGAACTTTACGCCTCCGGCAGATTCTTCCGAAACACCACGCCGAGCGAATCATTCACCGGACTGGCACGGTGGGACGGCTCAAACTGGGTCCGGTTGATCGTCCATAGCTTCGGCGCTGATGAACTCACCTCCATCGGAGGAAGCCTTTACCGGATCGGCGCCGCGACCACGCCCGATGGAAACGCGATCCGCTCGCTCCAGCGCTTCGACGGCAACGCGTGGTCCACTGTGCCGGGCCAACCGCCCGGCTCAATCCAATCGTTCTCGAAGCAGCCCGACGAACTCGGTCGTCACGCCGTGGTGCTGCGAGAAACCTCGGGCAACAACAGCCGCTGGAGCGCCGTCGCACTCTTCGACGGCACCACCTGGACGCCCATCGGCGACCAGATGCCCAACGGCGCGGAACACGCCCACGTTCTCCAGGGCGACGTCTACGCCGCCGGGGACATGTTCCTGCTCGAGCCCGGCTCATCGACAAACGGTTCGTGCGTGGCGAAATGGAACGGGCAGTCGTGGCAGCCGGTCGGGCGATTGCCGCAGCTGCCGATCCGCTCGGTCCACGGCCTCAGCGACGACGGCACCCGGCTCGTGCTCACCGGCTCGTTCGTGGTTCCCGATCCGGCGGATGAAGCCGCCACCATCCGCGGATCAGCGGTCTTCGACGGCGCTTCATGGCGTGCGCTGGGCTTTGGCTTCATGCAGGGGCACGAAGGCCCGAACACGCCGTACGCTTCCGGTCTGCCGGTGTGGGTCAACCTCATCAGGTCCAACGGCTCGCTCTTTGCCTACGGCCGGATTCGTCAATCCGAAGAGCCGCTGCTGGGCATCGCGCGGTGGAACGGGGCGGCGTGGGAACTGCCCGGGCTCGGGTTCAACGCGGCCATCCGCGCCTTCGCCAGCGACACGAACAAGCTCGTCGCGGTGGGGGATTTCACGATGACGCCCGACGGGCGCGCCGGCGGCGTGGCGCGGTACGACGGCACGCACTGGCACGCGCTCGGATCGGGGGGGGCGGGGATTTCTGGCTTCTCGAGCAAACGCCGAGCGCGCGGCGAAGCGGTCGTGCTCGATGGTGCGCACGGCATCACCGTGGGCGGCTGGTTCACCCACGCGGGCGGCCACCCCGCCGCGAACATCGCACGCTTCGACGGAACACGCTGGAACCCGCTCGCCGACGGCTTCGACAGCGGCGTACTGGCCCTCTCGCTCTACCAGGGCAACCTCATCGCGGGCGGCAAGTTCACGCACACCGGCGAGACGCCCATGCGCCACGTCGCACGCTGGAACGGCGTCGCGTGGCAGAGCATGAACGGCGGCGCCGACCAGCCCGTCTCGGCCCTCCTCGACACGCCCTATGGCCTCATCGCCGGCGGCGATTTCACCACCATCGGCGGCACCGCGGCCCGCGGCGTCGCCGCATGGGACGGCGCGCAGTGGACCACGCTCAGCGAAGGCATTAACGGATCGGTGCGCGCGCTGGCGATGTTTGAGGGGGATCTGTACGCCGCGGCGGACATGGCCCCAGGCTCCTCAAGCACTGCGCCCGTCTGGTCGTGGGACGGGCTCGGTTGGCGAAGCGTTCGGCTGGGCGGCAACGGCTCTGTGCCCATCGCGCTCGGCTCGGTTGGCGAGACGCTCTACGTTGCCGAATCTTGGTACGACCCTGAGCGGACCGGCTGGATCGACTCAAAGCTCTCGCCGATGTATAACGAAGTGACTTGGAGCAGCGACACTTGGTTCACCGGGCGCTCGTTCGTCTCAACGCTTGGCATCATGGCGCTGGCCGAGTTTCGAGGTGAAGCGCATTTCGGAGGCGGGTTCCATCATCTCACGGCGGGTTATCAGGGTGCCAATGGGAAGGGGCCGGCGTTCTGGGTGCGCGCTCGCGTGTATGTGCGGCCCGTGCTCGACGAGGATTCGCTGCGCGAGCGGACGGTGTGGCGCGGTGAGCGCGTCGAGATCACCGCCCGCGCCGAGCACGCTCTGCCGCGCGGCTATACATGGACACGCGGCAACTCCTCCTCGGTGATCGCCACCGGGCCGACGCTAGTTCTCGATCCCGTCGAGTGGGCGGACGGCGGGCTCTTCTACGTCCGAGCGTCCAACCCGTGCTGGTCGGATGAACGCGCCGTCTTGATCTCGCTCTACCCCGACTTCATCGAAGACGGCGTCGTCGACGTGCGCGATCTCCGCTTCTTCATTTCGCGCATGAACACGACGGTCCCAGCGGGTTCGCCGGGCGACCTCTACGGCGACGGGCAAATCACCGTGTCGGAGTTGTCGCACGTCCTGCGCCACTTCGGCAGACGCCGCGAGTGAAACTCGCCCGAACTCACTTCACGCCGCCCCCGGCTCCCGCGCCCCGCCGCCACCCTGCCCCTCCGCCCGCTGAGCGCCGGATGATCCACTCCGCCACCAGCAGGTTCGGCGGCCAGCAGATCCACGCGATCACCGGATACGCAACGCCGAAGGGGAGGTCGAGCGCGAACGATGTGCCCAGCATGATCCGCAGCGTCACGGCGCTGAAGGTCAGCGCGAAGTTGCGGATCATCCAGCGTTTGTGGGCGGCGATGTCACGCCGAAGGATCGCACGCAGAGCCAGCGCGGCGCTCACCAGCCACAGCACGGCGAGGGTGGCGAAAGCCAGCCGCCCGGTCAGACCGCCGTAGGCAAAGGTGGACATCCACAGGCCGGCGACGCCCCCGACGCCGACGCCCAGGAACAGGTACGCGCGGCCCAGCACGCGGTGCACCGCCGGCGCTTTGGCCCGCAGCCGCTTCGAAAACTGCAGCGGCCCCAGGATGAGCGCGACGGCGGAGCCGAACACATGCGCATACACCACCGGCAGGTTCGCCTGAAACGCCTTCATCATCTCCGGGTGTACGGTGGCCCCGGCGGGCTTGGTGCCATAGGCCACGATGGCATAGCCCACGACGCCCCAACTGGCGAGGAGGAGCAGGGCCTTGGCGATGACGATCAGGGCGGACTTGGCGCGCATGCCGGGGCGTGGTTGGGGAAACGGGGTGGGGTGTTTCGGTTTGTGGGGTGGTGGGTGCCGGGCACGGCGTCTTTGCCGTACCCCGTGGATTGT
>JBJXFG010000065.1:0-19175 GCA_046154665.1 Phycisphaerales bacterium | reverse complement strand
CGGGTTCGTCAGAGGTCGCGAGCAACGAACCCGAAGCGCAAGCGAGGGCCGGCGCCCAAAGACCAGCAGCGCGAGTTTCATGCGAGTTGAGTCGAAGGCGAACGCTTCCCCTCCCGCTCCGGCACGCCCTCATCGCGCTCCTCGGTGCAGCAGCACCGCTGCTCACCGCGTGCTCCTACGCCGTCGAAGGCCGCGTCGTCAAGGGCGATGTCTCGATGGTCGAACTCGTCAGCTCGAACGACCCGCGCCTCGACGACCCGTCGCTCTCTCTCTCCGGCGTCGCCGTCCACGTCCAATCCGACCCCACCAAGATCCGCCGCAAGACCCTCGGCCGCACGGTCTCATCACGCGACGGCGGGTTCCGAGTCCCCGTCGACGAGTTCGCCGCCGGCGTCATGGAGTTCGACCTCGGCGTCTTCGCCCGCAAAAAGGGCTACGAACCCGCCGAGGGCTTCTTCGCCAAACCCTCAAGCAGCAAACGCGTCCTCATCACCATGACCCCGGGACAGGACAAGCCCACCACCGAACAGCCCGAGTCGCTCCGCGAGGAGTTCGGCGATCAGTTGCTGCGGTAGCACTACCGGGGTGTCTCACACACGCCGACGATGAGCGGAGTCCGCGGAGCGAATCGTCGCGCTCCGCGCATGGAATGAACGACGACAGATCGAGCCCCGAAGGGGCGACACAAACGAACCGAAGCCCCTCACCGCCGCGTACCAGACAGAAGACCCGCCCACCCAACCCCCAAGAAACCTACCCCATGGCCAAAGGACAGTTCCTCACCAACCACCAACAGGGCATCGTCAAACGCTACTACGAGCAGCGCGACACCATCGCCCTGCAACGCCTCGGCGAACTGGTCTCCGAGCTCTACCTCGCCGACACCCCCACGAAGACCGAAAAACTCTGGAAACAAGCCGAATCCGCCCTCGCCAAGTGCGGCGCGGCAAAGCCCGACATCGCCAAAGTGCTCGCCTCCAAGAAGCCCGAGGCGCTGGCGGTGCTGCTGAAGAAGTTGGCGTGAACGCCGTGCCACGATGGGCCGTCCTCGGCCCGTCGTGCTCTGGGTCGCCTCATGGCACGGTCGTGCCGAAGTTGCCGAGGAACGCCGTCAAGTCCTGCGTGTTCACGGCCCCATCGCCGTTGAGGTCGCCGATGATGAGCGTGCGGAAGGTCTGCACGCCGCCGAGGTTGGTGGTCGAGCCGTTGACGTTGTTCGCCGTCACCTGCCAGTAATAGCGGGTGTTGAGGCTGAGCGGCGTCGCCGCCAGCGCATACGACGCGCCGAACGCGCCCGCGTCCACCACGAGGTTCGTCATGCCGGGGTCGGTGGCCACCCTGACCGAGTACGACGCCCGGCACGAGGAATCGGCCCATGTGAGCGTGGTCGCCGGCGCGACCGCTTGGGCGTCGGGGGCGGGGGCGAGAGTTTGGAAGGGGGCGGGGGCACCGGGGCAGGAGATGTATTGAATCTGGGTCCCGTTCGAGCGGACCCGGTTGCCCCAGCAATCGAACACATTTGAAGTCGGGCTGCAGCGCACCTCGGTGTTGCAGCCCGAGATCGACGCGAGTTGGCTCGTCTTGCGATCAAAGTAGACGCGGAGTGTGCGATCACCGGGCGTGACCTCATACCGGATCACGTCGTCTGGGCCGAGCGGAGTCCATTCGGTTGTGCCGTACGCCGCTCCGAAACGGCGATACTGCAGGTCCGCGGGCGAGAGGATCGCGGAGTCCGTATCGTTGGGGTTCACGATGATCATCTGCGGCGTGGGGTTCGGGTCGCAGTACCACACACGGTCAACCGAGCGGAGAACCCCTTCGGCCTGCAGCACGGGGCCAGCGCGGGGAAGGCTGAACTCCAGCCGCAGTTCACCGAACCAAGACGTGTTATCGGTGCGGACTTCGGCGGAAACAAGTTGCCCTCGGTTGCGGATGATCTCGAAGCGGGCGTCGATGGCGTCGGTGTTGTCGCCGGTGTTGGGGATGCCGTCGGGGTGGGAGATGGTTTGGCCTATGTATTGCGGCTGTGTGGCAGCCCGAACTGCAACGAAGCGAGCGCTAGGCGGTGCAGCGACAATGTACGGCGCGAGATCGATCTGAAAAAAGTGGCCGCCGCTTTGGGTTGCAGTGCCGTAAGCCGTATCGAACGGTGGAGACCATGTGACGGCCACTCGAATGTCGATGTTCCGCACTGGAACAGCCGTGGCGACAGGAGCTCCGCTGAGTTCAAAAAAATCTAATAGAATCATCCCATCCGCTAGCGATGCACTGTAGTTTGGGATACAGGGCATGCCGAGCCGAACCAGCGCGGAGCCGAAAGTGCCGCTTCCGACCGCCTCGATTCGTTCCGCAACTGGATGCACCGGCACGAACAGGTACACCGACTAGCCAGAGCACCACGAACTCAGCGTCGCAATTACGGCGACGCGAGCGGCTGAGTTCGGTAAACGCGTGGTGTTGTTCATTTCTTCTCCTATCGAACTCGACTATTCAGACGCTAACGACTGTTGAGCATCAATACAACCCCCTTGTCGGACATCTCCCCCGACACGGCTCGGAGACCCGTGCCACCTCTGGATGCACCCCCTACCATCCCCCCCAATGAAACCCCGCCGCCCAACCCGCCCAATCTACCTCGGTGACTCCCGCGTCGGCATCGTCCAAGTCGGCGGCGGCCTGCCCCGCAAAGGCCCCTCGCGCCAGGCCTGGATTCCCCAGCCCGGCGAGCCCACCACCCCAGCGCCCGTCAGCGTCCAGACCATGACCGCCGGCTACACGCACGACATCGATCGCTGCGTCGCCGAGATCCACAAGCTCGCCGCCGCCGGGGCCGATGTCGTCCGCGTCGCCGTGCCTGAAAAGAAAGACACCGAGGCCTTGCGCGACATCCTGCCGCAGGTCCGCGTGCCCATCGTCGCCGACGTTCACTTCCACTTCCAGCGGGCACTCGAAGCCGTCGACGCCGGCGTCCACAAGATCCGCCTCAACCCCGGCAACATCACCGACCGCGCCCAGGTCGTCGACGTCATCCAGGCCTGCAAGTCCCGCGGCATCCCCATCCGCGTCGGCGTCAACGAAGGCTCCATCATCGAGCGCAAGGACAAGCAGAAACGCAAGGAAGAGCTCGGCAAGTTCTTCGCCGGGCACAAGCAGGGCCACCTGCTTGCGCTCATGCTCGCCAAGCTCGAAGAGTACATGGACATCTTCTACGAGCAGGATTTCTACGACGTGGCCATCTCCGCCAAGAGCATGGACGCGGCGTTCGTGTTCGATGTCTACTCCGAGGTCTCCGCTCGATTCGACGAGCCGCTTCACCTGGGCGTCACCCACGCCGGCCCGAAGGAAACTGGCTGCATCCGCAGCGTGGCGGCGCTGGGCGCGCTCATGTGTACCGGCGTCGGCGACACCATCCGCATCTCCTACGCCAACGACCCTGTGTATGAGGTCGAGGACGGCCTCGAACTGCTCTGGAGCCTGGGCCTCCGCGAGCGCAAGGGCGTTGATCTGATCGCCTGCCCCACCTGCGGCCGAATCCAAGTCGACCTCTTCACGCTGGTGCAGGACGTGCGGAAGAAGCTCGCCGAGGAGATCGCCGTCCCGATGAAGGTCGCGGTGATGGGCTGCATCGTCAACGGCCCGGGCGAGGCCGAGGGTGCCGACGTCGCCGTCTTCGCGGGCGACAAGCGCGGCATCATCTACGTGCAGGGCGAACGCGTCGCCAACGTGCCCGAGCCGGAGATTCTCGATCGGCTGCTCGCCGAGTGCCGGGCGTTCCAGACGCGCGTGCAAAACGGCGAGGTGAAGTTAGGCGAAAAGAAGGTGGAGATCGTGCCGCCGGACCCGATTGGGGAACTCGGGAGCGGGTTTGAGAAGATCGCGGCTGGTGGGGTGGAGAAGATGGGTGTGGAGAGGGTGGGGGTGGAGCGTGTGGCGGCGCTGACGGTGGGCGTGAGTAGGTAGCAGGGCAGCTTTTTTCACATTTTCTTCGCCTTGCCGCGTTTTTTGATTGCCTGCGGTCGTATGCCTTGTAAGATATACGCACTGAGAGGCCATCTCGTTGATGGCCGCCGTTTGATACCGCAAGGCCGATCCCCCAGGGCTGTTCGACTCTTGGGCAAGCAAGCCGCGCGGGAGTGCTACGACGCCAGCAAAGCCGAGACGCGCACTGGCGCGAGTTTCATACCCAGCCGCCTGGATGGTACTGGGTTAGGAGTTATACAAATGTCTGAATTCATTATTATGCGTGATCGCGTGACCCGGAGGACCGCTAGATACCCCTTCCTATTCACATCGGGACCAATCGCCAAGACGAGGATGCGTTTTTTCGCTGGCTAAGGACTTTCGCCAAGAGCGACACGACTGTTGACCAACTTCTTCGCTTGCTTCAAGCGTGGGAGCAAGGCGAGGACGCGGACGAGCTGATCGCCGGTGAAGTTGTCGCGCACGTTGTTGGATTTCATGCGATTAGGCAGAAAGAGATCGGCAAGGCGGTCTTTTGGTACCTCGTCGGCGAGCACCCTCTCCACCCGGAAGTTGGGCCCGCCGTATGGATTCTGGACTGGAGGGCCGTGGAATGACACGTCCGATATCTGGATTGAGACACTATTGACTGCGCACTCGCCCATTTCTCGGAAGTTGTCGGCCCGTTACGATCTTGATTCTGTCGATCAAAACCCCTGGATGCCTACGCAGCGCACTCGGGGTGTGCTCTTGACATCCGCAATCCCGCGGAGGCTTTGATGACAGACTCAGCATCTTCAGAATCGCAGTTGGAAGATCGCGATGATCGGATTCAGGGTGTCACGCCGGAATCCGTCACGTCGAGCGAGCTTGGATCCTCCGTACCGGTGTTTTACTCGGAAGGTCGTCCGAGCCAGGTTCTGCTATCGATTGAGCAGTTCGAGAAGCTGGAATCGCAAGCACGAGCGGCGCGTTTGCTGGCCAAGTTCCACGACCCAAGCACAAAATGGATGTCCCTGGAAGAGGTCGGTCTCAAGCTCGCGGGCAGCCGGATCGCCGCGGCTCGCAAGGCAAAGTCGATGACGCAAAAGCAGCTTGCCGCGAAGCTGAAGCTCCCCCAATCCATGATCTCGCGAATTGAAAAAAACCCCGACCGCAGCACCCTCAAGACCCTCAAGAAAATCGCCGCAGCCCTCGGCGTCGACATCAGAGCCCTCGTCTGACCCACGATCCGCGACGCCTCCCCACTCCGTGCCTTCGTGCCTCAATGCCTCCGTGCCTTCCCCGGGGGCCTACGTCCTCATCCCCGTAAACATCGCAATCGCCACCGGCACCAACAGCAAACACGGCACAAACGCGCCCAGCCACACCGGCAGCCCCGGCAACGCCAGCCCCGCACCCGCCGCGCTCGCCGCCAGGCCCGCCGCGAGCAGCGGCGTCGCCTTCATGCTCGCCAGCACCATCGACGCCGGGTTTCTCAGCAAGAACAGGGGCAAGACCGCGAACAGCGTCACCAGATTCCCCACCCAGCCCGCCACACGACCCCAGCGCAGGCGGTCCACCCGCTCTCGAGCCGGCGTCGGGAGCGCGCCGCTGCTCGCCACCTGCGTTAGCTGCGCGATCGACAGACTCTCGCCGTACGCCGAGAGCGCCCGCACGCGGATCGTCAGCGGGTCCAGCTGTGAGTCGACGCGCTCGATCGTTGTCGCGCGGGCCCCGGACGGCCCGGCATCGCCGTCCGTTCCCCCCGCGCCACCGCTCGCGCTCTGCTCGCGCGACGATAATGCGAACGCCGCCGGCGGCCACGCCTTCCCGTTTTCCAAGGCCCAGCCCCGTCCGTCCCACGTCGCGCGGTCGGCGGTCACCACCCGCACCACCTCACGCCCCTGCGTCGCCGACTCCCCAGTCAGCGACCCCTCACCCGCCGACTCACCCGCCCTCGCCCGTTCCCAGATCACCGGCGAAAGCAGCGTCCCCGTCTCGTTCTCGAACCGTGCCGCGTAGAACAGCCGCCCCTCCGCGTCCGGCGTCATCCGAAGACGGAACGGGTCCACCTCGTCCTTGAACGAATCGCCCGCATCACGCGCCAGTAGCGGCGCCACCTTCGGCACCAGAAACTCCTGGTCCAACGCCTGCACCAGCGTCATCGCCAGCGCCACCAGCAGGAACGGCCGCGCGATCCGGTGCAGGCTCACGCCGCTGGCCAGCACCGCCACCAGTTCGCGGTGCCTCACCAGCTGCGCACAGGTGAATCCCGCCGCGACCACGAGGATCACGCCGTTGAGATAACTGAACAGTTGCAACAACCGCGGTGCCCACAAGCGCACCACGCCGACCACGGTCAGCAGAATCTGATGCAGCAGCCCACCCTGTTCCGCCGCCTGCGCCGTCGCCGCGGCGGCGCGGCTGAACCGCCCCAGGTTGATAAACACGTCCACCGTCACGATGAAACCACACAGCACCACCATGAGAATCAGGATGTTCGTCAGGTAGAGCCGGGCGATGTAGCGGTGGAGGGTTGGCAAGGGGGGGGAGGAATGGGAGTGGGGAGTGGGGAGTGGGCAGTCGGGACAATCGCTACCGATCGGCCGCATGTCGGTGATTTACGCCTCGGAACACCGGCATGAGCACCGCGGCCACAACGATCGCCGCGACCATCGCGCCGACGCAATCACTCAGATAGTGCGCCCGGTCCAGCAGCCGCGTCAGCGCACACCCGATCGGCAGCGCCACCCACACCGGCCAGGCGCGCGGGAACAGGCAGATGAGCGCCGCCGCCGCCCCCGCCGCGACCCCGACGTGGCTGCTGGGGAATCCGAGCCCGCCGCTGGACCACCAATCTTGCCCTTCCGCCCCCGCCCACGGTCGGAACGTATACATCGCCGGCCCCGTGCCGCCAGCCGCCGCATCCGCCGCCGCGCCACCCGCGGGCGATTCATCGGCCGGTCGTTCACGCCGCACCGTGATCTTCAGCACCTCGCACACCAACCCCGTGAGCGCCGGGTTCACCGCCAGCCACGCCGCACGCCGGATCGATGACCACGAAAGCGCCTCCCGTCCGGGGGGCCGCTTCGGCCCCGCGTCCAACATCCACAGGGCCGCCGCCGCCAGCAGCCACACCGGCAGATACCCGCACACGCGGAACATCCGCGCCCAGTCACGCCGCAGCACGTTCTCCGTGTGGACCAACTGATACGCCGCCGCGTCCAGCGAGTGCGCCAGCCACAGCGCGAGCGCCAGCACCATCCCCGCCGCGGCGTACGCGGAAATCCTCTTGAGGAAGTTGGCTCGTGTCGCGTCGGTCATCGACTCGGCCCAACCGGGGGCAGCGCCCGCGATTCAGCCACACCAGCGTAGCCGCGGGCCGTATAGATGATGTACCGCGGCACCCGTCTGCTCGCCCCCCCCGCCCCGCCAATCGCCTCAACCGGCCCGACGTCGAACCGCACCGCCCGTGCCCATCGCTCCGGCCGAGGCACATCGCCCGAATCCACCAGCACCGCCGGGCGGCCGATCAGCGCCGGGTCGGTCAGGTCGGTCGACACGAAATCGTCGTACGCCGAGCGCCGATCGCCGAGGCGGCTCGCCGCACTGAACACCGCCGGGCGGCCCTCGCAATAAAACGCCAGCAGCGCCGTGTGCGTGTACCGCGCCCCGATCACGATCGCCGGCGTGCCGGTCTGCATCTCCAGCCGGGCACGCTCCGCGTCCACCGCTCCCGCGAGCTCGCGCGCACCCGAAACCCGGTGCACCGGCACCAGCGCCCCCACCCACGGCAACTTCGAGATCGGCAACAGCAGCATCATGCCCGCCCACGCGACCACGCCGAAGCCGATCCCCCAGTGCCACGCGATCTGGAACGCCGACTCGGGCTTCTTGCGGAACACTCCCGCGCGCGGCCGCGATTTCAGCGGCAGCGCCAACCACGCCCGCACCCTCTCGGCGTGCTCACGCATCACCCGCGCCGCCGCCACGCCGGTGATGGGAATGAGCGCCACCCAAGCCCCGATGGGCCAGTTGCCCTCGACATCCGTGAAGAACGACACGACGAGATACGTCAGCAGCACCGGCAACGCGCCGCACACGCCTAGCAGCGCACCCGCGCGAACAGCACCCCGACCGTGAGGGAGGGGTTTCTCCTTCTGTTTCACTTCGGATTGGCGACTCGTGGAAACAAGCCCCTCCCTCACGGTCGGCGTTCTGTGCTTCATCCCCTCGCGCACCGCAAGCACCATGCACACCACCACCGGCCCGGCGAGCCCGATCAGCACGCCGAGGTACTCGAGTGTCCACATGGGTGTGTACGCCCGCGTCGTCTTGCTTGATGCCGGCAGGTCTGAACCAGCCAGCCCCAGGTGCCCCAGCAGGTGCGCCAGCGTCGGCCAGCCGCGCTGCGCGTTCCAGATCAGCACCGGCGAGATGCACACGACGAACACGAGCGCCGCCGCCGCGAGTGCGGGCAGAATGGATCGCACGCGCCCGCGCCGCGTGAGCAGCAGGAACGCGAGCATGCCGACCGCGCCGAGAAGGATCGTGTACTTGAAGAGGAACCCCACGCCGATCGCAGCGCCGGACAGCACACCCCACGCAAGAAGAGTCCCTAGGCCCCGAGCTCGCGCCCCCCCACGGGGCTCGGATGGACTCGGGGCATCCGCGCCGCCCGCATTCTCATGCATCCCCCACGCCGCCAGCGCCGCCACCGCCCAGCACGCCAGCATCGGCCCGTCGATCGTCATCAACATCGCCGCGGCGTGGTACGCCGGGATGCACAAACACGCCACCACCGCCATCAGCGCCGCCTGCCCGCCCTCACTCGGCGGTGCCATGCGCCGCGCCAAGAGCGCCAGCGCCAGCATCATCACCGCGCCACCGAGCACCGCCGGCGCGCGCACGCCGAACTCCGAAGTCCCCAGCAGCGCCGTCGAGGCGGCGATCGTCCACGCCGCGCCGGGCCCCTTGGTGTGGTACGACAGCTCGAGGTTGCGCGACCAGTCCCAG
Source organism: Phycisphaerales bacterium (assembly GCA_046154665.1). Lineage (GTDB taxonomy): Bacteria > Planctomycetota > Phycisphaerae > Phycisphaerales > UBA1924 > JAFLCM01. The sequence goes on along the minus strand of JBJXFG010000065.1, from coordinate 10,217 downwards.
TACTGAGCCTCGTCCGCCGACAGCTCGTACGGCGAACCCCACAAAAACACCAGCCGCACCACCGTCACCGCGAGGATCAGCAGGATCGCCGGACGGAGCGATCGCACGCGGGCGGATGGATCATCGGCGTTCACCACGTCAATCTAGCACCACCGCCGACGCCCGAACAACGAGCCCCGAGCGTGAGCGAGTGGGTCTCAAGGGCTTGAGTCTGTGGACTTTCCAAGACACCCGTCGCTCACGCGCCGGGCTCGTGGCTCGGAAGACAAAAAGAAAAACCGCCCCGAGTTCCGGGGCGGCTCAAAGGACATCAACAGACCGATTCACTCAGCGCGCGGGCCTCAGCCCTTGATCGCCGCCTGCGCCGCCGCCAGCCGAGCGATCGGCACGCGGAACGGCGAGCACGACACATAATCCAGCCCGGCCTTGTGGAAGAAGTGAACGCTCGCAGGGTCGCCCCCGTGTTCGCCGCAGATGCCCACCTTCAACTTCGGCACCACACTGCGGCCCTTCTCCACCGCCATCGTCACCAACTGCCCCACGCCCGTCACGTCCAGCGACTGGAACGGGTCCTGCGGCAGCACCTCGCGGCTGAGGTAGTCCGGCAGGAACGAGTTCACGTCGTCGCGCGAATAGCCGAACGTCAGCTGCGTCAGGTCGTTGGTGCCGAACGAGAAGAAGTCCGAGACCTCGGCGATCTCGTTCGCCGTCACCGCCGCGCGGGGGATCTCGATCATCGTCCCGATCTTGATGTCGAGGCTCTTGCTCCAGTTCTGTTCCTTCTTCACCTTCTCGATGACCTCCTCGGTCTCGCCGCGGAGGATGACGAGCTCGCGCTTGGTGCCCACCAGTGGGTGCATGATCTCCGGCTGCGCCTTCACGCCGTTGCGAAGGCACTCGATCGTCGCCTCGACGATCGCCCGCACCTGCATGTCGAGGATCTCGGGGTAGGTGATCGACAGGCGGCACCCGCGGTGCCCCAGCATCGGGTTCATCTCGTGCAGGCGGCTGACGCGCTGCTTCACCTTGTCGAGCGACACGCCCAGACGATCCGCCACCTCGCGCTGGCCCTTCTCGTCGTGCGGCAGGAACTCGTGCAGCGGCGGGTCGAGCAGGCGGATCGTCACCGGGTACCCGTCCATCGCCGTGAGGATCCCGATGAAATCGTTCCGCTGGAACGGCAGCAGCTTGTTCAGCGCCTTGACGCGGTCTTCCTTGGTCTCGGCCAGGATCATCTCACGCATGGCGACGATGCGCTCGCCCTCAAAGAACATGTGCTCTGTGCGGCACAGGCCGATGCCCGCGGCCCCGAAATCACGCGCCCGCTTGGCGTCCGCCGGAGCATCCGCGTTGGTCCGCACGCCCAGCGTCCGGTGCTTGTCGGCCCACTTCATGATCTTCGCGAAATCGCCCGAAAGCTCCGGGATCACCGTGCGCACAATGCCCGACATCACCTTGCCGGTGGTGCCGTCGATCGAGATCGTGTCCTCGGGCCCGAAGCTGCGGCCCTTGACGGTGAAGCGCCGGCCCTTCTCATCGATGTGCAGTTCGCCCGCGCCGACGACGCAGCACTTGCCCCATCCGCACGCGACCACCGCCGCGTGGCTGGTGCGTCCGCCGGTCGAGGTCAGGATGCCCGCCGCCGAGTGCATGCCCTCGACGTCCTCGGGGCTGGTCTCCTTCCGCACGAGGATGACCTTCTCGCCGTTGCGCGAGCGCTCCACGGCCTCCAGCGCCGTAAACGCGGGCTTGCCCACCGCCGCGCCGGGCGACGCGGGGATGCCCTCGCCGATCACGTCCGCCGTCTTGCTCGCCGTCGGATCAAACGACGGCAGCAAGAGCTGGTACAGGTCGCCCGCGGGGATGCGCAGCAGCGCCTCCTTCTCCGAGATCAGCCCCTCCTTCACCATCTCGCACGCGATCCGCACCGACGCGAACCCGTTCCGCTTCCCGTTGCGCGTCTGCAGCATGAACAGCTTCTTGCGCTCGATCGTGAACTCGATGTCCTGCATGTCGCGGTAGTGCTTCTCCAGCTTCGACTTGATCTTCAGCAGCTGCTCGTACACACGCTTGTTCCACTTGGGCATCTCATCAACGCTCTGCGGCGTGCGGATCCCCGCCACCACGTCCTCGCCCTGCGCGTTCACCAGGAACTCGCCGTAGAACTTGTTCTCACCCGTAGCGTTGTTGCGCGTGAAGGCGACGCCCGTGCCCGAATCGTCGCCCATGTTGCCGAACACCATCGCCTGCACGTTCACCGCCGTGCCCAGCAGCCCCTGGATGCCGGTGATGCGCCGGTACGACACCGCGCGATCGCCCATCCACGACTTGAACACCGCCTCAACCGCGAGCGCGAGCTGCTGCATCGGGTCCTGCGGGAACGGCGCGCCCACGTGCTTTTCGTAGATGCCCTTGTACGCCTCGACGAGTTCCTTCAACCCCTCGGCGGGCACCTGCGTGTCCTCGCGCACGCCGTACTTCGACTTGATGTTGTCGAACGCGTGCTCGAAGTAGTGATGGTCCACGCCCATCACCACGTCGCCGAACATGTTGATCAGACGCCGGTACGCGTCGAGCGCGAAGCGCGGATTCCCCGTCGCGTTCGCCAGCCCCTCGGCGGCGTCGTCGGTCAAACCGAGATTCAGAATCGTGTCCATCATCCCCGGCATCGACACCGCCGCACCCGAACGCACCGACACCAGCAGCGGGTCCTTGCGATCGCCGAACTTCTTGCCCAGCTCCTTCTCGAGCGTCTTGACGTCCCGCTTCACCTCGTCGAGCAGCCCCTTGGGCATCTTGCCGCCCAGGCGGTTGTACTCGGCGCACATCTCGGTGGTGATCGTGAAGCCGGGAGGAACCGGGAGGCCGATCGAGGTCATGTCAGCGAGGTTGGCACCCTTGCCGCCGAGCAGCTGCTTCATGTCGCCGGCGCCCTCGGTCTTGGCGTCGCCGAAGTAGTACGTCATCTTCCCCTTCTTGCCGCGCGAGCCCAGCATGCTCTTCGCACCGGCGGAGGCGGCCACGGCCGACTTCGACTTCTTGGGCTCTTTCGTTTCCTTCGCGGGCTTGCTCTTCTTCTTCGACTTCGTGGCGGCCATGGTCTCTCCTGATCGTTGACTTCGAAAGTCAGTGCTTGGCTTCAGTAAAACGCTTCAGTCGGTCTCGGCGTCGATCGCGCTCGCCTCAACCAACCAACCGCGGGTTGACGGGGAACACCCGTTGAGCCCACGCCGACAGCGACGAGGCCCAACCGATGCACACACGGAATCCGACTGGAATCCGGGAGGATTCCGGGCAGAATCCGGGGGGGCGGAGTGTAGCCAACCCTCCCACTACCATCACGCCGTGCCGAAATCCCTGGAAATCCCGGCAGACCCAGAGCCCCTCGCCCCCGAGTGGGCTTTTTCTCCCGCCGAAGCCGTCCGGCGCTGGCCCGTCGACACCGCACTGGCCTGCGTCGCCCTCCCCTCCTGGGCAGGCAACCCCGGCAGGTGGACCCTCCTCACCCGCGCCGATGCCCCGGCGTGGAACCGCGCCGACCTCACCACCCTCTTCCGCGACATCCCCGACGCGTTCCCCGCCGCCTCGAACACCGCCGGCTGGTTCTTCGCCCTCGACTACGAAGCGGGCTTCGAGATCGAGCCCGCCGCGCTCGTCCACCGTGCCACGGTCCCGTCCTCGGGTCAGTGCCGAACTTCGGAGGATGCCCCTCCACCCCGAACTCTCCAGACAACAGCCCTGACCGGCGGACCGGTTAGTGGCACAGCCACACACGCCGCCGTACTCCCCTATCGCGCCGCCTACCTCCACCACGCCGAAACCAACCGCTGGTTCACCCTCGGCGACCCCCGCTCCCTGCCCGACCTCGCCGCGCTCCCCACCCGGCACGAGACCTGGCACGCCGCGCACCCGCGCCCCACGCCCGGTCAGGGCCGCGCCTGGTACGAAGCCGCCGTCGCTCGCTGCATCGATCTCATCCGCGCCGGCGACCTGTTCCAGGCCAACCTCGCCCACCGCCTCGAGTGCCCGTTCGAAGGCTCGGCCCGCGCTCTGTTCGCCGCCGTTCTCGAACAAGCGAGCCCCCACCACGCCGCCTACCTCGATCTGCCGCACAAGACGGTTGTCTCGGCGAGCCCCGAGCTGTTCCTCGAAGCCGACTTTGCCGCGGGGGGGGAGGGGGCGGGCCGCGTGTCGACGCGCCCCATTAAGGGCACAAGCCGCGCCGAGCACGCAACGCAGCTCGAAACAAGCGAAAAAGACCGCGCCGAGCTCGTCATGATCACCGACCTCATGCGCAACGACCTCGGCCGCGTCGCCACCTTCGGCACCGTCCGCGTCGACGCCCCGCGCCGCCTCGAACGCCACGGCCCCATCGTCCACACCTCCGCCGGCGTCTCGGCCCGCTTGCGCCCCGGCGTCACGCCCCTCGACCTCCTCCGCGCCACCTTCCCCGCCGGCAGCATCACCGGCGCGCCGAAGGTCCGAGCCATGCAGGTGATCGACGAACTCGAGCACTCCGCCCCACGCGGCTCCTATTGCGGCACCATCGGCGTCCTGAGCGCCACCGGGCACTCCATCTGGTCCGTCGCCATCCGTACCGCCACCATCTCGAGCGGACTCCTCACCTACCCCGTCGGCGCCGGCATCGTGGAAGGCAGCGACCCCGCGCTTGAATGGGAAGAAACCCTCCACAAAGCGGAGGAGTTCACCAGCATTCTTATGAATCCACCCGCGCTCACACCGCCGACCAACACCACATCGCCCGCTCACTCCCGTGCCAAACCACGCCCCGCGAAGGTGCGCTCGTGAGCGAGCCCGCACCCGGAAGCGAGACCGGCCACCGCCCGATCCCCCCCGGGGGGTGCGGCCCGCGCGTCCGCACCGACATCGTCGACGTTTACATCTTCCGAAGAGCCGCCGAGCCCGGCCTCGCGCGCGACGCCGCACCCATTGAGTTCCTGCAACTCCTCCGCGCCACCGACCCCCTCGCCCAAACCTGGCAGCCCATCATGGGCCACGTCGAGCCCGCCGACCCCCCGGAGACCGCCGTCCAAACCGCCCTGCGCGAACTCCGCGAAGAGGTCGGCCTCGTCATCCCCTCGCCCCACTGCCTCGGCCTGTGGGCACTCGAACAGGTCCACCCCTTCTACATCGCCGCGATCGACACCATCGTGATGAGCCCGAGATTCGCCTGCGAAGTCACCGCTGACTGGCTTCCCACGCTCAACGACGAGCACCTTGAATGGCGCTGGGTGCGCGAAGCCATCGCCTTCATGTGGCCGGGCCAGAGGCGCTGCCTCGAAGAGATCATCGAGCACATCGCCCCGGCCAACTCGCTCTCAAGCGAACGCCTCCGCGTGATGCGGCCCGGCCCGTCGTGCCACTGATGGCGGCGTCCCCGCCGACATCAGTGCCGCACCACAAATGAACCGCCCGGTCCGAGATTCACCTCTACTTCCCCGCCCCCGCCATCACCCCCGCCATCTCCCCCTGCCGCGCGTAGTCGATCGCCTCACCGAGGATCCGCGCTGCCTCTTGCGGCGCGTGGAACCCCATGCTGTTCTCGGCGCTCACATAGTCCAGCCGCCACTGCGACTTGCGGTGCAGGTCCCGCGCCCCCTTCAGGGCCTCGTCGCTGGCCCCGCCCTTCTTCGCCGCCTCGATCGCCTTGACGCACGCCAGGCACGCCTCTTCGGCCCGCGTCATCAGCTTCTTCGTGCGGTCCTGGATCGTCTCGACCCGCGCCAACAGCTCGCTCTCGCCCGTCGGGTGGCACGTCTGGCACGCCTGCGCGATGTTCAGCAGCGGGCTCCGCGTGTGGTGGCTGCTCACCTTCACCGCCCCCTCCCGAACATAAGGCATGTGGCAGTCCGCGCAAGAAACCCCGCTCCGCGCGTGGATGCCCTGGCTCCACATCTCGAACTCGGGGTGCTGTGCCTTCAGCACCGGTGCCCCGGTCACCGCGTGGTCCCAGTCCTTCCATCCCACGGAATCATAATATGCTTCCATCTGCTCCATCTTCAGCCCGTTATGCCACGGGTACGTCACCACCTTCGTCGGTGGCTTGAAGTAATATTCCACATGGCACTGCCCGCACACCATCGACCGCATCTCCTGACGGCTCGGGTCGCGGTTCGGGTCGTACGCCTTCTTCCGGTCCCCCTTCCGCCAACGCTCGATGCTCGGCAGGTGCGGCACCGGGTCGGCGCTCTTGGCCAGGTTCCGAATCCCCTCCATGAACCCCGGCCGCGTCACCCGCAGCGCCATCGTCGTCGGGTCGTGACAATCCAGGCACGCCACCGGATGCGACACCAGTTTCGTGGCGTCGTTGTAGTCCATCCCGCACACCGCCTCAAACCCCTTGGTCAGCTGCTCCAACCCCGTATCGCTCAGCAGCGCGTCGGCGAGCGACCCCGGCGCGCCCTTGGTGATCCCGATCTGCCGGTACGCCACCGTCGTCGACGCGTGGCACTGCAGGCACGCCCCCGGCTGTTTCCGCTGCGTCACCCGCTCGGTCTCGCGCTGGTCGCTGAGCATGTACGCGTGCCCGCGCTCCTCGCGGTAGTCGATCCCGAAGGCGTACCCCGCGAAAAGCGTCCGCCAAACCGGGTATTCGTCGAGCTTCTGAAACGCCTCGCTCCCGCCGTGCTTGGTGTGCTCGACATCCACCGTGCGCTTATAAGAATCATACTGGCGCGGGAAGTTCTTCCCCCACTCAGCGGGGTCGATCGTCTCCTCGGTCAGCGTGACAACTTCGAACGCCCGCGACACCCCCTCGTGCTTCCGCACCGCGATGTTCCCGTACAGGACCATCACCCCCACCGCCGCCAGAGCCGCGACAATCGCGATCAGCAGATACCCCATCACCCCGCCCCTTCGAAAGGCCTTCTCAACCCGAGACCCATCAAGACAGGGTTCAACGCGGAGATCGCGGAGGGCGCGGAGGAAGACAGGAGAGGAGTTTTCAGACTCACGCGACTGTGTATTCATGATCGCACCTTCCGATCCGCCCGGCTCCATCGTTCGCTCCGAAAACGCCATGCACTCCAACATTCCAACCCTCGCGCTGCCTCTCTCTCTGTCTTTCTCCGCGCCCTCCGCGATCTCCGCGTTGAAATCTCTTCCCGGAGTCACCGCTGCGGCCCGTGCCCCACGCCGCGGTGGCAGTGCGTGCAGTTCGCCTCCTCGACCCCCGCCGGCCCCGCGTGAGCGCTGATCTGGCTCGTCAGCTCGCCGTGGCACCGCAGGCAGTTGCTCTGCACGATCTTCAGGTCCTCGTCCGAAATCCGGATCGGCTCGTGAAAGTCCTGCAGCGTGAACGCCTTGCTGTGACGCCACCCGTGCACCGCCTTGGCCGTGTACTTCCCCACGAATCCCCGCGGCACATGGCAGTCGTTGCACGTCGCGCTCGCGTGGTGCGACGACTTCTGCCACCCGTCGTACTGCTCCCGCATGATGTGGCAGTTCACGCACGCCTTCGGGTCGTCCGACATGTACGACAACCCCTCGGCATAGCGGAACGTGTACGCCCCCGCGCCGCACAAACCCCCCAACGCCGCGACCAGAAGGGAGATGGCCGTCCGGGCTTGCATGTCCCAAATCTAGACCCGCGTCTCCATAATGTCAACCCGCCGCTTCAACGCCCGCACAGATCGCCCCTTCCGTCCGCCGCCCCGGCGATATCCTGACACCATGCGCACCAAAGTCGTCCACTCCGCCGCCGAAGCCCTCAACCTCGCCCGCGACCGCGGCGCCCTCAAAGACGGCGCCGTCGTCATGGTCGGGGGCTTCGGGCTCTGCGGCATCCCCGAGCACCTCATCATCGCCCTCCGCGACTCCGGCGCCAAACGCCTCACCTGCATCTCGAACAACGCAGGCGTCGACGACTTCGGCCTGGGCCTGCTCCTCAAGACCCGCCAGATCGCCAAGATGATCTCCAGCTATGTCGGCGAGAACGCCGAGTTCGAGCGCCAGTTCCTGAGCAAGGAACTCGAAGTCGAGTTCAACCCCCAAGGCACGCTCGCCGAGCGCATCCGCGCCGGCGGCGCCGGCATCCCCGCCTTCTACACCGCCACCGGTGCCGGCACCCAGGTCGCCGAGGGCAAGGAATCTCGCGCCTTCTTCCGCACCGCCGACAGCCGCGGCGGCCGCACCATCCCGATGCCGGCCACGGGGTTCTCAGGGGACATCAAGGGCGGCGTCAACCGCATCTCGGGCGACACCCCCGCCCCCGTTCCGGACGCCTCCCCGCGCGAATACGTCATGGAAACCGGCCTCTACGCCGACATCGCACTCGTCAAAGCCTGGAAGGCCGACCGCTTCGGCAACCTCATCTACCGCATGACCGCCCGCAACTTCAACCCCATGATGGCCACCGCCGCCACCATCGTCCTCGCCGAAGTCGAAGAACTCGTCGACACCGGCGAACTCGACCCCGACACCATCCACACCCCCGGCAGCTACATCGACGCCATCGTGAAGACCACGCCGGAGAAACGCATCGAGCAGCGCACCGTCCGCAAGGCCTGACGCCGTGCCACCATGCTCCGTCCTCGGAGCGTCGTGCCCGTCTCCCGCGATCGCGTCAAACCGCGCTTCGACCACACATCATCGACCGGAGACTCCAATGCAAGTCGAACCCTCCATCGATCCTGCGAGCGAGAGCACCATCAAGTGCGTCTTCACCCGCTACGCCACGTCCACCCGCGCCGCCCGCATGCTCGTCCACGGCGTCGCCGTCCAGATCGTCGCCGCCATCATGAGCTACAGCGGCGCGTACTTCGCAACGCCCGAGATGCGGCCCGACTTGCCGACACTCTGGGAGCGCGTGTTCTCCGCGGGTTCGCTGCTCATGCTCCTGGGCAAAATCCTCAGCCTCGCCGGATGGGCCATGGTCATCTTCGCCTGCGGCAAGGTCGTCGCCGAGGCCGTGAAGGAGCCCTCGGCGTGAGCACCAACGCCACGCCATCCCCCGCGCGCAGCCCCGCGCCGCCGAGCTTTGTCATGGACACCCACCCGGCGCTCATGCTGGCCATCGCCGTGGCCCTGCTCGCCTTCGCCACCGCCTGCGACACCGCGCTCAAAGCGCTCACCTGGTACTACACCAACCCCGAGCCCATCCTCTTCTTCGGCAACCACAAGGGCCTGTCCGACACGACGGCGATGCTCAAGTCTTTCGCCAACACCGCCGGATACGCGCTCGCGCTCTTCGCCGTCGCCCGCCTCATCGCCGCCGCCGCCCCGCGCTGGCTCAAGTGTACCGGTGCGACAGCGCCGAGCTCCTGACGCAGCTGCGCTTGCTCGCCAACGATCTCTCCCCTGTCTTCCTCCGCGAACTCCGCGTTCTCCGCGTTGAGATCGCCTTTCTTCCTCTGCCCGCGGTGAAGAAGTTGAGAGACATCTCTACCCTCCCCCATGAACCCCTGGCTCACCCTCGCCCTCGCCGGCGTCCTCGAAATCGTCTGGGCCTCCACCCTCAAGCACACCCACGGCTTCACCCGCCTCTGGCCCAGCGTGCTCACCCTCACCACCATGGCCCTTTCGTTCTGGCTACTCAGCCGCGCCATGAAGGTGCTGCCCGCCGGAACTTCCTACGCCGTCTGGGTCGGCATCGGCGCCGCCGGCACCGCCCTGCTCGCACCCTGGGCCGCGAAAGAACCCCTCCGCGCCGCCCAACTCGCCTGCATCGCCCTCATCATCCTCGGCGTCATCGGCCTCAAACTCCTCACCAAAGACCCCGCACCGACGCCGGTCTGAACGCCCCAATCCTTCAACGCCTTCCTTTGCTGATTTGCTGCTTTGCTGCTGTGCTGCTGTGCTCAGCCCTCACCCCTCGCACCCCGAAGCCTTCAAACTGCCGAGCACACTCCGCACATACGGGTGCTGATCATTGAAGTGCTTCCGCAGAATCGCCAGCGCCCGCCGCCAGTTGGCGCACGCTCCCTCACGGTCATTCTCGGCCACGAAGATGTGCGCCAAGTTGTTGTATCTCGTCGCCAGCGTCGGATGGTCCGCGGCGAAGTGCTTCTCATCAATCGCAATCGCCCGCTCCATGTTCCCCCGCGCCGCCGCGAACTCGCCCAGCGCATGCTCAATCGACGCGAGGTTCGAGTACGACACCGCCAGCGTCGGGTGGTCGGCGGCGAAGTACTTCTCCTGGATCGCAATCGCCCGCTCCATGTTCCCCCGCGCCGCCGCCAGATCGCCCAGGTCCTTCT
>JBJXFG010000045.1:0-23050 GCA_046154665.1 Phycisphaerales bacterium | reverse complement strand
AGCGACCGCAAGTGCCGCGATCAGAAGATCGGCGGCGAGGTCCTCGCCACCGTCTATTAAGCCATCAAAGGTACGTCGGCTCTCCGATCCGACTCTTCCAACGCACTGATTTTCCGTCCCCGCCCGATCCGCTCAACCTGATTCAGAACCCCGCCGGTGAAAAGCACCCGCGGGCAGCCCCGACGAGAACACCCATGGCAGTCAACGACACCATCGCCGACATGCTCACCCGGATCCGCAACGCCGCGGCCAACCGTGAGAAGCAGGTCCAGTGCCTCAACAGCAAGGTCTGTCAGGGCATCGCGAAGATCCTCCAGGACGAGGGCTATATCGACGGCTTCGACGTCCTCGATGCCCCGCCCCAGGGCAAGATCCGGGTGCGCCTGAAGTACGGGCCGCGCGGCGAGGAAATCCTGCACTTCATCCGCCGCGAGAGCCGCCCCGGGCGCCGCGTCTATCGGCGCTACTCCGAGCTGGGCCGCCCCCTCGAGGGCCTGGGCATCTCGATCGTCTCGACCAGCCGCGGCGTGATGAGCGACCGCAAGTGCCGCGATCAGAAGATCGGCGGCGAGGTCCTCGCCACCGTCTATTAAGCCATCAAAGGTACGTCGGCTCTCCGAGCCGACGGTTTCTCGTCTCCGACTCCCGACCTCCGACTCCCGACTCCCGCCCCTTTCTCCCGGAATCCGCCATGTCCCTCCTCGGCAAAAAGCCCATCACCATCCCGGCCAACGTCAAGGTCGAAGTCGCCGGCCGCAAGGTCACGGTGTCTTCGGGCGCGAAGAAACTCGATATGGAGCACCGCCCCGAGGTCACGGTGTCGGTCAACGCCGACGCCAAGACCGTCGTGGTCGAGCCCAGCAAGGGCTCGGAGACGATGGCCGAGACGGGCGCCCACTGGGGCACCACCCGCGCGCTCATCAACAACATGATCGCCGGCGTGACCAAGGGCTACGAGAAGAAGCTCGAAGTCGTCGGCGTCGGCTACGCCGCCGAAGTCACCGGCAAGAACATCAAGCTCAAGCTCGGCTTCGCCAACGCGATCTTCGTTCCCATCCCGATGGGCGTCGACGTGTCGGTCGAGAAGACGTTCGTCACCATCAAGGGCGCCGACCGTCAGGCCGTGGGCCAGCTGGCCGCGGTCATCCGCTCGAAGCGCAAGCCCGAGCCGTACAACGGCAAGGGCGTCAAGTACGTCGACGAAGTCATCCGCCGCAAGGAAGGCAAGGCCTTCGGTCAGTAATCCAAGGTGGCACCTGCTTCCAGCCGGTGTCTTCGAAAAAGTTCGTTCGCAACAGCACGACCCGTTTCCAGAGTGTTTCGCCCCGGCTCAACGAGGCAGTCATGAACAAGAACAAAGACAAGGCCGTCCGTCGCACCCGCCGCCGTATCGGCCTGCGCAAGCGCATCAGCGGGACGCCTTCGCGTCCCCGTCTGGCGATCTTCAAGTCGCTCAACCACATCTACGCGCAGGTGATCGACGATTTGGCGGGCAAGACGCTCGCGTCGTCCTCGACGCGCGACTCGGGCCTCAAGCTCGAGAAGACCGGCAACGCCGCCGCCGCCAAGGCCGTCGGCACGGCCCTGGCCCAGAAGGCCACCGCCGCCGGCGTGAAGGAAGTCGCGTTTGACCGCGGCGGCTTCCGCTACCACGGGCGCGTCAAGGCTCTGGCCGACGGTGCGCGTGAAGGCGGATTGAAGTTCTAAGTAGAAGGCATCGAGGCATCTAGGCATCAAGGCATCGAGATACCGAGTCTGAGTCGGGTACCCGACTCCCGACATCCGACTCCCGACTCCCGACTCCCGCTCCCCCGAGACCCCACCATGGCCGAGTTCAAGACCGACGATCGCTCGCAGAATGATTCCGCCACCATCGGCGTGTTCCGCTCCTCCGCCACCGTCAAGGGCGGCAAGCGGTTCTCCTTCGGCGCCATGGTCGTCGTTGGAGATCGGCGCGGCCAGGTCGGCCTGGGCTACAGCAAGGGCAAGGAAGTGCCCCAGGCGGTCGAAAAGGCCACCAAGGACGGCAAGAAAAACTTCAAGCGCGTCCCGCTCCAGGGCGGCACCATCCCGCACACCGTCGTCGGTCGCTACAGCGCTTCGATCGTGAAGCTCGTGCCCGCGTCGCCGGGTACCGGCGTCGTCGCTGGCGCCACGGTGCGTGCGATTCTGGAACAGGTCGGCGTCACCGACTGCCTCACCAAGGCCTACGGCTCGACCAACAAGAAAAACCTCGCCAAGGCCGCCATCGCCGCGCTCGCCCAGCTCCGCCAGCCCGCCAACGTCGGCACCCTTCGCGGCGTCCAGCTCGGCGAGACCGAAGTCGACGCCCGCCAGGCCCGCGGCAAGGCCTTCATGCCCGCCACCCGCGAATCAACCGGTCCCAAGGGCCCCGTCAACAACATGGGCAAGGAAACCCGCGGCGGTCGCGGCGGTGGACGCGGTGGTGATCGTGGTGGCCGTGGTGGTGGCGGCGGCGGCGATCGCGGCCGCGGCCCGGCCCCCTCGGAAGCCCCTGCCTCAGCGCCTGAGGCCGGCTCCGCACCCGCTGTCTCCTGATTCGCCTTTCCTCGACGCCCGACCTCCGACTCCCGACCACCGACTCCCGACCACCGCCCCCGCGACTCCCGCCTTCTTCCCCACGCGAGCCTCCAGCCATGATGATCCACGAAGTCACCGCCCTCACCGGCAAGTACAAAGCCCGCAAGCGCATCGGTCGCGGCGAAGGTTCGGGCCACGGCAAGACCGCGGGCAAGGGTCACAAGGGCGCATCGACGCGCTCGGGTTACGCCGCCAAGCGCGCCTTCGAGGGCGGCCAGATGCCGTTCTTCCGCCGGCTGCAGAAGATGGGCTTCACCAACGCGACCTTCACGGTCGAGTTCTGGGCGGTCAATCTGGGCGATATCCTGGCTCACCCGATGTTTGCCAAGGGCGGCGAGATCAACGCCCAGCGGCTCATCGATGCCGGCCTGGTCCGCGATACCAAGCGCCCGCTCAAGGTGATGGGCGACCTGAAGAAGCTCGGCGGCAAGGGCCTGACCGTCAAACTCAACATCAACGCCGAGCGTGTGACCGATTCGGTCCGCAAGGCCGTCCTCGCCGCCGGCGGGACCGTCACCGAGACCGGGACACGTCGCGACAATGTCCGCGGCGTCGACCGCAACTCCGACGACCGTCGTCCCAAGAACCTCACCAAGAAGCCCAAACTCCGGGCCGCCAAGAAGTTTGACAAGCCGAAGGCCGGGGGGGCCGGTGCCAAAAAGGGCAAGGGCGACGCCGAGGCTCCCGCCGCTGCGGCCGCTCCGGAAGCCAAAGCCGAAAAGCCCAAGAAGGGCGGCGAGAAGCCGGCCTAAACTTCCGCCCTGCCTCGTACTTCTGTATCCCAACCGTCGCATCGTCCATGAGAAGTGTCGGCTCGCAGAGCCGGTCTACCTCGGGGCGTCGGCGGTGGGTGCCGGGGGAAGGGGCAGGACGCCACCGACGGATCGGGGGCGTTGGTCCGACGCCGTTCGCCGTCATTCCTCCCGCCGTTTTTCCCTCCGCCGCGGGGGGCCATGAGTCCACCGAATGCTCCAGGCCTTCGTCAACGTCTTCAAGATCAAGGAACTCCGCAACCGGCTGCTGTTCACGATCGCCATGCTGGCGGTCTACCGCATCGGGTTCTGGATCCCCATCCCCGGCGTCGACCAGCAGCAGCTGGTCGATTTCTTCAAGCAGCAGGCCGACGCCGGCACCGCGCTCTCCCGCATCGGACAGTTCATGTCCGTCTTCTCGGGCGGATCGTTCAGCCAGTCGACGATCTTCGGCCTGGGCATCATGCCCTACATCTCGGCCGGCATCATCTTCCAGCTGCTCTCCTCGGCGTGGGCCCCGCTCAAAAAGAAGATGGAAGAGGGCCCCACCGGTCGCCAGCAGATCCAGGAATGGACCCGCTACGCGACGGTCGCCCTGTGCATCCTTCAATCCATCGGCTGGCTGGCGTTTATCACGCGGTCGGGTTTGGTGTATCCCAACTGGGCCAACCACCCGCTGTGGTGGGCCATGGCCATCATGTGCATGACCGCCGGCTGCGTCTTCCTCATGTGGCTGGGCGAGCAGATCGATAAGCATGGCATCGGCAACGGCGTGTCGTTGATCATCACCGCGGGCATCCTGGCCTCGATGCCCAACGCCGTGGGATGGGTCATCAACAACAGCCCGGTGCGTGAGATCGGCTTCATCCAGAGCATCTTCGGCGCTTCCGGTACGGGCGACCCGCAGCTCTCGTGGATGGGTGTCTTGGCGATCGTCGCCGGGTTTGTCTTTGTCACCGCCGGCGCGGTGCTCATCACCGTCGCCCAGCGCCGCATCCCCATCCAGCAGGCCAAGCACACCCGCGGGCGAAAGGTCTTCGGTGGGCAGCGCTCGTTCCTGCCGCTGCGCATCAACCACGGCGGCGTGATGCCCGTCATCTTCGCCTCGTCGCTGATGATCTTCCCCAGCGTGATCTTCTCGACGATGAACAACCCCAACGCCGACCCCAACCACTGGTGGTCGCGCACGGCGTCGTTCCTGTCAGACAACTTCGCGCAAGGCCAGTTCCTCTTCGTGGTCTTCGAGATCATCCTGATCTACTTCTTCTCGTACTTCTGGAACACCGTCCAGTTCAACCCCGAGGACATGTCCAAGCAGCTCCGCGACCACGGCAGCTTCATCCCCGGCCTGCGTCCCGGCCCCCGCACCGCCGAGTATCTCGAGACGGTCATGGAGCGCGTGACGTACGTCGGCGCCGGCTTCCTCGCCGTCATCGCCCTGCTGCCCACGGTCATCGCCACCAGCATGAACATCCCGATCAACGTCTCCCAGTTCCTGGGCGGCACGGGGCTGCTCATCTGCGTGTCGGTCGGCCTGGACCTCATCCAGCGCATCGAGGCCAACCTGCTGATGCGGAACTACTCGGGCTTCCTCGGCGGCGCGGAGCACGGCGGACGCGGGCCCAAGATCCGCGGACGACTGGCGTGAGCGGCGACAGAAAGACTTGAACGCGGAGCGCGCGGAGAGCGCGGAGAAAGACAGGAGCTTGGCGGCAAGAAGCGAGACCGCCTTTGTCTTGTCCCCTTCCGTGCCTTCCTCCGTGATCTCCGCGTTCTCCGCTTTTAAAACATCTTCGAATCGACTCACAGCCACACATGCCACTCCGCACCCTCAGTGAGTTCCTGATCGCCGAGAGCCGCAAGTGCTGCCGCCCCGCCGTGGCTCGGTTTGAGCACCCGTGGATCGCGCCGATGCCCTTGAGCGAAGGCGGCGCGGCGCTGCTCCGGGCCCGCGGCGTCGACGTCTCGCCCACCATCGACCCGGCCCGCGACGCCACCAAGAAAACCCCAGCCTCCACGGCGGCCAACCACGGGCCGCTCGACGTCTTCAACACCGGCGACTACTCGCTCGGGCTGTTCCACCACGACGCCTCCGAGGCCGCCATCGAGCTGCTGCGCTACCCCGAGTTTGTTGAGCCGTGCTCGGGTGCGCTGCTGAACCTGCTGGATAACGCCCGCACCGACGGCTTTGTCCGCCGCGTCGAGCTGGTCACCAAGAGCCACGAGGACGAGCCGAGCAAGCCGGTGATCGCGCAGTTCGCGCTGCGCTGCGCGCGGGCGCACGCCGGGGCCGGCGCTGATTGGCTGCGCCGCCACGAGATCTACCCGCGCGTCGCCAAGTTTCTCGAATACATCGAGACCACCTACGGCGGGATGCACGGGCTCATCAAGGCCCACTCGGCGCTCCAGACCGGATTCGACAACGACCTGCTCACCGTCGCGCTGCCCGACAACACCGTCGAAGACCCCGGCGTTAACGCCTTCATGGTCCTCGAATACGAGGCGATGGTCGAGATCGCCGGCATGCTCGGCAAGGACCACGAGGCCCCGCGCTGGCAGCACAAGGCCGAGCGCCTCAAGCGGCTGATGAACGAACTCATGTGGTGGGAGACCCCCGGGGGGGGGGGCGAGGGCTTCTACGTCGCGCTCACCTGGAAGCACGGCGTCGCGCAGCTGGCCAGCGAGATCGTCAGCGACCACGCCGGGAACACGATCAGCCCGCTGTGTACCTGGGTGAGCCTGCTGCCGCTGTACGCCGGCGTGCCCGACGCCGACCGCGCCAAGAAGCTCGTGAAACTGCTGACGCGTGAGAACGCATTCTGGGGTCCCTTCGGCGTGCGCACGCTGCCCGCCGACAGCGTCTACTTCAACCAGGCCCCGCGCTCACTCATCTTTGACTTCAAGGTAATGAAGCGCAGCGCGGTGAGCAACTGGCAGGGCCCGGTGTGGATTCTGTCGAACTACTACCTCGCCGCGGGTCTGGCCCGCGCGGGTCGTGCGGACCTGGCGAAGGAACTGACGCGGCGCACGATCGATTTGTGCGCAAAGGGACTCGCCAAACACGGCTCGCTGCACGAGTGCTTCGATGACGCGGGCCGCGGGCTGTGGCCTTCGGAGGGCGGGTTTGTTTCTTGGAATGTGCTGGCGCTGACGATGCAGCGGGAGTGGGGGGCGTAGGTGGGCGTGCTCATGCCGCCGGGGGGGGCGCGGTTGTCTTGTGGGATGAAGCCGTCGGTGTAGATCGAGACGTCGGTCGTGAGTTTCTTGTCCTCAAGGCCGAGCCGTGATCTGGTGGTGCGTGCGAAGCAGAAGGCGACGCAGGACTGGTGGGCGCTCCGACGGGAATCGTTCCACCTCGTCGTGTCTGACGCGGTGACTTATGAAATCGAGCGTGGTGATTCCGAGGCCGCGAAAAAGCGGAAGTCGCTGATCGCCAGCATCGAATCGCTGGCAGTTGACAGCGAGGTTGAGTCCTTGGCTGACTCGCTGGCGCGGGGACTCGGGCTTCCCGAACGTGCGGGCCTCGATGCGTTCCACATGGCGGCCGCGGCCCGCCACGGCATCCGCTATCTGATGACATGGAACTGCAAGCACATCGCGAATGCCGATCAGTTCTCGCGGATACAATCGTTGTGCGAGCAGGCGGGGTTCAGGTCGCCGGTCATCTGCACGCCGTATGAACTGATGGAGGCGCATCGATGAAGCAAGACCCCATTCTCGCCGAGATCCGACGGATCCGCGACGCCTTCGCCAAGAAGCACGGTTACAGCATCGCGCGCATGGCTGAGGCCCTCAGAGCGGAGTCGGAAAAGCGAGAAAACACCGCGAAAGAAAGAGCGGCGGTCAAGCCGACGGCGTCTTCGAAGCCACGATCCACCCGTCGCAAAGCTGCGTGAATGCCCGGGGGGCGACATGAAGCGGCTCATCCACGACATCCGATCGGCCTGGCCGCGCGAGCGGCGGTTCACGTGGCGCGGGTGGGTGTTGCTGGGGGTGCTGGCTTCTATCGCCGCTGCGGGCTG
This sequence comes from Phycisphaerales bacterium, assembly GCA_046154665.1. GTDB lineage: Bacteria > Planctomycetota > Phycisphaerae > Phycisphaerales > UBA1924 > JAFLCM01. Next base: position 15,675 of record JBJXFG010000045.1, on the reverse strand, counting down.
GCAAGGGTGGGACCCGGTCCGGCAGTTGTTGGTTGTGCTGAGCCTAATCAACGCGGACTGGCCGATGGCTTTCAGCCGCAGGGTGCTCGTTTTGGTGTGGATTAGCAGTCTGACGATCGAGGTCTCCATCCTCTCGATCCCTGCCCTGACCCTCGCACTGGGCCTGTCGCGCCCGGCGGTCCATTGGGGTTGGTACGTTGTGCTCATTCCGTTGGCGCTTGTCACGTCGGCGGTTGAGTTCGAGATCTTGAGCTGGCTGCGATCCATCGGGCTGATGCCAGGGGTGCGGGGATTTCCCGGCTGGGTCTTCTACTTGTCGGTGATGCTCAAAGCAGCCATATGGGGAGAGTTGATTGGCCGAGCGATGCGCAACCGATGGGCTCACGCATGGTTGCTCGGAGCGGCCTTTGCCGCAGTGTGTCTGTCGTTGGCTTTGGAACCCGCCAGAGCGACCGCGCGTGGCGCTTGGATAGTTGGTTGGTTGGGGTTCAGGCTCTCGATCGAGACCGTTATGTATCAGTCAGTCTTGGCGGTCGGGCTCATCTGGCTCGCCTTCCGTTCCTGGTACACGCGGCCCGACCATCTCTGCCCGACCTGCAACTACGACCGCCGAGGCCTGAAGCACAACGCCCCATGCCCCGAGTGCGGAGCCTCGGCCCTCGCCGCTCCGCCACCAGCGCCGACCGTGCCCGTTCAGCCGAACTGATCGAGCGGGAACGCCGGGTTCGCGATCGGCCGCAGCGCCAGCGCGAGCAGCGCCATCGTCTGGTCATCCCCGGCGATGCGGTTGGTGCGCAGCACGCCGCACCCGCCGCAGCGATGGACGATGGCCCATTCGCCGTCGCGGCGAACTTCGATTGAGATGGGTTCCATGGGCTGTCGGCACGGGCAGGCGCGGTCGCCGGGCTGTTCGTCGAGGTGTCGTGACCACAGACACACGGGGCAGTGGTTGCGGTGTCGGGTGCCAAAGGTCTCGGAAGTGATGCGGGCCTTGCAGCGGATGCAGGTGAATTCCTGCTCGTCGGGGCGGGAGCGATGCGACATGGGAAGATGGGTCTCGCGTGGCGTGAGCGCGGCAAACGCGATCAGCGCCGAGGGGCGTCAAGTCTTGGGACGAAGAAGTTGATGGGGTGACGCGAGAGGGACAACGCCGCAGCGCGAAACTCGCCCGCGCGCCACGGCTTGCACCGGGCGCGCGAACTGTTGGACTGGTTCGCCTCGGCCCGCTCATGGAGCGGGCCAAAGCAAGCCTCGGCCGCGGGTTGTCGTTAGGCAGTGGTCGACATCAGGCGAACAATAGGCCGGGCTCAACGAAGGGTGCGGCGGAACCGAAGCCAACCCCCCATCGCCTCAATCTGGTATTCTTTCCTCGGCCCATGACCCAACTCTCAGGCCGTACAAACCCCGTTCAAGTGCAGGGCACAGCTCCCGGGGGGCCCGGTGCCTCCGAGCGCCAGAACCGCATCCCCGAAGGGCTGTGGCTGCGCTGCCCCTCCTGCTCGGCGATGATCTATCGCAAGCAGATGGAGGCCAACAAGCACGTCTGCCCGGAGTGTCCGCACCACTTCCGCATCGCAGCGGTCGAGCGCGTCAAGCAGCTCGCCGACGAGGGCTCGTTCGAGCCCATGTTCACCGGGCTCGTGACCACTGACCCGCTGGGCTTCGTCGATGTGAAGGCGTACAAGGACCGACTCGCCGCCGAGCAGAAGCGCACCGGGCAGCGCGAGGGCGTGCAGACGGGCAAATGCTTCATCAAGGGCCGCCCGGCGATGCTCGGGTGCCTCGACCTGACGTTCTTCATGGGCACGCTCTCGAGCGTTGTCGGTGAGAAGCTGACGCGGGCGATCGAGCACGCCACCGAGGAGAACCTGCCGCTGGTGATCGTTTCGTGCTCCGGCGGTGCCCGCATGCAGGAGTCCGGTTACTCGCTGATGCAGATGGCCAAGACATCGGCGGCGCTGGGGCGACATGCCGACGCGGGCGGGCTGTTCATCAGCGTGCTGACCGACCCGACGACCGGCGGCGTGTCGGCCTCGTTCGCGATGCTGGGCGACGTGATCTTCGCCGAGCCCAAGGCGCTGATCGGGTTTGCCGGGCCGCGGGTGATCCAGCAGACCATCCGGCAAGAGCTGCCCGAGGGGTTCCAGACCTCCGAGTTCCTGGTCAAGGCGGGCATGATCGACCGCGTGGTCCACCGGCACGAGCTTCGCAATGAGATCGCTCGGGTGATTGACTATTGTGGGAAGTGAGCGGCTGCGGCCTGTGGTTGCCTTGGCACTCCAGAGCCCGCGAAGCGGGCTCGAGATGGTTGCCAGCGGCGCAGCCGCTGGTCGAAGGTGATCACCGAGGCTCCGCCCGTGGAACGGGCGGGCGATGAAGCGCTTTTCTGCAACGCGCGCCCGTTTCACGGGCGCAATCTCACGCAACCGACCTGCCAGACGCTCCGCGTCTGGCAACCATCGCCAGCCCGCTTCGCGGGCTTCCATTGACCAGCGCGCGACAAAGGGCTGGACTGTGAGGCACTTCGGCTACGTGCCCGAAGTCTCGTTCGAAGCTCCGCGAGCTGACTCAGCGTCGCTCCGCGTTGCCTCGCGCACATACAACACCTTGTCCACGCGCCGCCCGTCCATGTCCATCACCTCGAAGCGGTGGGGGCCCCAGACCCATTTATCGCCGGCGCGGGGCACCTTGCCGAGGTTGGTCATCAGCAGGCCCGCGAGGGTCTTGTAGCCGGCATCTTGCTTTGGGAGGTCCTCGGTTTCGACGATCTCGCGCACCCGCGCAATCGGCAGCAGGCCGTCGAGCAGCAGTGAGCCGTCGTCGCGCCGGGTTTCCTCGGGCTCGTCCTCGACGGTGGACGCGCGGCGCGAGGTGGCGCGGCCCATCACGCTCTCGACGATGTCGTTGAAGGTGATGAGCCCGGCGAGCCCGCCGTACTCGTCGAGCACGAAGGCGATGTGCGAGCGCCGCTTGGCAAACTCTTCCATCACCCGCAGCACGGACATCGACTCCGGGATGAACAGCGGCGGGACCATGAGCGAGCGCAGCGTCAGGCTGCCGCGCAGGGCCGCCGCCGCGAGGTCTTTCACGTGGACCACGCCGACGGGGTGCTCGAGTTCGCCCTCGAAGATGGGGTAGTGCGAGCGGGCGGATTCTTCGATGATTCTCGAGACTTCCGCGGCGGAAAGATCGATCCGCAGCCAGGTGATCTCGGTCCGCGGCACCATGAGCGATGTCACCGACAGGTCGCCGAGTTGGAACACGCGCTCGACGAGTTCCTGTTCCTTCTCGTGGATGAGGCCCTCTTCGGTGCCCTGGGCGATGACGCCGCGGATCTCCTCCGCTGTCACGGCGGTCTGGTTCGCGGCGTTCACGCCGAGGATCTTGAGCACCAGGTTCGTCGAGAACGCCAGCAGCGAAACCAGCGGGGCCACGGCGACGCTGAGCCACTTGATCGGCCGCGCGACAAAGCACGCGATGGCTTCCGGGTGCGCCATCGCCAGGCGCTTGGGCACCAGTTCGCCGAAGACCAGCGACATGAACCCGATCATCAGCACCACGGCGACGATGGAGATGAGTTCGGCGTAGCTGGCGAGGTAGGGGTAGTTGTCCCGGATCCACTCGGCGATGTCGCTGGAGATTGAACGCTCGCCATAGGCTCCCTGGAAGATGCCGACCAGGGTGATGCCGGCCTGGATGACCGAGAGGAAGCGGGTCGGGTGCTCCATCAGCTTCAGTGCGATCGTGGCTCCGCCGCTGCCCTTGGCGGCCCGGCCTTCGAGCCGGACACGGCGTGACGACACCAGCGCGATCTCGCTCATGGCGAGCACGAAGTTGATCCCGATGGCCAGCAGCAGGATGAGATACGCCATGGATTGCGGTGACATCGACGCCCGGAACGGGGCGGTCGCGGTGCGGAGTCGCGGGCTGGGATGATACGGGCGATGCTCGGCCCTTGCCCCGCTCGCCGGTGGTCCACACAGCGTCCCAGCCTCGCGCGAACGTGCTTCGCTACGATTGTGTCACATGACCGCCCTGACCGCTTCTCCGCCCGTCGCCGCGCCCCCTGGGGGGCGGGGCCACGCCGTCCCGAGCTATGCGCGCGGCAAGCCGTATTCGGGTCGACACCCGATCATCGCCCGTGACGGGTGGGGGATGGTGGCGCTGTTCGTGATCGGCACGTTGGTGCTGGGCGCGGGCGCGTGGTGGCTTCACCCGATCGCCGGGGCGGTGGTCGGCGTGGTGGGGCTGCTGCTGACGCTGTGGTGCTTGTGGTTTTTTCGTGATCCCGAGCGGGCGGTCCCGAGCGAGCCGGGGGCGATCATCTGCCCCGCCGATGGGGTGCTGATCAAGGTCGAGCCGGGGGTGCCACCCGCGGAGCTCGGGCTCGCGCCCGAGCAGACGCACGGCATGACCAAGCTGAGCATCTTCATGAACGTGTTCAACGTTCACGTGAATCGTTCGCCGGCGAAGGCGCGGGTGGCGCGGATCGCGTACCACCCCGGGGCGTTCTTCAACGCGAGCTTTGACAAGTCGAGCGAACTGAACGAGCGCTGCTCGCACGCGCTGGAACTCGACGACGGGCGGACCATCGCGATGGTGCAGATCGCCGGGCTCGTCGCACGGCGGATTGTCGTGAAAGTCGATGAGGGCTCGACGCTTCGCGCGGGCGAGCGCTACGGGCTCATCCGCTTCGGCTCGCGCGTGGACCTGTATGTGCCCGAAGGGTTTGTTCTTCGCGCAACGCTGGGCGATAAGACTGTCGCTGGGTCGACGGTTCTCGGCACGCTGCCCGGGGCCGGAGGGGCGGCGTGAACGATCCCGTACCTTCTTCCGACGATGCCGCGGCGCGCGGGCTGGGCTCGGGGTCGCGCCCGCCGCGGCTGAAATACGCTGGATTCCAGCGTCGTTCCCGTCGTGCGGGGGCGAAGCGGATCGTGCCGTTCCGGCAGATCGTGCCCAGTGCGATCACCACGACCAGCCTGTGCGCCGGGCTGGCGTCGATCCACTTCGCGATGCAGGGTGACTTTGATCGCGCGCTGTTCGCCATTGCGCTCTCGGCGGTGTTCGACACGTTCGACGGCTTGGCGGCCCGGCTTCTCAAGGCCCAGACCCCCTTCGGCGCGGTGCTCGATTCGCTGTCCGATCTCGTGTGCTTCGGCGTGGCCCCGGCGCTGCTGCTGCACCAGTGGATGGGCAAGGCGCCGGGCGTCGACCCCGCTTTCAAACTGGGCGCGCTGCTGGTGTTTGTGCTGTGTGCGGCGCTGCGGCTGGCGCGGTTCACCGCCGCGCCGAGGTCGGGGGCGGCACCGACGCATGCCGCTCAGGCCCCGGCGGCCCTCAGCAAGTTCTTCACCGGCATGCCCACGCCCGCGGCGGCGGCGTGCGTGCTGGTGCCGCCGATGCTCGATCAATCGCGGATCATCACCTACGCGCTGCCCACATGGGCGGTGGTGCTGAACACGTTTGTGATCGCGTGGCTGATGATCAGCCGGGTGCCGATGTACGCGCTCAAGCAGGCCCGGGTACGGCGCAAGCACGTGCCGCTGCTGATGGTCGGCGTGGGGCTGCTGGTGGTGGCCATGGTGCGCGATGTGTGGCTGACACTCTCGGCGTTGGCCGGGCTGTATTTGCTGTCGATCTCCCTGAGTCTGGCGGCGTACCGACGCTTGAAGCGGGCTCCAACCAGTGTGTCCCAAGCCTCCGTTCGAACAGGCTGAGTCGGGGCTTTGCGCGAGACCGGTTCGCTGAGCATCAGGCTCAGACTGATGCGTCACTTCGCGCCGAACGACTTGTACGCATTCCGGGTGAAATCCGGGCTTGGGGTTGTCGTGCGCCTGCCCTCGCTTGCGCTTCGGGTTCGTGGCGACCGGCCTCTCACGAACCCGAAGCGCAAGCGATGGCCAGCGCACGAAGACCGGGTGCCCGGGAATCACCTGGATTGAGTATGAGGCGTCTCTGCCGGCCCGTGCTGGCAACGACTTGACGCTGATTGGCCTGCGGCGAGAGAATGTGCGAGAATGCACCGAGCGCGGGCACGTCGGTTGCTCGCCTGCTCTCTCAAACAAAGGACCGATCAGACATGCAGATTCAGACCTCTCATCGCGGCGTTGTGAACTCTGTGGCGGCTCTCTTCGTGGCCGCGGCCGCGGCGACGGCCCTCGTCGGCTGCTCGACGTACCGTGACTCCGGCGGGGCCACCAGCAACGCGGACCATTACGTCAACGCCGCCGAGAGCACCGTGTCTCGGTTCAAACTCCGAGACTCGGGGCTGACGCGCTTCTTCGACCAGGCGCACGCCTACGCGGTGTTTCCGAAGATCACCAAAGGCGGCGCGGGCCTGGGCGCGGCCCACGGCGAGGGCGGGGTGGTCTACGAACGTGGCACCCACGTCGGCTTCGCCGAGGTCAGCCAGGTGACCGTCGGGGCCCAGCTGGGCGGGCAGTCGTTCAGCCAGGTCGTGTTCTTCCAGACGCCTTCGGCGTTCAACGACTTCAAGTACGGCCGCCTGAAGTTCAGCGGCAACGCCTCGGCGGTCTGGGCCGACTCGGGCAGCGCCGCAACCAACGACTACCGCGAAGGCGTGGCGGTCTTTGCCCTGCCGATCTCGGGGGCGATGCTCGAGGCTTCCATCGGCGGGCAGGAGTTTGAGTATCGGGGGAAATGAGATCGCTGCGCGTTCGCTCGGCGCTCGCACTTGGTGTTCTGACTGTTTGAGAGCCTTTGTCCAATCGATCCTCAGCAACACAGATTCTAGTTCCTGCGCTCTTGATGGGCCTCGCAGCCGCGAACGGCTGCGCTCGTCGTACTGTAGGATTCGACGTGCGTGACCAGCGAACCAATGCGCCGCTTGAAGGCGCTTTGATCGAGGTTCGGCAGGGGTACGTCTTGAATCCCTTTCCACCTGGACCGATCCGGGTGCGAACCAACTCGGAGGGTTTGGCGTGGACCCGAGTCGAGAAGGGCCGTCCGATCCGGGCTCATGTGCTGGAAATGGCCGGCTACTCCCTGCATTCGGACTTCAATCTAGCCGGACAAGAGCAGTACTGGGCGCTTGATCCGAAGAAACGAAACTCGGAAATCTCGGCAGACGCCACGAAGGACGTCATGGTCTACGTCATTCGCCTGAGATCGGACGGGAGCACAAAGCCAGCGAGAGGAGAAGCAGAGGCTCCTAATTTCCCAGCTGCATCGCCGCAATGAACGCATCCGCCTCGGCGATGCTTGCTTCCATGTCCTTCACCAGCGCCGCCACATCGGCGCTCAGCGTGTCGCTCACGCCCTGCAGGCCGGCGATGGCGCGGGCGTTGAGGTTGTGCTTCAGAAACAGCACCTGATCGCGGAACACGCTGAGGACGGGGTCCATCTTCGCCGCGGCGTCGTCCATCGTGCCGATGAGCCGTTCGTACTGACGCTTGGTTTCGTTCAACTGAAGCTCACTTGAGGAGCGCATCGAGGCATTCGAATACTGGCTGAGTTCCTTGTTCCATTCCTTGAACAGCGCGTCGGCGACGTTTCTTGTGTCGGTGATGCGGGAGCGCACGGCACCGGCGCGTTTCTCGCTGGCGGCGAGGGCGTCCTTGAGTTTGGCGTACTTGGTCTCGAGTTCTTTGGTGGATGCCGAGCCGCCGACTCCGGTGACGCTGAGGAACTCTTCGAGCGCGGAGGCGAACTGCTGCTTGGCCTGGCCCTGGGCGTCGCGGGCGTCTTCGACGCGGTCGACGAGCTGCTCACGCTTGGCGTAGCCGAGGGCTTCCTTGGCGGCGATGGTGGTGGAGGCGCAGCCGGTCAGCGCGGCGGGGCAAAGAGCGGCGGCGAAGCAGCAGCCGACGGTGAGGAGCATCGTCCGGGTTGGTTTGGTGGCGTGGTTCATGGCAGTGGGGAACAATATCCGAACCACTTGGGGCAGGTCGCGCCTGTGGCGACGCATCGGCCGGACGTCCTGTGACGAACTCCGCTGTCGGAGCATCCAATGAACACCATGAAAACCCTCATCAAGTCGGTTTCTGTCCTAGGCGCGGTGCTGGTCGCGTCGGCTTCCGCGCTCGCCTGCGGCTACGGACCTTCGTCGGAGCCGCCCGTCAAGGCCGCCGCTCGCACCGTGCCGGTGGTCGCCCAAGCGCAGCAGCCCGGCGGCTCACCCACGAACAACGCACCGGCGGCGAACCCCACGCCCAGCAACGCGCAACCTCAAACCACCCAGGGCCAGCCCATGACGCCGAACACCACGACGCCTGCCACGACAAACCCGAGCACGACAACCCCTGCTGCCGCGCCCGCGTCGGTCGGGACGAAGACTCAACTCGCCACCTTCGGCGCCGGGTGCTTCTGGGGCGTCGAAGAGTTCTTCCGCACGACCAAGGGCGTTGTTTCGACGCGCGTCGGTTACGCCGGCGGTGCCACCAGCAAGCCGACCTACAAGGACGTGTGCGAGGGTGACACGAACCACGCCGAGGTCGTCGAGATCACGTTTGATCCGGCGGTGATCTCGTACGAAAAGCTCGTCGGGATGTTCTTCAAGATCCACGATCCCACCCAGGTCAACCGCCAGGGGCCGGACTACGGCACGCAGTACCGCACCGTGATCTTCTACCACTCGCCCGAGCAGAAGGCCGCGGCGGAGACGGAGATCAAGCGTCTGACCGACAGCAAGAAGTACAAGCGCCCCATCGCCACGCAGGTGGTGACGGCCCCGACGTTCTGGTCGGCGGAGGACTATCACCAGCAGTACTTCTTCAAGCGCGGGATTCCGAACACGTGCCACATTCCTTCGGAGGAGTGAGCGTTCGGCGAAGTGGGCTCGAACGAGCCCGGAACGTGAGCGACGGGTGCTTTGGATGACCCCTAAGCGCGGATCACTCAGGCCCGCTCGCTGACGCTCGGGGCTCGTTGGCGGGACATTCTGAATATCACTCACCGCCCTGGTTTTCGGGGCGGTTTTTGCTTTTTGGAAGATTGCTGCATCCGGGTCCCATCACGCCCCGAAATCCGCCTTGCCGGTTGGTGCGGGTCACTTCGCCCACACGATCCGGACGCCTCGGTTGTTCTGACGTGGCTTGATCGCTCACCCGCGAGACGCCCGCCACCTCAGGCACGGATTGTCCGGCCCGCTCCACCGCCCGCTTCGTTTCGCCATTGCTGCTTTCGCCGATGCGCTGCGCACGTGTCGGATCGCTGTTGTCCCCTTCACCTTCAGACCATCCCCCAGACCACAAGGAGTTCCCTCATGCATCGCCTCATCACCGGCATCACCGCCGGCACCGCCTCCGCTCTTCTGCTCGCCTTCGCCTCGCCCGCTCTCTCCGGCGGGGGCGGCTGCGGCGCCGGCAAGACCGCCGACATGCCCGCCGCCAACAGCCCCGTGATGTTGCAGGCCCGCGCCGAGGGCAAGGACATCGTTGATACCGCGGTCGCCGCCGGCCAGTTCAAGACCCTCGCCGCCGCGCTGAACGCCGCGGGGCTCATCGACGCCCTCAAGGGCAAGGGGCCTTTCACCGTCTTCGCGCCGACCGATGAGGCCTTCGCCAAGCTGCCCGCGGGCACCGTCGAGACGTTGCTGAAGCCTGAGAACAAGGACAAGCTCACGGCGATCCTGAAGTACCACGTCGTCTCCGGGCTGGTCACGAGCAAGTCGATCGGCGATGTCCCTGTCGCCGCCACGCTCTCGGGTCGCCTCATCAACCCCTCGGTCGAGGGCGGTTCGGTGATGGTCGACAAGGCCAACGTCGTGAAGGCCGACATCGGCGCGACCAACGGCGTCATCCATGTGATCGATTCGGTGCTCATCCCCGAATCCAAGACCATCCCGCAGGTCGCCATCGACGACGGCCGCTTCACCACGCTGGTCGCCGCGCTCAAGGCCGCGGGCCTGGTCGAGACGCTGAGCGGCGCCGGTCCTTTCACCGTGTTCGCGCCCACCGATGACGCCTTCGCCAAGCTGCCCAAGCCCGTGCTCGGGGCGCTGCTGAAGCCGGAGAACAAGGGCCTTCTCACTGAAATCCTGACCTACCACGTGGTCAGCGGTCGTGTGTCGTCGGTCGACGCGATCAAGGCCGGCAAGGCGAAGACGCTTGAGGGCTCGCAGGTCAGTGTCAGCGGCTCGAGTGGCTCGCTGATGGCCAACTCGTCGCGCGTGATCATCGAAGACCTCGACACCGCCAACGGCGTTGTCCATGTCGTCGACAGCGTGCTCATCCCCGAGAAGGCCGCCGCGAAGATCGCCAAGCTCAGCATGGCCACGCCGGAGGGTGTGATGGAACTGGCCATCAACCGCGGGGCCCCGATGTTCAACAACGGCAACCACGCGGCGTGCGCGGCGATCTACGAGGTCGCGCTCAACGCCTTGATGGCGATGCCCGAGTCGGCCGTGGACGCGGGTGATCGGATGACGATTTCGAACGCGCTGGCCGAGGGCGCGAAGACCCACGACATGGGCGACCGCGCTTGGACCTATCGCCGCGCGATGGACAGCGTGATGTCGTCGAGCGAGCAGATGGCGACGCGATAAATCGCCGCGCTTCGCTGCAAGAGACCTGAGAGCCCCACACACCTTTCACGCTGGACGCCCGGGTGCACAACGCTCGGGCGTTTTTCTTTGGCAAGCGAACGCACGAGCCCCGAGCGTCAGCGAGTGGGTCTTTCGAGCACTCGATGAACTCGACGACAAAGACACCCGCTCGCTGACGCTGGGGGCTCGTGCGTTCGTGAGCTCAAGAAAAAAGCGACCCGCGCCGAGGGAGGCGGACCGGCGCGGGTCGGGCAGTGGGTGTGTCGGTTTCGTCAGCGCACGTTGGGCGCGCGGGCCATCGTCGCGGGCCCGTGGCGTTGCGACGCCGGCACCGTTCGAGTGGTCGGGCGCGAAGCGTGCGTGCGCCGGGCGGCGTCGGTGCGTGGTGAGGGGAAGCGTGAGGGTGTGTGAGTGTGCATGGCCACGTTGAATGTGCGAAACGCGCGGGCCCGACGCCAGCGTCGCGCCCGCGAAACGGCGCGGATCAGGCCGTGTGTGCCGACTGCCACGCCTTGCTTTGACTCACCCGCACCGGGGCCGCCAAAGCCCACGCGTTCTAGGACTATCGCCCCTCGATACACTTCCCCACATGCCCACTGGCATCCACATCGCGTGTTATCCGGGCTCGTTCGACCCGCCCACCTACGGGCACCTCGACGTCGTGCGGCGCGGACGCAAGATGTTCGACCGCGTCGTCGTCGGCGTCGGGCGCAACCCCGAAAAAGAGACCTTCTTCACGCAGGACGAGCGCTTCGAGATGCTCCGCGCGCTGATTGATGAGATGGTGCGCGCGGCACCGGACCAGGCCCCCGTCGACGTGCGCCGCTACGAGGGACTCACTGTCGACTTTGCCAACGATACCCACGCCACGGTGCTGCTCCGCGGCATCCGCAACCTCTCTGACTTGCAATCCGAGGTGCAGCAGGCGCTCACCAACCGCCAGGTGGCGGGGCTCGAAACGGCGTTCGTCGTGGCGGGCGAGAGCTTCGCCTACACAAGTTCGACGCTGATCCGCCAGATCGCGTCGATGGGCAAAGACCTGAGCGTCCTCTCGAGCATGTGCCCGCCGCTGGTGATTGAGCGGTTGCGCGAAAAGAAGCGCACGATGCCGGAGCGGTTTGGGGCGAGGGGATAGGGGCGGGAGTCGGGAGCGGGCAGTCGGGAGTCGGGAATCGGATATGAGACTTCAGGTGTAGAGTCCGAGCACTTCGCCACTTCGGCACTCGCTTCTTTGCTGCTTTGCTGCTTTGCTGTTTTGCTGCTTTCCCTCCCCCACCCCCCATGCACCACCGCATCATCAGCATCGGCGCGCTCGACCGAAACCCCTACTGGGACCGCGACGCCGAGCGCGCCGCGAGCGAGGGCGTTGCGTGTGTGCGGCCCGGTCACTCCACCTGCACGCTGGTGATCTCGGAGTCGCACGGTACCGAGCGGCGCATTCTCGTCGATCCGGGGCTTCCCGCGCCGATCATCGCCGCCAGGCTGAATGAACGCTCCGGCCTGCGCCCCGAGGACATCACGCACGTTTTCCTCACCTGCTTCCGACCCGAGGGGCGGCGCGGCCTCGACGCGTTCGAGCACGCGACGTGGTGGATCAGCGTCGAGGAGCGCGAGAACGTGGGCGTGCCGATGGTGACGGGCCTGCGCCGTGCCCGCGAGGAAGGTGAGAACGAGCTCGCCGACGCGCTGGAGCGCGACGTCGCGCTACTGCAGCGCTGCGAGGCCGCTCCCGACACCCTCGCCGACCGTGTCGATCTTTTCCCGCTGCCCGGCGTCACCCCCGGCATGTGCGGCCTGCTGCTCGAAGACCCGCGCCACACCACGTTGATCTGCGGCGATGCGCTGCTGAGCTTCGAGCACATCGAGCGCGGCCAGATCGCCCCGTGGACGGGCAACCTCGCCCGCGCGAAGGAGAGTTTCGCCGAGGCGATCGAGATCGCGGACCTCTTGATCCCGGGGCGCGACAATCTGCTGGTGAACCCGGTGAAGAGGCCGTTCTAACTTCGGTGCGTGGAGCTCGGGTCAGTGAAATGAGCGCCGTGTGGAGCAACATCAAGTCCGCGATTGCGTCCGAGAAGTGGATCGTTTCGTATCACGCCGCCATGAGGCTGCGCCAGCGGCGTGTGGCGAGTTGGCAGGTCGCATCCGGCGCGGCCGCGGCACGGTTGCTCGCCGTGCGCGAAGATGCCGAGCCCAATCCAAGCGTTGAAGTCCAGGTTGAACTGCCGGACGGCGCGGCTTGCCGATGCGTCTGGGCTTGGCTTTCCGACGATCGAGCGGCGCTTCTCGTCACCGTATACTTCGGCACACAAGCATGATCAAGGGAACCCACACCACGGTTGTCCACTGGATCGAAGGCTCGGCCGGCGGTGTCCCTTTCGTCGTTCGCGTCGAGACCGAAGCGATCATCCCGGACGCCGCACCCGCCGAGCCTTGCCTCGAACCGCCCGTGCTTCGTTGGCTCGAAGAGGTGCAGGATCGCGCCGACCGGGGTGATGTCAGTTGGCTCGCCAACGTCGGACAGATCTTCGTCCGTCGCTCGGCCTGACCCGCGCGCGTCACCCCCCCAGAACAAACGCCCGCTCGGAATACAGTCGCTCCATCATCACCGTCAGCGGTTCGGCGGCGGCGAGGCCCGTGCCGCAGGCGATGAGCAGGTCCACCAGCCCGTGGAAGTCATCCACGCCGATGAACTCGTGACCGGCGCGGGCGTTCTCGACGGCGTCCTTCTCGCCCGCCTGCACACGCTCCAAGTCGGCCATGTTGTGATAGTTGCCCAGCGGCAGGCACACGCAGGTGGCTTCGAGCCCGTACGCCTGGAACGCGCTGGCCTCGCACGCGCCGCCGGGCATGAGTTTTCGCTGCCAGCGGAACGGGTCGCCGCCGCCGGCGCGTGACCTGGCGAGGGCCTCGGCGCACTTCGCCACCGCCGCCGTGAGTGTCGGGCTGAAGGTGCTGATGCGGTCGCCCACGCGGACGATGGGCCCGGCGTGGATGGGCGAATCGTGCGGGAAACTGCGGGAGTTTTCGAGCGCCAGCACCCGGGCGTTCCTGGGGATGGTCCCATGCCGACACGCCGCGATCGCGCCGACGAAGCCGATCTCCTCGGCGCGGGTGAACAGCAGGCGGACGTGCGCCGCGTCGGGTCGCGAGCGCAGATCATCGAACGCGGCCAGCGCCGCCGCCAGAGCCGCGAGGTCGTCGCACGCGTGGGTGCGCAACATGCCACCCTCGATGTGCGCCGGCCGCAGAGCCCAGCGCCCGACATCGCCCAGTCGCAGCCCGGTGGATTCGACGGTCGCTACGCCGTCGAGTTCGACGACGCACTGGCGGTACGGCTCCTGCGCCTGCGTCGAGATGACGCGAGCGGGCACCGGCGCATCGGCGCGGGCCTCGGAGAACAGGGTGACCGGCGCTTCGTGGAAGTACGGGTTCAGCACCCCGCCGCGGAAGCCGACCCCGAGCGTGCCCGGCCCGATGATCCGCTCGACGACGAAGGCGGGATGATCAAGGTGCGCGGTGATGAACAGCGGCGGCACCTCGCTCTCACTCGGCACGCTGGCGCGCTCGATCACGAGATTTCCGGCGGGATCACGCCGAAGCGAAAGGTCGGCGCGCTCGCTCACCCACCGTTCGATCCACCGAGTGACGCGGTGTTCACGCCCCGCCGCGGTGGGGATCGACGTCACATCAAGCAACCACCGCTCGTGAAGGGCGCGATTCGGCGTTGCGTGCGGTGGTTCGGCGGCGGTCACGGCGGGCGTCATGACGGAGGATAGGGAACGACCAAAGGGAGAAGTTCTTCGCGAAGAACACTGGATTGATTGGGCGGTTCGTAGGCCCGGCGCGCTGCGCCGAGACATCTCGAAGCTGCGGCTCCACAACCACCCTCGGCCCCGATAGGCTTCCTGCTATCTCTCGACGTCAATAAGGAGCCCACGGATGCTGGCCCGAAACACCTACTCTCTTTACGCAGCCCCGCTCACTTTGGCCCTCGGATTGTCGGCGCTGCTTGCGGGGTGCGCGAGCGATCAGCCCTCGCAGCCATTGGAGCCGATGCCAGTTCGCTCGGCGTCTTCGCCGTTGCGCGTTCCGGGGCCGGGCAGCGCGGGCGCGGCGCGTCCTCCGTCGGCCTCCGGCAAGACACCAGCGCCCGCGGCGGCCGGTTCGTCGGCTGCGGCACCGAATCGCCCGATCATGGTCACCGCGCCGCCGACGGCACCGGCGCCTCGTGCCGCGGCCGCGCCGACACCGACACCCGTCCGCGCCCAGACTTCGACGCCCGCGCCAGCTCCCACAGCCTCCACCGCCACGGCCGCCGCCGGCGATTCCGCGTCGGGCGAGTTCTCGACCGGGCTCATCTATCCTGATTCCGATCCGGCCAACGCCGACGCGCGAATGCTCCCGGTCATCACCCTCGCCGAGTTTCAGAACGGGCGGTGGGTGCCCATCATGACCGCGCCGACGAAGGACTACGGCGGCACGCGGGCCGTTTCTTTCCGCGGCGTGCCGGCGGGGCGCATGGTGCTGCCGATGTATCCCAGCGGGGCCGCGGCGGCGAACCCGTGGGCCATCTCGCCCGGTGGACAGGCCCGCGAACTCAAGGGCCCGTGTGCGTCGTGCCCTTCGGATGAGCCGTTGATTCTCGCCGTCGAGATCATCCCAGCGCAGGTCGAGCGTCCAACGCACGACGCGGCGGCGTCGAACATCAACGGGGGCGTGGTGGCGGTGCGTGCCGCGCCGGGGCGGCGCTACACGCTGCTGTTCTGGGATCGCGCCTGGGTGCCGGTTTCGGAGGTGACGGTGAGCGACAAGCCGACACGCATCGAGGGCGTGCCGAGCAAGCGGGTGCTGTGGCTGCGGGATGAATCAGGGGCGGGGAATCTGACGCTTCCGGCGGTACGGTGAGGAGCGATGGAACGCTTGCTCCGCCTTCGACCCGTGAAGCGGGTCGATGATGGTTGCCAGTGGCGGCGCCTCTGGAAAGCAGGTTGATGTGTTCTTTCGCCCGCGACGTGGGCGAGCGTCGCTCGTGCTTTCGTTGTGTCGCCCGCCCGCGTCGCGGGCGGAAGATTTGTGCGCGACCTGTGCCAGACGCTGCGCGTCTGGCAACCATCGGCGGCCCGCTTCGCGGGCCTTTCAGGGGAACGCTTCCTTTGAGGGGCGCG
>JBJXFG010000107.1:0-45246 GCA_046154665.1 Phycisphaerales bacterium | reverse complement strand
TTGACGCGGTGGTCGCCGAAGTCGCCCGAGACGGTGTCCTTGGGCGCGATGTCGCCACGGCAGTGGGACGATTCGGCCCGCATGTTGCCGCGACCGTCGTAGAGGTACTGATTCAGCGGCGACGCGGAGTACTGGTTCAGTCGACGCGTGGATGAGCCCGTGACGCCGAGCGCGTACGCCCCGGGCATCGGCCCGTTGGAGACGTTCACGCGGTTGTGGACGCCGTCGAGCGTGTAGGACTCGGTCACGCGGAAGCGAGGGTCTTTGCTCCCCTGTTCGCCGCTGACATTGACGGCGGCGGAGATGAGCCTGTCGATGGCGTCGTAGCCGTAGAGGGCTTCAGCGCCCGCGAAGGTGGCGGTTCCGATCTGGGTTCGGGCGACCTTGTTGTTCGATCGGTCCCAGCGGAGCGTCCAGGCGTCGAAGGGTACCGGTGTCGGATTCGGCGTCGTTGGTGAATTCGAGTGGGTGACGCGGGTGACACGTCCGGCTCCGAAATCGCCGGGCGGCGGGAGATCAGGGTCGTTCGGCTGAAGGAGATCGAAGGTGTCGCCGAGGATGCCGTTGTGTGACCAGGTGCTCGTCGTGTTGTTGGCGAGATTCGTTCGGCGGACCAATCGGTCGGCACCCGCATAGGTGAACGCCGCGAGCTGTCGAGACTGGGGGTATTGGCCCGGCGGCGGGGGCGGAAGATCCCAGACGCCCGCCACTCGGCGCAGCTCGTCACGCGGCCACATGACCTGGCGACCGCTCGGGTAGAGCGCCTGGGTGGTGCGGTCGGTCAAGTCGTACTCGTAGAGCAGCGGGTTCGGCAATGCAGGATTGAACTGTGGGTAGCTGGGCGGGTCGAAGTCCATCGCCTCCGAAACAACCCGAGAGAGCGAGTCGTATCGACGTTCGATCATCGATTTCGTCGAACGGGAGTCATCTCGGGCCCAGGCGCGGCGCAGCCGTCCCATGCCGTCGTAGGTGTAGTGCTCTTGGACAGTCAGACTGGCTTCGTCGAGAAGGGTCGAGTTGCGTTGGGTCACTCGGCCCATGTTGTCGAACAACTGTTCGGCGCGAACCCGGTGGCCCGCCTTGCCGTAGCTGACCACGAGGGCGTTCCCCAGGGCGTCAAACCCGCTCGTCCCGACCATCGAGGGCGACGCGGCCCCGTCGGGCCAGACAGCGCCCTCGCCGACCTGGTGGAGTGTCCCGTCGGCGATCCTGACCGCATGCACGCGGTCAAAGTCGTCGTAGGCGTAACGGGTGGTGTTGCCGTTGTCGTCGGTTTGGGCGATGAGGCGTGAGGCCAGGTCCCATGTCTGCGTGGTGACGATGTCCGGGCCGCTGTCCATCTGACGGCGAGTGGCAACGAGCCGCGAGAGCGGGTCGTACTCGTACCGTGTTACTTTGCTCCGCGGGTCGGTGACGGACACGATGTTTCCACGGGAGTCGTACGTGAACTGCGTTGTGTTGAAGCTGCCGCCACCGAGGTATCGCTTGATGTTCGTGGTCTGACCGAACACGTCATAGTCAAACACGGTCCGCGTCGTCTGGTTCCTCGGCGCACCGGTCGAGGGGTTGATGTCCCGAGTTAGGAGTTCGGTGAGGTTGCCCGTGGGGTCATAGGCGTGCTCGACGGAGTTTCCCAGCGGGTCTGTCCGGAGCCACAGCCGGTGCAAGGTGTCGTACCGGAACGACGTCTCCTTCCCGTAGGGGTCGACCACGAGTGCCAGAGACGAGTTGGCGTGATAGACGAAGGTCGTCGTCGAAATCTGCGGCTGCGCGGGAAGTCCGGTGGCAGGGTCAAAGATGAATCGGCGGACGTTCATGACACGACGCATCGCGTCGTAGTCGTACTCGAGCCTCGAGAGCAACACGTTTGCGCCGCCGAGTTGATCGAGAGGCCCCCGCACCTCGACCGATCGCACGTTGCCAACCTTGTCGAAAGTCTTGTCGATGATGGTTCCATCCGGCTGGACAACTCTGGGAACGCGGCCAAGGCCGTCGGGGAACAGGGTCGTGACGCGGACCGCACCGGGAGCACCGCCGACGCCCTCGGTGATCTTCGAGAGCCGCCCAGCGAGGTCATAGTCATACTGGGTGATCCGCTTTGACGAACCCTCGCCGCGTTCGACTCGATAGAGCTGGTTCCACTCGTCATAGACCATCTTCACGGCGGAACCGGGCTGCCCGAGGGCCACCGCCGGACTTCGAATCTGTGTGACCAGGTCTTCCAGTTGGTGCAGTTGCGGCACCGAGCCGCCGCCGGGCGAGTTGACGTCGTACTCATACTCTTCAACGGCGAACGCGGTCGGGTTGGCGAGTTCCGAGATCGTGACCACTCCGGACGGAACATCGACCGGCACGGCCTCGCTAGCGGTGCGGATCAAGCGGGACTGGATGTCATACTCGCGGATTGTGGTGAGGATCGGATTCGTGGCGGAAAGCGTGCCGTCGTCGTCGCGGTTCTCAGTGTCGATGCGGATGAGGTTGCCGAGCATGTCGTAACGGAACCAAGCGGTGGTTCGCTGCCCGCCGGGGCCAATTGGCGACGCCATCATCGTCAACTCCCGGAATCCGTTGTATTGGAAGAGCGTATCGAGCCCTTGCTCGTCCACCACGCGGGTGACGTTTCCGGCACCGTCGTGTTCATAGACTCGCTGCGCCGTCGGCTGACCGTTGACGACAGCAAGACGGACGGTCGTCGAGTATGACGAGTCGGGACCTGGCAGAAAGGCGTATGAGTATTCATCCCGGCGCGGAGGTGCATCCTCGACTGGGGGATACACACGGCCGATCAACGCTCCGAGGTTCCAGATGTACTCTTCAGTCGGCGTTATCAAGCCCGGGGTGGTGGTGTACACGATTGGATGAGTGATCTTCTTGATCCGCCTACCCGTGTACTCGTACTTGGTCTCTCGGTTCTCGGCGTCAACTCGACGCGACGGTTGGCCGAACCTGCATCCACACAGACTGCCGCCGATGGGCTGGTTGACGTCGTAGAAGAAGGACTCGGTCGTCGTCACCGCGGGCTGACCCGCCACGGCCGGGATGGTGCGGGTGATGTGGTGAATCTGTGATCCCCACATCCGCTTGATCACTTCATTGCCCGCCACTTGGGGCGGCAGTTCCGCGAAGAACTGATAGTTGTAGAAGCGTGTCTCGGTGCTGCCGTCGGGGAACGTGATGCTCCGAATCCGGATCTCGTCGTCCGGTCCTTGCTGGTCTCCGTCCTCTTCGTCTGTGTAGGTGTAGACCGTGTCACGGAACAGGGCCTGCGTGGTACCCCGAACCGGCTCAACAGCGAGTTGTTCGATCAGCTCGGTACTGCCGACCATTCCGGCGCAGGCGTCGCGCTGAGTCGCTGGCACGGTGCCCACCGCCTCTCTCTCGCGAACTAGCAGAGGTCCACCACCCCCGGCGTTCACTTTGTAGAAAAATCGCCGCACCTGCCCGGATCGATTGACGGACGATGTGGAGTAGTCGTCACTTGGAATCTCGTAGCCGTAGTCGTACCGGCGACCATAGCGGAACTGCGTCTTAATCTGGTCGTGGTCGCCGTAGATGTTGTGGACCATCAACGACAGCGCGGGGTCGATGATCTTCGTCAGCAGCGAACTGCATGGCGAGCCCTCCTCGTTCTGGCTGCGAGGCAGGTAGGTGTATGCCCAAGTACGGGGCGTGTCGCCCGGCTTTCCGGCCAGGGTGGCGAGCTTGAGGTCGCCCGGGTTGCCCGTCGGTTCGCCGGGGACGTAGTATGTGAAGTCGACATACCGTCCGTCGCTGGCCGTCACGCGCGTGAGGCGGCCAGAGCAGGCGGGATAGTCGTCGAGCACCGAAACGCAGGTGGGGTCGCCGCTCGCGGCGTACTCGAAGTCAAGTGAGAGATTGCCGGCGAAAACTCGGCTGACGCGGCCGCAACCGTCATAGTGATAGATCAACTCAGTTCCGTCGGGGGCTGTCTCGAGAAGCGGACGCGCACTGAGGAGAATGGCGTTTGGCGGATTGGCGGCCTGGTAGCCAAAGATCACCTCAGTTCCGTCCGAGCGGATCATCCGCAAGACATGCATGTCGAAAGGGTCTGGGGGGCACCAACCGAGAGGAGGAATAACTGGGTGACCCGGCTCCCAGTCCGGTCCAGCCGGTTCCCACTGCCAGTCCCCCGGCTGAGTGGGCTGCATGACGTTTTGGTCCCCGCACTGACAGTGGGGGACCGCAAACCTCGCTTCGATGATTTCGTCTCGCCCAGCTGCACGATAGTACCTTCGGTAGTTGGGAGGGCAGTCTCCGGTTCGTGGAGTCGTTTGGGCAAAGCAAGTAAAGCGGTCGTACCTTCCGGCACCGTCGAACAGATCGATAAACTCCGTGCCGTCGCCATGAACTTTCAACTCGATCTCGTACTCGTGACGCCAGTTCGGGCCAAGCCCGAAGAACGCCCGCAACGAGCCGGGCTGCCCATTCTGCTGGCGCGACCGGTACGTCCGCGTGAACGTCAGCACCCTCCCAGGCCTCTCGATCGTGAGGTCTGTCGTCGTCTGCGTGAATCGCTGCGTCCCCATGAACACAGGGTCGCTCACATGCAGATTGTCCAGCACCGGCGGACATGGGCGGGCATTCTCCTGTGTAGGAAGCCCGCCAGCCCAACCGATCGGCCCGGACAATGCAAGCACCATCACAATCCACGCACCTACCCATGCCGCTGCCGACTGGGTCGGCGAACACCGCGACGCCGACGTGCGATGAGTTCCATCCGCGTGCCGCTGCAATCGCCGCAAGCAGTTCAGTCGTATGAGCATCCCCCAAGAAATGAGGTCGGACCCATTCGCGCGCAGTGCCTTCATGATGAGCCTCCAGTCGGGGAGCGGAGTGCGTGTCCGTTCAGCAGGATACTGAGACATTGACTTCAGTGTTCCGCTAAAGATCATTGTTCGAGTAGAATTTCTTGGACGTTGATGATTTAACTTGTCCCGTTCACGGTGATGCATACAAGGCAGGAACACGGCCCGTGCCGTGTCAGGACCTCGTCGAAGTTCGTTTTGTAAACGCTTTCACGACAAGAAGTTGTGTCGGCGATACGCATTGGAAGGGTGGCAGAACCGACATCGCTCAAACTCCCTGGACATCGCCAAACCAATGTCTTCCCAATCGATCCCGCCCATCCAGACGCTCTTTCCGCTTCTAAGGCAGATTCCCCCCGCGGGGGTCTGCCGCTTTCGTTTTTGGCGGTTTTTCTGCGTGTTTCTTGTCAGTACCGCGAGCTCGAATCCCACCCACTCGAACTCAGACGCGTTCATGCACACCGACAGGTCGCGCCCGCCGGGGCTGACGAGGATTCGATGCCCCCCGTGGCGTTTGATGTCGATAGGGAGCATCAACATCTCGACGCCTTCGGCGGTCGTGAAGGTCGGCGTGAATGGGCATGAAGGGATTGCTGCGGCGGCACTCGCGGCCCGCTTTGCCTTCGACAAAGAAGTCGGCGCGAACGTGGCGACCTCGTCCGTCATGATCTCGTTCAGCAACGAATCCGGCGCGATGTCGTCCATTTCGTTCGCGTCGGCAAAATCGCCGTCGTTGTTGGCGTCGAGCTTGGAACGCCTCCAGTTGCCGAGTTGGTCGAGCCTCTCGAAGCCCGCGCCACCCATCTCCCTTCAACGACTGTCACCCATGTGCCTTCAGGGAACAGTCAGAGCCCGGAAAGTCGTGGCAGCAGGCGGATGTGCGCATGAATCGGAAGGTTGTTGGGCGCGTCAAGAAGCCTCTGACCCGGAGGTGACGAACTCGTCCGAACGAGCTCGGTGGCAAGTTCGGACTTCGACGCCACCCCGCCGTGAATCGCAGAGCCGCCGGGGGTGATGGCTGGGGGCGCGCAAGTCCGCCGCTACGAAGGAGTTCCGTTCTTGAACGCTGTTTCGCACTGCGGCGCGCGCCAGGTTGGACAACGTCTCTCTCAACGCTGTGGGCGGCTGATCTGGCAGCCTCGATGCCCAGAAGACTTGATTCCCCCATTGAACCGCGGGCCCGCTCACGTTACTTTGCTGATCCGAAGCCGGGAGGCCTCGGGCCCCGCAGCCCTGCAGGAGATGCAACATGAAGTATGTACGAGCCGCCATCGCCGCCTCGATGATCGCTGTCGCCGCGGGCTCCGCGTTCGGTGCCGACAAGTACTGGGGTTCCGGCGGCACCCTCATCCCCATGTCGAGCGCCACATGGCTGGTGTTCAACGGCACGTCATGGGTGCCCACCACCGCCCCCACCGCCTCGGACCGCGCCATCTTTGACTACGCCGCACAGGGACTGCCCAGCGGCACGGTCAACACCTCGCTCACCGCCAGCCGCGGGTCGAGTTCGCTCGTGGTCCGTGGCGACGCCGTCCAACTCGACCTCGGCGGCTTCACCTATTCCACGGGCGGACAGGGCATCAACCTCAACTCCATCAACGCCAGCAACGCGAGCCTGTCGCTGCTCAATGGGACGATGCGGACCACGGAGTCCGTTCGCATCGACAGAGCCGGAGCTGGTGCCAGCAACCTCTCCGTCGGTGCCGGAGGTATGCTCCTCGCCGATCGATCCATCCACATCGGCAACACCATCGGTACCGCTGGGATGTCTCTGTTCGGCGGCGGTTTCGCACGCGCCGAAGAGTTCTTCGATGTCGGCCTGTTCAGCAACGGGTCACTCAGCGTTTTCTCCGGGTCGCAGGCCCAAGCGGGCATCCGCTTCGTCATCGCCAGCCAGACGGGCTCAACGGGCACCGTCACCGCTGGCGGCAACGGCGCACTCATCGCCGCGCCTGACCTGGACGTCGGACTCAGCGGCGTCGGCTCGCTGACGGTTTCCTCCGGGGCGGACCTTTCACTCACTCAATCACTGCTGATCGGAAACAACGCGGGATCACAGGGCCAGATGTTCGTCTCCGGCGCGGGCACCGGCGTGCAAGTGAACTTCCTCTTCGTGGGCCGCGGAGGAACAGGCACACTTAACGTCAATACCAGTGCAAGCGTTACCGTCTCATCCGCGCTCGAGATCGGCCACGAAGCCGGCGCGACCGGCACGATGAATGTCCTCGGAATCGGCACCCAACTCACCACCACCGATCTCGCCATCGGACGCCGAGGCACTGGCACACTTCTGATCTCCGGCGATCCGACAACCAGCATCACCACCGGAGCGTTCCTCGGCGTCGATGCCTCCGGCGCGGGCACGCTCGACATCCGCAACGCCACCGCCACCATCCCCTCGCTCAGCGTCGGACTTCTCGGCAGCGGCACCCTCGCACTGCAGGGAGCCGCCTCTCTCACCACCACTGTCCAGGCCTGCATCGGCTGCGAGCTCGGCAGCGACGGCCTCCTCACCGCCGCCGAAGCCAACACGAGACTCCTCGGCAGGTTCATCAACATCCCCTTCTTCGGCGAAGGCACCGCCACCATCAGCAGCGGCGCGACCATCGGCACCGCCCCGCTCCCCAACCCCGGCCTGGTCTTTGTCGTCGGATCACAGGTCGGCTCGGTCGGCAACGTCACCTTCAGAGATGCCGGCTCCGCCCTTGTTGCCCTCGACCAGATTCCCGGCGACGGACAGGAGTTCGGCTTCGTCGTCGTCGGTGACTTCGGCGAGGGCAGCCTCTCGCTCCGCAACGGCGCGACCGCCAACGCACGGTTCCTTTACATCGCGAGCCAGCGCACCACCAACGCACGCAGCGAAGGCTCGGTCCTCATCACCGGTGCCGGCAGCTTCTTTAACGGCCTCACCGAGACCATCGTCGGGGTCCGCGGCGATGGATACCTCTACGTCGAAGACGGCGGAAGGATCGACACCGGCACCATGGCCCTGGGCTCCTTCGGCGGCATCGCCCCACCAGCCAACGACGCGCGCGCCTACGGCCTGCTCCGCATCACCGGCCCCAACTCACGTGTCAACGCTTCCATCTCGACCCAGGTCGGCGTCGTCGGAGAAGGCTCACTCACCATCACCAACGGCGGCGTCCTCTCCAACAACTTCGGCACCGTGGGCTTCACCGGCACCGGTTCCGCACTCGTCAGCGGCACGGGCTCGCTCTGGTCCAACACCACCAACATCAATGTCGGCCGGAACGCCGGCAGCTTCGGCAGCCTCACCATCACCCAGGGCGCTTCCGTCACCTCGGGCCAAGCCTTTTGGATCGGCGAGAACGGGGGCTCGCAAGGCGTCGTCAACGTCTTCGGCGGCGGGTCGCTCCTCCGCGCCCGCGACCTCCAGATCGGCCAAAGCGGCAACGGGTCCATCGGCATCTCCGACGGTGCTGTCCAACTCATCTCCCCCGGGGCCGACGCCGCAACCAGCCATGTGGCTCGGGACTTCGGCGCATTCGGCTCCGCGCTTGTCAGCGCCGGCGGCGTGTTCAACTCCAACGGCATGCTCTCCATCGCCACCGGGGGCACCGGCTCGTTCGAGCTCTTCGGCGGGGGCGTCGCCACCATCGCGGGCCTCACCCGCATCGGCACCGGCTCGTTCGCCGAGGGAACGCTCAGCATCTCCGATCCCGGCTCCCGTTTCGAGTGCCAAAGCCCCATCGAAGTCGGTGCCGCCGGACAGGCGCTCGTCAACGTGCTCGCCGGCGGCACCCTCCGAGCTCCGACGCTGCTCATCGGACCGCAGCCGCTCAGCGACGACCCCCTCCGCCAGCGCGTGGTCGTCGATTCCACCAACGCCCCTGCTGGTCAGTCCTCTACCCTCGACATCACCAGCCAGATTGTCGTCGGCGGCACCGCCACCACCGACGGAGCCCGCGCCAGCCTTCTCCTCAACACCCTCGCTCCCATCGCCCCAACCCTCGGCGTCCACGTCCGAGCCCCGGGCGTGCTCGAAGTCGGCGCGGCGATCCTCAACGCACCGCTCACCAGCTCGGGCCGCATCGCCGCCGCTTCTCCCGATCCGATGCGGCTCACCGTCAACGGCACCTTGACGCAATCTCCGGAGTCGCTGATGGGTCTGCCCGCCCGAGGCGAGCTCGAACTTCGATTGCTCGGCCAAGGCGACTTCGACCAGATCGTCGTCAACGGCCCGGCAACCCTCGGCGGCGCGCTCGTCGTCACACGCGACCCTGCCTTCCAACCCGGCCCCGGCGGCTTCAGTGCCGACCTCCTCATCGCCCAGGACATTACTCGCCGGTTCGATGTCGTCTATTTCACACCCGAGCTTGTCGGTGCCAACGCACAGACCATCCAGTACCTCGACGGTGCCGGTCGAGGGCTTGACGCTGTCCGCGTCGGCTCCAGCACGCTGCCCAACCTGCCCGTGCTCTTGCCCCCAGGAACGGGCACCCAGACCGCTCAGGTCTCCGGCACGCCCACACAAGCCGCCGCCGCCGACCTCAACGGGGATTCGTTCCTCGACGTCGTCGCCGCGATCCCGCGCAGCCCTGGCGTCCCTGACGATACCGGTGCGATCGCCGTCATCTTCAACCTCGGCATCAACCCCGACCGTACATGGCGCGGCTTCGCCGATCCCGTCTACCTCTTCGCGGGCGTCGACCCCGTCGGCGTCGCGCTGGGCGATCTTTTCCCGGGCAACGGCCCCGATATCGCCGTCATCAACAAGGGCGACTCGACCGCCCAGAACCCTCCCGGGCTCCGCTTGTTCCGAAACATCGGCGCCGGCGTCTTCACGCCTTTCGGCGAGCCGCAGCCCGTCGTGTTTGAGATCGGCCTCGATCCGCGCTCGATCGCCATTGCCAACTTCGTTGACGATCCACTCGATCTCCCGGACATCGCCGTGAGTTCACTCGACGAAGTCGGCGACGGCCAGATCGTCGTCCGACCAAACGCCCTCGCCAACGCCAGCAACCCGACGCTCCTCCCGCCCCGCAAGCAGACCACCTCGGGCCCGCCCGGCACCATCGAGCCCGGCGGCCTTGACAACCCGAAGGAAATCAACGATCTCGCCGTGTGCATCCCCGGCAACCCGGGCCAGGCTCTGCGCGGCCTCGACGTGTTCATCAACGCCGGCCCGACCGCAAACGAACCGGTCTTCCTCGCGCCGATCCCGCTGACCGTCGGCCTCGGGCCCACGGCCATCGCGGTGGCCGACCTCGACAACGACAACGACGCCGATCTGATCACCGCCGACACACTCGAAGACACCGTCTCGATCGCTCTGAACCAACTCGGCGTATCGGGCGCCGGCTCGCCCTTCCGTATCAGTTCGCTGCCCGTGCCCCCACAGCCGCGCTCGCTCGCCGTGCTCGACCTCGATGCGGACACCGACCTCGACATCGCCGTGGTTGCGCGGAGCGACGCGGGCACGCAGAACGTCGTGCGGGTGCTCCGTAACGACACGGCCTTCGGCTCTGACGTCTTGGTCTTCGCGCTCGCGGCGTCGATCGGCGAAGGCACCGATCCGCAGTACATCCTCGCCGGCAACGTCGACGGCGACCCTGATCCTGACATCATCGCCTTCACCGAACCGCCCGCTTTGCCCGAGCGGGAAGCGACCGCCTATGTCAACGCCTTCTGCTTCGGCGATCCCAATCGCGACCGCGTCGTCGACCTCGCAGACCTCTCAATTCTTCTCAGCAACTTCGGCACGAGCACGCCGACCCCAAACACCCTGGGAGACGCCAACGGCAACACCGTCGTCGAGACCCGAGACCTGATCATCATGCTCGCTCGCTTCGGCACGACCTGCCCATGACGCCGGATCGACCCGCCGTGAACCGAACGAATGGGCCTCGCGAGGGCCGGCGACGCCAAGCAGGCGGCACCCCCGAACCCCGATCGCCCCGCAGCCCCGACGACAGGTCTTCCCTCAGCCTCACGTGAACTGCCCGCGGATCCCCTCCGACTCTTCGCATGGCGCGGAATGTGGTCGTACGTCGCCACCTGAAAGCCCGATTTCGAGGCCGCCAAGGCGCGAGGCGAAAGCGGGGACCCCTGCTGCACGGTCGGGGTTCTGTGCTTCGGGTCAGCGCTTCTTGTTGGGCTTGGTTGCGAGTTTGGTGGGTGTGGACTTTGGCGCGGGTTTGGGGTCCGGCTTTGGATCGGGCTTGGCGGCGTCTTTCGACTCGGGCTTTGATTCAGGCTTGGAGTCGGGTTTCGCGTCTGCTTTGACTTCGGGCTTCGCCTCGGCAGGCTTCGTCTCGGCTTCCGCGGCCTTCTTGTAACTCTCCGAGCGGTAGTCGGTCTCGTAGAAACCACCGCCTTTGAACAGGATGCCGGCGCCGATGCCGATCTTGCGTTCGAGTTTCGGCTTGCCGCACGACGGGCACTTCTTGAGGGTCTTGGCGCTCATGGCCTGGAACTCCTCGAACTCGTGCTTGCAGGCGGTGCAGATGTAGTCGTAGGTGGGCATGGGGGTGGGGGGAAGTGGTCGAGTGGTCGAGTGGTCAAGTGAGCTTGCGGTTCATACGATTGCTTATGAACCCATCGAAATGCGAATCGAGATCTCGGTGGCGTGCATGACTGGATCACTGTGGCGCTCTGCCACTTGACCACTCGACCACTTCCTAAACGCTCACGCTCACCTTGGCGGGCCGGAGGGTCCGGTCGTTCATGGCGTAGCCGAGTTGGAAGAGCTGCACAACCTGGCCCGCCTTTCCTCCTTCGAGCGGCGGGGCCTGCATGACGGCTTCGTGGCGCATCGGGTCGAACTCGTCGCCGGGCTTGGGCGCGATCATGCTCAGGCCGAAGCGGGTGAGGGTCTTGATGATCTCGTCGCGGATGACGGCGACGCCGGCCTTGATCTGCTCGGGGCTCGCCTTGCTGAGGTCTTGATTGAGTGCCATTTCGAAATGGTCAAGCACGGTGACCATGGCGGCGGCCACGCCGCGCGCGCCCTGACGCTCGGCCTCGGACTCGTTCTCGCGGCTGCGGCGGCTGAGGTTCTGGTAGTCCGCGAGGGCCCGTTGGTGCTTGCCCTTCCACTCGTCGAGCTGCGACTCGAGGGCACGGAGCGACTCCTCGTGGGCGACGATCGACTCGGGGTCGATGTGCTTGACGTCGGCACCGGTGTCGCCGAAGTCATCTGGGGGGGCCGGGGGGGCGGGGGATGGCGTTGAAGTGGGATCGGGCATGGGTTTGATGAGGGCGTAGGGTGGGATGGGGGTGCGGAGTGCAAATGGCAAATGGCAAACAGCAATGGGCCAGTCAGATGGGGCCGGGTCCGCGTGTCGGAGATCGGGGCTCAGAAACGGCCTGCTCGTCTCTCTCTCTTGCCTCTCCGCGTGCTCAGCGGTGAAACTGCCCTTGTCTTTCAGTCTGTGGGTGGTGGTGCGGGGCGTGTGGTTGTCGGGGCGTGGCCCCGAGCTTGCGCTCGGGGTTCGGAAGGGCCTGTGGTTAGGCGCCGAGGAGTTCTTTCATTTTCTTCCAGAAGCCGGTGGTCTCGGGGAGGATGCCGCCATCGGATTCGGTCTTTGCATATTCACGGAGGATCTTCTCTTGAGCGCCGCTGAGCTTCTTCGGGACTTCGATCTTGATGAAGATGACCAGGTCGCCGCGGCGGCCGGTGCGGAGGTTCGGCAGTCCGATTTCGCGCATGCGGATCGAGTGGCCGTGCTGGGTGCCCTTGGGGATGACGACGGTGGCCTTCTCGTCGAGGGTTGGGACTTCGAGGTGCGCTCCCAGCGTGGCCTGGGTGAAGGTGATGGGCATCTCGAGGACGATGTTGTCGCCGTCGCGCTTGAAGAACTCGTGCTCGGCGACGCGGATGACGACGTGCAGGTCGCCGCGCATGCCGGTGCCGTCGGGCGAGATCTCGGGCGGCGGCGGCTCGCCCTCGCCGCCGACGCGGACGGCCTGCCCGTCGCTGACGCCCGGGGGAATCTTGACACTGAGCTTGCGTTTCTTCGGGACGCGGCCCTTGCCGATGCAGGCGGGGCAGCGGTCCTTGACGACCTCGCCTCTTCCGGCGCAGTGCGGGCAGGAAGTCTGCATGCGGAACATGCCGCCCATGCCCGTCTGGATGACGACGCCGCGCCCGCCGCAGGTGGCGCAGCGGGAGGGCTTCGATCCGGGTTTGGCGCCGGTGCCGGTGCAGGTGTCGCAGAGGTCGGCGCGGGTGAACTCGACGTCGCGTTCGGCGCCGGTGAGGACTTCGTCGAGCGAAAGTTCGACCTCAGTTTCGAGGTCGTATCCGCGGGCTTGCCCGCGCCCGCCAGTGCCGCGTGCGCCACCGAAGCCGCCGCCGCCACCCATCCCGCCGCCGCCGAAGATGTCGTTGAACATCGAGAAGATGTCCTCGACGTTCATGCGTGAGAAGTCGTGGGTGGCGCCGCCGCCCGCGCCGCCGCCGCCGCGGCCTCGGAGGCCCTCGTGCCCGTACTGGTCGTAGATTTTTCGCTTCGAGTCGTCGGAGAGGACCTCGTAGGCCTCGGCGGCTTCCTTGAACTTCGCCTCGGCGTCGGCGTCGCCGGGGTTGCGGTCCGGGTGGTGCTTCATGGCCAGCCGGCGATAGGCGCGCTTGATGTCCTCGGCGTCGGCGGACTTGTCGACGCTGAGAATCTCGTAATAGTCGCGGGTGGTGGCCATGGGGGGGGAGAGGGAGGCGCTGGGCACTGGGCACGAGGGACGGATCAGATCGCTAGGTCTTGGTCAGAGCCTCGCGAGCCCAAGAAATCGCGGCGGCGGCGTCGTACGACTCGCCATCTTGCGGGTCGTGAAACACCCCGCCCGTCGCGTGCGCGAGTGCCGCGGCGGCGCACATGGCCGACTTGAACTCGAGTGTGTCGCCTCCGAAGCGAAACATGACAAGAAGATCGTGCGCATCGGGAGCGCTCATCGTTGACCCTTCAAGGAACTCCGCGATGTCGTCCAGAGCGAGTTCGAACCCGGTGAGCTTCCCCATGTGATGCACGGGCAGCCATCCGCTCTGGTTCGCCCAGTCAATGGGGTCAAGGCGGAACGGGAATCCGAGCGAATCCATGACGTGCTGCCACTGTGCTGATGAGATCAGGCGCGAAGCAGGGAAACTGACGGCGAGATCGACAGACATTGTGATCGCTGCGCGGAGCACTGGGGTCGCGTGTATTTCGTGAAGCGAGCCTGCTCGCTTCCGCGCGCAGGCTCGGGAGATTTCTGCGTGGCATGCTCAAAGCTGCTTGAGCATGCTGCCTTGGGTCGTGCGAGTGGGCCGGAAGGCAGCCTGTTCAGACCAGACGTCTGAGCGTGCTGCCCTGGGACTGGTTTTCACTGATGCCCAGTGCCCAGTCCCCAGTGCCTTCCTGTTCCTCACGCCGTCGCGCCGGTCACCGGCTGCTTGTCTTCCTTGAGTTCGGTGATCATGACATCGGTGGTGAGCATGAGTCCGGCGACCGAGGCGGCGTTGGTGAGGGCCGTCTTGGCCACCTTCGCCGGGTCGATGATGCCGGCCTTGACCATGTCGATGTATTCGTGGGTGATGGCGTTGAAGCCCTGGTTGGCTGGGAGTTCCTTGACCTTCTCGACCACCACGTCACCGTCGGCGCCGGAGTTCTCGGCGATCTGGAACAGCGGCGACTCGACGGCCTTCATGATGATGTCGAAGCCGAGTTTCTCGTCGCCCTTGGCTGATTTCTGGGCCTTTTCCAGGGCCGCGAGGGTGCGGAGCAGGGCCACGCCGCCGCCGGGGACGTAGCCCTCTTGGGCCGCGGCGCGGGTGGCGTGGAGGGCGTCGTCGACGCGGTCCTTGCGCTCCTTCATCTCGATCTCGGTGGCGCCGCCGACGTTGATGACGGCGACGCCGCCGGTCAGCTTGGCGAGGCGCTCCATCAGCTTCTCCTTGTCGTAGTCGCTGGTGGAACGATCGTGCTGGGCCTT
The DNA here is from genome assembly GCA_046154665.1 of Phycisphaerales bacterium. Lineage (GTDB taxonomy): Bacteria > Planctomycetota > Phycisphaerae > Phycisphaerales > UBA1924 > JAFLCM01. The sequence goes on along the minus strand of JBJXFG010000107.1, from coordinate 30,493 downwards.
GATCTGCTCGGCGCGCTGCTCGATGTCCTTCTTCTTGCCGGCGCCCTCGATGATGGTCGTGTTGTCCTTGTCGACGACGATCTTCTTGGCCTTGCCGAGTTCGGTGAGTTCGATCGAGTCGAGGTTGCGCCCGAGGTCCTCGGCGAAGAACATGCCGCCGGTGAGGACGGCGATGTCGCCCAGCATGGCCTTGCGACGGTCGCCGAAGCCGGGGGCCTTGACGGCGCAGGCCTTCAGCGTTCCGCGGAGGCGGTTGACGACCAGCGCGGCGAGGGCCTCGTTCTCGACTTCCTCAGCGATAATGAGAACCGGCTTGCTCGCCATCGCAATCTTATTGAGAAGCGGGAGCAGGTCGGTCAGGTTGCCGATCTTCTTCTCATACACAAGCACCAGCGCGTCTTCGAGCACGCACTCGGCGGTCTTGGGGTCGGTCATGAAGTAGGGCGAGAGGTAGCCCTTGTCGAACTGCATGCCTTCGACGTACTCGAGGGTGGTGTCGGCGGCCTTGCCCTCCTCGACTTCGACCACGCCCTCGGCGCCCACCTTGGCGATGGCCTCGGCGATGAGCTCGCCGATCACCGTGTCGTGGTTGGCCGAGACCGTGGCGATCTTCAGGTAATCGTCCTTGCCCTTGCACTTGGTGGCCATCGCGTCGATGGCATCACAAGCGGCCTTGGCGGCGTTGGTGATGCCGCGCTGCAGCACCACGGGGTTCGCGCCCGCCGTCACATGGCGCAGGCCCTCGTTGAAGATGGCCTCGGTGAGGACGGTGGCGGCGGTGGTGCCGTCGCCGGCCTGGTCGTTGGTCTTCTTGGCGACCTCGATGACCATCTTCGCGCCCATGTTCTCCATGGGCTCGGCGAGGCTGACTTCCTTGGCGACGGTGACGCCGTCACGGGTGACGGCTGGGCCGCCATAGGACTTCTGGATCACCACGTTGCGGCCCGTGGGGCCCATGGTGACCTTGACGGTTTTGGCGAGTCGCGCGAGGCCCTTCTTCATTTCGAGGAGGGCGGCGTCGGAATACATCATTTGTTTGTGGGCCATGTGTCGTTCCTTCGTCTTTGTTCACCGCGGAGGCGCGGAGGACGCGGAGGGATGCGTTGTGTTTGAAGTACCGATGGTGATCGAGCGTGCTCGCCCGGACTGCTGGGATGCGGCTTCGTATCAAGTCCAGAATCCAGACTCCGCGCTCTCCGCGTCTCCGCGGTAAATCTCTTTACTCAAGAATGCCGAGGACCTCGGACTCGCGCAGGATCAGGTGCTTGACGCCCTTGATCTCGACTTCGGTGCCGGAGTACTTGCCGTAGACGACGGTGTCGCCCTTTTTGATGCCCAGGTCGGCGCGTTTGCCGTTGTCGAGGCGCTTGCCGGGCCCGACGGCGACGACGCCGCCCTGCACGGGGCGCTCCTTCGAAGACTCGGGCAGGTAGATGCCGGAGGCGGTCTTGGTTTCAGGGTCGGCGGGCTTGATGAGAATGCGGTCTTCGAGGGGTTTGATGGCCATGTTGGGTTCTCCGATGTGAGCCTCGCGGCCAAGCCGCGGCGTGTTGGGGGTGAACAGGGGATTCGATCAGGGCGGGTTTGGTTGTTCTAACTCAGGTCGATTCGTTCATTCTTGAGAGCAGTCTCGACAGCACTCAGGACGTTCGCGGCGATCTTGACTGCTTCGACGGCGTCTTCGACGGTCGCTGGGTCGCCCGAGCCCGGGTACCGGGCGGAGATGACGAAAGACGAGAGCACTTCGGCGTCCGCAATCTCGTGCGTCCAAGCGACGTTGCGCCCGATCACGTCGAGCAGTTGGCGGATGCTGTGCGTCAGCGGGTGTTGTTTGCCGGTGTGGATGATCCATGCTTTCAGGGCCTTCTCAGCACACTGCTGGCAGTGGTACGCGGCGGGATCGGCCTGCTGCGGGCCGACAGCGACGAGTAGCCGGGCGGCGTGCAGGTCGGCTCGTGAATACGCGATCCACTCGCGGACGACCTTCGGGTCGCCCTTACGCGGCCCGCTCATACACCACCCTCCCTTCGCGTGAGGCGGGGTACGCAAAGCTTGTCGAGTCGTTCTTCGATGCTTCGTATTCCTCGGGCGTCATCACGATGATGTCGGTAGCGATTCCGATGCCTCGCATCGCGCGCTCCATGGCGAGCCAGAGTTGACGCCGCTCGCGCCCGGGCGTGGTCTTTGTAAGCACCAGCAAGTCGGCGTCGCTGTCCTCGCTCGCCGTGCCGCGGGCCCGCGATCCAAAAAGAATCACCTTGGCCGGGTGGAAGTTCTCCACGAGTCGGCGGGTGGCTTCTTGGATGATCGGGGAGGGGGTCATGGGGTGTCTCAGGCGGCCTTGCGGCGTTTCTTGGTCTTGCGGAACTCGCCGATGCCCAGTTCGCGCTTCACGCTCTCCCACGACTGTGTGGGCTGGCCGATGCTTTCGAGTTGGGCTCCTCGCAGAGCGGCGAGGTCGAGCGCGTCGTCGCGCTCCTGAATAATCCGGTGATACTCTTCGATCGGCATCATGACAAACGTGCCTTTGCCTGAATACGTCAGCAGCGCCGTCGCTGCCGTTGATTGCTTGCCGTTGCTACGAGCGGCCATAGGCGTCCTTTCGGTGGAGAATCTGCTCGATGATGATGGTGGCGTCGATGAGGTTGAAGAGCACTCGGTAGTCCCCCACGCGAAGGCGATACTCCGGGGTGTGGTTGGTCAGCTTTTTCACGTCGCCTGAGAGTCCATTGATGAGTTCGTCGAGGGCGAGGCCGATGCGGTCCTGAATATCGCGCGGGAGTTTCCGAAGGTCGCGCTTGGCACTAGGCTTAAGTTCGATGCGGTAGGTCACGCCGCCAACTCCAAGGCGGGATCAATGCGCTCGTGTGCAATGATGCGATGCGCGTAAACGAGGCAGGCCTGAATGTCCGCCGGCTCGAGCCAGTTGTAGCCCTCAAGGATCGTCTCTGGCGTGTCGCCCGCGGCGAGCATTCCGAGGATGCGCTCGACAGCGAGCCGCTGCCCGCGGATGATCGGCTTGCCGCTGAAAATCTGCGGGTTCACCGTGATCCGCTTGAGGAGTTCGTGTTGGGGGAGGTTGGTGGTGACCATTGCTTCTTAGAACCCCATCCCCCCCATGCCACCCATCCCGCCCATGCCCATGCCGCCCATCCCACCCATACCGCCGCCCATGCCACCACCGCCACCGCCGCCACCGCCGCCGTGCTTGTGGTCGTCCTTGGGTTCGGGCTTGCTGGTGATGATGCAGTCGGCGGTGAGCAAGATCGTCGCGACACTCGCGGCGTTCTGCAGCGCACAGCGGTCGACCTTCGCGGGGGTAAGGACGCCCTGCTTGATGAGATCGCCGTACTCAAGCGTCAGAGCGTTAAAGCCGTACGCCGCGCCGATCTTCGAATCGCCCTCGGCGACCTTCGCCACCACGACGGTGCCCTTGGCACCGGCGTTGTCGGCGATGGTCTGCAGCGGGACGCTCAGGGCCTTGCGGACCATGTCGAGGCCCGCCGCGAAGTCGTACTTCGCCGAACCCACATCATCAGAAGTCACTTCCTGGGCCTTGCCGAAGACGGCCTTCCACTCTTTGTTGCTCTCAATGACCGCGCGAGCCCGCACGAACGAGACGCCGCCGCCGGGGACGATGCCCTCGGCGACCGCGGCGCGGGTGGCGTGCAGCGCGTCCTCGACCCGGGCCTTTTTTTCTTTCAGTTCGGCCTCGGACGCCGCGCCGACCTTGATCTGGGCCACGCCGCCGGAGAGCTTGGCCAGACGCTCCTGGAGCTTCTCGCGGTCATAGTCGGAGGTCGTGTTGTCGATCTCGCGGCGGATCTGCTCGATGCGGGCCTTGATGTCCTTCGTGCTGCCCGCACCTTCGAGGATGATGGTGTTGTCGCTGTCGATCTCGACCTTCTTGGCCATGCCGAGATCAGACATCGGCACCTTGTCGAGCTCGACGCCCAGGTCCTTCATGATAGCCTTGGCACCGGTGAGGATCGCGATGTCTTCGAGCATGGCCTTGCGCCGGTCGCCGTAGCCGGGGGCCTTGACGGCGCAGACCTGGAGGGTGCCGCGGAGCTTGTTGATGACCAGGGTGCTGAGAGCCTCGCCGGTGACATCCTCGGCGATGATGAGCAGCGGCTTCTTGGCCTTCATCACGCTCTCAAGGATGGGGATGAGCTTGGTGACGCTGTCGATCTTGTCTTCGTGGACCAGGACGAGGCACTTATCGAGCTCGGCCTTCATATCATCAACATTGGTGACGAAGTTGGGGCTGAGGAACCCGCGGTCGAACTGCATGCCCTCGACGACGACGACCTCGGTGTCCTGACTCTTACCCTCTTCGACGGTGATGACGCCGTCCTTGCCGACCTTGTCGAAGGCGTCGGCCATGATCTTGCCGATCTCGGTGTCGTTGTTGGCGGAGATCGAGGCGACGGCCTGGATGTCGGCCTTGCCGTTCACCGGGCGCGACATCTTCTCGATGTCGGCGGTGACGAGCTCGACGCCCTTCTTCATGCCGCGGACCAGCGCGTTGGCGTCGATCCCGGCCGACACGTACTTCAGGCCCTCGGCGAACAGCGCCTCGGCGAGCACGGTGGCGGTGGTCGTGCCGTCGCCCGCCTGGTCGGAGGTCTTGCTGGCGGCTTCCTTCACCAGCAGCGCGCCCATGTTCTCGGCCTTGTTGCGCAGTTCGATTTCCTCGGCGACGGTGACGCCGTCCTTGGTGACGGTGGGGCCGCCCCACGACTTGTCGATGACGCCCATGCGCCCGCGCGGGCCCAGGGTGGACTTGACGGCCCTGGCGAGCTTGGTCACCCCGGCGAGCAGGGCGGTGCGGGCGTCGATGTCGAAAGTCATCTCTTTGGCGGGCATGAGGGGCTCCGTGGGCGGGGGGGGCTGAAGGGGGGTCTTGTTGTGGGCGGCGCGGCCGCTGGTGGACGGGTGTGAAGCGGGCAACTGGTTCGGGAAAAGTTCTGTTGTTCAGCCGGAGAGCCGACGAACAATCACTCGGAGAGTGGCAATCTTGGTGCCAGCGATCAACGGATCGCGGTGAGCGCGAATCCGCTATTTTTTGAGTACGGGAGGCGAATCAACCGGTGCCAATGCTGACATCCGGGGCGAAGCCGGGCACGCCTGCTGTCAATCTGGCAGGTTGTTCACGGAGAGGGAAACCGGAGTCGAAGATGGCTGCCCGCACGACGAATCCGTCACTGAGCCGCTCTTGGCGAAGTGACGGATGCGATCGAAGGCTGGATTCGGACTGGCAGGGACCGCGATCCCCGCGCCGGGCGTCGGGTTCATTCCGACCCGACGATCTGCCGAATCCCCGGTGCCGGCGAGCGGATCGCCTGGCCGATCCGCCAGCCGTCGACCACCCCGCTGGCGATGCCCAGGGTCAGGAACAGGCTCCCCGCGGCGACGATGAGCGTGCCCACCGCGAGCGCCTGCGGCGCGTCGGCGGTGCCGGCGAACCAGCGGAGGGCGTTGCCGACGAGCACCAGCCCGCATACGCCGACCATCAGAAGAAGCGTCTGGCGGTCGACGCGGCCCATCCGCATCGCGAGCGAGCGTCGCACAAGATCACGCGCCACGGGGCGCACCGCGGCGAGGATGAAGCCTGTGCAGATCGTCAGCAGCATGTGCAGGCCGATGCGGTCGAGGTGGAGCGTCGAACTGAAGTAAGGCACCGGGCGCACGGCGTCGAGGTTGTTGATGCGCGCGATGCACCACAGCAGCGGCACATACGCCGCGAGAGCGCCGATCACCGCGAGCGACTTCCACCATGCCAGCGATCGCGCCGGGCGGACAAGGCCGACGAGGGCGACGCCGGAGATCGCGGCGGCGTAGAGCTCGACGGTGCCGACCCACGCCGGCAGGATGGCGGCGCGCCCCGATAGCACCTCGGCGACATCGGCGAGACGCTCCGACCAGCTCGCCAGGCACGCGACGAGCGCCGCCACGGGCCACACGACCAGACTCAGCGCGGTGAGCCTCGGCGTGAACAGCGGCTGAAACTCCTCGGCGTGCGGGTCAACTTTGTAGAGGATGGTGGCCCGCACGGCGATGCCGCACTCGGGGCACACCGAGCGGATCGAAAGCCCGCGGAGTTCATAGCCGCAGCCGATGCAGGGCAGCGAGCCGGAAAGCGCCGATCCGAGCGGTGCGCTGGGGACGGGCGACGCGGCCCCTTCGACGGGCTTGGGCTCGAGCATCTGAGAAATGATGGTGGAGGGCGGCTTGCGCGCGGTGTGACCGCGATCCCCGGGTGGAGGGCTGGGTTGAGACGCCGGGCGTTCCACTCAGGGGGAGTGTAATGCCAATCCCGCAGGCTCATCCTGCGGCACACCCCGACGAAGAACGGAGTCCTCGGACGCGAATCGCCGCGCTTCGGACTGGTTCCGGTGGAAACGCCCGGACCAGAAGCGACCCTGCGGGGAATGGAATCCTCAGTGTACGGCGGCGGATAGGGTGGTGGCGTGTACGAGACAACCGTTCGTGAAATGACCGAGGCGGAACGTGCCGAGGCGCTGGCTTTGGCTCGAAAGGCCGGCGCGGACGCGTTCCCGGTGTGGTGGCGGCGCGTGCTCTACGCGGTGATCGCCTTCGGGGTGATCAAGGCAGCGTCGCTGCTGTGCTGCGTGCCGAGCGTGGGCGGGATGCTCGCGATGTTCGGCGTGCGGAACCTGTGGGTCGAGCTGGTGCTGCTGGCGGTCTCGGCGGGTGTCATCGGTTGGGGCGTGGCGGCGGTGCAACGCCAAAGTCGTCGAGCCTCCACGGAACTCTTCGTGAAAGTCACCGATGATCTGAACGAAGCGCGCGTGAAAGAGACGCGGTGGCACGCGGACCGGGCGTGGCGGGCGCGAGTGATCGACTTCGATGCTGCGATCCCGTCGATTGTGTGCCGTATCGCGCCGGATTCCTTCGCGGTGATCGCCGCGGGCGAACGCATGGGAGACGGCCGCGCGTTCATGCAAGGCCCGAGCGTGGCGTCGAGCGGCTGTCTGGTCACGCTGCCGAGGTCGGGGCTTGCGCTGCGCGAATCGTGTCGAGTGGACCGGTGGAACGTGGCGCGCCTCGCCGCGGTCGAGCTCGAACTCCCGGATGAGATCGATCTCGTGTGGCGTGTCGAACTCGCCGAGTTGGATGAGCCGAGCCGCGCGCATCTGCTGGCGGAGATTGAGGTGCGCGAGGAGCTGCCGCCGGAAAACCCGCGCCCCGTCGAAGCCGCGCGAAAGGCCGTGGGGCGGAGCGTGCTCATGGTCGCGGCGTGGGTGTTGGGACTCAGCGCGGCGTCGGCGTTCTTCGGGATGCTCGCGGGACTGCTGTTCGGCAGCGGCTGGGGCGACGCGGCCCGCGCGGCGGTGATGTCGGTGATCACCGTGGCGGTGCTCGCCGGGGTGATCGCTTCCGCGGTGGGGCTGGCTCGCGCGGTCTTCTGGGCTGATGCGTTGATGAACAACGGCGCAACTTCGTCATCCGCTCCGCGCGAAGACCCGAGGATGCTGTGGTGCTGGAGCGAAACGTTCGACGCCGAACGGTGTGAACTGCTGCGACGGCGCGAGGGCGGCCCGATCGTGGCGGCGGCGTGGCACACGCAAGGTCTGGTGTACCTCGCGCCGGTGGCGGTACTGGACCACGCCGTCATGGAAGGTCGATGCGGGCGTCGCGTGACGATGGTCTTTTCGGAGCGCGGCGAGCGAAGGCGCGTGGAAGGGGTGCGCCACGAGGGGCCGGCGATCGAGTGCGGATCGAGGTGCGAGAAGTGGTGGAAGCTGAGCGAGAGCGATCTCGTCTGGCGCGATGGGGCGATCACACAGGACCAGTATGAATCGATGTGGCGAGCATCCACGGCGAGCGAATCGGTATCGCAATCCTTTAAGATGACGCGCAACACTGCCCGGAAACAAGGCTGACGACGCCTCGGCCCGCATCCAGCGCTTCGGGCGCTTCGGCATCTGAAACCACGGATGCCCTTGGGTACCCCGCCCGTCCCCGGCGGGTTCTGAGCGCTCAGCAAATCGGCCCGCCGGGGGACCGGCGGGGTACCCGGACTCGATCCGTCAGAAACGACCTGGTCGTATCACACCGAAAAAGTCAGCATGGGAAGAGTCGGGCTGGAGCATGATCTCGAAGCGCGGCGAGAGCGGTTCCACTTGCACTGGAGCGGCCTGTCGAACAGAGCCGACGGCGCAAGCCGTCAGTCCAAAAGAGTTGGGTCGTGTTTCGCTCGGACCGTCCGCTTGCGCTGACGGCTCTGGCCCGCGGCAGCCGAACAGAAATCGCCTTACTCATCATCATCCGCCGACGCCCCAGAGCGGGCCGCGGTCGGCGGGACGGTGGCGTGCTTGGCCATCACTTCTTTGCGGATTTCCTCGAAAAGGTCGGGGTTCTCGCGGAGGAAGCGTTTGGTGTTTTCGCGGCCCTGGCCCAGGCGCACGTCGCCGTAGGAGAACCAGGCGCCGGACTTGTTGATGACGTTGTCGGTGACAGCGATGTCGACGAGGTCGCCCGAGGTGGAGATGCCTTCGTCGAACATCATGTCGAACTCGGCCTCGCGGAATGGGGGGGCGAGTTTGTTTTTGACGACGCGGGCGCGGACGCGGTTGCCGATGTTCTGCTCGCCCTCTTTGATGGCGGAGATTCGGCGGATGTCGATGCGGATGGAGGCGTAGAACTTGAGGGCTCGGCCGCCGGTGGTGGTTTCGGGCGAGCCGAACATCACGCCGATCTTCTCGCGGATCTGGTTGATGAAGACGACGGTGCACTTGCTCTTGGCGATGCAGCCGGTGAGCTTGCGGAGCGCCTGGCTCATGAGGCGGGCCTGCAGGCCGGGGAGGCTGTCGCCCATCTCGCCCTCGATTTCGGCGCGGGGGACCAGTGCGGCGACGGAGTCGACGATGATGATGTCGACGGCGTTGGAGCGGACGAGCAGTTCGCAGATTTCCAGGGCCTGCTCGCCGGTATCGGGCTGGGAGACGAGGAGATTGTCAACGTTGACGCCCAGGCGACGTGCCCAGGAGGGGTCGAGGGCGTGCTCGGCGTCGATGATGGCGGCGACGCCGCCGTTCTTTTGGACGTTGCCAGCGATGGTGAGTGCGAGGGTGGTTTTGCCGGAGGATTCGGGGCCGAAGATCTCGACGACGCGCCCGACGGGGATGCCCTTGCCTCCGAGGGCGAGGTCGAGGGAGATCGAGCCGGTGGACACGCCGGGGATGGCGGCAAAGGCGTTCTCGTCCATCTTCATGATCGAGCCCTTGCCGAAGGTCTTCTCGATCTGCTGGACGGTGCGTTCGAGGGCTTGTGCCTTCTCCTTCGCTTCGACGGTGCTGGCGGCGGAGGGCTTGTTGGCGGCGGCTGACGAAGAACTGGCGGCGGGCACGGTGGCCTCCTTGCGCGAGGGTGAGGCGGTGGGGAGCGGTCGTCCGCTGGGCGTGGTCATTTCGGCGTCAGTATGGCCGATTCGAGCCGGTGCCGGGGCGGGTGAAGAGGCGGGCGAGCCGTTGAGGGTGGTGGTGGCCATTTCCTAGTCTCCGTGCCGAGGGCCTGGGGTTTGACAGGTTCGGCATTGGATAGAATACGGCGGATGTTCGGGCTGTCAAGCGATGTACGGCGGATTTTCGGAAGAATTGTGTTAGGGTCATCCGCCCTCGACGAGGGCGTCAGTGGGCAGTATAGGAAGTGAGCCATGAACGAGCGGATTCCCTGGGACATCTATGTGGACGAACGTCGGGTCCCGGGGGATTCCGCTCTGGGGTTTCTGGCCGTACCCAACACGGCATCGTTCGCGCACAAGCTGTTCCGTTGTCGTCAAAATGTTCCTGTTCAGGGCCGGGTTGAGACGCGAGAGCTTCACTGGCAGAACCTGCATCGAGGCGTTCTTCCAGTCGCGCTGAAGTGGGTCGAATGCGTGCATCAGCACAAAGGGGCCAGGTTCAGCGTGCTCGATTGGCCGAGGGAACAGAGCAAAGAAGCGGTGGTGCTGCGGTTCTTGGGGCGATTTTGCAGACGGTTGCGACTTGTTCCGCCGTTCAACATCGTGGTTTTTCTCGACCACGATAGCGGTCATGCCAAGTCGCGGATTCAGAACACGATCCGTGAGTCCGGTCAGGTTTCGCGCTGCTACCACTTGGATGGTGCGAGAAACGACTGCCTCCAGTGCTGCGACTTGTTGTTGGGCGCGATGTCGATGCTGCGTGTGAGCCCGGATGTTCGCGCGGAATCACCGGAGTTGGTCAAGTCCGCCCAGCGTGGGGTCAAGCTGACGAACTCCGCCGTGAAGCGGCTGTTGGCAGGTCACGTCGGCGGTTATCTGGAGGCGATTCCCAAGAGTCTCTTTGACTTTCGGGGTGTTTCCAGCGAATAATAGAGTATCGATAGCGGGTACTGATCCCGCGAGTCGTTCCAGGCGGTCGCGCTGCAGCGGGCCGCCTCTTTTTTTTGCGCATTCGCCACGGAATCCCCGGACCGCCTCGCTTGAATCTGGGTTCTGATGGGCTCAGGGTTTGGCTTGCACAGGGTTGCCCTGGGTAGTCCAGCCCAGATAGCCTTCGTCCATGAGGTAGACGTCGCCGGCTTTGGCGATCATGATTCGTTTGACGAGGGCTTTGGCGGCGTTGTGGTTGGGGTGTTCGCCGTAGACGTAGATGGCTTTGTACGTCTTCAGTTTGGGATCGGGGTTGAGGGCGTCGATGTCGGCGGCGACCATGCGTTTGGCGCCGGGGATGTGGCCGGATTTGAATGCGTTCGCATCCCGAGCGTCGAGGATCAGGTAGGAGTTACCGTTGGTCTTTGAGGCCTCGTAGACGTCGGCGATCTGGACCTGTTCGATGGCGCGGTCGCTGACGCGTTCGCACGAGGCGAGTGTCACAAGGGCGATGAGGCCCGCGGGCACGAGTCTGGTCACGAGTTTGGGCGCGAAACGAGAGAGATGGTTCATCGCATGAACAATATCCGGCTTGGCGGCGGTTGGCGGGGCGTGGTGACGTTTGCGGCACTGGCTTTGGCGTGCGTGCTCGGGGCTGGGTCCGCGCGTGCCGACGAGGGCGAAGATGCCGAAGAACTGGACGGTTCCAAGATGGTGAAGCTGACGGTCGAGCTGAGTCACGATGCCGCGTCGGCGGGGCAGGGGGTCTGGGTGGGGGCGGTATTTGAGATCGAGAAGGGGTGGCACACCTATTGGCGAAATGCGGGCGACAGCGGGGCGGCGCCTCGGTTTGAGTGGACCGTAGAGCCTGCGGGGGCGCTCGAGATCGGGTCGGCGGAGTGGATGACGCCGAAGCGGAAGCTGTCGGAGGGGGACATTCTCGACTACATCTATGAGGGGCGTGTCACGCATTTTTTCCCGGCGAAACTGGGCTCGGGCGTGAAGATCGGCGACACAATCACGATCACGTGCAAGTCGAAATGGCTGGTGTGCAAGGATGCGTGCATGCCCGGCGAAGGCGTGGCGAAGGCGACGCTGCGGGTGGGGAAGTCGCAGGAATCGAACATCGCGCCGAAACTGCGGGCGGAGCGCGAGATGGTGCCGATGGAGAAGGATGAGCTGCTGCCGGTGGCGTGGGCGAAGGGGGGAGAGGCGTCGGTGCTGGAGATCAAGTTTGTGGGCGGCGAGCACGCATCAGCGTCTGGAACGACGCTTTCGTATTTTCCCTATGCGGAGGAAGGTGATCTGGTGCCGGCGAACCTGCTGAAGGGCGGGGCGTCGAAATCGGGCACGCTGCGGCTGCGGTTTGACGAATCAGAGTTGAAGAAGGGTGGGAAGGTGCGTGGCGTGGTGCGGGTCGACAGCGCGGCGGGCACCCGGGCGTACCTGATTGAAATCCCTGCGGAGCGGTAGAGCGGAATAGGATTCGGTGTCATTCGTTTGGACCATTCGTGCCTGCGGCCTGGAGGTCGCAGGGCATATACCCCCTGGGTTCGGGCCCGCGTGACACGCGACATTCGCGGCGTGTGGCCGATCCCCCCCTGAAGGAGCGATTCGATGAAATGCAATCTGATGTGCGGCGTTGCGGCTGGTCTGCTTTCGATCGGTCTGATCGGCGTGGCCGTCCCCGCGTTCGCGGGCGAGGGCAAGGACCACAAGCATGACTCGAAGGACGAGGCCAAGATGTCGGGCGTGAAGGTCGGCGATATGGCCCCTGACTTCACCCTCACCGGCAGCGACGGCAAGAGCTACACGCTGTCGGAGTGGACCAAGAAGGGCAACATCGTTGTCCTCGAGTGGTTCAACGCCGAGTGCCCGTACTGCGTGAAGCACGGCAAGGACGGGACGATCAAGCAGATCGTGACCGACTACGCCGGCAAGAACGTGGCGGTGCTGGGGATCAACTCCGGCGGCAAGGGCAAGCCCGGTCACGGCAAGGACGGCTGGGCGGTGAAGGAGTGGAGCCTGAACTACGCGGTGCTGAACGACGAGACCGGCAAGACCGGCAAGGCCTACGGCGCCAAGACCACGCCGCACATGTACATCGTCGGCAAGGATGGGAAGATCGCCTACATGGGCGCGATCGACAACAACAAGGACGGCGACAAGAAGGAAGGCGAAGTGGTCAACTACGTCCGCAATGCGCTTGATCAGATGATCAAGGGCGAGACGGTGACCGAGACTTCGACCAAGCCCTACGGCTGCAGCGTGAAGTACGCCGGCTGAGTTGGTGCTTGTGATGGAATGCAAGAGCCCCGGCGTTGGACGCCGGGGCTTTTTTCTTTGGTGATTGTTGAGAGAGGTCGGCTTGGCGGGTGCCTGCGGGCGCTGCGTTCACCTTGTGGGGTGCTCAGAGGTCGGCGCGTCGCGCCGGTGCCGCACCGGCCAGTGCATGAGCGCGGAGACGACGCCGGAGAGGACCGCGAGCGCCAGGGCCGTCCCCGCGGCGGCGATCCAGAAGCGGGCCCAGAAGTCCTGCGGCCCGTGCATCTCTTGGCGAATCAGCCACAGGTATCCGAGCCCCAACGCCAACGCGAGGAACACGAACGCCGCGGCGAAGAGGCCCTCGACGCACCAGAAGCGACGCACGCTGAGCTGGCACCACGGCGCGTGCTGGGGATCGGGCTCGGTCAGGATGCGGCGCACGCGGGCGAATCCGGCTTTCTCATGCGAATCCGACTTGCTCATGACGCACACCTCGCATGTGAGACGGCAGGACGTTGCTACGCCTTCTGCTCCACCGCCTGAGCGCCCTCGACCTGGGCCATGCGGGCGACCTCGCCGGGAGTCGTCACACCCTTGAGGATCTTGCGTTTGCCGTCGAACAGCAGCGACTTCATGCCGCCTGCGAGGGCGGCTCTGCGCAGCTCTGAGACGCTGGCACGATCGAACGCGAGCCCGCGGATCTCCTGGTTCATCGCCATCATCTCGAAGATCGCTTTGCGGCCGCGGTAGCCCGTGCCCGAGCAGCGCTCGCAGCCGACGGCGCGGCACACCTTGCCCCTGGCTTCGTCGGCGGTGATGTCCGTGAGACGCAGATACTTCGGGTCGGGCGTCGAGTCGAGCTCCTTGCACTTTTCGCACAGCACGCGGATGAGCCGCTGAGCCATCACGGCCTGGATCGAGCTGGCGACGAGGAAGGGCTTGACGCCCATGTCGATGAGGCGGGTGATGGCGCTGGGGGCGTCGTTGGTGTGCAGGGTGCTGAAGACCAGGTGGCCGGTGAGGGCGGCCTGGATGGCGACCTCGGCGACCTCTTTATCGCGGATTTCGCCGACGAGGATCACGTTGGGCGCCTGGCGCAGCATCGAGCGCAGCACCATGCCGAAGGTCAGCCCGATGTGCTCCTTCACCTGGCACTGGTTGATGCCGGTGAAGGCGTATTCGATCGGGTCCTCGGCGGTGATGATCTTCTTGTCTGGCCTGTTGAGCACGTCGAGCGCTGAGTACAGCGTGGTGGTCTTGCCGCTGCCGGTGGGGCCGGTGACGAGGAAGATGCCGTTGGGTCGGCGGATGATCTTGTTGAAGACGGCGAGGTTGTCGGCCTCGAAGCCCAGGTTCTCGAGGCCGATGCGGACCGAATCGGGGCGGAGAATGCGCAGGACGATCGATTCGCCGTGGTACGCGGGGCAGGATGAAACGCGGAAGTCGACCATCTTCGTCTGGCCGTCTTCCTGCTCGATGGGCATCTTGATGCGGCCGTCCTGCGGGACGCGCTTCTCGGCGATGTTGATGCCCGCCATGAGCTTGAAGCGTGCGAGCACGGCGTTCTGCATGCGCTTGGGCAGGTTGTCGCGCTCGATGCACACGCCGTCGATGCGATAGCGCAGGCGGACGCGGTCGGCCATGGGCTCGATGTGGATATCGCTGGCGCGGCCCTTGACGGCCTCGATGATGATGCGGTTGACGAGCTTGATGATCGGGGCGGAATCCGCGGCCTGGTCGATCGACGAGTCGACGCTCTTGTCCATCGACTTGTCGATGGACTTGTCGATCGAGGCGGAGATGAGCGACTCGTCCGCCGCGACCATGCGCGGCTTGTTGACGTCGCTCTTGGTGTCGAGGAAGTGCTTGATCTTGCCCCGGGCGGCGATGATGAGGTCGAGTTCGAGGCCGAGCTTGAAGCGCAGGAGGTCGAGGGTTTCGAGGTTCTTCGGATCGTGGATGATGAGCTCGAGCCGGTTGCCCTTCTTGGTCCGCGGCAGCACGAGGTACTTGCGGACCAGTTCTTCGGGGATCAGCTTGAGATCGATCTTCGCGGCCTCATCGTCTTTGGTCGGATCGACGTACGGGCGGTTGAACTGCTCGGCGAGGGCCATCGCCACTTGCTCTTCCTTGCACATGCCCGCGTCGATGAGCGTTTCGCCGACGCGCTTGCCCTGGCCCTTGGCCATGTTGAGGGCGGTCTCGAGCTGCTCGGCCGAGAGCCACCCCTTGGCGATGAGAATCTCCCCGAGCTTCCGACGGCCGCCGGAGCGGGAAGATGAGGGGGAACCGGGGGAACCGGGGGATCCGGGGGGGCCGGGTTTGGCCATCTGGGTCATGAGGGGGTCCGTGGGGGGATGAGGCAGGGTGTAGGGGGTAGGGTGTAGGGTATGGCGGGCGTCGTCGTGACCCACAATAGCGAAACGAGAATCCGAATCACGCATCCAACGGGCCGGACGTGCCACTGAAGTCCCGCGGCTTTGAGTGGGACTTCAGTGCCCCTCGCGAACGTCGACCCCGAGCCCCCGAGAAAAGGCCCCCACCACGCCTGTGCGAATACTCATCACCGCCGGTCCGACGCACGAGCCGATTGATGCCGTGCGGTACATCGCCAATCGGTCATCCGGGAGGCTGGGGATTGCGCTCGCCGAAGCGGCTGCGGGACGCGGCCTCGATGTGACGCTGCTGCTCGGCCCGACCCCCCGAACAACCACCGATTCGCGGATTCGTGTCGTGCGGTTCCAATCCACGGCGGACCTGCAAGCGCTTTTGGCGATGCACTTCCCGGAGTGCGACACGCTGATCATGTCGGCGGCGGTGGCGGACTATCGACCCAAGCGGATCGGACCCGCGGATGCCTCGCCGTCGCATCCGGCCCCCACCAAGCTCCGACGCTCCGAATCGCCCCTCACCCTCGAGCTCGAACCGACCCCGGACTTGCTCGCCGAGGTCGCGGCGCGGAAGCGGCCCGGCCAGATCATCGTCGGCTTCGCGCTCGAACCCGAAGACCGGCTGCTCGCGTCGGCCCAATCAAAGCTGGAACGCAAGCAACTCGACGCCATCGTCGCCAATCCGCTCGAAACGATGGACGCCCCGACCGTCCGCGCGACCGTGATGTTCAAGAGCGGCGACCGGCGCGAGACGGGCGGCGCGATCTCGAAGGAAGCGTTTGGGCCGTGGCTGCTTGATGCGTTGCGACTCACGGAACGACGAGCGTGAGAGAGCGGCCCGAGCGCCCTGCGAAGCACGCAAAGCGCGACGCCGCGTGATCCGCCGAGCCGACCTATTCCGGTTCCGGCTCGGGATCTACCTCTTCGATGTTCCCGACGCGCTGCTCGATGGTGTCGAGCCGCTTCCGCATTGTGCCGAGGAGTTCGTAGAGCTGGCGGACCTGATTTGAGAGGTCTTCGAGGTCGTGGTGGATGAACGCCGACAACTCTTCGAGGCGGGTGAGGCGATCAGAAGGGTTGGGTTGGTCCGGCGGGCCGGTCATTTGGCGGCATGGTACGCTCGGGGCATGCTGATGCCTTTCGATCGTTGGAGGGTTGGGATGGTGGCCGCGGCTGCGGCGCTGGTGATGCCTGCGGTTGCGTCGGCGAATGAAGAGCCGCCCGCCGCGGCGTCGATGGACGCCTCGCAACCCGCAACCACGGCGCCGAGTGCGTCGAACCCATCGAGTGCTTCGACGGCGAGCGGCGCTTCCGCTGTTTCCGCTGCCGTTTCTGAGCCGCTGTTTCTCGACAAGGGCTGGCGTGCTTTGTCATTCGGCGGCGGGGTGGCGTTTGCTTCGGACAGCACGGATTCGTCCGCCGTGGTGACGTTTCACCAGTTCATCGCGCGTGACTTTGAGTTTAACCTCTCGCTGGCGGGGTGGTTCTACGCGCAGGATGAGGACGACGACGACGGCGAAGAGGCTCAGGATGCGCTGGGGGTCAACCCGGCGTTCGGGTTCCGCTGGCACTTCCTGAGCAGCGCGACCACGGAAGCGCCGAGCGATCGGTCGTGGTCGGTGTACGCCGACATCGGGATCGGGGTGGTGTTCACCGATGAGGACGTTCCGCCCGGGGGCACGAAGTACAACTTCACGCCGCGGGCGGGGGTGGGGGCGACGTTTGCACTGGGTGAGAGCGGGACGCGGCTGGATGTCGGGCTGCGGTGGGCGCACGTTTCGAACGCGAGCACCAGCGGGACCGACGATAATCCTTCGCGCGATTCGGTGATGGGGTATGTGGGGGTGATGTTTCCGTTCTGAAGGCACGGAGGCACGGAGGCACGAAGGCACGGAGGGGGGGGAGGTGCGGCGGTGCGGAGGTGCGGAGGTGCGGAGGTTTGGAGGTGTGGCGGTGCGGGAGGGGGGAACTCGCGGTTTGGGGGTGCGGGTTCGGGGTTCGGGGCCGGACTGTGAGCCCCGAGGACTGAGGCGGCTTCGCGCTTGCTCGGGTTTTCTCCGTGATGTGCGCGTCGCCGTGGTGAACCGTTGGGGAGTGGACATTTTCGCCGGGCGCGCTGATACTTCCTCCCCGGTGCGGCCCCGGAAGCGGCCCGCCGACGCCACCTTAGCTCAGTTGGTAGAGCGGGGCTTTCGTAAAGCCCAGGTCGCTGGTTCAAGTCCAGTAGGTGGCTTTTCCGAGGCGCTGATCGTCGCGTGTTGCTTCGCTGGTTCGGGCGGAGTCTGCGGGGCTGGTGCGCGGGCGCTGCTCGGGGGTTTCTCAGCAGGCCGAGGCTTCGATGGTCATCGTCCACGGGTCGCAGGACTGCCCTGAGATGTAGCGGACCTCGATGATGTAGTCGCGCGAATCATCTTGGTCGAATCGGTCGGGCGCGGTCATGGTCACCTCGTCGTCGGGCACGCCCAGTTCGTTGGTGGAGACCGCCCGGATCACCCCGCACTTCGAGTAGACGATCAGGTCGTAGTTGATCTGCGTCGGCATGGTCAGGCGGATGATGTGCTGCAACCGCTCCCCGGGGCCGCCGCAGGGCGAGCAGTCCTTCAAGCGGACTTTGAAGAAGCGGACGTTGATGTTCGTCCGGGTGACGGCGGTGACCAGGCTCACGGTGGGGCACCCCGTGCCGCAGCGGGGGTCGGCGCAGAACGAACCGAGATTTTCTGCGTTCTGGCAGGAGTTGGACGGCTGCGAGTGGATCTGCTCGCAGCCGTTCTCGATGTTGCCGTCGCAGTTCGAGGCATCTTCGAGGCAGCCCAGAAACACACAGACCCCGTTGACGCACGCCGTGTCAAGGCCTGGGCGGAAGCAGTTGTTCCCGCACGCGCCGCAGTGGTCGAACGCGATGGCCACCTCGGCTTCGCATCCGTTGACGGGGTTCCCATCGCAGTCGGCGAAGTTCGGATGACACTCGTAGACGCATTCTCCGCCGATGCAGTTGACCTCGCTGTTCGGGCGAGGCCGGCAGGTCGCGGTGCCGAGGCAGCAGGCATCGCCGACGCCGTCAGCGTTGAAGTCCTCCTGATCCGGGTTTGGGATCAGCGGGCAGTTGTCGCAAGCGTCGCCGAAGTTGTCCATGTCCGTATCGGTCTGATCCGCGTTCGGAGTCCTCGGGCAGTTGTCGCTCGCGTCGGGCACCCGGTCGGCGTCGACGTCGAAGACGCACGGCCTGGAGAACAAGCCGAGGAACCTCGTGAGGTCGGCGGTGTTGACCAGCCCGTCGCCGTTCAGGTCGCCCAGGCACGGGCAGTTGGGTAACTGGGGTCCCTGCGCCAAGGCCCTGGGAGAGAGCGCCACGAGCCAACAGCCCGCCAGCACCATCACGCCCAGAGCCCGACAGAGCGATACACCAACGTTGCTCCTGATCATGGCCCGCTGTCCTTTCTGTCGTCGTCGAGATCGAGCACCGCCGTGGGTGAGACCGCGGCGCACTCAGACGCCTTGAGAGTACCTTGTCTCTTCGGAGTTCAAGCCCCAAACATGCTGCGAACCGTGGTTTCGTTTTCGCGACGGGTTGCCGATGGTGGCCCCGGCGACGGCACCGCCGCGGAGGATCTTCGGGACGTCACGGACCGCGAGCATGAAGCAGCCTCCTCGAGGTCTTCCCTTTCACGTTCGGGCTGGCGAACGCGGGTGAGCGCGACACCGGGCTGATCGCATCGCCGGAGCGCGGGCGACGAGCCGGGGTGCTGAGGAGGGGTACTTCACGGCTCGTTAAAGAACTCGCAGCCGTCGGCGAAGACGCCGTTGGCATCGACCCAACTGGGCTGGCAGCCGGTGATCTTGCACTGGCCGTTGACGCAGGCGACGCTGGTCACGCGCGGGCCGGGGACGCAGACGATGCCGCAGTTCCCGCAGTTGCTGACGCTGGTGTTGATGTTGGTTTCGCAGCCGTTGGCGGTGACCCCGTCGCAGTTGCGGAAGCCTGTGTTGCAGACCCCGATGGTGCACTGCCCGTTCACGCACGCCGCCGTGGCGTTGGGAAGGTTACACACAATCCCGCATCCGCCGCAACTGCTGGGGTTGGTCAGGATGTTGGTCTCGCAGCCGGTGCTGTAGAAGCCATCGCAGTTGGCGAAGCCCGGGCTGCACGCGGTGATAAAGCACTGTCCCAGCGAGCAGCCGTTGACGCCGTTGGGGATGGGCGGGCACGACACCCCGCAGGCGCCGCAGTTGTTGGTATCAAAGGGCAGGTGGACCTCGCACCCGTTGACGGGGTTCCCGTCACAGTTGGCGTAGTTGGTGTTGCACGCGCCGATGGTGCACTGTCCGTTGACGCACGCCGCCGTGGCGTTGGGCAGGCTCGGGCACACCACGTTGCACGACCCGCAGTTCTGGGCGTTGTTCTGGACGTTGACCTCGCAGCCGTCGGCGTCGATGTTGTTGCAGTTGAAGAAGCCGACGTTGCACGAGCCGATGGTGCACTGCCCGTTCACGCACGACCCCGTGGCATTGGGCGGGTTGCAGGCGGTGCAGCAGCCGCCGCAGTTGGTCGGATCGCCGCCGACGAACACCTCGCAGCCGTTGCCGGGGTTCCCGTCGCAGTCGGCGTAGCCGGGCAGGCAGGCCTTGTAGCACTGGCCGTTGGCGCAGGCACCCACCTGGTTCGGCCCGGCGACGCAGATCACGCCGCAGGCACCGCAGTTGTTCGCATCGGTGAGCAGGTCGCGGCAGGCACCGGCGCAGTTGGTGAAGCCCGATCCGCACGCGGGCACGCACACGCCGCCGAAGCACGCGGTGCCTGATGGGCAGAAGAGTCCGCACACGCCGCACGATTGGTTGTCGCTGGTCAGCAGTTTCTCGCAACCGTCGGCGAAGACCCCGTTGCAGTTGCCAAAGCCGGGGTTGCACCCGACGATGACGCACACGCCGGACTGGCACGCCACCACGGCGTTGGACACCGCGGGGCACTGCGAGCCGTTCTGGCACACGCTGCCCTCGCAGGCGTCGCCGATGCCGTCACCGTCGCAGTCGGCCTGGTTTACGTTGTTGACGAAGGGGCAGTTGTCGCACACGTCGCCCGCGCCGTCGTTGTCCAGGTCGGCTTGATTGGGGTTGGGCGTGGTGGGACAGTTGTCGATCGCGTCGCTGATGCCGTCGGCGTCGGCGTCGGTGTTGCACGCGGTGGCGAAGACGGCCAGGAACGCGACGAGGTCGGCGCTGTTGATGACGGTGTCGCCGTTGAGATCACCGGGGCACTGGCACGACCGCAGCGGCTGGGCTTGCGCGGGGGGCGTACCCGCGAGCACGATGCAGACGAGAACGCTGGCACGGACGATCGCGGCGCAGAGGTTCATCAGGCTTTCTCCCTGTCGGGGACCGGGCGGATGTCCCGAGCGATCCGACAGCGGTAGCGTACGGCAGCGCGGACCTAGTGCCACCCGGAATCGAACGAATGAGGCGTCGTCTCGTGAATACGTCCGATAACATGCAGCATGACGATGTCTGGTTTCGCGGTGAGCCCGATCGCTTGTCCGACGATCACTGTCCGGGTACAGTCCTCCCCCCACCCCCGCCGGACGATTGCGCCGGTGGTGGTTGTTGCCACCGTAGCTCAGTGGTAGAGCGCACCCTTGGTAAGGGTGAGGTCGCGAGTTCAATCCTCGCTGGTGGCTTTTTCAACCCCCTCCCCGGGGTTCGCCCACCGAATGTTCACAGCCCCGCTTCCGCGGGTTGGCGTGAAGCGTTCTGGATGGTGGGCCGTCCCCCCCGGGCCTCGGGCGTTCGTTGGGCAAGGCTTCGCGTTCCCTCGTTGATTTGGTGGGATGCGGAGCGGTGGTGAAGCCCTTCGGGCAAACTCGTTCATTCTCCGGGTTCGTCGGCGCTTGCGCCGTCGGGCTCGGTTGCGGAGGCCGAGCGGTTCGGTCTCCACGCTTCGGGCGATCCGGCTCGGGCGCCGACCTCGTGGATGTCACGGCGTCGGATTCATCGGGTGTTTCTCGTCGGCGGCGTGTGAGCCGGGCCAGGTCGGCCCCTCCTGCCCGCCCGGCACGCTGGAGGTTCATTCGCCATGGCGAAAGACGTCTTTACACGCACCAAGCCGCACGTGAACGTTGGCACCATCGGTCACATTGACCACGGCAAGTCGACGCTCACGGCCGCGATCGCCGCTCGTTCGGCCGCCAAGAACGGGACCAAGGCCAAGTCGTACGCTGAAATCACCAAGGGCGGCACGGTCCGTGACGCCTCCAAGACGGTGACGATCGCGGCGTCGCACACCGAGTACGAGTCGAAGGAGCGTCACTACGCCCACGTCGACTGCCCGGGCCACGCCGACTTCGTCAAGAACATGATCACCGGCGCCGCCCAGATGGACGGCGCGATCCTGGTGGTGTCGGCCGCTGACGGCCCGATGCCGCAGACCCGCGAGCACGTGCTGCTGGCCCGTCAGGTCGGCGTGCCGCACATCGTGGTGTTCCTCAACAAGGTCGACCTCGTCGACGACCCCGAGTTGCTCGAGCTGGTCGAGATCGAAATCCGCGACCTGCTCAACAAGTACAAGTTCCCCGGCGACAAGACCCCGATCATCCGCGGTCAGTCCAAGCTCGCCCTCGAGAACCCCTCGGACGACAAGGCCTGCGGCCCCATCGACGAGCTGCTCGCCGCGCTTGACTCGTACATCCCCACCCCCACCCGCGAGCGCGACAAGCCCTTGCTGATGAGCGTGGAAGACGTGTTCTCGATCAAGGGCCGCGGCACCGTTGCCACCGGTCGTATCGAGCGCGGGATCGTCAAGGTCGGTGACGAAGTCGAGATCGTCGGCCTCACCACCACCAACAAGAAGACCGTCGTCACCGGCGTCGAGATGTTCCAGAAGACCCTCGATTCGGGCGAGGCCGGCGACAACGTCGGCGTCCTGCTCCGCGGCGTCGAAAAGGACGACATCGAGCGCGGGCAGGTCATCTGCAAGATCGGCTCGATCAAGCCCCACTCGAAGTTCAAGGGCGAGGTCTACGTGCTGACCAAGGAAGAGGGCGGCCGGCACACCCCGTTCTTCAACGGGTACAAGCCGCAGTTCTACTTCCGCACCACCGACGTGACCGGCAGCGTCAAGCTGCTGGGCGGCGCCGAGATGTGCATGCCCGGCGACAACGTCCAGATGGAGATCGACCTGGGTGAGAAGCCCATCGCCATGGAGATCGGGCTCCGCTTCGCCGTGCGCGAAGGCGGTCGTACCGTGGGCTCGGGCGTTGTGACCGAGATTCTCGTCTGACGATCGGGCGAGTCGGCTCCGAAGGTACGTCGGCTCTCCGAGCCGACCGCATCGACGGCGTCAACCGCCCTTCCTGTGTCTGTGGTCTCTCGGAAGACAGTCGGCTCGGAGAGCCGACCTACCCTGAAACACCCGGCGGGTCCGTTTACGCGGGCCCGCCGACTTTTCCTGATTTTTCCCTCCCAGCTCCGAGCCATCTCCCCGCGGGCAAGCGGGCCAGAAGCGTCGGTTGAAACGCGAGTCCCACCATGGCCAAGAAGAAATCTGATTCCCGAGAGTTTGTCTGGCTCCAGTGCACCGAGACCGGGGACCTCAACTACCGCACGTCCGTCAATGTCAAGGGCGGCATGGCCGAAAAACTGAAGGAGGGGCTGAACAAGTACTGCCCTCGCCTTCGTCGGCACACCAAGCATAAGATCAAGCGGAAGTGAGCCGGAGGGCTGGGCAGTGGGTGATGGGCAGTGGGCAGTCGGAAGGACCGACCCGCCGCTGATCCGATCCGACTGCCCAATCCCCACTGCCCACTGCCCCACCGAACGCCGGTAGCTCAATTGGCAGAGCAGCGGATTCCAAATCCGCAGGTTGCGGGTTCGATTCCCTCCCGGCGTGTTAGATCGGGCGTGAGGCTTGAGGCTTGTGCCAACTCCCCAAGCCTCAAGCCTCAAGCCCCACGCCTTTTCAAAGGACATCCATGGCGCTCGGCATGTACAAGCCCGATCAGGGCTACTGGACCCGGACCTGCTCGGCGATCGCCGCGTTCGCGCTCACCGCGGCGGCGATGGCGTGGATCGTCCGCCAGATTGACCGGTTCAACTTCGAGGCTTCGACGGCGTCGATCCTGCAGTGGTCGCTGGCGGGGACGATCCTGATCATCGGGGCCGGGCTCACGTATCTGCTGGTCTACCAGCGCCAGAAGTCGGCCGAGTTCCTCATCGCCACCGAGGGCGAGATGAAAAAGGTGAACTGGTCGACGCGGCGTGAGGTGATGGGGTCGACGTGGGTGGTCATCACGGTTTCGCTCACGATCGCCGTGATTCTGTGGTTTGTTGATCTCGGGTTTTCGACGTTCTTTCAGGCGATCCGTTTGCTGGCGCCGGATGGGTGAGTGTGGGGGGCAGTGGGCAGTGGGGAGTGGGCAGTCGGGGGGAATGGATCGCGAGGCGCGCGGCGCGAAGGGCGTCGGGTTTCGGGGCTGCTGGATTGGTTTTTCGAGTTCGGCGAGCGCCCTTTCGGCGCTCTGCCTTTGTCTAGAGTTGTCACGAGGCAAGCACCATGAGCAACGAAACCCAGGCCCCGGTCCTCGACGGCACCCCCAATGAACGCACCGACGTGCTCGCCCACGGCGACCCGCTGGCGCAGGAGGGCATGAACTGGTTCGTGCTGCGCGTGGCCTCGAACAAAGAGAACTACGTCCGCGACACGCTGCTCAAGAAGATCGAGATCGAGGGGCTGGTTCATCTCGTGGGCCGCATCCTGGTGCCGACGGAGAAGACCAAGACAATCAAGGCCGGCAAGCAGAAGATCACCGAGACCAAGCTCTACCCCGGCTATGTGTTCGTCGAGATGCAGCTGGAGCCCGACGGACGCATCCCCCAGGACGTGTTCTTCCTGATCAAGGAAACCACCGGCGTGGGCGACTTTGTCGGGACCACCGGGCGGCCCACGAAGCTGGCCAACCACGAAGTCGAGAAGATGCTGCTCGACAGCCGCAAGCCCGAGGAACTGCCGAACGTCAAGATGGTGTTCGAAAAGGGCGAGCCGGTGATCATCAAGCAGGGCCCGTTCGAGGGCTACGAGGGATCGGTCGACGAGCTGCTGCCCGACAAGGGGCTGGTGCGCGTGCTGGTGACGATCTTCGGTCGTCAGGCGCCGATCGAGCTTGAAGAGTGGCAGATTGGCAAGCAGGGTGAGAAGTGAGCCGTCACACTCGGCCGCTACCCAACTCTCTCTGGCCCAAGCCCCGGGGCATGATGGCCGAAGGATGAAACGAAAACGCCGCGGATTTCCGCGGCGTTTCTTGTTTCTCGGCTGGTGTGTCGAGCGGGCTTACTACGGGTTCGAGTCGTCGTCGTCGTCATCCTCTTCGGCGTCGTCGCCGTCGTCGGAGAGGTCTTCCACAAAGTCCTCGAACTCGCTGACGAGTTCGTCGGTGTTCTCTTCGTACTCGTCGCCGGCGTCTTCGGCACCGGTGATCGCGGTGCGGAGTTCGGCGAGGAACGCCAGCGTCTCGTCACGCTCTTCGGCCAGGTTGGCGATGTCTTCGTCGATCTCTTCGATGTAGGCCTCGGCCTCTTCGAGGGTCTCGGTGTCGTCGCGGCGTTCGGCGGCGAGGGCGATGCGGGTGAGGCTGCGCTTGCTGCCGGTCGCCGTCTTGATCAGGCCGTTGGAGATCGAGCGGACAGACTTGCCGAGGTTGTTGATGGCGGCGACGATGGTGCGCTCGATGGCGGTCTCGGACGCCTCGCGGTCGATGAGCCGCTCGATCTGGGCGTCGGCACGCTCGAGCTGGCGCTCGAGCTGCTGCTCGCCGCGCTCGACGGCGCGCTCGACGGCGACCTCGTAGCGCTCGAAGACGGCGTCGGCGGTCGACTGGGCCTGGGCCGGCGCGGCGGCGAAGGCGGTCAGCAGGGCGGCGAGCGCCACGCCGACCACGCGGGAACGAATCAATCCGATAGCCATGATGTGGCCTCCGTTGAAGTGCGATCGATCGCGCCAGCGGACGCCCGCCGACGGTGCCTCCGAAGAGGGGGAACACGATGATATCGACGCGGACCGTGAGTTGAGTCGACCCGCCGGGCCCTTGATACACGGTCAGCGCGTGACTTCGCGCGTCACCGCCATTCTCAGGGCGCGCCCCGCGTCTGGATGAGCTTTGTTCGCATTGAGTTCGGTGGTTGTGTGAGATCTTTGTTTGCCCGAGAGAGGGGCCGCGCGCGCGTCGGCGGGGCGTCTCTCTCATCAAGTCGCCCCGCGGTTGGGGCGGGTCGCCCCTTCACCATCCATATCCGGAGCCTTGCCATGAACGCCGCCATCGTCCGCCCGTCCCTCTTCCGTGGATTGCTGTCCGCGCTGATCGTGCTGGTGCTGCAAACGACCGCGCTGTGCCGGCCGGCCGGCCCTGACGCCACATACGACAGATATCTGGTTTCGATCGGGCGGCAAGCGGAGACGCTGGCGACCCGGCTCGACCGCACGCGTGATCGGCTCGACGCTTCGATCCAGCGCCAGGTCGAGCGCGGCACGAGCGACGCGAAACTGATCCGCACCATCAATACGTCGGCGAGCAGTCTTTCGAAGCAGATTCAGTCTTCGGCGAACGCGCTGATCAAGTCGGCGACGGCGAGCAAGCGTTCGCTCGAGAGGATGGTCGTCGCCGCCGAACGCCGCGGTGACGACGATGCGGCGAGCGAGGCGTCCGACCTGGCGGAGGTGATCCAGGGCCACATCGACACCTGCCGGAGCGAGACGGCGTCGATCCTGTCGAAGATCGAGCAGTACCGCGCCGAGGTCACGGGCTCGGACGATGTGGGCGAGGCGTATGTTGACGCCGCCGAGGAGCTCTCATCGGATTTCGATGCTTTCTATTCGGCGCTGGAGGAGGCGTTCGAGTGAGTTGACTTGATCGCGACGACGGGCCTTCGAGGCTGATCTGGTTCGAGTTGTGCGAGCGGGGGTGGCAGGTCACCGAGCCGGCCGCCACCCCCGGCTTCCTGGCGACATCGCACTTGGCACTTTGACCCACGGACCGCTCGAAAGCGACGGGCCTCCGCGTCACTTGGTCCGCCGCCGCGGCCATCGCATGATCTGAAAGACAGCGAGCGGGCCCGCTCGCGCGGCTGGGGTCGGGCGGATTCGATGGGACAGAGCGGCGTTACTGGCAACTGCCCGGCGTGGCGTTGCCGCTCTTGCCGAACTCGCCGAGGAACGCGGTCAGGTCGGTGATGTTGACGACGCCGTTGTTGTCGTGGTCGGCGCAGGCGGCCGGGGCGATCTGGGCGCAGGTCTTGCCGAACTGGCCGAGGAATCTGGTGAGGTCTCTGACGTTGACGGCGCAGTCGTCGTCGGCGAGATCGAAGAAGCACGGGCAGGTCGGCGGCGTGGGGAAGTTGCCGACGATCTGGACCTGGTAGCAGGTGTTCGGGGGCGTGGGCGTCATCGGCGGCTGCAACGCCGCGAAGGGCTTGAGGCGGACGTTGACCAGATAGGTGCCCTCGGGCAGGAAGACGTGGCGGTTGCGGGGGAAGGCCCAAGTCTGGTTGATCGCGCCCTCGGGGCCGACCGAGGGCGGCGGGGTGTTGGGGTTGGTCATGCCCTTGTCGCCGTTGAAGGAGGCGACCCAGCCGAACTCGGCGGGGGGTGAATCGGTCTGGGCCGGATCGACCCAGCATGAGTTGATGTCGCCGGCCCACGGGAAGTTCTTGTTGCAGTAGAGGATGACCTCGAACTCCTGGGCGGCGGTGACGAAGAGGCGGAAGTTTTCGAGGCCCGGCGCGGGCACTCGGATCATGATGACGTCCTGGTCACGCCAGTTGTTGGTGACGGGGTGGGTCTGCGTGTCGTAGAAAGCGCAGTTGGTTCCGGGCGTGAAGGTGTCGCCGCTGGGGTTGGGAGGGACATCGCCGAGCGATTCGATGTAGGGCTGGGGGGCGTTGAAGTTTGAGAGGAAACCGCACACCTTGAACGCCGGGAGGCTCGATGTGTGGTCGAAGGCCAGCGGCGTGCGGAAGCGGTATTCCGGGGTGGTGGAGCCGGCGCAGGCGATGATGTTGAAGCAGCCCTGGTCTTGGAGCCAGCGGCCCGCGGCCGCGTCGGGGCGGCTGAAGAAAGCGTCGCCCCAGTGCGTCCACGCGGTGGGGAGCGCGGTCTCGAGGGCGGAGATCGCGTCGGGTGAGCAGAGGCTGGGGATGGCAGATTGTTCGAGGTGGTTCGGGCGGTCCAGCAGCCGTGGGTCGGCGATGGGGCCGACCTGGTTGAGCATCGCTCGGGATGCGGCGAGTTCGTCTGGCGACGGCGGGAGCCGGAAGGCGATCCATCCCTCGGTGGTGTTCGTCTGGGCGATTGCCTGCGCGCCGAGGGTTGTGATGGCGATGCACGCGGCGGCGGCGCACAACCATCGAGCGGCGTCGCTGTCCGTCAGAAGGAACGAGCCCCGAGCGTGAGCGCGTGGGTGTCGTTGCGCCCGATCCGCGAGCGGGCCGAAGAACCCGTCGCTGACGCTCCGGGCTCGTTGGTCGCACGCCTCGGGTGTGTGCAAGGGCGACTGCCAAATAAGCCGGTTGGATGCTGAGCGCCGCATGGGCTTGCTCCTGCGTTTCTCGGCTTCGAGCCAGGTCGCGCCCTTCGCGACCGATGCACCCGTGCCGGATCCTTGAGCGTCAGAATAACGCATGACGGCGGAGAACAACCATGATTATGAGACTGATTTCGGGTGGGTGGGGGGTGGAACCGATTTAGCGCGCCGACGTATGCCCGCGTGCTTTCCGTCTGTCGTCGTGCTGATCTGACGGGCATTCTCATGGCCTGCGACGTGCCACTGCTGGCTCCGTCCGCGGAGACAGCAGTGCAGGTTTTCGACGGCTTCCGATCTTCTGCACTGATGTCGGCGAAGACGCCGCCATCAGTGGCTCGGCCGCGGTCATACGTTTGCCTTGTACCTCGCGTCTCGCGAGTCTCTCACCCACCCGCGTGGCGAGCGATCAGGAACGCCATCTCGAGCGCCTGTTGATAGTTCAGGCGCGGGTCGCAGGGGCTGGCGTAGTTGGCGGTGAGGTCGTCTTCGGTGACGCCCGCGGCGCCGCCGACGCATTCGGTGACGTCTTCGCCGGTGAGTTCGAAGTGGACGCCTCCGAGGATGGTTCCTTCGCTGGCGTGGAGGTCGAAGGCCTGGCGGAGCTCGCCGAGGATGTCGTTGAAGTCGCGGGTTTTGATGCCGTGGCGTGAGGTGATGCCGTTGCCGTGCATCGGGTCGCAGACCCACAAGACGTGGCGGTGGGCGTGCTTGACGGCGTGGAGGAGCGCGGGGAGGGATTGGGCGATCTTCGCCGCGCCCATGCGGTGGATGACGACCATGCGTCCGGGTTCGTCGGTGGGGTTGATGCGGTCGATGAGGGCGAGCAGGTCGGCGGGCGAGGTGGAAGGTCCGACCTTGATGCCGACGGGGTTGGTGATGCCTCGGAAGAACTCGACGTGGGCACCGTCGAGAGCGCGGGTGCGTTCGCCGATCCACGGCAGGTGGGTGGTGAGGTCGTACCAGCCCTCGCGGCGCGGGACGCGCCGGGTCTGGGCGGATTCGTAGAGGAGGTTGAGCCCTTCGTGGCTGGTGTAGAAGTCGACGCGGGAGAGGTTGTCGATGGCGGTATCGCCGAGGGCTTCCATGAACTTCAGGGCCTCGGCGAGGCGTCGGCTCATCTGCTGGTATTCACGGCGCAGCTCTTCGGGGAGGCTGGCGTGCTCCATGAAGCGCAGGTCCCAGTACTCCGGGTGGTGCAGATCGGCGAAGCCGGAGTCAATGAGCGAGCGGATGAAGTTGAGGGTGACGGCGGCGTGCTGGTAGCCGCGGACCATCAGGTGCGGGTTGGTGGTGCGTGACTCGGGGGTGAAATCGGCGCCGTTGACGAGATCGCCGAAGTAGGACGGGAGGGTGACGCCGTCGCGTGTTTCGGTGGGGCTTGAGCGCGGCTTGGCGTACTGGCCGGCGAAGCGGCCGACGCGGACGACGGGCTTTTGCATGCCGTGGACCAGCACGAGCGACATCTGGAGGAGGATTTTGAGTTTTGCGGTGATGCTCTCGGGTCGGCAGTCGGCGAGGGTCTCGGCGCAGTCGCCGCCTTGCAGCACGAAGCGCTTGCCCTGCTGGGCCTCGCCGATGAGCCGCTTGAGGCGTTCGATCTCGAAGCTGGTGACCAGCGGCGGGAACTCGCGGAGCTTGGCGACGGCGGTGTCGACCGCGGCGCGGTCGGCATAGACCGCCTGGTGGGCCGCGAGGCGGCTCTTCCAGGATTCGGGGGACCATTCGGTGGGCGCGGGGTGCGACATTAGCCTGAAGGGTATCGGTGGGAAATCCGTCGGACCACACCGAGTCGAGCGGAGAAGGGGTTTGAAGAGGATCTCGCCGCGATCGCGGGCCGTCGGACTGTGCTTGGTGCGCTCTCACTGGTGTCTAATGCCCGATGCCTGGTGCCTTCCTCTCAACGTCCCTTCAAGTTACTTTTCAGATTGACTGATGATTCACTGGTTCGGTGTCGATAACGCAGACGCCAGGCGTATGTGCCTCCACGGATGGGGGTGACGCCGGGACGCCCGCCTTTGTCGGCGAGCGAACCTCACTCGGGCCGGCGTCTGCGTCGGCCTCCAGACCGGAGAGCATCCATGCCGATCCGCAAGTCCGCCCGCACCGGGGCCCGGCGCACGACCAAATCGCGCCGCATCAACCGCCGCCGCACCACGGCCAAGCGCACCACCGCCAAGCGCACCACGACGAAGCGTCGCACCACCGCCCGTCGCACGGCTTCGACCGTGACCCGCGCTCGCAAGACCGCGCGCCGCACCACTTCGCGCCGCACCGCCTCGCGCCGCACTTCGGCCCGTCGCTCGACGGCTCGTCGCAGCACCGCGAAGCGCACCACCGCTCGTCGCAGCACGGCCCGTCGCTCGACCGCCCGTCGTTCGACGGCCCGTCGCACCACCCGGTCGGCCCGGACCCCCCGCACGACCACTCGCAAGGCCGCGCCGAAGACGGCTCGCAAGACGACCAAGCGCTCGGTGAAGCGCACCGGCGTCAAGTCGACCGCCGCCAAGCGCACGACCGCCAAGCGGACGTTCAACTACACGTTCGCGTGGGCACCGAAGAGCTACTCGTTCACGCCGGTCTCGAGCTACGCCCGCCGCAAGGCCGCGTGAGGCACGCGACATCTGATCCAACAGCGCGCCGCGGTGAACCCGCGGCGTTTTCGCTTTTTGATTCGCCGCGGGGCGCGGAGAGCGCGCCGAAGACGTGTTTCAACGCGGAGAGCGCGGAGTTCGCGGAGGAAGGCCAGAGAGAGAGAGCGAGAGAGAGAGAGAGAGACAGAGAAAGCTTTGGAACAGGGGCGTTGACGGGGCTCCGGCGTGTAGGTGCCGCCGCTGACTGATACTCATTCCGGGTGAAATCCGGGCTTTGATTTGTCGTGCGCCGGCCCTCGCTTGCGCTTCGGGTTCGTGGCGACCGGCCTC
>JBJXFG010000036.1:0-50139 GCA_046154665.1 Phycisphaerales bacterium | reverse complement strand
CAGACGCTCCGCGTCTGGCAACCATCAGCGACCCGCACTCGCGGGTCGAAGAAAACGTTGATCAGAACACCCGCTCGCGCTGGCGGCTCGTCTCACCCCGCCGCGCGAGACAGCGGCGTGGCGTCATCATCCCGGCGCGGCTTGATCGATCGCGGTCGACCCTGCCCGCGCGAGGCGGCGTGCTCGGTAGCGCCGTTGCGCTTCCCGTTGCCGTTGCCGTTCTCGTGCCCGTTGCTGTTGCCGTTGCCGTTCGTCAGCTTGCCCGCGGGCGAAGGGCATTCCTCTTCGTCCACGGTGCATGGCAAGGCCGACTCGACGAGCGCCTTGAAGAACTGGCTGGGGCGTTCATCAAGCAGCCTCGTGTTGAGCTTTCGCAGGGCCTCGACCTCGATCTGGCGGACGCGTTCGCGCGTTAGCCCGATCTCGCAGCCGATCTGCTTGAGGGTGAGCGGTTCCTTGCCGTCGAGCCCGAAACGCAGTCGCAGCACGCGGGCCTCGCGTTCGTCGATGGCGTCGAGCAGCTTGTAGATGGTGTCGAGCTCATCGGAGCGGAGGACGGATTCTTCGGGCCTGCCGTTGCGGGTATCGGTGATGGCCTCGCTGAAGTTGATCGGCTGCCCGTCGTCATCCAGCGCGCCGCTCGAAGGCAGGTACATCGCGCGGCCGGCGTTGCGGATGATGCTGACCTTCTTCACCGGCATGTCGAGCAGGTGGGCCAGTTCGTCGAGCGTCGGCTGGCGGCCGTGCTCTTCCTCGAACCGCGCGCTGACCTGCTTCCACTTGGCGATGAGCTCGACCATGTACGCGGGCACATGGATGGGCTGGGCGGCGTTGATGAGGGCCCGCTTGATGGCCTGCTTGATCCACCACGAGGCGTAGGTGCTGAACCGGGCGCCCTGGGCCGGGTCAAAGCCCTCGACCGCGCGGATGAGCCCGATGTTCCCCTCTTCGATGAGGTCGGTCAGCGACAGCCCGCGGTTGGTGTAGTGCTTGGCGATCGAAACCACCAGGCGGAGATTGGATTGGACAAGCCGCTCGCGCGCGGCGGGGCACTCGTCGTTCTTCACCGACCAGCCCAGCGTGCGCTCGGACTCGGCGTCGAGCAGACCAATGTCGTTGATCTGACGCAGGTACACCTGCAGGTCGGATTCGACTTCGCTCCGTGCCATTCGACCCCTCCGCGTCCGACTTGTGCAAGCGAACGCGACGTGTGACTCTGATCCGGCCTGACCGACGCTTCCTTCGATCGCCCGCTTGTGAAGCGACGCGGGTTGATCCCGCGGCACACCACTCCGGCGGCCTCCGACGGCTCACGTCACGGTCAACGATCCTGACCCTTCGACTCTCTCCTCGCCACGTGGCGAGCCTGGCATGATATTCTTCGCACGGGTCCGGAACAACGGTTTTCCGAAATGCCCGCCTGCAATGCCTTTCTTCGGCTGACCATTCTCTTCGGCTGACCGGGGTACAACTCGGTGCCTGTCAAGCCCGCTGGTTCAAAACCGCCGACGGTCGAACCGTCCAGACCCTTTCCCCAGCCTGCCAGACCCGCTTTTCGGACCCACGCATCCACGAATCCGCTCTGCGCCTCGACCCCTCAGCACCTCCGCCCCTTCGCACCTCCCGAAATGACCTTCGACCTCACCGAAATCCTCGAAGAGTGGCCCTACGAGCCGGGGCAGATCAACGTCCGCATCATCGAAGGCGACGACGGCGAACCCAAAGTCCAGATGCGTCTGGACCTCGGTTTGCTCCAAATGGACGTCTCGGGCCGGCCCGACGGGCAGCGGCCCTTCCACTGCGAGAGCCTGCTCGAATACTTCGAGACCCGGCTCGACGAGTTCGCCGAGGGCCGCCCGGGCCCCGGCGTGATGGACGATCGAGGCCCGGCGTCCGACCCGCGCGGCGACGCCGACGCCGGCATGGGCACACCCGAAGCCGACGACGATTCAACCCTCGGCCCGCCGCCAAGAAAGCGCCGACGGCGCGAAACCGGTGACACGCCCCCTTCCCCCGAAGCCGGCGGCGACTCAAAGGGTGCCGGCGCGGAATCCGGCGGCGGCGCGGAAGACCCCGCCGGGCCCGACCCCGGCGACATCGAGTTTTCCCTCTCGCCGGACGACTGCCGCCAGCTGCGCGAAGAGGCGGTGCAGTATTACCACCGCTACATCAGCTTGCTGGTGCTGGGTGATTATCAGGGCGTGCTGCGTGACACGACGCGGAACCTGCGGGTGCTGGGGCTGTGCCGCGAGTACGCCGAGAGCGAAGACGACCGCGAGGTGCTGGAGCAGTTCCGGCCTTATCTGACGATGATGCGAACCCGCGCGGTGGCGAGCCAGGCGATCGCCGACAGCGAGCCGAAGGCGGCGCTGTGGGTGATCGACGAAGGGCTCGACGCGCTGCGGCGCATGTACGCCGACGCGGGCCAGGAAGGCGACTTCGACGGCGCCGGCGAGGTGCTGCTGCTCCGCGGCATGCGCGACGAACTGATGAAGAAGCTCCCCGCCAGCCAGAAATCCGAGCTCATCAAACGCCTGCAAGAGGCCATCGGAAAAGAAAACTACGAACTGGCGGCGATCCTGCGCGATGAGTTGAAGATGCTCAAGGAGTAGGCACGGAGGCACGCAGGCACTGAGGCACGAAGTGGAGGTGCATTCATTCACTCCGTGCCTCTGTGCCTTCGTGCCTGCGTGCCTTCCCCCCTCCTCCTCCTCATCCCCACCCACACCCCGCGGTATCTCGGGCTGGTGCTCGCCGCGCTCGCGGTGCAGACGCGCAGGCCCGACACCGTCGTGGTCTCGTGCGACACCGACGACCCGGCTATCGGCGTCGAGATCGAACACGCCTCCGGGCGCGCGGGCATGCCCATCTGGTGGGTCCGCCGAGCACACCACGGCGGGGAACGCCTCTGCCAGGTCCGCAACAACGGCGTGCGCCACATCGTTGAGTCTCTCGGCATCACCACCGGGCGCCTCATCACACTCGACGGCGACACCCTCGCCCGCGAAGACTGCCTCGAAGGGCACGCGCGATGGGCCGACGCGGGCGGCGCCGATGTGATCTATCCCTACCGCGTCGACGTGCCCGAAGCGCTGTCGAGCGCGCTCACGCCCGAGATGATCCTCGAGCGCCGCGCCGGCCTGACGCTCAGCAACCACGATTGCGAACGACTCTCAAAGCGACAACGCCGATACACCCGCCAACTGCTGCTCCGCAAGCTCCGCCTCGGCCCGGCCCACAAGCCCAAGCTCCTCGGCGGCCACTACTCGGTCGACCTCGGCTGGTACCTCAAGCTCAACGGCTTCGACGAGCTCTATCAGGGCTGGGGATTCAAGGACGACGAGTTCGCCTACCGCGCGGCAAAGCTGGGTGCGACCTGCCGCGTCGCCGTCGATGAACTCATCGTCTTTCACCTTTACCACAAGACGCGCCAGACATCGGGGCGCATGGCCGACCTGCCCACGGCGAAACGCTTCGCCCGGCGCGCGGAACTGCCGCTGGTCGCCGAGCACGGCGTGCGCAACCCGCTGCCGCAGAACCCGGTGAGTGCGACGCTTCTCGAGTGAAGACCCGGAACTGACGCCGTGCCACTGAAGTCGATGTCCTCATCGACTTCAGTGCGCATCGACAACCATCGAAGGCAGCACCGAAGTCCCGCGGACGGGACTTCGGTGGCACGTCGCCATCCGGTGCGGGACCGCCTTCACCACCCCATCTTCGTCAACGCGTACACGCGCTCGATGGCCCGTGCCTGGCCGACGCTCCACTCCGCGCTCGGCACCATGGCCCGTTCGCCGCGGACCGCTGCGGCGAAGCTGGTGAACTGGTTGATGAATCGGTCGCCGCCGTTCTCGATGACGATCGTTTCCGCGCCCGCCCCTTGGGGATGGCTCTCGAAGCGCGTCCACCGCACCTCGGCCCGCACCGGGTCGGCGCGGAATGGTGTCTCAGTGCGGAGCATGCCCCAATCGCCGACGAGCTCGGCGAAGATGCCAGCGTTCGAGTCGATCGCGCACAGCGCCTGCAGCACCACTCCAGAGCCCCCGGCGAACCGGCAAGAGAAACTGGTCAGGGCATCGACGGGCCGCTTCTCGCCGTTCACCGGCTCGGCCGCGCGGGCGAGGGCCATCATCTCGACGGGCTCTTGCCCGGTCACGGCGCGGGCCAAGCTCAACGGGTAGCACCCCAGGTCCATCATCGCGCCGCCTTCGAGCCCGTGGCTGAAGCGTGTCCACGCGTTGGGGCGGGGGCGCAGGTCAAGGCAGAACGACGCCGTGATGGTGCGCAGTGGTCCGATGTGGCTGCCGGGCGCATCTCCGGCGCGGCCCGCGCGGATGAGCAGCTCCGACTGCGGGTGGTGCAAGTACATGAACCCTTCGGCGAACAGCTTGCCCGATCGCCGCGAAGCCTCGGCGATCCGCTCCGCCTCCGCCGCCCGCGGCGTCAGCGGCTTCTCGCACAGCACGTGCTTGCCCGCTTCGAGCAACCTCAAGCACCACGGCACATGCAGGCTGTTCGGCACGGTGACATAGACCGCGTCCACATCGGCCCGGTTCAGCAGGTCTTCGGCGGAGCAGCCGGCGGACTCGGGCAGGCCGATCTCCCGCGCGAAGGCTCGGGCGCGCGCTGCTTCGCGTGAGCCGACCGCCGCGAGCGCGCAGCCCGACGCCGCACGGATGCACGGGGCGACCTTGCCGGCGATCATGCCGGTGCCGAGGATGGCCCAGTTGAGTGGAGAGGATGGCATCGGGCACGAGGCAAGAGGCACGACCCAAAGGCAGCGCGACGGCGCCGCCTTCATACCCTACACCCTATCCCCTACACCCTCGCGAAACTCACCGCGTGCGCGTAAGCGCCACCTTGGCCCGCGCCGCGTGCCGCTGATCCGTGATCCGGTCCATCTCGTCGCTCTTGGTACTCTTGCGGGCCACCGCCTCGGCGAGTTCGGCCTGGGCATCGGTCGCGTTGAGCTGCTCGATCGGCGTCGCGGTGCTGGCCAGGATCGTCAGCACGTTGTTCACGTTCTGCATGAACCCGCCGGAAATGAAGAACCGCTTGTTGCCGGCCTCTTCGAGCTTGATGTTCTGCTCGTAGCGGTCGACAAACTCGACGCGCAGCTCGCCCGTGCCCAGTTTGCCCACCACGGCGCCGGCGTTGGCCATGAAGCCCATCTTCCCGTCGTGCAAAGGCACCGAGGCATAGGACGCCATCGCGTCGAACACGCGGGCCTCGGGGGTGATGAGTCGGCAGCGGAAGGGTTTGTCGGCCATGATCGGTATCCGGTTGGCGTTCGTTGGGGTGCGGGCTGAGGGGGGGAAAGTGGGGTCGAGAGTATAGCGGCACAAGCCCGTTGGATCATCCGAGCCCTGAGCGCGAGCTCAGGGCAGGCGCGTTTCGGCGGACGGTGCCGGATGCAACAGGAGTTCCGCGGCCCCGAGCTCGCGCGCGGGGTTCGGATTGACGCCGCCGCCTTACGCCTTGGCCACCGCCGCCTCGCGGGGGGCGGTCGAAGGGCTGCTGGGCGTGGGCGTCGGAACGGGTGCCGGCGTCGGCGGCTCAGGCGCGGGCCCCCCCGCCGCCGCTCCGCCGCCGTGCAGCGCCACGGCGTGCGACTCGACGAGCTGCTTCCGCGCGATCTTCAGCGCGATGATCCCGATGAAGCTCGCAAAGACCAGCGCCAGGGTCATCGACACCCGCAGCCGCATCACGCTCAGCGCGATACCCAGCACCGCGAACACGGTGCCGATGGCGTACAGCGAGAACACCGCACCCTTCACGCCCAGTGAACGCTTCAGCTGGTGGTGCAGGTGCTGGTCGTCGGGGGCGCTCATCGGCTTGCCCGCCAGCTTGCGGCGCACGATCGCCAGCGTCGTGTCGATGATGGGGATCATGAAGATCACCAGCCCCGCGAGCACCAGGTGGGTCTTCCCGGTGTCGCCCAGGGTCAGGATGATCACGATGGTCATGTAGCCCAGCAGCAGGCTGCCGGCGTCGCCCAAAAAGATGTTCGCCGGGTTGAAGTTGTGCGGCAGGAACCCCAGGCACGCGCCCAGCAGCGCCATGCACATGACGATGCGGGCGCTATCCAGCCGGCCGTCGTCCGCCACCGCGAGCCCCAGCGCGATGACCAGCAGCCCGACGGCGGCGATCGCCGTCACGCCCGAGAGCAGGCCGTCGAGCCCGTCGATGAGGTTGCTGGCGTTGCACGCGCCCAGCACGAACATGGCGATGATCACCACGCCGACCCAGTAAATCACGTCGAGCGTGATCACGCCGCTGTTCCAGAACGGCACCGTGAAGGGCAGATCGATGGCGTACGTCAGATTCTCGTTGCCGAGCCAGACGCCGAGCGTCGGCTTCAACACGCCCGCGGCGACCTTGGTGCCCACGTCTTCCATGGCCAGGAACGCCGCCCCCATGAGCTGGCCGGCGACCTTCAGGCGCGGGTACAGGCCCTTGACGTCATCAATGAGCCCGGTGATGCAGATGATCGCCATCGCGGCGACCACGCTGAGCATCGGGACCGGGGTCTGCTCGATGTGCGAGGGTGATTCGTGGAGGCAGAACGAATCGCCGCCCACGCCAGCGATCCCGAGGTAACTGGTAAAGATCCCGCCAACGAGCCCGAGGAAGACGGCGACGCCGCCGAGATAGGCGATGGGGATGCGGTGGACCTTGCGGGCCTCGCTGGGGCGGTCGACGATGCCGTGGGTGACCGCGAGCTTGCGCATCAACGGCGTGGCCAGCAGCGTGATGACGAACGCCACCGCGAAGACGGGCAGGTAGTTGTGGAACAGGTCCATGGCCCGCTCGCGCGCGACGGGGTCGGCGATCGGTGAGCTGGGTTCGTCGATCGGCGACAGACCGGCACCCGTGGGGCTGCGCGACAACGCCGACGACGCAAGTGCGAGCGCGGAGGTTGTCAGCAGGAGTCCGGTCACGGGGATTCGGCGCGGTGGGGTTCGGTGCGGTTGGATCGGGCAGATTGCATCAGGTCGGGGCGAGTTCGCGGGCGAGATCGAGGATGGTCTGGTCGAGCGGGATGCTCGGCGCAAAGCCGATCAGTTCTCGGACTTTCGTCAAATCGGGCTGACGACGCTGCAGGTCTTCGAACCCTTGCCCATAGGCCCGATCATACGGGATCGGCTGGATTGACGACCGGCTTCGGAGGGTCTTGACGACGAGTTCGGCGAGGTCGCGGATGCTCACGGGCTGATCGCCGCCGACGTTGACGACGTGTCCCATCGCGGCGGGGCAATCGACAAGGCGGAGCAGCGCCGGGACGACATCGCGGACATCGCAGAAGCAGCGCGACTGCGTGCCGTCGCCGTACACGTGGAGTTCACGCCCTTCGAGCGCGGCCTTCACGAAGGCGGGCAGGACCATGCCGTAGTCGCCCACCTGCCTGGGCCCGACGGTGTTGAAGAACCGCGTGATGACCACCGGCAGGCCGCGCTGGGCGTGCCACGCCAGCGCGAGGTACTCATCGATCGCCTTGCTGGCGGCGTAAGACCAGCGCCACGCCGTGGTGGGCCCGTAGAGCACGTCGTCGCTCTCGGCGAAGGGCGTGCGGACACCCTTGCCGTAGACCTCGGAGCTTGAGGCGATGAGCGTGACGGCGGGGCCTCCTCGTTCTTCTCCCCGGGCACCGTGTTCCGAGGCGTATCGGAGCAAGGCGGCAGTGTCGACGACGTTGGTCTCGATCGATTCGATGGGCCGATCGATGATGCGCTTCACCCCCACCGCCGCGGCGAGGTGGAAGACGATGTCGAAACGCTCGTCGGCGAGTTCGCGCGTGAGCACGGTGCCGAGCGCGCCCTCGATGAGGCTCAGCGCGCCGGGAGAGGCCGCGCGGGCACCGTCGAGGTTGGCGGCGCGGCCGGTCGAGAAGTCGTCAACGACGACGACCTCGTCGCCTCGGGCGAGCAGGGCGTCGCACAGGTGCGAGCCAATAAAACCAGCGCCGCCGGTGACGAGGCACCGGCGGCGCTGAGGGTTTCTGGGGTGACGTTCCGACGGGGCGGGCACGGCTTAGGCGGCCTTCGACACGGGCGGGGGCGGCGTGGGCGACCCGTCGCCGTCCTGATACCGCATCGCCTGCTCGAAGTTCTTCTTGAAGTAGCCGCCGGCGGAAGCCTGCACGGCGTTGACCACCACGCCGAGGAACTCGGCGCGGTGCTCGCCCAACTGGTTCCGCAGACGGGCGACCAGGCCGCGCTTCTCGGCGTAGGCCCGCACCACGAGCATCACCGCGTCGGCCATGCCGGTCAGGGTGTTGGCGTCGTTGGCCACCACCGAGGGCGGGGTGTCGATGAGCACCAGCTCGAAGCGCTCCTTCGCGTCGGCGAGCACCTGGGCCATCTCGCGCGAGCCGAAGCGCTCGTGGATGCCCTTGCGGTCCTTGCCCGCGGGCAGGATCGAGATGCCATCGCGCTTGGCCGTGACCACGCACGAGGCGAACGGCTGTTGCCCGCGGAGGACCTCCGAGAGGCCGGGGGCTTCGGACACGCCGAAGATGCCGTGCTGGGCGGGGCGGCGCGAGTTGGCGTCGATGACGAGCACGCTCATGCCCACAGAGGCGGCGCTGGTGGCGAGGTTCGAGATGAGCGACGAAGCGCCCGACCCCGGCATGCCGCTGGTGACCACCAACGTGCGGTGGCCCTTGGCCTGCATGGCCTTGGTGAGGTTGGCGCGGATCTGGCGGACCGATTCGGCGATGATGCCGTCGGGCCGTTCGTGGACCGCCGATTCGATCTTGGTCGGGGCGCTGGGGTCCATCTCGAGCTCGGGAACGAAGCCCACCGCCCGAGTGCGCGGGATCATGGCGACGTCCTGTGGGCTGCGGACGCGCTGCTCGCGGGCTTCCTTGAGCACGATGAAGCCGGCCACCAGGCCGACGATCGCCACCGCCGTCAGCGGGATGACGACCTTGGCCTGCGGGAAGGTCGGGGTGTCCGGGGGCTCGGCGTCGGAGATGGAGCGCACTCGATTGGACCGCTGCTGGAGCATCGCCAGTTCGACGGCACGCCCCTCGAACTCGGCCTTGAGCTTGAGCTTCTCCTCGCGGGTCTTCTCGAACTCGCGGTACTGCTTCAGGGCGATGGTCGTGTCGCGGAGCTGGGCCTTGGCCTCGTCGAGGCGGTTGCCGAGCTGTTCGAGGGCGGCGGCGGTGTTGCCGATGGTGTTGCGGAGCTGCTCGCGCTGGCTGGCGAACATCTCGGCCTTGGTGCTCTCGATGACGTTGTTGCGTTCGTTCTGGAGGGCCTCGATGAGCCGCTGGGTGCGCCGCACCTGCACGTGCTCTTCGCCGAACTCCTGCTTGTCGGTGTTCAGACGTGCGGTGGCCTGGGCGATCTGGGCCTTGAGCTCTTCGGCGACGCGGGTCATCTCCGCCTCGGCGGTGATGCCCTCTGGGTATTGCACACCCGCGGGGTTCTTGGCCAGGGTCTCGAAGGTATCGAGCTGCTCCTGCGCCTTGGCCGCGGTGTCACGCAGTTCGACCAGCTGCGGCTGGAGCTGGAGGATTTCGACGTAGCGCTCGTTGTTCTGCTGCTCGAGGGTGGTGATCTGCCGCGCCTGCAGCAGGTTCTCCATCTGGTTGTCGAGGTTGCGCAGG
Organism: Phycisphaerales bacterium; assembly: GCA_046154665.1. Classification (GTDB taxonomy): domain Bacteria; phylum Planctomycetota; class Phycisphaerae; order Phycisphaerales; family UBA1924; genus JAFLCM01. Next base: position 40,523 of record JBJXFG010000036.1, on the reverse strand, counting down.
TCGGAGTCGAGCTCGCGGACCTTGTCGCTGGTGAGGGTCAGCAGCGCGGTCGTCTCGCGGTTGGTCTGCTGGCGGTTGTCGTCGAGGAAGACGTCCTTGATCGCGTTGGCGATGGTCGCGGCGTCGCCCTTCTTGTGCGTGCGGATCTGGAAACGGATCAGCGCCGTCTCAGGGATCACGTACGAACCGACGATCTTGCGGAGTTCCTTCAGGGCCTCGGCGGGGTCGTAGTTGCCGGCGCTCATGAAGGCCTTGGCCCAGTCGGTCTCACGCACCTGCGGCTGGCTCACCGCCTTGCTGAGCACCACGTCTGACTTCAGCACGCTGACCTGTGTTTCCATGTAGAGCAGCAGCTCTTCCTTCACCTGGGCCACGTTGCCTGCGGCCTGCATGCTGCCTTCGCCGGGGCGGGCCGGGGGCGAGCACTGGAACACCACATAGCCGGTGTAGATGGGGTACAGGAACAGGCTGGCGAAGTGGACGGCGACGCCCAGAATCGCCCCCAGCACCGCCGACAGCAGCAGCCATGGGTAATACTGCTGGAGCACGCGGATCGGGTCGATCGCGGGCGCCGCCTGGGGCGGAGGGGCGCTGGCGGAGGGCCGCGCGGCGGCGAGACTCGGGTTGGCGGGGATGCTGGTCATGGTTCTGGGTCCTTGATCCGTCTTGACTCCGTCGGGACTCTGTCGGCTGTGCATCGCGCAGAATCTGCGCTGGGGCGATACCGGCCCCGGTGCGGGGTCTGAACCGCCGGCGCACTTCGGGCGCGGTTTCTCTCAGTCTCTTCGGCCTACTGCACCTTCCGCCTCAACGATTCCAGATCCGCTTCGAACTGCTTGCGGGCGGTTTCGGGCATCTTGAGGAAGGTTTCTCGGGCCCTGTCGAAACACTTGCGGGCGGCGCCGATGTCAGGCGTCGGCTTCATCAGCAGCCGCGCCTCGCCCAGGTGCAGGTTCGCCGCCACGATCTCGTCGGGTCTGGCGGCGAAGTCCACGGCCTTGACGAGCGACTCGATCGCCTTCTCGACATCGCCGAGCTGCAGGTAGATCTGCCCGAGCGTGTCGAGCACCGCGGAGCTGTTGGGCATCCCCTTGGCGGCGTTCTGCGCGAAGGGCAGCGCCTCGGCGGCGCGGTTGAGGTGCTTGGACAGCGTGTACGCCGCGTTGTTGTTGAACTCGGCGTCGTCGGGCCTGAGGGCCAGGCCGTCCTTGCACGCCTGGAGCGACTTCTCGTAGTCGTTCATCCCGTAATAGAGCTGGTTGAGGGCGCGGAACATCTCGATCCGGGCCGGCCCGTCGTCCTTCACCTGCGGATCGAGCTTGACCAACTCTTCGACGAGCTTGGAGAGCGGCTCGCCCGCCGCCTGGCGGAAGGGGATCTCCATGATCACCATCATGGGCGGCAGCGGCGCGCGGACACTCCGGAAGCGGTCGAACACGTCGCGCTGCGCCTGGCGCCGCCCGTCGGGAAGCTCGCGGTACATCGTGTTGCCCTTCTTGAGCGACAGCCAGAACATCTCGACAGTCTCGGTGAACCAGGCGTAGATGGCGTTGGAGTTCTCGGCCAGCTTGTAGCCCTTCTTGGCGAGCTCCATGCCCTTGTCGGTGGCGCCGAGATAGGCCTCGGCGCGGGCCCGGAGCATGATGCCCGCCTGGGTCTCGCCGGCGGCGGCGTCCTTGCTGATCTCGCGGAGCAGCTCGCCCACTTCGCCCTTCTCGGGGAAGGGCGCGCCGCGGCGCAGCAGGCAGTGCAGGTAGAGCGACTGGACGTCGACGGTGTTGAAGCCGTCCTGCTGCATCAGCAGCTTGTACATCTCCGCCGCCTCGCGGTACTTGTCCATCAGAAGGCAGTACTGGGCGGTCGAGCGGATGATGGCCGGGTCGGGCTTTTTGTCTCGGGCCACCATGCGGAGCATGTGCTGCACGGCCTGTTCGCGGAGCCCGCCCTGCGTCAGTCGTTCGACATAGAGCTTGTTGAGCGCGTCGTTGTTGGGGTTCTGGTCAACGGCTTTGGTGAGCAGGGCGTACGCCTGGTCGGTCATGCCGCGCTGCTCGTGGAGCACGAACAGCATGTTCCACGCCAGCGGGCTGGCGGGGATGAGCTTGGTCACCTGGGTGAGGTCGGCCACTGCGTCGGGGAACAGCGTCTGGTCGCGCGAGTTCAGCATCGCCCGCGAGATGAACGGGCGGTGATCGCCCGGGTAACGCTCGACGGCCTGGTCGTAGAACTTGCGGGCCTCGCTGGGCTTGTTCAGCTTGTCGGCCACGGCGCCGCGGAGCAGCAGGTACTGCAGGTCCTGCTCGACCTTTTGCTCCGGGGGCGAAACCTGCTTCAGACGGTCGAGCGTCTTGGACGCGTCCTCGAACCGCTCGAGGCGGATCAGCGTCTCCACCATGCGCTTGGTCACGGGGAAGCCCTGGGACGGATCGTCGGCGTCGCCCTCGATGATGGCGCGGTACGACTGCTCGGCCAGCACCAGCGCTTCCTGCCCGGCGGCCTTCTGCTTGTCGGCGCCCTCGGGGTCGCGGCGCGCCCGGCGACGCTCGGCGTCGTCAAACATCTCCGCCGCCCCGTTGAACATCAGGTCGCCCAGCTGACGGTCGGCCTCGAACGCCTTGGTCTGAAGCTTGCGGGCCTCTTGCAGCACCGCGATGGACGGCTCGCGGCGACCGTGGGCCTGCTGCCAACCGGCGTACATGAGCCACGGCGTGACGGTCGCCTTGTCGCCCAGGGCCGCGAGGTGGTCTTTGAACACCTGCTCGCCTTCCTCAAACTTCTTCTGGGCGGCGAACCAGTCGGCCTTCAGGCGAACCACCATTTCCTTGTTCACGTCGGGGATCTTCTCGATCCCTTCGAGCACCTTCTGCGCCTCCTCGAACCGGTCGGCGTCGATGAGCAGCCGGCACAGCGAAGAGGCGTTGTTGATCTGGTTCGGCTTGCGGTTGAAGATGACGCGGCGCCGCTCGATGGCCTTGGCCACGCCGGCCGGGCCGCCCTGCTGGGCTTCGAGTTCGAGCCACATGTCGACGAGTTCCTCGTCGCCGCCGTTCTCGGAGAACTTGAGGACGCCGGTCTCGGGCCTGATGATTTCGAGGGCGTCCTTGCCGCGTGCGACGCGGACCAGGGCGCGGACGTAGTCCTTGGCCATGGCGCCGTTGTTGGGCTGGCCTTCGAGGGCGCGCTGGAAGGCGCTGAGCCCCTCGTTCACCTGCCCGCTCTCCATGTGGGCCAGGCCGAGCAGACGCCACGCCTGCGGGTTGTTGGGGTTGCGGTCGACCGCCTGACGAACCAGCGCGGCGGCGTCGCGGAACTGCTCCTGGGCCATCAGCAGGCGGGCCTTGTACAGCGAGCCCTGCATCTGGTCGAGGTTGCGCTCGGTCGCCGTGTTGACGAACTTCTGGGCCTCGGACTCGGCGGCGGCCCGCGCTTCGTTGTTCTTCACCGCCCGCGCGTCGACGATCTTGCCGATCTGGCGCATGAACGCCATCTCGACCACGCCCTCGGCATCCGGCTTGAGCTGGATCGCCTTCTGGTACGCCTCCTCGGCTTCCTTCAGCATGCCCTTGCGGTTGAAGATCTGGTACTTGCTCACCAGCTTCTCGTGCTCGGGCTCAGGGCCCGCGTCGATGAGCGCCAGCATCGCGGCGTCGCGGTCCGGGCTCTGCACCACAAGCTTGAGCTTGGGCCATTCGCTGTTCTCGGGCTGGTCGGCGATGGCCTTGTCGAGCACCTCGAGGGCTCGGCCGCGGTTGTCGTCCTGCATCAGGAAGTTGACGTAGAACTTGACGACGCGCCAGTCTTTCGGGTTCTTCTTGTAGAGCTCTTCGACGGCCGAGCGGGCCTGACGCAGGTCGCCGCCGGTCATCGTCTGCCCGATGCGGAGGATCTCGCGCACCACCGGGTCCTGCATCTGCTCGATGTCGCCCTTGCTGGCGGCCTGGAGCTGGCGGATGCGGTCGGTGATTTCCCTGAGCGCCTTGTTGTCGGGCTCGAGCGCCTGGGCGCGGCGGAGGTAGTCGGTGGCCTTGTCGATGTTCTGCAGGTCGAGGTGGATCAGCCCCGCCGCGGCGAGCACGCCCGCGTCGAGGTACCCGCCGTCGATCAGACGGTCGTAGATCTGCACGGCGTCGCCCATGCTGCCGGCGCGGTTGAGCGCTTCGGCCAGCGGCAGCAGCACGCGGTGGTCGGTCACCTTCGAGGCCTGCGAACGCAGCTCGGCCAGCAGCGCGATGCCGGTGTTGTTGTCGCCCTTGGCGATCGCGATGTACGCGTCGCGCAGCTTCAGCTCGCCCTGGCTGTTGACGTCGATGATCGTCTTCAGGCGGTCGCGGTACTCGACGGCCTTGGCCATCGCCGCGGTCTTCTCGTCTTCGTTCTTGGCCTTGCGCCACATGTCGAGCGCCGTGTCCACCTGCCGGCCCGCGGCGACGCGGCGCATGTGCGGGAGCAGCATGCCGGTGCGGCTGACGGGCAGGTCCTTCAGGTCGGCGACCTTCTGGAAGCGAGCGATCGTGTCTTCCAGATTGCCGGTCTCGTAGGTCATCTCGGCCGCGAGCATCAAAAGGTCGGGGTCGCTGGGCCGAACCGCGAGGGCCTTGTCGGCGAGCCCGAGGGTGCGGGTGGCGCCATCGGCACCCAGCACGGTGCGGATGCGCGCCACCACCTGCCACAGCGTGTCGGTGCGGATCTGTTCACCGGGCAGCGATTCCATCTTCGTCATCAGCTCGTCCGCCGCGGGGCGTGTCGCTTTCACCACCGCGACCTTGTCTTCGATGGTGACGGCCTTCTCGGTGGCGGCCTGCTGGTTCATCACGAACTGCAGGATCAGGGCCTCGGGCTGGTTGGGGTTTTCTTTCAGGTAAGCCGACAGCACCTCGTTGGCCTTGGCGCGGGCCTCGTCGGCTTCGGTCATCCGCCGCGCGCTCGCCTTGCCCTGCGCGTCCACCAGGTGCCAGCGGACCTCGGCCAACTTGGTCTCCCAGTCGGTCGGATCGGCGGCGAAGGCGGCCTGCAGGTCCTTCAACGCCTGCGCCTTCTCCTCATCCGGCAGCGGCTGCTCGCCCATGATGTCGACGCGGGCCAGCCCGCGGAAGCGGAGCAGCTTCTTGGTCTCGGGGTCGTTCTCGTCGAGGGTCTTGAGACGCTCCTCGACGTCGCGCAGGAACGACTTGATCGGCTCGACCTGCCCGCCGCTGCCCTTGCGCATGAACGCGTCGAGCTCTTCGATGAAGTCGCGCTGCGACTTGGGGTCCTTGTTCTGGACGATGGCGATGGTTCGGAGCACGCCGAGGTAGTACGTCTGGTACGCCTGGCGATACTCGGTGTCGGTGGCGGGCACCCACTTGTCGAGGGCGCCGCGCCACTTGTTCAGCCAGTCGACGCGGCTGCGGTCGCGGTTGACGGCGCGCGAGTAGGCCTTCTGGGCGGCGCCGTAGTCGCCGGCGGCCATGAAGGCGTCGCCGCGGCTGATGTTCCGCTCGCCGCTGCGCATGAACACAAACGCCGCGGTGCCGCCCAGGCCGGCCACCACCGCCACGATGCCCGTCACCAGCAGCACCACGAAGTTCTTGTTGACTTTGGTCGTCGCCATGTTGAGGTCCTTCGGTCCGATCCGTTCATCCCGTTGGGTGTCTCCCCGCGGGCTTTGGTCTTCGATGTTTCAGCCTTCGCTGTCGTGAGTCACTCGTTCGCGTCTTACTTGGGCGGGTACCTTCCCGCCTGCACCTCGACCCAGTCCGGCACCCGCAGGGCCAGCTCGGGCAGCATGTTGTTCAGCAGTTCCCCGGCCAGCACGCCCAGCCCTTCTTCCGACTCCGCGTCGGTGCTGGTGAACTGCACTTTCAAGTAGTACGCGTAGTCGTCTTGCAGCCGGAACGCCAGCAGCCGCACCCCGTTGGCCGAGGCCACCACGCCGCCGTTGGCGATGAAGAAGTACCCCGCGTAGAACCGCTGGCCGGATTTCCCATCTTTGAACGGCGTCACCGTCATCCGCAGGTTCTCGATGCCCCGCGGCAGGCGCACGAAGCGCCCGACGCGCCAGTTCCGCACCCGGTAAATCGTCCCGTTGCTGTGGTCGGCGCTGGGATCGGGCGACAACAGGTTCATGTCGATCGGGACCGGGACCTCGCGCGGGGAGCCGTCCATGGCCGTGCCCGCCGCGGTGATGCAGCGGTCCGGCACGTGCGGGACGGTGTCGATCATCCCGGTGTAGTACGCCGTGTGGACTTGGATGCCGCGCGGGCGTCGCCCCTCGCTGTTGGGCCCGGAGATGCCCGCGCCGAACTCCACATAGAGGCGTGAGATGGTGTCGGCGGTGCCGAGTTCCTCGATCTCTTCCGGGGACATCTGGCGGTCGACGCCGATCTGTTTCCAGCCGCGCCCTTCCTCGGGCCAACCCTTGAACTCGCCGGGGAGCTTGTGCTGCTTTTCCTCGCCCGCGGGCTGGATGGGCAGCTTGGTGAGGTGGGCTCCCAGCGCCTTGACGACGAAGCTGAGCCCCGCGGCGCTGCCCACCAGCACCGCCACCCCGACGACGAACGCCGCGCTCTTGAGGATGGGTCGGTTCATGGCTTGGCCCCCTGCTGTTTTTTCTTGGCCGGCGCCGCGGCAACGACGGCCTCCGGCTGCGCCTTCTTCAGCGCCCACATGATCCCCAGGAACATGAAGAACGACGGGATGAGCAGGATGTTCCCGATGAACGTGTGCGCCTCGCCCGTCGACAGGTTCGGGTTGATCAGGCTCAAAACCCCCAGCACCGCCACCCGCACCACGTTCATGAACACCGCCAGCGGCACGCCCATCAGGAACAGCGCGATCCGCTGCCACCAGAACGCGCACCCCAGCCACCCCACCGCCAGACCCAGCGCCATGAACGCGATCACCATCCGCATCCCCGAGCACGCCTCGGCCACGTTCAGCGGCTCCATCGCCTTGCCGTTGCCGTCGTGAGGCGTCAGCACGTTGCCGGTGATGTCGGTGTCGATCCCGATCATGTTGAGCATCACCCACGCGCCCTGCGCGGCGATGTCCTGCAGCCGGTACGTCACCTTGTTCATCACCGCTTCGGAGATCGTCACCGCCATCAGCAGGTACAGCAGCGGGAAGACGAGCACGCCGAACACCTTCGGTCCGAACACCAAGAGCGCCAGCCCCGACAGGCACAGGATCAGCGCCCCGCCCTGGAACATGTGGTTCGAGAACCCGATGATGAAGAACACATACATCACCACCCCGAGCACCATCACCAGCAGGCCCGGCCAGAACACCGCGCGCTCACGCTCGCCCAGCTTCTTGCGGTCTTTGTAGAGCGCGAACAGGCTGATCAACGGCACCATGTACGAGTGACCCCAGTCCTGGGGCTTCTGCCACGAATACCCGCCCAGAGGCTCCAGCCACTTGAAGTCCCACGGCAGAGCAGGCTGGTACTGCTTCAGCAGCCAGCGCCACGCCAGCGCAACAAACGCCACCGCGAGGATCGCCAGCGGCACCCACAGCGCCGGCTTCTTCAACTGCGCCAACGGATCGGAATCCGACAGCGCGATCACCTGCCCCACCGGTTTGGCGGACTTGGCGCTGCTCGGGTTGGCCGATGCCGTCGTCAAACTTCACGTCTCCACGGCCCAGTGGGGCCTCGTCTTGGTCCGCGCCACACGCAGCGCGGACCCATTCCATCGACCGATCCGCCCCCCTCGGGGAGTCCCCGCCCCCGGTGGGAGGACAGAGAGGCAGCGGGAAGAGATCGGTCCAAAGCAACCGAATCCCGAACAACGACCGATAACCCACCGACCGTTTCGCCCGAGTGCCATCCGCCGACCTGCTACGAATGGCGCGGCCGCCGGTTCGGTTTGCCGACAACCACGTCCGCCGCATGATCGGAGATTCGCCGGCCCAGCATCCCTGCTTTGCCTCCAGGCCCACCGGCGGCTTGGCCGAGGGGATTCCCGAAGGGGCAAAGAGTGTAGCGACCCGCGCCGACGAGGAGCGGCATCCTCGGGGCGAATCGGGCAAGACCTCGCGCTCGGTCGTGCCACTGATGGCGGTCCGCATTGGGACCGACATCAGTGCGAGACCCCCGAGAACGGGCGTGCATCGGGCACTGCTGTCTCCGAGGACGGAGCCAGCAGTGGCACGGCACCGTTCACGCGATTGCCGCGTGAACAAACCGTCGTGGATTCGGTCCGTCTGGCTCCAGAGATGATTGGTTTCGCCGTGAAGACTCACGCACCGCGCCGACGCCGCAGGCCCAGAGCGCCGCCAAGCGCCAGCACCCCCGCCGCCGTCGGCGCGGGGACGAGCGTCAGCGTGATGCCGTCGATACCCATGCCCACGTGCGTGCCGCCGGAAACCCAGTCGGCGGTGAAGCGGAGCTCGTGGCTCGTCGCCGAGGCGACGAAGCTCACGGCATACGTCGTCCACACCTGGGCCCCGGTCCGCGGCGCGAAGTTCACGGCGTCGGTGGCACCCACTTGGGTGTCGTCGACACCCACCAGCCAGCGCCCGCTCGAGGCGTAGTTCTGAGCGTTGAACGCGTCGGTCAGGATGTTGCCCTGGGCGCTGTAGAGACCCAAGTTGGTGTACTCGAACGCGATCTCGTACGTCGCGCCGATCGTGAAGCCCGAGACCGTCTGACGCAGCCCTTCAGGCAGCGCCGCGTTCGATTCAAAGAAGTCAGCAGACCAGCAGAACGTCCCGCCGTTGGGCGAGGCCGGGTAGGGCTGGGCGGCGATGTTGCCAAACCCCGCAAACGGGTGGCCGGCGACGCTCACGGTGTCGGTGGTGCCCTGAACCAGATTCGCCCAGCCCTCGGGCACGAGCGAGAAGGTGTTGGTCGGCCCGTCGAGCGAGCCGTTGGTGAGCAGGCCCGCTTGCGCCGCGCTCGCCGAAACGAGCAGCGCGAACGAGGCAACGGGGACCATTGGATTGGCGCGGCGGAACAGCATCTCTGACTCTCCTCTGTGTGGACAGCACGACCGAAAGGCCACGCCGTCAGCTGCGGGAACGCCCGGTCTGTGCATCCGGGCAAGTATTGAGCGTACAGGAGAGCAAGCGACGCTACAAGAGTCTGTATGAGACATGTGCCGCCGACTTCTCGCCTGTGCCACCGGCTTGCCGCGGCGGCGAGTCGGTGCTCCGAGGCCTCCGGAAATGAAAGCACCGACTTCCGAGGACGGAAGTCGGTGGCACGGGTGGATCAGGTATTCACGCTCGGATCAACCGCCGAAGCCGCGAGAGACCGATTCGGGCGGCACGCCGAAGACGTCCGAACCGAAGTTGCGGTCGAGCAGGAACCCGAAGCCGTAGGTCATGCGGAACCCGTTGCGGACGATGGCCATGGGGGTGGCCCAGAAGTTGGTGCCGAAGTTCACCAGGTCGTCGGATTTCAGCACGATGTCGGGCTGGGTGCCTTCGTAGATGGCGCGGAGGTTGAGCCGAACGGTGGCCTGGCGCTTGTCACCCACGCGGCGCGTGATGTCGACGCGTTCCGGGACGGCGATCTCGCTCAGCCCACCCGCCGCCGCCACCAATCGCTGGATGGTCAACTGGCCAGCCTGGGGAAGGCCGTAGACCCCGATTCGGTTAATGCCCGGACCCTCGGCGTAAACAAAGCCCTGATCGGGCCCGGGCACGTTGATCACATCGCCGGGACGGACCACGAGGTTGTACTGCGCGGCACCCTGGAGCAAGGGGCCCACGGGCACTTCGATGACGCGCTGGGTGAGGATGTCTTCGACACCGCTGGAACGGGCCGAGAGCGGGTCGCGGCCTTCGGGGAGGCCCCCGGCAGCGTCACCCATCTTCTTAAAGACGCGGACCCATTCGCCGTTGAGGAACACCCACTGCCCACCCGAGACGGTGGTGCCGCCCTCAGAAGCGAGCGGCTGTGGGGCAACGGGGACCGTCGAATCCGAGGTGGACTCGGGCAGGTCGATCATCGGCTGGTCGCCGTCCTGATGGGCCGACATCGAGGGACTGACGCGCGGGAGCACTTTGGCGGGGGCCTGACGGCGCTGCGATGAAGCACGCGGGGCGTCGTTCGAGAGCGCGCCCAGCAGTTCATCCTGCTCGTTGCCCGGGGCCGCGGCGGGAGGCTCGGTCGGCGGCGTCGCTGGCTGTTCCGGGGCCGCCGCAGGGGTTTCAGGCACGGGCTCCGCCGTCAGATCATCGATGACCTTCAGAAGGTCCTCGCCCGCATCGGGCGCGGAGGGGGCGGGCTGCGAAGGCCTCGGCGTCGAACCCGACGGCGCAGGCCGCATCCCCGGCTCACCCGACGGTTCAGGCGTCGGAGCACCGCCCGTGCCTTCGAGCTCGTCGGCCAGCGAAACCTGGCGGATGACGTAGATCTTCCGCACCACCGGGCTCACGCCGCCGGCGTCGGTGATGGCTTGCAGCAGGCGGTAATCAGGCCCCGGCACACGGAACTGGCCGGGCTTTTCGACCACGCCGAAGATGCGGAAGGTGGATTCATCTTGCGAGCCGGTTTCGACCTGCACGACCGGGCGGTCGAGCAGTCGGGCATCGACGAGGGCACGCTCGACGATCGCCTGAATCCGCGGCTGCGTCTGACCACCCACCTTGATCCGGGGCATCAGGGGCAGATCGATGAAACCCAGCGCGTCCACCACGCGATCAAACTCGCCCGCCGCACCCGCCTCAGGGAAGTCGAGAATCGTGATCCGCAGGGCATCGCCCGGCTTGATCCGCGACTCGATCGGCTGCGGCATCAGGTCGTCGCGCGTCACCTGCGTGATCTCGACGAAGTCCCCCGTGTCGTTCTCGATCACGTCGATCCGCTCAAGCACGGGCACGATGGTCGGGGTTTCCTCCCAGCGGCCCACGACGGACGGATTGAAGAGCCACGAATCCACGTCCTGGCACGCGGCCAGCGCGAGCAGGCCGGTCAGCCCTGCAAGGGCGACGGCGCGCGCGGGTCGGCGGGGTTTCCATCCGGTCCGGGGGTTCTGGATCGGCTGATTATCGGACGAGGGCATCCGGTGACTCACTTCCTTCTCCACGCGACGGAACCCCAAAGGGGGACATTCCGGCCGCGGCTGGTCGACTGCGTTCTGCGAGCGGGAGGCGGGCTGATCGGTGGGGGACCGTCCGCCAAAGGTACCGCACACTAACATGCACGAAACCACTGTCAATCGGCCCGGACCGTGCGGGAGCACGATGCGGGGTCTTTCGGGGGACTGGAAACGAACCGCCGCCCGAGATCGAGCGCCAGCGGGTGTATTCTCGGCCTTCGCTTCTATCGGGCGTTACAAAGCGCCGGTTGAGGGCAACCTGCCGAGACACGTGAACCAGTGACCGCCATCGATCGCCACCACAACGAAACTGATCCCGGATAGGTTCGCTGGCGGGGCGTGGTCCGCGCGAATACTTTTGGTCCCCCCCCACCCCCCACGCGGTCCGAGCCCGTCGTTGGCTCTGGCCGTCCAACCACCCGACCCATCTCCGGAGGCCCGCTGTGCCACGACTGCCGATCGTTGTTGGAAACTGGAAGATGACCCAGGACCGGGCCCGGGCCGTGGGGCTGGCGATGGGGGTGCATCAGGCGTGGAACGAGCGTTCGGGGGTTGAGGTCGGGGTGTGCCCGGCGTTTGTGCACCTGGATGCGGTGGGGTCGGCGCTTCGTCAGGCGAAATCCAGCGTCCTGCTGGGGGCGCAGGACGTGTGCCCCGAGCCCAACGGGGCCTTCACCGGCGAGGTGTCGCTCACGATGCTGATCGACCTGGGGGTGCAGATGGTTATTTCCGGGCACTCCGAGCGGCGCCATGTGATCGGGGAATCCGATGAACTGGTGGGCAGAAAGGTGTCGGCGGTCTTGAACGCCGGGCTGCGCTGCATCCTGTGCTGCGGCGAGAAGCTCGAAGAGCGCGAAGCGGGGCAGACCGACCGGGTGAACGAGCGCCAGGTACGAGCGGGGTTGGCGGGGGTGAAGCCCGAGCAGCTTGATCGGCTGGTGATCGCGTACGAGCCGGTGTGGGCGATCGGGACGGGGCGGAACGCCACGCCGGTGGACGCGCAGACGGCGCATGTGAACATCCGTCGCGTGCTGGCGGGGATGTTCGGCGAAACAGCGGCCTCAGGGCTGCGGATCCAGTACGGGGGCTCGATGAAGCCCGACAACGCGCGTGTGCTGATCGATCAGCCCGATGTCGACGGCGGGCTGATCGGGGGTGCGGCGCTGAAGGCCGAGACGTTCCTGCCGATTGTCGAGGCGGCGCTGGGGACGCGTTGAACCCGCCTAACATCTCGGCCCGGATCCGCTCAGAAGCGCTGCGAGAACTCGAGCCTCCAACGACGCGGAAATCTGCTGCGGGCACCCTAGTCCCCATTCGGAACCACTGGAACACCCATCCCCATGCCCGTCCTCGCACTTGACATCCCCGTCTGGTCCATCGGCCTGATGGTCGTGGTTTTTCTGTTCGTCAGCCTGTGCATGATCTTGATCGTGCTGATCCAGCGGCCTCAGGGCGGCGGGATCGCCGGGGCGTTTGGCGGGGGTGGGGCTGAAGGGGCCGGCCAGACGGCGTTCGGTGCCAAGACGGGCGACGTGCTGACCACCGTGACCATCGGAATTTTCGTGGTGTTCATCGGGTCCGCGATCGCGCTGAACTACATGGTGCGTCCGCCCAAGGCGGCCCCCGCGACGGTCGGCGCTCCGGCTCAGAGCGGGCCTTCGACGCCCGCGGGGGCTGGCACCGCCGCGCCCGAAGGGGCCGCGCCGGCGGGGACCGCTCCCGTGACCACGCCTGAAACTTCGACGCCCGCGACCGAGACGCCGGTGCCGGTCAACCCCGCTCCGGTCGAGAACACACCCGCGCCGGCTGCTGCTCCGGCCGCCGCGCCCGCTTCCGAGCCTGCGGCGAATCCCATTCCGACGCCCGCGAATCCGCAGTGATCCCGGCCCTGACGAGTCCGAGCGTGAGGGCGCGGCTCGAAGAGTCAATGCTTCGGGCAATCGAAAGAACCCGTCGCTGACGCTCTGGGCTCGTTGGCGGCGCGTCTCGACGAACGACGGTGCGTCCTTTGGGTAGACTCGACCGCGTGGTTGTTATGTAGGACCTTCGGGCCATGCACACTCGGACGCGGCGGCTTGTGGGCCCGAGGCCAGTCACCAGGGTTCAATCGTCACCCCGCTCGAGATTCGATCGAAAGGACCAGCTCTCCGCATGATCCGCAGCATGACCGGCTTCGGCGAAGCCAGCGTGAACGATGGGGGCACGCACTACTTCCTCGAAGTCCGCAGCCTCAACAACAAGTACTTCAAGTGCACCATCCGCCTGCCGGAGGAGTACCAGGGGCTCGAGGCCGAGCTCGAAAGCGAGCTGCGCCGGAAGCTGACGCGCGGGACGATCACGCTCATCGGGAAGTGCTCGGAAGCATCGGCGTCGGCGGCGTACCGGATCAACCAGGAGGCGCTGGCGAACTATGTGGAGCAGGTTCGGCAGGTGAGCACGGGCAACGGTGCCGAGGCGCTGCGGATTGATCTGGCGGCGCTGCTGCCGTTGCCGGGGGTGCTGCAGCCGCCGGCGGACGAAGAGGCGCGTTTGCAGAAGGCGCGCACGGCGTTCTTGAAGCTGCTTGAGCAGGGCATCGCGCGGCTGGTCCACATGCGCGAGCTCGAAGGGCGGACGCTGGTGGCGGATTTGATGAGCCACCACGGGCTGATCGTGGACCGGCTGGCCAAGATCGCCGAGCGGACGCCGGCGGTGGTGGACGATTATCAGAAGCGGCTGCAGCTGCGGATCGAAACGCTGCTGGATTCGGCGCGGGTCAAAGTCGAGCCCGCGGACCTGCTGAAGGAAGTGGCGATCTTTGCCGAGCGGTCGGACATCGCCGAGGAGATCGCGCGGCTCGGGGCCCACATGGACCAGTTCAAGGACCTGCTGGGCGGGGGCGACCCGAAGAAAGCAGGCGGCGGCGTCGCGGGCGGATCGGTCGGTCGCACGCTCGACTTCCTCGCGCAAGAGATGCTCCGCGAAGCCAACACCATCGCCAGCAAGTCCGGCGATGCGCTGATCTCACGCAACATCGTCGAGATCAAGGGGGCGATCGATCGGATCAAAGAGCAGGTTCAGAACGCAGAGTGAGGGGGGAGGTGCGGAGGTGCGGAGGTGCGGAGTGGGGAAACGCAGAACCACGATCGTGAGGGAGGGGTCTTGGGGAAGTGGTCGAGTGGTCGAGTGGTCGAGTGGTCGAGTGGTCAAGTGGTCGAGTGATCAAGTGGCGGAGTGGCGGAGTAACGCGGCGGTGCTGACTTCTTCCGTGCTTTGAACTCGGACACCCGAACCCGGCCCGCCACGCGGCACGCGCCTTTGATCTGCATGCGTGTCCACGACTCCGCCGTCAATCTCCGATCCGACCGAACTGGCGCGGGTGCTGTCGCACTATGACACGGGGGTGATCAAGCGGATCGAGCCGATCCGGCGCGGGGTCGGCAACAGCGTCAAGTGGGCGGTGGCGTGTGAGAAGGGTCCGTTCTTGCTGAAGCGCCGGCCCGTCGGGGTGGATGAGCCATTGCTGGCGCTGATCCAGATGGTGCAGATGGAGGCGTCGCGGACGGGGTTTCCGGTGCCGGAGGTGGTGCCGGTGCGGGGGCCGGGTGGATCGACGGGGGGCGCTCTTCTGTTGCGGCTTGATGGGCGCTTGTACGAACTCAACCGCTTTGTGAAGTCGACGGGGTTCGATCAATCGCCCGCGGCGTGCCGCGCGGCGGGGGCGATGCTGGGTCGGCTTCACGGCGTGCTCGCGAAGATGGTGATGCCGCCGACGGCGCCCGGTGTGAATGCGGGCACGCAGAGCGGCACGCGCGGCTACCACCGGCTGCTCCGCGTGCAGACCGAACTGGTGCAGATGGGCGACCGGCTGAAGGCCGCGAGCGGGTCGAGTGACGCCCGCAAGATCGCGCGGCATCTCGGGGAGATGTACACGCTGGCGAGCGAGCGGGCCGCGAGCGCCGGCGTGGAGAAGTGGCCGCTGCAACTGACGCACGGCGATTGGCATCCGGGCAACTTGCTGTTCGATGGCGCAGCGCCGGGCTTGTCTTCCACCACCACCACCACCACCATCACCCCCCCCACCACCATCGTCGGGCTTATTGATTTCGATTCGGTGCGGCCATCGCCGCGCGTGCTCGATGTCGCCTACGGCGTGCTGCAGTTCAGCATGATCCGCGCCGCTGGACCGGCGCAGGAGTGGCCCGCGGCGGCGGACCTCGATCGGGCCCGCGCGTTCGTCAACGGGTACGACAGTGACGCACCGGCGCTGCTGTCGCGCGAGGAGGCGTCGTCGCTGAACTGGCTGATGATCGAGGCGCTGATCGCCGAGGCCAGCGGGCCGCTCGCCGCCACGGGCGAGTTCGGCGGTGTCGATGGTCTGAGCATGGCGCGGTTCATCGAGAACAAGTCGGCGTGGCTGCGGGACCACCAGGCGGAGATCGCCGGGCTGGTGGGTGGGGGTTGAGGCTTGGGGCTTGGGGCTTGGGGCTTGGGGCGATGGTGTCGGGTGTCGGGCTTGCGGCGGTGTCGTCCATTGGGCACTCGCCTCTCCCAGACTGCCCACGCCCCACTGCCCACTGCCCCCCTACTCGATTTCCCCCAGAATCCGCAGCAGTTCTTCGACCACGCCGTGGGCTTCGAGGTGGACGCGCCTTGACGCGCCTTCGTGGATGCTGGTCATCGGGACCGCGTCGGTCTGGCCCCCCCGTGAGGTGGCGCGGCGCCACAGCACCACCTCGCTGAGCGGCTCGGCGTGCTGGCTGGTCATCGTGAAGACGACCTGCACGAGTGCCGCCAGCGAGCGTGCCCCCGCGCCGCGGCGGACCGGCAGAGCGAGGAAGGTGTCGAGCGAAGGCACGCCGAAGAGGACGCCTTCGGGGGTTGCGGATTCGGGCAGCAGGTGATCGATGACCAGGGCCGCCGACGCGCCGGTTTCGAGGGAGGGATCGTTGAGCGAGAGCACGCCCTCGGCACCCGGCCCACCACCCCCCGCGCTCTCGACATCGTGCAGGTCGTCCGGGCCGACGAGGCGGCGCAGGTTGCCGAAGGCGAGCTTCATGACGTCGTCGAACTCGAGATTCCACGCGTCGAGAGCCCGCGTGGTCACGAAGGTGGCGCTGCGGCCCGCGCCGACACTGACGGCGGAGATGAGGTCCGGCGCGGGCGCGTGCTCGGGCGTGGTGCCGAAGGCGGGCCGTCGGCACATGGCGCGCGAAGGGCCTTCGAGGGCCCGCATCGGCAGGACGCGCGGGCGCAGCCACGGGCGCACGGCACGGAGATCAAGCGCCAGGTCTTCCGGCACCGGGATGCCAAGACGCGAGCCGAGGTAGATCGCGAGCCCGTCGACCGGGGTGCGGGCCGGGGCGTCGTCAAGGATTTCGAGGTGTTCGGACGTGTCGAGGACGCCGGGCTCATCGCGGCGCTCGAAGTGGAGGACGACGCCCTTCCACTTGCCGACCTTCGCGCCCAGCCGGGCGAGCGCGGCCTCGAAGACCTCTTCGACGTCGCGCGGGAGACGGGGGGCTTTGCGTGACCTTCCGAGCATGGCTGCTTCCGCACGTGCGGTGTTCAGATTGAAGGCATTTTCACCGCGGAGCACGCGGAGAGCGCGGAGGGATGCAGAGAAGCAGAGAGGCAGAGATGAAGACAGCGGGCGCGATTGGAGGAAGAGTAGGTCTGCGGCGGACGGCGCTCGGGTGGATGGGCACGAAAAAGGGCCGCCCATGGTGGGCGGCCCTCGGGGTTCACGAGGTCTGCTCGGGGTGCGGGCTCAGCAGGGGACGGCGAAGTTGGCGAGGAAGGTGGTGAGGTCGTTGACGTCGACCTGGCCGTTGTTGTCGAAGTCGGCGCCGGTGCCGGGGGTGACGCTGGTGCCGAAGGCGCCGAGGAAGAGGGTGAGGTCGTTGACGTCGCGGTCGTTGTCGCCGTCGAGATCGCCGACGCAGGGCGGCGGGACGGTGACGAACGAGGCGGCGACGGGGATCGAGTTGGCGGTGCCGGTGACGTTCGTCGAGACGACGCCCCAGTAGTAGGTGGCGTTGTGGCTGAGCACGCCGGGGTTGATGTTGTACGAGGTGCCGGTGATGCCGGACGCCGAATCAACCACGGTGGTGAGCGAGGGGTCGGTGGCCACGGTGACGGCGTAGGTGTCGGCGAAGAGCGAGTTGTTCCACGAGAGGGTGGGGGTGAGCGAGACGCCGGTGGCGCCGTCGGCCGGGCTCGAGAGGCGGAAGCTCTGCGGGGCCGGGGGCGGCGGCGGGGTGCTCGAGACATCGCCCGTGACCACCAGCGCGTAGCCCTGGGTGCCCTGGTTCACCGCGGTGCCCTTGATGCGGAGCGTGTACGAGCCGGCGGCGGGAGCCTGGAAGACCACCATCTCGGTGTTGTTGCGGTTGTCGGCGGTGCCGCCGGTGACGGAGTTCGAGCCCGAGAGCACGTTTCCGCGGAAGAGGTTGTTGGCGGGGTCGATGACTTCGAAGTCGAGGTTGTTGGTGATGGAGGGGTTCGAGTTGACAGCGGCGGGCGGTTCGGTCCATACGATGGTGGCCTCGAAGGGCTGGCCAGCGGTGACGTTGACGGTGTACTCGGTCTGCTGGCCGGTGCTGAGGCCCTGGGCGTTGCGGACGTCCCACACCACGAGTTTGCGGGCGTCGCCGGGGAAGAACAGAGCGTTGTCAGCGAGAACGCGGCCCCAGCCTTCCTGGTTGCCGGGCCAGCCGGCGGTGCCGGTCATGTCCACGGCGGAGTTCATCATGGCGGCGCGGATCAGGGCCGACGAAGGGTTGAACCCGTCAGAGGCGTTGGGCGCCCCGGAGGGGTAGAACCCATCAACGAAGTACTCGCGGAACAAGAGAGCCATGCCGGCGATGTTCGGGCAGGCCATCGAGGTGCCGGTGAGCGAAGAGGTGGTGCAGACCGTGCCCGTGCCCGAGGATGAAACGAGCGAGCAGCCGGGGGCCATGATCTCGGGCTTGCGGCGCTGGTCGGGGGTTGGGCCGGCGCAGGTGGTACCGCAGATCCCCTCGGCGTTAGGGCTGTGCGTCGAGCGGTTGACCGCGAAAGCGTTCTTGGCGTTCTCGGGGGTCTTGATGAGCGAGGTATTGGTGACGGCGAAGACGACGACCGAGTCCTCGTTGAGATAGGCGTGGTTGTCGAGGCCGCGGCACTGGCCGGTGTAGGCATTGGTCCCGTCGTCGCCCCACGAGTTGGTGTGGACGCGGGCGCCCTGGCTGTAGTGCAGGTTCAAGAGGTTCTGGAGGTTGGCCTCGTTCTGGGGGTTGGGCGTGTTGGAGTGGACCATCTTGGCATCGGGCGCGACGCCGTTGACGTTCGAAGAGTCGGCTGAAGCGGGATCAAAGCCGACGGCGGTGGCCGCGGTGTGGCTGCCGTGGGTGCTCGAGCCGCTGGTGCCGTTGAGGCTGATGACCTTCCGGTGGAGCGGGCCGACGGGGTTCACCGCGTCGCGGAATGAGCAGTGGCTGACGTTCACGGAGCTGTCGATGTGCCCGAGGACCTGACCCGCGCCCTTGAGGCCGTTGGCGTAGAGCGGGAACAGCGGGGTCGGGGAGCCGACGTTGGACTGCATGATCCACCGGGCCGAGTAGTTGCTGCGCTCGGTGTTCTCGAAGGCGTCCTCGATGAACTGCACGCTGGGGAGTTGGGCCAGGCCGGCGACATCGGCGCGGTCGATGGTGATCGAGACGGTCATGTTCTTCGCCACCACCTCGCCCGCGTGGATGAGCGGGGCGTTGAGTTTCGCGATCTCGTTCAGCACCGGCTGAAGGGCGGCGTCCTCGTGCAGGGTGACGATGACGGCGACGCGTCCGTTGTCGCGGAGGTTCTGGCGCTCGGGGGTCAGGTAGTCACGCACGCCGATCTCGCGGTCGAGCTTCCACGCGTCGCGGTACGGCGTGGCGAAGCGGATGGCGTCGAGTGCGGCGATGGCACCGCGGTCGGCCTCGGGCCGCACCGTCGCGATGAACGCGTTGACCTGCATGTACTCGTGCAGGTTCACGCCGGCCTGCGTGATGCGGGCCCGCAGCTCGGGGGTAATCGTCTCATTGAGCTGGATGACGTAACGCGTCTGCGTGTCGAGGGCGCGGCCCTCGGGCATCAGCGTGCCGACGACGTCGCGCGTGGCGGGCAGCGTTCGGGCGGTGTCGATCTCCGCCGTGCGCATGTAGATGGTGGTGCGGTTCAGCACGGGCTCATCGATGACGAGCCGCGCGGCCTTGATGCCGGGCTCAGGGGGCAGCGCCGCATCGGCGGCGAACGAGGCGCCGGCGAGCAGCAGCAACGCCGCGGCACCGAAACTAAAGGTGTTCAAACGAGAGACAAACGTTCCGCGGGAATGGCGGTCGAGCATCACGGGGTCCTCCACGTTTGCGCGGGTATGGTCGAGCAGACAGAGCCCGGCGCGATCGCGCAACGGATCGATCCATTCAAGGTAGCCCACGACGAGGTGGGAAGGGGAAGTATGGGTCCGAAACGGGAGGCTACTTTCGGGGACGGGGGCTGATTCGATCGGCCATCGAGGTCAAGCCCCCTTCGTTCGGACGCCGGAGCATCGCCCTGTGATGCTCCGGCTCGAAGCACCCCAATCGCCGAACCGCGGGCAGCCCCGGGACACGCCCGAAAACAAACAGGCCGCCCGGAACAAGGGCGGCCCGTTGGATGGCTATGCGGCGTGTGAATCTGGGGGAAGCCGCCGGTCAAGGGCCCTCTCAGCGGACCTGGCCGAGAAGCCGGACAAGGTCGAGGGTGTTGATCGAGCCGTTGCCGTCAAGGTCGTAGGTGGCGTTGAAGCCTTCGTCGCCCTTGGCCTTGCCGAACGAGCCCTGGAACGCCTCGACGTCCTTCTGGGTGAAGGCGGGGGTGCTGGCCTGGGTGCTGTTGGCGGCAGAGATCGTCGGCTCGGCCTTGACCGGCGCGGGAGCGGTCTCGGCGGCGACGCTGCTGATCTGCGGCTTGGCGCCGAGGCGGGCGGCGTCGGACGCCGCGGGGCTGATCTGGACGCTGTCGGCGCGAGAGGTGGCGGCGGCCTGGGCCCGCGAAACCTGCGCGGCGGGCGCAACCGCGGCCGCGGGCTTGGCCTGCACCTCTTGCGCGACGGTCGGCTTGGTCTGCGCGGCGGCGGGCTGGAAGTTCTGGGTCTGCACGCCGAAGCCGGCGCCGCGGGCGGCGGCGCGCTGCTTCTGCAGGCGGATGAAGTTCGACGACAGGCCCTGCAGGGACTGGGAGGCGTTGTTCTCGATGCGCATGGTCGGTTCTCCTGATGTTCCGGCGGGGAGGTCGATTGATTCGGTGGTGGAGGCTGCGGTGCGGGGCGTGGAGCGTGTGGACCACATGGTCCGGGAACGCCACGCCGATAAGCACACCATCGGCGTCGTCGCCGGGGTGACGTGAGCGCCGGTGTCGAGAAGCAACGCAATCTTCGCGCCAGGGCGCGAGATGTTTTCGGTTGTGGGGTTATCGGGCGTGCGCGTCGGTATGGGTCATGGTCACACCCACGAACTTCCGCTGGCGGATGTGTTCGTTGCCGAGTTGGCCGCAGGCGGCCATGGTGTCGCGGCCCTTGGTTCGGCGGCGTTTGCAGAACTGGCCGTTGGCTTCGAGGTCGCTCAGGAAGCGGTCGACGGTGGCTTCGGCGGGGGCTTCCCAGGGTGAGCCGCGGCGTGGGTTGTAGGGGATGACGTTGACGCAGCAGCGGACGCCCTTGAGGAGGGTGCAGAGTTCGTGGGCGTGCTGGGTTGAATCGTTGACGCCGGGGATGAGGACGTATTCGGCGCAGATGGCGCCGCTCTTGCGGCGCGGCCAGGTTTCGAGGATGGGGATAAGTTCGCCAAGAGGCATCGATCGGTTGACGGGCATGATCTTGCTTCGGATCTCGTCGTTTGGGGCGTTGATGCTCACGGCGAGGTTGAGTTGCTTCCAACCGGGGCGCTGGACGTGCTCGCGGAGTTTCATGAGGCCGTCGATGCGTCCGACGGTGGAGATGGTGATGCCGCTCATGGGGACGGCGGGGCCGTAGTGGTCGGTGAGGATTTCGACGGCGCTGATGACGTTGTCGAGGTTGTCGAGAGGCTCGCCCATGCCCATGAAGACGATGTTTTTGATGGGGAACTGGTGGGGCGGGCTTCCGGCCTGCCTTTGCTTGGATGGCAGGCTGGAAGCCTGCCCCACCGGTTCGGAGGGCTGTGCCGCCGGATCAAGTTTCACGGCGTGGGTGGCGGCGAACCACTGCTGGACGATCTCGGCGGCGGTGAGCGAGCGGATGAGGCCCATCTGGGCGGTCTCGCAGAAAGTGCAGCCCATGGCGCAGCCGACCTGGCTCGAGACGCACAGGGTGCGGGTGGTCTCGTGGCGGCGCTTCATGGGGATGATGACGGATTCGGTCTGCAAGGTGGCACGGCTCTCCGAGCCGTCGGCCTTCGAATCGACGCCGTTCGCCGAGTGCGGGTCGGGAGACACGGCTCGGAGAGCCGTGCCGCCTTGGGGCACTTCGAGGAGGAACTTGACGACGTCGCCTTCAGGGCTGTCGGTGGTGAGGGTGCGGACAGGGGTGGGCGTGTCCGCGTGGATGCCCAGGGCGTGGAGGGGTTCGGTCTCGGCGCGGCGGAAGAAGGCGGCGTACGCCGAGGCGATCTCGCGCTCGCGGGCGGGGTTGGTCGCGCCGAGTGCTTCGACCATGGCGCGGCACGTCAGGCCCATCGGGTTGAGCGCATCGGAACGCGGGGACATCGGCGTGGAATCGGGCAAAATCACGCGACTAGGGTACGCTTGCCGAACCGGCGGTTCCGTACGTCGTAGCGTGGATGCCCGGTGACGCCCTGATTCGATCGCCCATGACGCACGCACGATTTGAGCACCCGCCCGTGCCCGACCCCGCGCAGAGCGAGGCGGAGATCACGCCGCTGTCGGCGTTCAAGGATGAGGCGGAGCGATCGGCGGTGGCGCGGATGCGTTCGCTGTACCACCTGGCGGACCCTTCGCGGTACATGCCCGATGTGCCGCCGACGCGGGTGCCTCGGCATGTGGCGATCATCATGGACGGGAACGGTCGGTGGGCGCAGCAGCGCGGGCTGGCGCGGATGGCCGGGCACAAGGCGGGGTCGCGGCTGATCCGATCGACGCTTGAAGAGTGCCGACGGTTGGGCGTCGAGGTGCTCACGCTGTATTCGTTCAGCCTCGAGAACTGGAAGCGGCCGGCGGAGGAAGTGAACTTCCTGATGGACCTGTACCTGGCGTACATGGACATGGAGCGGGCTCATCTTGTTGAGACGAACTGCCGGTTTGTGCAGATCGGGCGGCGCGAGGGGTTGCCGCAGTTTGCGCTGGATGCGCTGGACCGGACGGTCGAGGCGACCAAGAACTGCACGGGGACGACGCTGTGCCTGGCGGTGAACTACGGCAGCCGTGCGGAGATCACCGATGCGGTGCGGTCGATTGCGCGGGACGTGAAGGCGGGGCGGGTGTCGCCGGATGCGATCGATGAGCGGACGATCCAGAGCCGGCTTTACACGGCGGGGCTTCCGGACCCGGACCTCTTGATTCGGACGGCAGGTGAGATGCGGGTGAGCAACTACCTGCTGTGGCAGATCTCGTACGCCGAGCTGCATGTGATCGAGAGGCTGTGGCCGGACTTCACGAACGAAGATTTGCGCGAAGCGGTTCGGGTGTTCGCGGGTCGGAGTCGGCGGTTTGGGGGGCTCGGGGACGGGGCGAGAAGTTAGCTCACCGTCGAGTCATTCACCGCGGAGTTCGTGGAGAGAGGGGGAAGGCAGTTCAACGCGGAGATCGCGGAGGGCGCGGAGGAAGGCAGGAGAGAGAGTCGGTTGTGGGGTTCGGGGTTCGGTTCAGAATCGGCGCGACAAATGCACGATTGCACTTGTCCACTTGGTCACTTCCGCCACTTCGCCACTTCCTCCGAGCCCCTCCCTCACGGTCGGGGTTCGCTTGTTGGTCACTAGCACGGCTGGCCGAATCGTGCCAGAAAAATCGTCAGGTCCTGGGTGTTCACCGCCGAGTCGTAGTTGACGTCGCCGAGGTCGCCGAAGTTTGAGGTGGGTTGAGCGAAGCGGGCGAGGAAGATGACCAGATCGGCGGTGTTGCGCTGGTTGTCGCCATTGAAGTCGCAGAAGCACTGCTTGGGTGCGGCGACGGCGGCGGGGGTCGCGCGGAGTATGGCGATGTCGGCGGACGTCACCGCGTAGTTGTAGACCTGGACCTCGTCGATCTGGCCCTGGAAATAGCCGGTTTCTCCGCCGCTGCTGAAGAAGATGCCGCCGACCAAGAAAGATGGTGAGGGGTGTGGATTGGGCCCGGCGTTGGCGTTGGCGGCTTCGCGGATGCCGTCGACCCAGAGCTCGCGGATGGTGCCGGTCCCGATGAATCGGTAGACGGCGACGAGGTGGTGCCACTGTCCATCGGTGAGGACAGTGGCACCGTTGCAGGTGGAGCCGGGGAAGTCGTTGAGGTAGAACTGGCCGCGCTGCGGGTTGGCGTACGCGCCGCCGAGGTCCACGCAGAGGATGTAGCCGTTAAATATCCCGGTAAAATGGCGTGAGACGACGACCTTGGGGTTCGTGGTGTTGGTGGTTCTGGCCCAGGCGGAGATGGTGAACTCTGGGTTGGCGTCGATGTTGTAGGTGTTGCCCATGGTGACGTAGCCGCCGCCGTAGGTGGGGAAGTTGACGCAGTTTCCGCTGATGCCGCCGGTGGTGAAGGCGGCGTTGCCGACGAGGGTGCCGTTGGCGCCGGCGGCGGAGTTGGAGGCGGTGGCGCCTGCGGTTTCGTTGAAGCGCCAATGGCCGATGGGCTGGGCGAGCGCGAGAACTGGGGCGGACAGCAGGGCGGCGATCGCGAGAACGACAGAACGCATGGGCTATCTCCACATTGGGATGACTGCTCGGGGCGGCGGGCCCCACTCCAGGAGAGAAGATACCTCACAGCGACAGCAGATCGAAGTACTTTGATTGTCAAAATCTCTGGGCGGAGCCGCGTGGGGGCCGCACGCGGCTTCAGCGGCGGGACAGGTAACGGCATCAGCGGGCCGATAACCGGCGCGACTCTGGTTCAAGACGGCGAGCGTTCGCGCGGGCATGCTTGGCGACCATGACACCAACTCAGCTTGTGCATCTGTGCCGAAACATCGGCGTGGCGGGGACGCTTGCGGCGGGGACATTGGGAGCGACGCCGCGCGCGGGCGCGCAGGTGGTCTACTCGCAGATCGCGAACGACCCCTGCGGCTTCGGGTTCTTTTCGAGTTCGGTGGCTCGGCCGAACCGGAACTTCAAGCACGCCGACGACTTTGTGATTGCCGGCGGGGCTTCGATCGAGCGGGTGCGCTGGTGGGGGCAGAGCGAGGGGCGGGTGGCGTTGAGCCTGGCGAACTTCAGCGCGTTCAAGGTCGAGATCTTCACATCGAACACGGCGGGGACCATCCCCGTCTCGCTGCTGCGGAGCGAGACGTTCACGGTGGCGGCGACGGGGCCGACGGCGACAGGGCGGGTCGCGTTCGACTCGGGGGCGACCGAGTTTCGGCATGAGGTGGCGCTGGGGACGCCGTTCAGTGCGCTGGCGGGGGTGCGGTACTTCCTTGCGATCAGCGCGACGCCGATCGTGACTTCGGGGGATGCGTGGATGTGGCAGGACGGTCGGTTTGTGAACGGTCGCAGCGGTGTGTTCAGCTTCACGAGCGGGGCGTGGTCGACGTTTCAGGACACGGACAGCGCGTTTGAGTTGATCGCGGTGCCGGGGCCGGGGGTTCCGACGGGGGTGATGGTTGGCGCGGTGTGGGTGGTGCGGCGGCGGCGTTGAGTGATGCGCTCTGTGTCGCACTGCGTGTTGTCGTGATGGCATCGGCAATCGTGCCACTGATGGCGGTCCGCTTTGGGACCGACGTCAGTGCCGGGCCTCTGAAAGACACCGTTCATCGGGCACTGCTGTCTCCCAAAGCGGAGCCAGCAGTGGCACGAGGGCTGATCAAATGCTGCGGCTTCGCGCGGTGCCGAGCTGCTTGGTGAAGCGCGTGGGTGTCGTGCCGCAGCAGGATTGCAGGGTGCGGACGAGGTGGGGCTGGTCGGCGAAGCCCGCGTCGAGGGCGGCGCGAGCGGCGGGGACGCCCAGGGCCAGGAGTCGGACGGCGTGTGCGGTGCGGAGCCTGCGGTGGTAGGCACCGGGGGTGGTGCCGGTGTGGGCGCGGAAGACTCGGGCCAGGGTGCCGCGATGGACGTCGCACGCCGACGCGAGTTCGGCGAGGCCGACGGTGCGGCTGGGGGTGTCGTGGAGGAGCTCGACAGCGCGGCGGACGGTTGGCGTGCGCCGTTCGGTTGTCGAGGGCGCGAAGACCGTGTGGAAGAGCTCCCACGCGACGGCTTCGGTGTGTGCGGCATCGGCGTCGCGCGGGGCGCGGGCGTTGTTCAGGAGGGCGAGCGCGGCGCGGATGGCCGCGGGCTCGTCAAAGTGGTGTCGCTCGCGCGGGGCGTCGGTGCGTGAACGCCACTCTGGGGGCAAGGCGGCCCGCGCGATCGAGAGGTGCATGGTGCGAATGCCTTCGGGCCCGGACTGGAAGGAGTGCGGGATGTTCGGGGCGTAGGGCTCGATGTCGCCCGGGCGTGAGGTGGCGTCGGTGCCGGCGTAGAGGCCGCGGCCGCCGCCGGCGAGGTTGAAGTCGACTTGGGCGAGGTCGCGGGCGTGGAGTGGCTGGTGGAAATCGGAGCGGTAGGCGCGGAGGCCGATGACGAAGGGTCCGACGCGCAGGCGCGCGAAGGTGAGGACGCGCTCATCCGGCGTTTCGGCGAAGGGCGTGGGGGCCCAGCGGGGCGGGGTCAAGGGCCAGCGCGGCATGGGGATTGATACGCCCTTGAGCGTCCGCGGTTTCGAGAGAAGCGCGCGGGGGCAGGTGATCGGACGTGCTGGGGGGGGTGAGACTTCGGGCCGAAACTCCGGGGCCGAAAGTGGTTCCGGGGCGGGCTAGGCAAAGCGCGTTCGAACGGCGACACTCTGGGCATGATGACGAACCTCTGTCGAGGAATGTGGGCTCTGGGCGCCGTGATGGTGGCGTCGCTTTCGGCGGCGGGGCAGACCGCCGTGCCGGTTGATCTGCTGGGGTGTGACGTGTGCGCCGCGGGGAAGCGGGAGATCGGATCAATGAAGGCGCTGCTGGCCCACGCGGCGCGGCATCACGCGAATGAGCGCGGGGGCGGACTCGAAGAGCTGGCGGTCAACAACACGAGCACTGACCTCATCAAGTACGACCTCGACATCACCATCGACCCGGTGGCGACGACCATCTCAGGGTCGAACACGATTTCTTTTGTAGCGTTGCAGGCGATCTCGACGGTGCAGGTGCGGCTCGCGGGCGGGTTCACGGTGAACGCGGCGACGGGCGTGCAGGTGGACGGCGTGAACCGGACGTTTTCGCGCGCGGGCATCACCATGACCGTGCAGTTGGGGCGGACGTACAACCCGGGTGAGCCGTTCACGGTGAAGGTGACGTACAGCGGCGTGCCGAACGGAGGGGGGTTCGGATCGATCAACTTCCGCACGCGGGGCAGCGGGGCCCGCGAGGTTTGGACGCTGAGCGAGACGGACTTCGCCCACACCTGGATGCCCTGCAAGGAGAACAACCTTGACAAGTGCGTCGCCGACATGCGCTTCACCGTGCCCGACACCATGAAGGTGGCGAGCAACGGCGTGCTGCAATCGACGCTGCCCGCGAGCGGGAACCGGCTGACGTATTTCTGGCGGACGCTGTACCCGACTGCGACGTACCTGTACTGCTTCAGCGCGACGAACCACAACGAGTACAATCAGACGTGGAACTTCACGCCCAGTTCGGGGCCGAGCGTGTCGATGCCGGTGACGTTCTGGCTTTACCCCGAGAGCGACACGCTGACGAACCGCAACGCGTGGTTCAGGTGCATCGAGATGCTGACGGCGTTCTCGCCGGAGGGGCGGCTGGGGCTGTACCCGTTCGCGAATGAGAAGTACGGGATGTATCAGTTCGGGTTCGGGGGCGGGATGGAGCACCAGACGGCGACGGGGCAGGGGACGTTCAGCGAATCGGTGACGGCGCACGAGCTGGGGCACCAGTGGTGGGGCGACAACGTGACGTGCGCCACGTGGAACCACATCTGGCTGAACGAGGGCTTCGCGACCTATTCCGAGGCGCTGTGGGAAGAGTGGAAGCCGGGCTCGGCGGGCGCTGGGTCGCTGCGGCTGGCGATGGTGCAGCGCAAACCCAGCGACGTGAACGGCACCGTGTGGTGCCCCACCACAACCGATATGAACCGCATCTTCAGCACCAACTTCTCGTACCGCAAGGGCGGGTGGGTGCTGCACATGCTGCGCGGCGTGATCGGCGACGCGGCGTTCTTTGCGGCCCTGCGCGACTACCGCGCTGCCTATGGCGGCGGGTCGGCCACCACCGAGGAGTTTCAGGCCATCTGCGAGGGCGTCGTCGGGCACAGCCTCAACACCTTCTTCCAGCAGTGGGTGTTCCAGCCGGGGGCGCCGGCGTATCAGTTCGCGTGGCGGAATGTCAGCGCGGGCGGGCAGAACTACATCGAGCTGTATCTCGACCAGACGCAGACCAACGCCTACCCGCGCTATGTCATGCCGATCACGACGCGCTTCGGCCCTACCGGCGGCGGGCCGACCTTTGACGCGCGGGTGTCGAACAATGCCGACGCGGAGCATTTCCTGATCCCGGTGCCGGTGCCGATGGGCGGGTTCACGCTTGATCCGGACAACTGGATTCTGTTCACGGGTCTGACGAACATGGGGACGGGGCCTGAGGGGCCGCCGAAGGTGGTGCAGACTTCGCCCGCGCCGGGCTCGACGGTGGCGGGAGGCGCAAGCGGCTTTGGCGGGCCGATCACGGTGACTTTTCATAAGAACGTGACGATCAGCGCGGGCGATGTGACGCTGATGGGGCCGGGCGGCGTGGTGCCGTGCGCGTTCGTGTATGACGCGTTGACGTTTACGGCGACGCTGACGCCGAGCGTGGCACTGGCGACGGGCAGCCACACGCTGGGCGTGGCGGCGACGGTGACGGGAGCAGCGGGCGGCGGGGTGCTCGACGGCGAGACGCCGGGATCGTCGTTGGTGAACCCGGGCAGCGTGCTGCCCAGCGGCGACGGGCTGGCGGGCGGGGTGTTCGCGGTGGATTTCAGTGTCGCACCGCCGCCGGTGTGTGTCGGTGATCTCACCGGCGACCTGACGGTGAACACGGCGGACCTGACGCTGTTCCTGGGTCAGTTCGGGTCGAGCGTGACGCCGGGCACGGGCGGGGACTTCAACGGCGACGGCGCGGTGAACGTGCTCGATCTGACGGAGTTCCTCGGGCGTTTCGGCCTGGCATGCCCTTGAGGCGCGGCTGTTTTCGGTCGTTGAACTGATTCTCTGTCCTTGCTTGCGCGACGGGTCGCATGGCCCGGTGACGGATGGGCCGTCGCGTTCGAAACCGACCCCTTCGGGGGACGAAGCGAGGACAGGGACATGCGAGCATTCGTGATCGGGCTGGGAACGTTGTGGTTTGTCGGCGCGGCGCAGGCGGGCGTGCTGTTCGTGCGCGCGGACCTTACGACGGGGGCCAACAACGGGGCGTCATGGGCCGACGCATTCCAAGGACGATTCGGGGTTCAGGCGGCACTCGGTGCGGCGCAGGCGGGGGACGACATCTGGGTGGCGCAGGGTGTGTACGCGCCGGCGGGGGCGAACGGGGACATCACGGTTTCGTTCAACCTCAAGTCGGGCGTCCGTCTGCTGGGCGGATTCGCGGGGAACGAGTCAAGCGAAGCCCAGCGCGATCCGGTGCTGCGGGTGACGACACTGACCGGCGACCTGAACTCGAACGACTTGCCAGAGGAGGAAACATTCAACAAGAGCGACAACAGCGCTCACGTGGTGCGGGCCGATGGGGCCGCGGGCTCGGGCACGCTCGACGGGTTCACGGTGCGGGCCGGGTTCGCTGAGGACCGGCTTGGGGGCACCGTTGTGGACCGCCCGGCGGGCGGCGGGCTGCTTGCGGTGGGCGCTTCGCCGATGGTGCGCGGGTGCCGGTTCACGGACAACGGCGCACAGTCTGAGGGCGGCGGGATCGCGGCCTTTGGCGGCGCGGTGCTGATCGACGGGTGCCACTTCACGGGCAATCGCGCGTGGTGGTCAGGGGCCGGGGTCTCGTCGCGCTCGGGGGCCGCGACGGTGGTGCAGAACTGCCGGTTCACTGACACCACCAGCCACGGGGCCGGAGCGCGCAAGGGCTGGGGGATCGCGGCGGGCGACGGTATCACCAGCCCCGATCCGAACCCAGGGTCGATCATCGTGCGGGGGTGCGAGTTCTCGATCCAGACCACGCCTTTCGATGCACCGGACGGGATTGGCATCGGAGTCTCCGGCGGGACGGCCCGGATCGAGCGGTGCCGTTTCATCCGGTGTACCGGCGCGGGCAGCGGCGGCGGGGTGTCAGCCTCGAACGCCACGGTGGAGATTGATCGCTGCCTCTTCGCCGAGAACGAGGGTCGTTTCGACGGCGGGGCGGCGATCTACTCGTTCGAGAATGTGGACTACACGGTGACCAACTGCGTATTCACGGGGAATGATCGCGAGGGGTTCTCGACGATCCATGTGCAGGGCGGGGGCGTGCTTCGGCTGACGAACTGCACGATGTTCGACAACGGGGCACCGACGGGGGTCCACTTCCCGCTGCTCATCGGCAACGTGACAGCCTGCACGGTGCATAACTGCATCTTCAACGCCAACAAGAGCGGGAACCCGGTGACGCTGCCCCTGGGCGTGAAGTTCGGCACCGGGACGATCAACGTCGCGTCGTCGTGCGTGGAGGGATGGAACAACCAGTTCCCCTCGGTGGCGACGTTTGACGGCGTGCCGGGATTTGTCAACGCGGCGGGGGCCGACGGTGTGACGGGGACGGCGGACGATGATCTGCGGCTGGGGGCGGCTTCGGTGTGCGTTGATCGGGGGAACAACTCGCTGGTGCCGACGGGGGTGCTTCTTGATGTGGCAGGGCTGCCACGGTTCCGTGACATCGCGGGGGTGCCCGATCTGGGCGTTGGCCCCGCGCCTGTGGTCGACATCGGAGCGCACGAGCGTGCGCCCACCTGCCCCACCGATCTCGACGGCGATGGGCAGACCAACACCGCCGACTTGGTGCTTTTTCTCGGGTCGTTCGGCCAGACCGTCGCACCATTTGTGGTGCAGGACCTCGACGGCAGCGGCACGGTGAACACGGCGGACCTGGTGGTCTTCCTCGGCGGTTTCGGCCTGCCGTGTCCGTGACGCTGCTGCCAAGTTCGCGCTTGCGTGGAACCCGCGCACGTCCGCTTCGCATGAGTTTCGTTGCTCGCAACCCATCACCTTCCCGGAGTGAATCGCCATGAAGTTCTCTCTCGTTCTGATGTCGCTTGTCGCGGCTGTTCGGTCGGCGGATGCTGGCGTGGTGTTCGTCAACGCCGCACTGACCACCGGTGCCGGCACGGGCACCTCGTGGGC
Organism: Phycisphaerales bacterium; assembly: GCA_046154665.1. Classification (GTDB taxonomy): domain Bacteria; phylum Planctomycetota; class Phycisphaerae; order Phycisphaerales; family UBA1924; genus JAFLCM01. The sequence goes on along the minus strand of JBJXFG010000036.1, from coordinate 10,005 downwards.
GGACGCCTATCAGGGCCGGCTCGGGCTCGAGGCGGCCCTGACGGCGGCGCAGCCCGGTGACGACCTTTGGGTCGCCCAAGGGGTGTACGCGCCGGCGGGGGCGAACGGTTCGATCATGGCCGCGTTCGCGCTCAAGTCCGGCGTGCGGGTGCTGGGGGGGTTCGTGGGCACCGAATCGAGCGAGATGCAGCGCGACCCCGCCCTGCGGGTGACGACATTGACGGGCGATCTCAAAGACGATGATGAGTCTGGGTTCCCGCCCTTTAGCGACGCGGACAATGTCGCCCATGTGGTCCGGGCCGATGGCCCCGGGGGCTCCGGCGTGCTCGACGGCTTCACCATCACGCGCGGCTTCGCGTCGCACCGGAGTCCCGTGCTGATCGACCTTGAAGCTGGCGGCGGCGTGATGTGCCAGGGAGCGTCGCCGGTGATCGCGCGGTGCGTTCTCGTCGGAAACCGCGCCGCGGGCGAAGGTGCGGGCATCGCGGTGTTCGGCGGTGCGGCGACCATTGACGGTTGCTTCTTCAACGGGAACCGCGCCCTGGTTGGCGGGGGCGTGAGCTCGCGCTCAGGGGCCGCGACCACCGTGCGGCGTTGTCGGTTCATTGAGTCGTTCGACAAGACCGGGCCGGTTCGCGGCTTGGGCATCCATGCTGGCGCCGGCCCCAACGGCGACGATCCGAACCCCGGCACCATCAATGTGCGGGATTGCGAGTTCTCGAACGAGTTGGCACCAAAATCAAACCCCGACGGCGTCGGCATCGGGGTCTTCGGCGGGACGGCGCAGATCGAAGGCTGCCGGTTCGTCCGTTGCGCCGGAGTGAGCGGCGGGGGCATCTCGGCCTCCAACGCCACGGTGGTCGTTGATCGTTGTCTCTTCGTGGACAACGAAGAGGGCGGCGACGGCGGGGGAGCCTTGTACTCGTTCGAGAACATCGACCTCACGGTGACGAACTGCGTGTTCACAGGGAACGACCGGCAGGGCGGCTCGACGATCCACGCGCAGGGCGGGGGCGTGCTGCGGCTGATCAACTGCACGGTGTTCGATAACGGTGCTCCAACCATGACCTACTTCCCGCTGCTGATCGGCAACGCCACTGCATGCACGATCCACAACTGCATCTTCAATGCGAACAAGAGCGGCAACCCAGTCTCGCTGCCGATCGGCGTGAAGTTCGGCACCGGGACGATCAACGTCGCGTCGTCGTGTATCGAAGGGTGGAACGGGCAGTTCCTTTCGGTGTCGACGTTCGATGCCGATCCGCTGTTCGTGAACGCCGCCGGGGCCGACGGGATCACCGGGACCGAAGACGACGACCTGCGGCTCAGCGCCGCCTCGCCGTGCATCGACCGCGGCAACAACGGGCTGGTACCGGCGGGCGTGGTGTTTGATCTCGCCGGCCTGCCCAGGTTCCGCGATTTCACCGGCGTGCCCGACCTGGGTGTCGGTCCGGCCCCGGTCGTCGACCTCGGCGCGCACGAGCGGGTGCCGACGTGCCCGACCGACCTCAACGGCGACGGCGCGACCAACACCGCCGATCTGGTGCTGCTCATCGGGGCCTTTGGGCAGAGCGTGCTGGCGTTCGCCGCCGGGGACCTGGACGGGACCGGCTTGGTCAACACGGCCGATCTTGTGCTGTTCCTGGGCGGTTTCGGAGTGGCGTGCCCTTGAGAGCCGGCGTCGGATGAGCCACCGAGCGTCGCCCGGTAGCATGAGGCGATGGCAACTGCGAATCGCTTGGCGGAGAAACTGCTTATCGTCGGCTGGGACGCCGCCGACTGGAAACTCATGGACCCGCTGATGGTCCGTGGGCGGCTGCCCAACGTGCGCCGGCTGCTGCAGCGCGGCGTGCGGGCCGACCTGCGCACGCTCGAGCCGCGGCTCTCGCCGCTGCTGTGGAACTCGGTGGCGACCGGCAAGCGGGCCGACAAGCACGGCATCCTCAACTTCGTTGAACCGGAACCGACCGGCGCGGGCATCCGTCCTTCGACGAGCACCACTCGGAAGACCAAGGCGCTGTGGAACATGCTCTCGCAGCGCGGGCTGCGCACGGTGGTGGTGGGCTGGTACGCCTCGCACCCTGCCGAGCCGATCCGTGGGGGGGGGGTGTGCGTGTCGAACATGTACGGCGAGGGTTGCCCGCGCGGCGCGAAGGAACCGTGGCCGCTGACGCCGGGGTGCGTGCATCCTGAGGAGTTGGCCGGGTTGGTTGGCGAGGCGCGGGTCCACCCGTCGCGCGTCGACCCGAAGGAGCTACGGGCGCTGGCGCCGGAGTTTGCGAAGCTGCCGCCTTCGGACGTGCGCGTCGGGCTGTTGCAGCGGCTGCTGGCGCAGGCGCACACGGTGCATGCGATCGCGAAGCGGGCGATGAAAGCCGGCGGCTCCGGGGGGTGGGACTGCGCGATGGTATTCAACGAGGCGATTGACGTTTTCGGGCATCATTTCATGGGGTTTCACCCGCCGAAGATGGCCGGCGTGAGCGAGCGGGATTTCAACGTGTTCAAGGGCGTGATGGACGGCGTCTACGAGCTGCAAGATCGGATGCTCGGCGAGCTCATCGCGCTGGCCGGGCCCGAGGCGTGCGTGATCCTGCTGAGCGATCACGGGTTTCACAGCGATCACCTGCGTCCCGCGACGCCTCCCGCGGCGGACGACAAGCACGCGGCGCTGGATGCGACGTGGCACCGCGAACACGGCGTGCTGATCATCGCGGGGCCGGAGAATGGTGGAATCGTCGCACGGAGTACGCCGCAAGCGCCGCGCGAAGTGTTGGGGGCGACGTTGCTCGATATCACGCCGACGGCGCTGACGCTGCTGGGTCTGCCGACAGGGCTGGACATGGATGGCCGCGTGCTGGTGGAGGCGTTCGAGCATTCGCCCGTGCTGGAGCGGATCGAATCCTGGGATGCTGTGGAGGGCGCCGAACCCGGCGCGTCCGGCATGCACCCGGCGGACATGCGGGTGGACACGCTCGAATCGGCGCAGTCGATCAAGCAGCTCATCGAGCTGGGGTACCTCGCCGACATGTCGGGCGATGAGCAGGCGATGCTCGACAACGTGGATCGTGAGACGCGGTTCAACCTGGCGGTGGTGAAGCAGGCGCGGGGCGACTTCCTCGCGGCGATCGAGCTGCTGGGGCCGCTGTCGGAATCCAAGCCCGAGGAGGCGCGTTACGCGATCACGCTGGCGCAGAACCTGTACAACGCGGGGCAGTTTGAGCGGGCGCGGGTGGTGGTCGAGGGGTTTCTGTCGCGGTGCCCGGGGCATGCCGACGCGGCGATGGTGCTGGCAGGGGCGCTCATCGCCGAGGGCAAGCCGGGCGAGGCGGCGCAGCGGCTCGAGCGCGAGGCCGCGGCGAGCGACAAGCCCAACCCTGACCGCGACTGCCTGCTGGGCACGGCGTATCTCGAAATGAAAGACGCCCAGAACGCGCTGCGGGTGTTCGGGCGCGCGGCGGCGACGGACCCCCACCACGCGCGGGCACGCCTGGGGCTGGCCCAGGCCGAGATGCTCCGCAAAAACTTCGAGCCCGCGGCGGAGCACGCGTTCGAGGCGGTGCAGCTGCAGCATTTTCTGCCCGAGGCGCACTACACGCTCGGGGCGTGCCTGGCGCATCACGGCGTGGCGACGGGTGAGAAGGAGTTTGCTCACGCCTTGCAGTTCTTGAACATCGCGATCTCGATGCAGCCGGGGTATCTGGATGCGCACCGGTATCTGGCGGCAGTGCATGCGCGGCGCGGCGATGAAGCCTCGGCCTCGAAACACCGCGGGATTGCGGAGGAGTTGATGGGGCGGATCGGGAAGACTGGGGGATTCGTGGATCCGCTGAGCGAGTAGGTTTTTCTTGCATGTCCGATCTCCGAGCGCGAGCTCGGGGCCACGCTTGGATCGCGGGAAGTGGCCCCGAGATTGCGCTCGGGGCTCGGATGGACGCGCGGCCCCTCGCCCGCGATACTCCGGGCATGATCCGACCCCACCGTGTCGTGGCGCTTGCCGTCTCACTACTTTGTTCGTCGTCTGTCGTGGCGCGGGAATGGCGCTGCGAGTGCCACGAGGCGCGACTGGGATGGCTGCAGCGTCACGGCTTCGGCGTCGCGGCTCCGGGTGCCGAACGCCTGCGGTTCCACTCGGCGACGGGGCGCGACCTGCGGAACTTCCCGCCGGACCGGCTGGTTGATTTTGCGTCGATGACGCTGAAGCTCGACATCCCGGACATGAACACGCCACGGCTGACGGGTGTGTCGCGGCTGACGTTCACGCCGATCGGAAAGGCGCTGGGCACGCTGCGGCTGAACGCCGAGCAGATGACGATCGCGGCGGACGCGGTGAACCTGGTCGAAGGCGGCGCGGGTGCGAAGGTCACGGCGACCTACGACGACCGCGTGCTGAGCGTGTCGTTCAGCCCCGAGCTCGAAGTCGGCAAGCCGGTGACGCTGGAGGTCAGGTACGCGCTGAACGATCCGCCGGAGGGGCTGTTCTGGACGCCGGAATCTCCAGAGTGGAAGGGCAGACCGGCGCAGATCCACACCCAGGGCCAGCCCGAGACGAACCGCTGGTGGTTCCCGTCGCACGATTTTCCCAACGAGCGGCTGAGCACGCGGCTCGAGATCACGGTGCCGGAGGGCTATCAGGCGGTGGCCAACGGCGCGCTCAAGGGGACGAACACCAAAGACGGTCGGAGCACGTTTGTGTGGGAGCAGGCCGGCGATCATGTGAACTACCTGGTGATGATGGCTGTGGGCAAGTGGGACATTGTTGATGTCGCGACGCTCGACGGCGCGCAGCACCGCGTGCCGATGCCCGTGTACGCCCCGCTGGGGCGGGGCGCTGACGTGGCCCGCACCTACGGGCGAACCGCTGACATGATGGAGGTCTTCGAGCGCCGCTTCGGCGTGCCCTACCCGTGGGAGAAGTACGCCCAGGTGATCGTGTGGAACTTCGGCGCGGGCGGGATGGAGAACACCTCCGCCACGACGATGTACGACACGGCGATCCTCGATGACAAATCGCTGCGCGACGGCGACCTCGACGGGCTCATCTCGCACGAGCTCGCCCACCAGTGGTTCGGCGACCTGATCACCTGCAACACCTGGGCCCACATCTGGCTCAACGAAGGCTGGGCCACCTACAGCACCGCCCTGTGGTACGAGGCCCGCGACGGGTTTGACGGCGGGCCCGCGGCGCTGCAGAACGGCTATCTCATGTCAATGCACGGCTCGATGCGCGGCGTGGCGGCGGCGGACCAGATCGCACCCGGCGCTTCCGCCGAGGATCGCGCTCGCCCAGGCATGGTCTCGAACGTCTACGAGCACCCGTGGGAAGTCTTCCGGCGCACCAGCAACCCATACCCCAAGGGTGCCAGCGTGCTGCACATGCTGCGGATGAAGCTGGGCGAAGAGGTCTTCTTCGCGGGCGTGCGCGCGTATGTGAAACGCTACCAGCACCAGACCGCCGAGACAGACCAGTTCCGGCGCGTGCTCGAAGAAGTCAGCGGCGTGTCGCTGGAGCGGTTCTTCGAGCAGTGGACGCTGCGGCCGGGAACGCCGAGGCTGCATGTGAAGGCGGAGTGGGACGCGCAAGCCTCGGAGCTGGCGATCGTGGTGGAGCAGCGTCAGCACATCGACGCCGAGCTGCCCGCGTTCGTGTTCGATCTGCCGGTGGTGGTGCGTGTGAAGGGTCAGCGGAGCGATGTGACGATCCCGGTGGACGGCCGGCGTCACGAGCGGCGGATGAAGCTCGACGCCGAGCCGGAGATGGTCGTGGTTGATCCGATGCTCACGGTGCTGGCGGACTTGACGGTGGAGCAGCCGACGCGGCGCTTCATCACGCAGTTGAACGAGGGCCCGACGGCGCCGAGCCGAGTTGATGCGGCGCGGGCGCTCTCGCGCAACACCGGGAGCGCCGAGGCGGTGCAGGCGTTGGCGGGGGCGGTGCGGAACTCGCAGGAAAACGCCGCGGTACGCGCCGAGGCGGCGATGAGTCTGGGCAAGTTGGGTCGCGCCGACGCGGTGCTGGAAGCGGCGCGGGCGGGCGAGGCAGACTCGAAAATGGGCGCGATCGAGAACGCGCGGGTGCGGCTGGGGATCGTGCGCGGCTTGGCGTCGGCGAACACCGCCGAGGCGCTGGACGCGCTCACCCGCGTCGCGGGGACCGAGGACGAGTCGTACGCGGTGCGGGCGGCGGCGATCGAAGCGGTGGGCAAGCGCGGGCGTGCCGAAGACTTGCAGGTGATCGTCGCGGCGCTGGGCAGCGAATCGCGCGACGACACGCTCCGCCAGACGGCGCTCCGCGCGCTCGCGGACCTCAACCTGAAGGAGGCGCTCGACGCGGCCATCCCGCTGACGCGCCCCGGCGTGCTGACGCGGACCCGGGGCGTCGCGGCGGAGGTGGTCGGCAGGCTCGCACGCCACGACACCGACAAGGCCTACGCCGCCCTCGCGCCGCTGGTCATCGACCGCGAAGCGCGCCCGCGCGGCGCCGCCGCGGCGGCGCTGGTGGAGGCGAAGGACAAGCGTGGCCTTGACGACCTCGCGCGTGCGATCGCTTCGGCCCGCGACCCGGTCTGGCGCGAGCGGCTGGAAGAGGCCCGCGCTCAACTCGCCGCCGCGGCGAACGCAGACAAATCAGTCGACGGCGTGAACGCGGAGCTCGAACGGCTGCGCCGAGAGCTTGAGCTGCTGAAGCAGAAGATGAAGGATGAGATCGAGAAGAAGTAGCGTGCAAGGGTCATCCGAGCCCCCTCGAATCATCCGAGCCCTGAGCGCAAGCTCAGGGCCACGCGCCGAGCACTCATGGCGTGAATCGCGGCTGCCGTCTTCGGATCGTGGCCCCGAGCTTGCGCTCGGGGTTCGGATGAGCAATTCTTCGCGAGCCCGCTTCAGCCCGCATCAAGGCCGATGTCGACGCTCACCGCTTGGTGCGTGAGGGCCCCGCACGAGATGCGTTCGACGCCGGTGGCGGCGATGGCGCCGATGGTCTCGAGCCGCACGCCGCCGCTGGCTTCGAGCTGGATGTGCCGAGCCCAGTCGGTCGGCGCGTGGTCGCGCCGGCGCACCGCTTCGCGGAGTTGCTCGGAGGTCATGTTGTCGAGCAGGGTGAACTCAATCGTCCCGCCGCCGGCGAAGCCCTTGACGCCCTTCTCGGGCTGCAGGTGCAGCAGCGCGTCGAGCTGTTCGAGAGAATCGACCTCGACCTCGAAAAAGCGCATGGGGGTGCCCGCCGATTGCTTGGCGCGGGAAGCCGCCAGCGCGATCGCCCTCGCGAACTCGCCCGGCGCGAGCGCCGCCACATGGTTGTCCTTGAACAGCACCGCGTCGTAGAGGCCCAGCCGGTGGCAGAAGCCCCCGCCGCAGCGCACGGCGTACTTCTCAAGCATCCGCAGGCCGGGCGTGGTCTTGCGGGTATCGAACAGGCGCGCCCTTGTTCCCGGTGCTTCGGCGTTCATGCGAGTGACGAACGCGCGCGTCAGCGTCGCCACGCCGCTGAGCCGTGAGACGAGATTGAGCAGCGTGCGCTCGATCATCAGCACCTCGCGGCGCGGGCCGGTGAGCGTGGCGAGCATTCGGCCCTTTTCCACGGCGTCACCGTCCGCCGCCAACGCTTCGCACATCACGCTGGACTTGAAAGCGCGGATGATCTCGGGCACGGTTTCGAGCCCCGCGACGGTCATGGCTTCACGGGCGTTGACATGCGCCGTCATGGTCGCGCGAGGGTCGCCGATACTGAACGACGTGGGATCAGCGCCCGCCGATCCGGGGTGGCCGAAGCCGATGTCCTCATCGCGGGCGAGTTCGATGAGAGCACGGACCAGGCCGGAGCGCGCGAGCGTGAAGTAGAGATCGGGCAGCGGGAGGGTGTTGAGGTCGAGGGGTTGCATCGGAAACACGCGGGCGCTCGAGATCGAACTCGTGGGCGAGAGTCCTCGCTTCAGCCTTGGCCCCGAGCGTGCGCTCGGGGCTCGGTTGGACAGTCTTCGGTTCCGCCAGCGCGCCCCAACTTCTTCACGGCGCTGGTCGTGCTGCGACCCTCGGCGATGGGGATGAGGTGCACGCGCCCGCCATTGGACTCGACGAAATCGCCCCCCACCACACGCTCGCGGGTGTAGTCGGCGCCCTTGCACAGCACGTCGGGGCGCAACCGTTCGAGAACCTTCTCCGGCGTGTCGTCATCAAAGACCACCACGATGCCCACCGACTCCATCTCGCTCAGCACGTCGGCGCGATCATCTTCAGGATGGATCGGGCGCTCCGGGCCCTTGTTCTGTCGGCGGACGCTCGCGTCGCTGTTGATGGCGACCACCAGCAGATCGCCCTGCGCCCCGGCCTCGCGCAGCAGCTTGATGTGCCCGCTGTGGATGATGTCGAAGCAGCCGTTGGTGAAGACGATGCGTCGGCCTTCGCGCCGCGCGGCGGCGACTTCGATCGCCGCTTCGTCCAGCGTGCGCCGCTTGCTGTGGCGGGGCAGGTGCTGCGTGATCAGGCTGCGGTGGATGCGTTCGAGCGGGATGGGCTGCACGCCGAAGACCTCGACCGCGAGCCCGGCGGCGGCGTTCGCGAATCTCACGGCGTCGGGCCACGACACGCCGTTGGCCCGCGCGGCCATGAGGGCCGCGAGCATCATGTCGCCCGCGCCGGTGACGTCGTAGACCTCGCGTGCAACGGTCGGCACGTGGATGGGACGCCCGCCGCGCTCGAGCAAGAGGGCCCCGTGCTTGTCGAGCGTGAGAACGACGGCTTCGGCTTCGAGCTGGTCGAGCAGGGCGCGGGCGACTTCGCCGTTGTGCGCGGGGTCGGCCCCGGGGTGGGTCTTCATGCCCGCGGCGAGTTCGGCCTCGTTGCGGTTGGGCGTGATCGAGGCGCAGCCGCGGTACTTGGAATAGTCCGAGAGTTTCGCGGGGTCGACGAGCACGGGCTTGCCGTGCTTCCGGGCCGCGTCGATGACGCGCCGGCACACCTCGGGCGTACACACGCCCTTGTTGTAGTCCTCGATGGCGACAACGTCGCACGAGGCGACCCGAGATTCGAACGCCGCGATGAGCCGCTCCAGAGCCACGCCGGAGATGGGTTCGCGCGATTCGTAGTCGACGCGGAACATCTTCTGCGGGTGGCGCGACTGGGCCAGACCCACGAGATTCTGCTTCACGGTGGTCGGCCGCGCGGCGTCACGGATGAGCCCGTCGGTCGAGACACCGGCGTCGTGCATCGCGCGGCGGAGCGCGTCGGCGTGGGCGTCGTCGCCCACCACCCCGATGGCCTCGACGTGCCCGCGAAGCGCCACGAGGTCCATGCACACGTTCGCCGCCCCGCCCGGCATTGACTCGGTCCGCTTGGCGTGAAGCACCGGGGCGGGCCCGTCGGCGCTGAGGCGCTCGGCGTCGCCGTAAACGAGCTGGTCGAGCATGAAGTCCCCCACCACCACCGCGCGGAACGGCTTCCATTGGTCCAGGTGCTCGAGCAGGTGGGGCATCCGAGGAGTTTAGGCTTTTCGTCGCCCCGTCACTCCGGTGCCGTTGTCGTGCCACTGACCCGTCATCGGATCAGTGCCGCGTCCGCATGCCGGTTACTTCGTCGCCACGATCATCGGGGCCCGCTCCCACGACTCGCCCATGTTCTTCAGGCCCGACGACGCGCGGTTCATCGCATCGATGAAGCACTGCACCGCCTCGTTGAACCGGTCGGCACGCTCCTGGGCGTTGCGGGCGGCGAAGTCAGTACCGGTCAGGCGGAGGGTGGGCTGTTCGAACTGCATGGCTGGCTCCTTCGTGATGCTTGCGTGCTTGTGTTTCAGCCGCGGCGATCGCGTCTGACACCAAGAGAATCACATTCGCGCCAGGGGCCGTGCAATGCGGTGTTTCCCGCGAATGACGCGGGACTTCCCTGGGATTCCATCTCGGACGTTGCGGTGGTGCATCTTCTGTCCGAACCCTGAGCGCAAGCTCAGGGCCACTTCAGGCAGCACAGAGGTGTCTGGAGTGGCCCTGAGCTTGCGCTCAGGGTTCGGATGAG
>JBJXFG010000031.1:0-43840 GCA_046154665.1 Phycisphaerales bacterium | reverse complement strand
GAGCCGCTCGACCCCGCCCGACTGACGTTTCGCCGCCGGATCGGACTGGCTCCGCAAGAATTGGCCCTGTACCCGGAGCTGTCGGCCCGTGAAAACCTGCCGGTGGGCGTGCAGGTGATCTGCCCGGCGTTTGAAGAGGCGACGATGCTGCGGGTGGGGCGGATGATCGAGGTGGGGCTGGGGTTGGGTGTGGTGCGGGCGCCGGGGGTTTAGCGGGCGTGGGTGCGCGGATTCCTGCCGCCCGGAGGGCGACCGAGCTTTGCCAGGGGCGCGGCGAGTCTTCGAGCAAGCCCCTGGTCCGTGTGGTTATGAAGTCATCGCCCGGAGGGCGAACGACGAGTAGCCTGCTGCTGCAATCGTCGCGAGAAGAACGCCGCACGACCACTCGTCCGCCCTCCGGGCGGTGAGAAGACAAAGCGATGTCCAGGGGCTTGCTCGAAGACTCGCCGCGCCCCTGGCAACTCTCGTGCGCCCTTTCGGGCGAAAGGATGACGTGGCACGATCGCGCTCACGCGGCGCGGAAGCGCATCTTGTGGGGCTTGGCGGCGTCCACCCGGCGCAGCACGGCGTTCTTGGCGCGCTGGGCGGCGCGGGCGATGGCGGCGTACAGGTCGTCGCCGCGTTCTTCGATCAGCACGGGGTCGTCGTTCCGCAGGCTGACTTCGACGTGGCATCGCATGTCGTTCCCGCCCTTGGGGCCATTGAGGTCGCAGACGGTGACATCGATGTTGCGGACGCCGCTGTTGAAGCGGGAGAGGGTGGCGCTGAGTCGGGAGGTGATGAACGAACTGAGCGCGTCGGTGAGGGGGACGTTGGTGGTGCGGATGTCGATGTTCATGGCGGCTCCAGTGTCGGCGCGTGGGCGCCCGGGGTGACGAAAGCGGGTCCGCCGGAGCGTGCCGTGGACCCGCGTCGATGCACTGGGTTGTTCGTTCTGGCGGGGGTTCTCGATCGTCCGTTCGAGGGGAATCGCGGACGCCCGAGCAATGATCGGCCTTTGGAGTCCGTGGGTTCGTGTCCTCAGCGGCGGCGTCGCAGACCCATCAGACCGGCGAGGGTCGCGAGCGTCGCTGGGCCGGGTGTGGGGACGGTCGAGTCGTAGTTCCAGTTGACGATGTCGTGGTCGCCCCATGCGGAGCCCGTGCCGGCGGTGAAGCCGATGAAAGCGGTGTCCTGCCCGATGACCGCGGGGATGTTCACGTCATGGGCGATGACCGGGTCAATCGGACGCACCGATCCGCCGGCGGGATCGATGAACAGGCGCAGGGTGACGCCGTCATAGTCGACCCAGGCGGACCAGAGGTCGGCGTTGTCGAGCCGGTCGACGACGGCGACCTGGGCGACCGAGTTGACGTCGCCGTTGAGATCGACCCCGACGTGGTTCGAGGACAGGTCGCCAAACTCGCCGTTGGTAAAGGTGTCGAACTCGACGGCGACCGAAGGCGTGATGCCCTGATATCCGAGGCCGCCGCCGGCGCCGCCGACGCCGGAAGAGATGGGTTGGATGACGAAGCAGAAGCCGTCGGCACCGACCTCGACGCCGTCGCTGATGCCGCCGGGATTGGAGATTCGGAACTGGAATGAGGAGGCGAACTGCAGGGCGTCGACGGGGGTGTTGCCGAAGAAACTGCCAGACTGGCCACCCAGGGCTGGCACGAGGCGGAGCACATCACCGTCGATGGTGTTGACGACGGCGGCGTTGCCGTTGAGCGTCAGGCCGGCGGTGTCCGAGAAATCGGGGAAGGTGATGTTGCCAGCGCTGGCGGCGGGGGCAAGGGCGGCGACGGCGAGGCTGAACGCCGCGCGGGAACAGCGCGAGAGCAAGCGCGAGTAGGTCTTCACGGCAAGGTCCTCCGAGTTCGAATGTGTGCCCCCAGCCTGTGCGTCCGGGGTTGATGCAAGCGCGGCCGATCATCTTGGCCGTGCAGCTTTGGTCAATCGTAGCCTACGGCGGTTCTGGCGAAAATCCAGCACGATTCCGGCGAGGCGATCGAGACACGTCAACTCTTCACGCGGCGGTCGACGAGCGACGCCTGAGAAACTCCACCACGGTTCGAGCGATCATGTCGGTCTCAATGTTGACCGGATCACCCACTCGGAGGCTTGCAAGCGTCGTCAGTTCCAGCGTCGTGGGGATGAGTGCGACGCCGAAGGTGCTCGGGATGGTGTCGGTGCCTGGCGTGGTGTCTGTGATGGTCAGGGAGACGCCGTCGATGCAGACAGAGCCTTTGGGGACGATGCAGTCCATGGCGTCGGGCGGTGCGGAGAAGCGGACGCGCCAATCGCCGGGGTCAGGGTTGATGTGCTCGACGCGGCCGACGGCGTCGACGTGGCCCTGCACGGTGTGGCCGCCCATGAAGTCCTGGGCGCGGAGGGCGTGCTCGAGGTTGACCTTCGAGCCGGGGCGGAGCATGCCTAGGGTGGTCCGGGCGAGGGTCTCGGCGACGGCGTCGAAGGTGAGGAGGGGGCGGGAGGGTTGGTCGGATTCGGTTCCCGTGTGGGTGAGGCAGACGCCGTTGACGCAGATCGACGCGCCGTGCGCGGGCCGGTGGGGCCAAGAGAGGGGGTCGATGGCGAGGCGGAGTGCGGGGCCGACGAGTTCGGCGCTGCGAACCTCGCCCATTGCTTGAACCAAACCGGTAAACATGGGTCGAAGGGTAGCGGGAGGGTGTCGGTTTGTGACGCGGTCGGTGGGGCAGGCTTCCAGCCTGCCTGAATCTTGAGGGCGGGCCGGAAGTCTGCCCCACCGGTGAAAATGAGTCGGGTGCCCGGTGCCGTATACTCGTACCCCCCCGATTTGACGAGTGGTTGGGAGTCCCTTCGCGGAGAGTTTTCGATGCCCCATGGTGAAGCCGTGTCGTCCGTGTCCTCGCGCCGCCTGACGGTGGTGGGATTGTGCCTGCTTCTGGCGGCGTCGACGGGTTGTGCCCGCGGGGCGAAGGCGGAGAAAGCGAGTGATTCCGCGGCGGCTTCCCCTGCCCAGTCGGCACCTGCTGGGGGTGGGAACGAGGCCCCGGCCGTGAGCCCGATGCTGGCCCTGGGCTATCGCCCGGACTGGCGCGGCTACCCGCAGGTGGATGCCAAAGCGGGGATCAAGTTCCTCGACGTGCTGGGCGACGTGGTGGCGGTACACGACGGACGGAACATCCTCACGGCGATGGAGCCGGGGTCGGGGAAGAACCGGTGGTCGTTGGATCTGGGATCGCCGCTGATGAAGTTCGTGGGCAACGCGCGGTCGGGGGACATGCTTTATGCGTGTTCCCAGTCCGAAATACAGGTGCTCGACGTGCGGACGGGGCAGATCAAGGCCCGGCAGCGGCTGGCGTCGCTCGCCAACACGCGACCGGTGCTCTCGGGGTCGGTGGCGGTGTTCGGTAGTTCGACGGGCGAGGTGCTGGGGCACAACCTGTTCACGGGCTACAAGCAGTGGGCCTACAAACTCGGCGGCACGGTGCGGGCCGACCCGGTGATCACCGGCGAGACGACCGAGGAAGGCACGCGCTCGGTCGCCGTGGTGAGCCAGACGGGTGACGTGATCATCCTTGATCCGCGCACGGGCGAGAGCTTCGGGCGCCGGCGCTCGATCTTCGACGGTCTGGAGAACAACCCCGCGGCGAATGACTCGTCGGTGTTCATCGCCGGGACGGACCAGTCGGTGTGGTCGGTGTCGGACGATGGCCGGCTGAACTGGCGGGTGCGGACGCCGGATCGGTTGACGGGCCAGCCGGCGGTGCATGAGAACTCGGTGATCGTGGATGTGCCTAGCACGGGTCTGACGGCGTTTGACACCGGCAGCGGTGCCAAGCAGTGGACGGCCAAGGGCGTGTCGGGCGAAGTCATCGCGGTGCGCAAGGGCCGCCTGGTGGTGTGGGACAGAGTAAACAAAGCGATGCTGACGCTCGATGCGGCGCGTGGGGATGTGGTGGACCGGGCTCCCGCGTCGGATGTGACGATCGTGGCGGTCGATGCGTTTGTGGACGGGAACCTGTATGTGGGGCGGGGGGATGGGTCGGTGGAGAAGTTTTCGCCGAGGTGAGTGGGGTGTCGGTGACGAAGTCACCACGCCTGTGCCACCGATTGTGTCCCAATCCGTTAGCATCACGCGGGCATGTCCGACCTCGTTCGCATCACCGATGTCTCGCCCCGCGACGGCCTGCAGAACGAGCCGTTGCGTGCGGACGGTTCGGCGATCCCCGCGCGGGACAAGCTTGAGCTGATCCGTCGCCTCGCGATGGCGGGGGTGGACGAAATCGAAGTCACTTCGTTTGTGAGCCCCAAGTGGGTGCCGCAACTGGGTGATGGTGCCGAGGTGGTTCGCGGGGCTGCGTCGCTGGTGGCGCGGGAGTCGGCGTTGTGGCCGGGCCAGCCAGAGTTCTCGGTGTTAATCCCGAACCTGAAGGGGCTGGAAGGCCTGGAAGCGGCGGACGAGTCGGGCTGCGAAGCGGCGGGGATTGATCCGCCGATGATCCGCAAAATCGGGCTGTTCACGGCGGCGAGCGAGGCGTTTGCGAAGAAGAACACCAACGCGACGATCGCCGAGACGATCGAGCGGTTCCGCGAGGTGATGGCGCGTGCGAGCGTGAACGCGAGCGTGGTGCGCGGGTACATCTCGTGCGTGGTCGCGTGCCCGTTTGAGGGCGAGGTGTCGGCGGCGAAGGTGGGCGAAGTCGCGGCGATGCTGGTGGATCTTGGCGTGAGCGAGATCGATCTTGGCGACACGATCGGAGCGGGCACGCCGGAGACCATCGCGCGGATGCTCGCGGCGGTGTCGAAGCGCGTTGGTGCCGGGTGGTTCCGGCGCAAGGCGGTCACGCTGCACCTTCACGACACGCGCGGGACGGCGGCGTCGTGCGTCGAAGAGGCGCTGCGCTTCGGCGTGCGGTCGTTCGACGGCGCGGTGGGCGGGCTGGGTGGCTGCCCGTACGCGTCGACGCCGGGGAAGCGCGCGCCGGGGAACATCGCCACCGAGACGCTGGTGCGGACGGTGCACGCGGCGGGATACGAGACGATGGTTGACGAGGAGGCGCTGGCGGAAGCCGGGGCGTTCGCGCGCTCGCTGGTCGGGCGCGGGGGAGAAGAGCGTAGCGATGACGGAGCGTTGTCGTGATCCGCATCGAACGGCACACGCCGCCAGCGACGAACGGGTCGCGGTCGTTCGCGGAGATCGTGATCGATCGCCCGGACAAGCGCAACGCGCTGACCGAGGCGATGCTGGCGGAGATGCTGGCGGCGCTGCGGACGCTGGCGGATGAGCCCGAACACGGTGCGCTGGTGCTGCGCGGCGAGGGCCGGTTCTTCTGCGCGGGGTTTGACATGCAGGCGTGCCTTGAGCAACCTGAGCGGCTGGGGGGGATGCTGACGGAGCTATCAAAGGTGGTGCGGGCGCTGCGGCGGTTCTCGACGCCGGTGGTGGTCGCTGTGCAGGGCGGAGCGGTGGCGGGTGGGTGTGCGCTGGTGTGCGGGGCGGACTTGGTGGTGGCCGATCCTTCGGCAAAGTTCGGCTATCCGGTGGTGAAACTCGGCGTGAGCCCGGCCGTCAGTGCGCCAGCGCTGCTGCTGGCGCTTCCGGAAGGCGCGGCGCGATCGCTGCTGCTCGATCCTGAATTGATCACGGGCGAGGAAGCGCGGCGGCGCGGGCTGGTGGGGCTGCTGGTGAACTCGCCGGAGGACGCCGTGCCGCGGGCGCAGGTGGAGGCGATGCGGCTGTCGGCGAAGCCCCGCGACGCGGTGCGCCGCACAAAGGCTTGGTTGAACGAGGTTGAGGGTTCGACGGATGACGGCGCGATGGCGGAGGCGCTCGCGGCGTCCATGGCGCTGGTGGGCTCCGAAGAACAAGTCAGGCTTGTGGCGGCGGCGTTCGGAGCGTGAGGTTCGGCGGGTCGGCGTTTCGCCCGGCGGATGCGAACCACGTTTCGCACTCGGGCCACCACGCCTCGGCGTCGACACCCATGATGGGCGTGTGTGTACTGAGGGCCGGGGCAATGTTCGAGGCGGCGCGGGAATGCAGGCGGGCCACTCCGACTTCTTCGCCCGTTTCGCGCTTGAGCCTTGCAGCGGCGACCTGGATGATCGACTGGACGAATGTCGCCGCGAGGGTTTGGTCGGCGGCGCGGAGTTGTTTCCACACCACCTCAAGGGCTTCGTGTGACTCCCAGCAGAAGCCGGCGTTGAAGAGGTCGACGCCAAAGAGGTAGTCGAGGCTCTCGTGCCATCCGGCCGGGTCGGCGTTCCAGTTCGGGGTCAGCGCGGGTTCCGGCGCGGGGCGCGGGCCGGAGGACGGCGCTCCCGGCACGAAGCGGGTTCCCGGGAGTGGCAGATCGCAGCATCGGGGCGGGACTTGCTCCACGGGCGCGAGCCTACCATGACGCCGTTCGCTCCCGTGTGAGCTCGGGCGATTGACGCTCGACGCCGAAAGGGCGCGGGCGGCGAGGTGGAACCGCAGCCGATGAGCCAGCCGTGGCGCGATCCTGATGAATCCGTCGAGAAGGCCCACGAGTGCTACGAGGCCGGGCGGTGGCGCGAAGCCGAAGAGCTGCTCCGCCAGGCGCTCTCGCAGCAGCCCGACCGGGCCGAGTGGCATTTCAATCTGGGGATGACGCTCGAAGCGGCGGAGAAGTACGCGGAGGCGGCGGAGGCGTTCGGCGATGCGGCCAAGCACAGCAAGCCGGAGGAATCGACGCCGTGGGTCGCGTGTGCCGTGAACCATCTGCGGGCCGAGCAGCCCGAGAAGGCGGTGACGCCGCTGGAGCGGGCGCGCCGGCTCGACGCGGACCGTTCGGATGTGTTCGTACACTCGATCGAGGCGTACTCGCGGACGGGTCGGCACGACGACGCCGAGGAGATGTTCTACCGGGCGTTGCAGCTCGAAGGTCACCACGGCGACGCGTACGCGAACATGGGTGAGGCGACGATTGAACGACTCGCCGCCGAGCGCGACGCGGCCCGAGCCCGCGGGGAAGAGATGGACGAGAAGCGGCTGCGCTCGGGCTACGAGCGTGCCGCCGGGTGCTTCCGCGAATCGATGAAGCTCGCGGCGAGCGAGGAAGCGGACGATTCGCGGTCGGCGCCGCCGTCGCGCGTGGCGGCGCGGCTGGCGTATTGCCTGCAGCGCCAGGGCAAGCTCGACGAGGCTCGGGAGTGGTACCTGCGTGATCTTCGCGAGAACCCGGGTGACGCCGACACGCTGCTGGATTTGGGCGAATGCCTGGTCGAGAGCGGCCGGCTCGCCGAGGCGGCGGACAAGTTCCGGCGCGTGCTCGAGCTCGAGCCCGACCACGTCGATGCGCTCATGGCGCTGGGGACGTTGGCGCTGCGCCGGAACAAGGACGCGGCGGCGGCGAAGCGGTTCGCTCGCGTGCTGCGGCTCGCGCCGGAGCACCCCGAGGCGGGCCTGCGGCTGGCGCGGGCGCTGCTCTCAAAGGGCGATCGGGCGCGGGCCCGGGCGACACTGAGCCGGCAGGTTTCGGCACTGCGCCGCGCGCGGGCTGAGGCGGCGATCGACAAGAAGCCCCTCGAACCGGAGCGGTGGCCGCGAGAGCGGCTGTCGGAACTCGGAGCCCTGCTGCTGGAGGCGGAGATGCCGCGGCAGGCGGCCTTCGCGCTGGCGCGGGCCGTGCGGATGTCGCCCAAAAACGCTCGCGATCTGCACCACCTCGGGGTGGCGCTGCTGCAGGTCGGGATGCAGCGGCGTGGGCTGATGGCCGAGCGTCGCGCGGTGCGGCTGGACCCGACGATCCCCGAGGCGTGGCACAATCTTGCGCTGGCCGCGATCCGCGATGCGAAGTGGGCCCGGGCACGGGTGTACCTCGAGAAGGCCCGGGCGCTGGCACCGAACGATCCGAACGTGCGCCGTCTGGCGGCGCTCTACCGCGTGGAACGGGTGGTCGGGCCGCTGCGGCGGTTGTGGCCCGGGCGGCGGCGGCAAGCCTGATCTTGGCGTGATACTGCCTTGCTCGTGGTAGGAGGGGCCTCCTTCCAATGTCATGTTCGTCTTCACGTCGACGCGATAAGGGCGATCGACGCCCCGGGTGCCTGAGCGTCGACCCGCGGCGGAAATACTTTATATCGGCGATATACAGTATCGGAGCGGCTCCGTGCTAGCACCCAAGCGCGGGGTTGTGGTGGCGGGGTTCATCGGACCCTCATCAGATCACTGTGCTCGCACCTTGAGGCGTGTCGGCGAATCACTCGACGATCCGCACCCGAGGCGCCATGCATGAGGCGATGGCGCTCATCGCCCGGCGGGCGCATCGAGCTTTGCCAGGTGCGCTGCGAGTCTTCGAGCAAGCCCCTGTGAACAGTTCTTGTCGAGCGCCGCCCGGAGGGCGGACGATCTGTCGCCGTGTGAACCTGATGGGCGATCAACACGCCGCGAAAGTGATTCCGTTCGCCCTCCTGGCGAATCTCTCGTTGGCCTGGATTCCCGGGGCTTGCTCGCGTTGCTCGCCGCGCCCCGGGCAAAGCTCGATGCGCCCTCCGGGCGTGGGTCGCGCAAACCTGATACGGCCATCCGATCTTTACGCCCGGCAATCAACTGGAGTTGTGGTGGTCCGCTGTTCCGGTCGATCCGCTCGATTGATGAGTCGTTTGTCCTGTGCGGGACTTCCGGCATGCACCCGAGCTAGCGCAGCCCGAGGCCGACCTTCTCGATGCCCGCCGCGTAGCACGCTTCGTGAACGCGAACCACGTCCTGATAGACGACGGCGGATGCGGGGCGGACGATGAGTTCGAGGCGGCTCGACGCGGGGCCGCGCGGGAGCGTGCGGGTGCGGGCCACGAAGGCTTCGATGGGGGCTTTGACGAGCTCGAAAGCGGTGACGAGGGTTTCGCCGGTTGGTGAGCGGTCGAGCAGCACTTCGATGCGTTGGGCCAGCGGGTCGGGCGGGGCCTGCGGCTTGGCGGGCGCGGCGGCGGCGGCGTTCACGCGCGTGGGCTCGACGACGCCCGCGCGGAGGAACCAGTCGTCGCCGACGAACGCCGCGGACGCCATGAAGAACACGAGGATGACCATCACCACGTCGACCATGGGGGTCATGTTGGGGCCGAAGTGCATGGTCCACCCGTGGAGGGCGTCACGCCGACGGAAGGCTTTGCTTCGGCGTCGGCTCACGGGGCGCGCTCCAGGGCGAGGCGGACGGTGGTGGCTCCGGCGCGGGCCAGGGCCGAGAGCACCGGTTGGACGGCACCATAGGCAAGATCGCGCTCGGCGCGGACCTGCACCACGGCGGCGGGGCGTTCGCTAAGGCGGGTGCGGACGAGGCGCTCGAGCGACGAGGCGTCGGGCATCGATCGGTCTTCGATCAGCACGGTGGGCACGAGGGCGGGCCAGCCGGCCTTGCTCGGCGCGCCCGTGGCGGGCGTGGAGATGCTCGCGCCCACGCCGCCGGGGTTTCGGGTGATGCTGACCACGAGGATGTCGGCGGCCTTTTCGGTCTCGCCCTGGCTGGACTGCGGCAGGCGCAGGGCGGCGGAGCGGTCGGTAGCGAGCTTGCCCACCAGCAGGAAGAAGATGATGAGGCACATGACCACGTCGATCATCGGCGTGACGTTGATGGCCTCAAAGGCGTGGTCGGGATGGGTGCGTCGTCGTCTCAATTCGGTTCACCGCGGAGGCGCGGAGGGGGATTGGGCTTGTGGCTTGTGGCTTGTGGCTTGAGACTTGTGGCTTGAAGCGGGGCACCACTCGGTGGTGCTCGGTGGTTCGCGTTGTTGCCGCGCCGACTTCGACTCCAGAGGCCCCTCCCTGACGGTCGGGGTTCTGTTCCGGTGCCGGACCTTCTCTCATTTGCTGCTCTGCTGATTTGCTGCTTTGCTGTTTTCTGCGCGCCGGCGGGTCGCCGCCGGTGCCGGCAGCATCTCGACCAACCCCGCGGCGGAGATCATGGCGCGGTTGCAGATGCGGTCGATGCGGGCGCGGTAGAAGCCGAAGACGGCGAGCGCGGGCAGGGCCAGCAGCAGGCCGAGCAACGTGTGGAAGAGCGCCTTGGAAATGCCGGTCGAGAGGTTCGCCGGGCTGGCCTGGCCCCCGGCCTGGCCCAGGGCGGCAAAGGCGATCACCATGCCCCACACCGTGCCCGCGAGTCCGAGCAACGGCCCGAGGTTGCCGATCACATTGAGCGGCTCGATACGCCGGAAGCAGCGGGCGCACTGCTCGCTGGCTTCGAGCTCGGCGGCTTCGCGCACCGATTCCTTGTCGTCGCCGGGGGCGTTGAGGCCGGCCAGCACCACGCGGCTGACGAACGAGGTGTCTTCTTCGGTGAACTTGCGGAGCTCGGCCCACTGCCCCGCGCCCGCGAGCTTGCGGACGGCCTCTTCCGAGTCCGGCGGCAGCAGATTCCCCTCACGCACCTCGATGATGGTGATAACGATGATGGCCCACGCCGCGATCGAGGCGATGACCAAGACGATCGTGAAGAAGTCGAAGGACTGGGCGAAGAGCTGCCAGATGGAGATTTCGGGGGCCGCCGTTGCCGCGCCGTTGGCGGCGGCGGCGGGATCGGCCGCTGCCCCGCCTGCATCCGTCGCCTGCCGGGCCATCGCGAACGATGCCGCCGCGAGCATGAGCGTGGTGGCGATCACCCCGGCCCGCATGAGCGTGCCGCGCCCGTTGAAAGTTGTACGGGAACGGCGCTGGGTCGGGCGGTCGGGTTGGGGCATCGGGGGAGTGTAAAGAGGTGGGAGAGAAGGGGCGGGATGGTGCGGCGGCGCGTTCATCGCGGGCGGGGCATCCGAGCCACCCGCATCAGACTCTTACGCCTCCATCGGGTTCCGGTTGCTCACGGCTACATTTCCGGCCATGAAGAGCGCCCTCCTTCGGACTTTCGGCCTTGCCCTTGTTCAAGGGTGTGTGGTGCTGGTGGTGCCCGGCGCGGCTGGGCGGTCCGAGCCCGCTGCCGCGACCGCGCCCCCGGCACCCGCCGCCACCGCCCCGGCGGACCAGGTCGTGCTCGACCTGCTCGCCGAAGACCTGGAAGACCAGGACCGCGCCGACCCGTTCGCGGCCAGCCGCCGCGGCGTGCGGCGCTTCGACACGCTGCTTCCCGACGTTTCGCTCGAAGGCATCCGGGCCCAGCTCGACCGGGCCCGCGACCGGCTCGCGCGAGCGAAACTGATCGACGCCGCTTCGCTCTCGGCGATGCGCCGCACCGAGCGGGCGATGCTCATCGATGCGCTCGAAACGCGCCTCGCGGCGGAGAGGTTCCGCTCGTGGGAAATGATGGTGACGCAGATCAGTGGGCCGCAGTATGAGCTGGCCCAGATGCCGCAGAGTCTGTCGTTCACGACCGACAAGCAGCTCGAGGATTTCGCGGCGCGGATCGAGGCGATCCCCGGGTATCTGGACGAGGCGACGGGTCGGCTGCAGGAGGGGCTGGCGCGGGGGTTCACGCCGCCGAGGTCGGTGCTGGGGCGCGTGGCGGACCAGGCTTTCGCGCACGGCGGGAGTCCGCTCGAGGGCGACGCGACGCGGCACGCGCTGTACGCGCCGTTCGCGGGTAAGTCGGGCCCGATTGCCGAGCGGGCAAAGAAGGCGATTCTCGAATCGATCGCGCCGGCGTTTGATCGGTTCGGCATGTTCCTGCGCGAACGCTACGTCGCGGAGGCGCGCCGAACGCTGGGGGCGTCGGAGCTGCCCGACGGCAAGGCGTTCTACGAGTACCGCGTGCGGGCGGAGACGACGCTCGATTTCGACGCCGACGCGATCCACAGGATCGGCATGGACGAGGTGATCCGGATCCGCGGCGAGATGATGGACACGATCCGGCGCAGCGATTTCAAGCCGAAGACGCAAGCGACGGACGATGACGACCTGTTCGCGCAGTTCATCGCCTACCTGCGGACCGACCCGCGCTTCTACGCGCGCACGCCCGACGAACTGCTGACGCGCTACCGCGCGGCGGGGAAGATCATCGACGCGGAGCTGCCGCGGCTCTTTGTGGCCCTGCCGGTGCTGCCGTGGGGCGTGCGTGAGATGCCGCGGTTCATCGCTCCCTCATCGCCCACGGCGTACTACTACGCGGGTTCAATCGAGAACGGCGTGGCCGGCTACTTCGTGGCCAACACGCACGCGCTCGACCAGCGTCCGCTCTACGACACGCTGCCGCTGACGCTGCACGAGGCGGTGCCGGGGCACCACTTCCAGGTGGCGCTGGCGCAGGAGCTCAAGGGCGTGCCGGAGTGGCGGACGACGACGGGGTACACGGGGTTTGTCGAGGGGTGGGCGCTGTACGCCGAGAAGCTGGGGCTGGAGATGGGCGAGGACGCGCGGTCACCTTCAAACCCGTCGGGGCGCGGCCTGTTCACCGACCCGTACGACGACTTCGGCAGGCTGAACTTCGAGATGTGGCGGGCGCTGCGGCTGGTGGTTGATACTGGCATCCACGCCAAGGGCTGGACGCGCGATCAGGCGATCACCTTCATGGAGCGAAACTCGGCGCTGGCCCGCAACAACATCGAGCGCGAGGTCGACCGTTACATTGTGTGGCCCGGTCAGGCGGTGGCGTACAAGCTGGGCGAACTGCACATCCTGCAACTGCGTGCCGAAGCGGAGGAAACACTGGGGACGCGCTTCGATATTCGCGGTTTCCACCGCGCCGTGCTAGGGCGCGGGGCGGTGCCGCTGAAGGTGCTGAGCGAGCAGGTGCGGGAGTGGGTGGAGCAGCGGGGAGCAGAACCCCGACCGTGAGGGAGGTGGGAGGAAGTGGTCAAGTGGTCAAGTGCAAAGACAACTCGCCACTCAGCCACTCGACCACTTGACCACTTGGCCACTTCCCGAGACCCCTCCCTTACGGTCGGGGTTCCGTCGTGCCGTGCTCGATGATCTGCCTCGTGATCCCCTCGGCGAGGTCGTTCGGGATGGGGAAGCTGAGGTTGTATTGGGCAACCTTCCACGTTCCGGGGCCGCCATTGCCCCCCACGCGGCGGAGCACGCCCGAGCCTCGGCACACGCCGTACTTGTCGTGCGCGAGCAGTTCTTCGAACCACGCGACTTGCGCGCCCGGCGTCGCAACGGGTGAGAGCGTGACGCTGCGCCGTGTCGAGCGATAGGCCCAGCCCTTGCCGCTGTCGAAGTGCGGCTTGGCGAAGGTCTTGAACTCGTCGAGGGTCCAGCGTTCGGTGGCGTCGGTGCCGAGGAACACGGCTTCGGGGGCGTAGTGGGCGAAATAGCGGTCGAAGTCGGCTTTCGCGGCGGCGTCGTGGAAGTCATCGAGGACGGTGCCGATGTCGATCTCAGCGCGGCGCTGCTCGATGGGTGTGGTGCTGATGAGCGCGGGGGCAGGGGCCGGGGCAGCGGTCGGTGCTGGCTCTGGTGCCGCCACGGGCGGGGGCACGGGCGTTGGAGCGGGTGCGGGCATCGGGTTGGGGGACAGAATAGGTCTGGGGAGCGGTGCAGGCTCCGAGGTCGGCGTGGAAGGAACCGACGAAGAACCCGACCCCGGCACCGGCTCGACCGCCGGAGCGGAGGGCGGCGCGTTCGATCCGGCGCTGCCCGGCACGATCGGGGTAGTGCCGGGCACTTCGCCGCTGATCGACGTTGTGGTCTGGACGGCTTCCGCCGGGCGGGCTCGCTTGGTTTCGAGCATGTCAAACAGTTCAACGCTCTTGATGTTCACAACGTGCTCGCTGGCGGGCCAGAGTTCGAGCGTGGCGGGGATGCCGTAGGCCTCGAGCCGTTGCTTGGTCTCGCGCATCGGGGTGATCCACTTGCTGTCGGCGTCGCCGACGTACATGGCCACGCCGCCCGGCAGTTTGTTGAGCGAGCGCAGGCCCAGGGTGGCACGATCGTCCGGTGGGAATCCGGGCAGGACGGTCAGCGACTGGAAGCGGTCGGGATATTCAGTGGCGATGCGGAAGGCCGACTTGCCGCCGTTGGACACGCCGGCGAGATGGGCCTTCCCGCCTTCGAAGACGACGGAGCGCTGCACCTCATCGAGCAGGAACGGAACGGCGCGCTCAAGGCCCGAGTGAAAACTGCGCTGGTTGTGCGCGATCGGTGCGATGACCACCCAACCCCGGGTGGTCGCCTCGGCCTCCCAGTAGCGGTCGAGCGCGGTCTGGGCCAGCTCGCGCGTCTGGTTGCCCGGCGGCAGCGCCAGCAGCACGGGGTAGGCGCGCGCCGAATCGAATCCCGCGGGCAGCACGAGCAGGTAGTCGAGTTGGCGTCCGTCGTTGGTCAGCGTGCGAAGCTCGGCGCCGTGGGCACTGGATGTGAACACGCCAGCACCTGCGAAAACCGAGAGCAAGGCAAGAGCCGAAACCGCAATCGAGCGTTGCATGAGTGAATCTCCTGTGTCGGAAAAGGTATACCGAGGCGGCGCGCGACGGTGGCGGATGGTCGCGTTGCACCAAAGCACGGGCCCGAGGGAGGGTCAGCGGCGGGCGTGCCACTGATGGCGGTCCGCTCTGGGACCGACATCAGTGCCGGATGGCCGAGAGCCGTCCGAATCGAGCACTGCTGTCTCCGAGGACGGAGCCAGCAGTGGCACGTGCTTCACTCGGCGTGCGCCGATTTCCTCTAAAGTGCCACCATGAACCCGGCATGGATGCTCTTGATCGCAGGCATCGGCGGCGCGTGGATCGCGCTGGCCTTGCTCATCCGCTGGCTCGAACGCGGCAGCATCCGCGCCCCGCACGACATGCTCACGGCGGGTGCCGTGGTGCGGCTCATGCAGTTGCTGGCGCGGTTCATTCACAATCTGCAGACCGAGGGGCTTGATGTCGCGCTCGCGGCCGCCGCCGCCGCGAGACATCGGGCCCGGCCCGTGATGGTCGTGGCGAACCACACGGCGTGGATCGATCCGCTCCTCTTGCAATCGGTGCTCCCGTTCGAGGCGCGATGGGTCATGGGCACCGACATGGCGTCGCCGGGGCTCAAACGCTTCTGGGATTACGCGCGAGTCATCCTCGTCGACCGGCGCGTCAACGAATCAGCGCCGCTCCGCGAAGCGATCAAGCACCTCAAGACCGGCGGCGCGATCGGCATCTTCCCCGAGGGCTTCATCGAGCGCCCGCCTCGGGTGATCTACCCGTTCAAGGAAGGCGTGGGGCTGGTGGTGTCGCGGTCGGGTGCGCTGGTGTTGCCGGTAGTGATCGACGGCACGCCGCAGGTCGAGCCCGGCCACAAGGCGCTGTGGACACCCAGCCGTTCGCGGCTGCGGTTTCTCCCGGCGCTCGACTACACGGGGCGGCGGTGGCACGCCAGCGAGATCGCCGCGGACCTCCGGCGTGTGTTCATCGAGGCGACAGGCTGGCCAGCGAGCGACCTGACGCCGCGGTGGGAGGACGGCGGGTGGACGGATGTTGATCTGGAGGGGCGTGAGACGCGGGATAGCGAGAGGGTTGTCGTTGGCGAGGGCGCGTGAAAATGCCCCGTTGGACGGGGCTTGAAGCGAGCGTGATGCGATAAGTTGTCAGCGCTGGGCCCCGAGCTCGCGCTCTGGGTTCGGCACTCTCTCTTCTTACGGGCACGGAATTCCGAACACGCCCAGAAAGATCACCAGGTCAACGGTGTTCACGGCGTTGTCGTTGTTGAGGTCGGCGGAGAGCCCTGTCCCAGAACCGCCGAACTGAGCGAGAAACACCACGAGGTCGCCGGTGTTGCGAAGGCGGTCGAAGTTGAGATCGCCGATGCACGGCGGCGGGACTGTCCGCCTCCAGAGCCACGCTCTCCCGGCCGGAGCTCCGGTCAGGTCCGTGGCCATACCGACCACGGAGATGGTCTGGCCATCGGTCCATACGCCGTGCGCGAATGTCGATCCCCAGATCCCGGGGAGATCGATGGGCAAGATCTGGATCGACGCGGCGGTTCCGGTCCAGATGCACGCCCGATAGACCGGAGGGGCGCCCGGTGGCCCGTTCGGAACCAGCACCCAGCCCGCCTGGTACGGACCGGAGTTCGAGTTGGCAAACGATTCAATCGCGCCGGCGGGGTGGAGATCGACCCAGGAAGCCGCGGTACCACGCCACAAACTGGCGTGCAAGACCTGCTGGGGCCCGACCGATGCATACCCCGCCTGCTGTGTTCCGGTGGTGCTCAGGGCGATCGAGCCGTTGGTCGTGGGCGGATGCAGATTGATCCATGAGGTCGCGGTGCCGTTCCAGATGCTGGCGCTGGTCGGGCTTCCGATGATGCCGACCGACCCGACCTGTTGTGTGCCGGAAGTGCCGTTGGCCGAGGACTGCAGCGCTTCAGGAGGATTGAGATCCACGAACGAAGCGGCGCTCCCCTGCCACAGGGCGGCATGACTGCGGTCGGCGAGTGTCTGGACGGAACCGACCTGCTGCGATCCGAAAGCGGCTTGCGCGAACGACTCCGCGTATCCGGAGGGATGGAGATCGATCCACGAGTTCGCGGCCCCGCTCCAGAGGCTGGCGAAGAACGGCGCGCCGCCGCCACCGAACCGCACGGAGCCTACTTGTTGTGACTCGGAGATGCCGCGGATCGCGCCGTAGGTGATCGGGGTGGGTGGGCTGAGGTCGTCAAACGAGGCCCCCGCGTCGTTCCACAGAACGGGACGGACGACGCCCGAGAAAATGGCCTCGCCCCCGATCTGCGTGCCGTTCACGCTCCGCGCGACCGATTCCGTCGCGGTGTCGGGGTGCAGGCTCGTGATCGTCCACTGAGCGCGGACCGTGGGGCACGCTGCCGCGAAGGCCGCGACGGCGAAAGGCAGGCACGCGTTTGGTCGGTTCTTCATGTGGTCGTTTCCTTTCGGCTTCGACGGAGGCTGCGAGCACCCGATCCGTCGCCTGGGAGATTCGCGATTCCCCTCGGGGAGCATCGCCGCAGTGTGCGCGTTCCGGCTCAGTCTACCGCAGGTGCGATCGAATCCATGCACATCCTTCTGACTAGATTCGAGACGATTCACCAACGGAACATCTCACGCGGCCCGAAATCGGCGGAATCTCGACGACCGAACCGTCTACGAGCACCCAGTGGCCCCAACGAAAATCGGCCCGACGGATGCGTCGAGCCGATCGCGGGCTTTGCTGATGATCCTCGATGCGTGCGCTCTGAACCTGAAAGAGAACCCAGCGGACTTACGGGCACGGATCGCCGAAGACACCCAGGAAGACCACCAGGTCGACGGTGTTGACGACGTTGTCGTTGTTGAAGTCACCCGAGAGGTTGCCGGCGTTTCCGAACTGGCCAAGGAAGACCACCAGGTCGGCGGTGTTACGGGCACCGTCGTTGTTCAGGTCGCCGACGCACGGCGGGGGGACGGCTTCGTAGGCACCGAGATCAACCGGGGGCGTGCCCACGCCGGTGTTGGGGACGGAGTTGATGTCGCGTCGGCGGGTGTTGCGGTCGAGGTCGATGGGGAAGAACTCGAAGGTGACGCCGTCGTTGTCGATGTCGATGAAGTCGAGGGGGAGCAGGTTGTTGTCGCCGTGGTCGATGGCGGGTGAGGTGATGTTGAGGCGGTAGTTGTCGTCGCTGGTGCCGAAGATGTTGTCGGCGCCGCCCGCGTCGACCCACTGGGGGTTGACGCTGAAGTTGCCGCCCTGGGCGAGGCTGTTGGAGAGCAGCACAAAGGTGCCGTTGCCGCTGCCGCCGAAGTGGTCAGCCAGGGCGCTGCTGCCGGTGGCGTCGGAGTTTCCCCAAAGGATGCAGTTGCGCCCTTCGAGGTTGGCCCCGCCGGTGGCCCACGCCCCGCCGCAGGTGCCGCCGGTGGTGTTGTAGCCGAAGGTGCAGTTGTAGAGGTCGACGGTGGCACCCGCCTCGGCGGAGATGGCGCCGCCCTTGCTGCCCGGGGAGGTTGCATCGTTGCCGGAGAAGAGGCAGTTGACGAAGAAGCCGTTGGCGTCGGTGATGACGGCGGCGCCGCCGTCGGCGATGGTGGAGTTGCCCAGGAACTTGCAGTTGTAGAACGCGGCGTCGATGCCCTCGAAGGCCGGATCGGAGCCGGAGTCGGCCGCGACGGCCCCGCCGTCGGCGTTGAGGCAGTGGTTGTCAATGAACGAACAGTTGATGAACCTGATGCTGCCGCCGAGGGAGAGATGGATGGGGGCCTTGTTGGTGGAGACGTTGTCCTTGAAGATGCAGTTGGAGATGACGGTGTCGCAGAGCGAGGCCTGAAGTCCGGCGGCCCCATCCTCGCCGTTGATGGTGCCGTTGGCGTAGCCGCCGGTGACGACGAAGTTGTCGACGATTGAATCGAGCGAGTTGTTGCAGTTGAGGACGCGGTACGAGTTGTCGGTGGGAGAAGAAGTGCCGATCTCGCCCGAGAGGGTGCTGATGACCGAGCCGGGGGCGAGGCGTTGGTTGAGGGAGGTTTCGGTGCCGGAGAAGCCGCCGTAGAGGTGGACGCCATCGGCGACGTAAAAATCACTGCTGCGGGAGTCGTAGCGGAAGTTCGGCTTGTAGGTTCCACCGGCGGCCCAGACGTCGACGCCCGGGCCGGCGAACCAGGCGGTGGTGAGGGCTTCTTCGAGGTCGGGGTTGGCGTCGCTCCACGAGGCCGCGGTCCTGAGGCCGGAGGCGGGTGGGTTGTCGTTCGCATACAGGCGGAATCGGCCCGTGGCGACCTTCACGAGTTGGATGCCCGAGAGGTAAACGGGGTCGCCGTCGCTGTTGGGCGTGACGACGACGGTGACGCTGCCGCCGTTGGCGACGGTCTTGAGCATGACGGTGTGGTTGTTGAGGAAGTCAAAGTCATTGGGGTCGGGGGGGAACTCCGCGTTGTGGTTCAAAGCTTGCTCGTCTTGGTAACTGGAACTGTTGAGCACGACGACGCGCTGGTAATCGCCCGCGGGCAGTCCGGCGTAGGTGTAAACGGCGTAAGTGCCGGCCTGCAGATTGCCGAAGGTGTAGGTGATGGTGTTGCCGCCGGTGACACGCTGGGAATCGTCCATGAGGGCGGCGAATGAACCGGTGGATGAGGCGTTTGGCACCGAGACGTAAATCGAACCGGTGGTGGTGCGGGTGAGCGTGACGGTGCTCAGCGAGCCGTCAAGGTCTTGGAGGTTCAAGATGGAAGGGGTGGAGGCGTTGATGTTGTTCCATGTGCCGGGCTGGCCCGCGGCACCCTGATAGGTGGAAGGGGGTACGCCCGCGCCTTCCCCGACAAGGACGTTGACATCGAGATTGATGGATTGGGCGTGGGCTTGGGCCGCAAAGAGGATCGCGGGCAGTGACTTCAGGATTGTTCGGCTGATGTTCATGGTGTTTCCAGTGTTGAGCGTGAAGGGACCATGAAGCCAGTGCGCTGGGCGGCGTGGTGTGACCGGGCATGGAAAGAAAAACCCCGGTCCTGGGGACCGGGGCTTCGGGTGATATGCGTTGCGGAGACGGAGATCAGATTCTGTCCCCGAGTTTGCGCTCGGGGTTCGGATGGACCGTGGAGCAGGTTACGGGCAGGGGATGCCGAAGACGCCCAGGAACTGGGTGAGGTCGAGGGTGTTGACGACGCCGTCGTTGTTGAGGTCCGAAACGATGCCGGGGCCGGCGGTGCCGAAGTCGCCCAAGAAGATGACGAGGTCGGCGGTGTTGCGCTGGCCGTCGTTGTTGAGGTCGCCCTTGCAGAAGGGGGGGACCAGTTCGTAGGCACCACGGTCGGGCATTGGGCTGCCGTTGGCCCCGGTGTCGGCGGTGTTGGCGACGTCCTGGCGGCGGGGGTTGAGGTCAAGGTCCAGGGGCGTTGTCTCGGCGGTGTTGGCGTCGGCGTCGAGATCGCCGAAGTCGGTGCCCACCTGGTTGCTGTCACCGGCGTCGATGCAGGGGCTGGAGGGCTGGAGGCGGAGGTTGTCGTCGATGGTGCCAAAGACGTTGTCGGCACCGTTGGCGTCGACGAAGTGGGGGTTCTGTCCGGCCTGACCGGAAGATCCCTGGACGGTGGTGAAGAAGGCGGCGGATGTGGAGCCCTGAGCGGCGACGGCATCGACGTTGTCGGCCACGGTGCCGGGGCCGTTGGCGTCGGCGTTATCCCAGAGGATGCAGTTGTGGAAGGTGACATCGGCACCGAGCGAGGCGGAGACGCCGCCGGTGCCGCCGAAGGACTTGTTGTTGGCGAAGGTGGCGTTTCGGAAGGTGACGTTGCCGGAAATGCCGTTACAGGCGACGGCGCCGCCCTTGGACGAAGCGGCGAAGGCGATGTTGCTAGAGAAAGTAGTGTTGATGACTTCCCCGGGCGCGCCGTTCGTGACGAACGCGCCGCCGTCGCCGCTGGAGATGTTGCCAAGCAACTGGCAGTTGATGATGCGGAACGAGGTGACGTTGGCGGTCATGAAGATGGCGCCGCCCGGGGCGCCGGTGCCGGTGGTCGAGTTGTCGTTGAAGATGCAGTTGACGAACTCGGGGTCCGAGGTGCCGTCGACATACACGGCGCCGCCTTCGTTCAGCGCCGAGTTGGCGGAGAAGCGGCAGTTGCGGAATCGTGGCGAGCAGTTGCCGGTGATGACGACGGCTCCACCGCGGGACTGGGAGTTCGAGAAGTTGGCGGTGCCCTTGGAGATGGTGAACCCATCGAAGAGGTTGGTGCCCTGGGCGGCGGCGTTCATTCGGACGACGTTGAGGGAGTTGTCGATGTTGGAAGGGCCGCCGAGTTCGCCGCTGAGTTCGGTGGTGAAGGCGGCGGGGTTGGTGCGCTGCGAGAGAGATGTCTCGATTCCCGCGAAGCCGCCGTACATGTGCACGTTGGCGGGGATGACGAAGGCGTCAAACCGGTCGTTGTCGGACGAGGGACGGTAGACGCCCTGTGCGGTCCAGATCTCGGTGAATTCGCCGCCAGCGAGTTGCGCCGTCTCGAGGGCGAGATCCAGGTCGGTGTAGGCGTCGTTCCATGAGCCGCCGGCCTGGATGCCGGAGACGGGCGGATTGTCGTTGACATACACGCGGAGACGCGGGGCCGTCATCTTGACGAGCTGGATGCCGCCGCAGACGGCGAAGCTTTCCTGACCCCACCGGTTGATGGTGATGGTGATGGAGCCGCCGGCGGTGACGTTCTGCTTGATGTGGACGGCGTGGGTCAGGCCGGGTGCGTACTTGTTGCCGTTGATGAAGCCGCCAACGCCTTGCGAGGGCGTGCTCGGCGAGCCGGCGACGCTCACAAGGGAGCCGCTGGCGCTGGTCTCGGGATTCGCGGCGTAGGTGAAGACGGCGTAGTCGCCCGCCTCGAGGTTCGAGAAGGTGTAGACGAGTTGGCCGCCGAGCCCGAGGCCGGTGCGGTATTGAAAGTCGTCGTGAAGGAGCGAGAAGTTGCCTGTGGTGGTCTGGTTGGTCGTGTTGATGTTGCCGGTTTCGGATTGGCGTGTGAGTGTCGCGATCGAGGGGGAGCCGTTGAGGTTCACCAGCGGGAAGACGAGCGGGCTGGTGGTGAGGATGCTGTTCCACGTTCCGGGCTGGCCGGCGGCCGCGGGGTACGAGGGGATTGGCGCGCCGGCACCGAAGCCTGTGGAGGAGTTGAAATCGACGTTGAACGATTGGGCCTTCGTGGCACCGGTCAGGGCGCAGAGGGCGAGCGTGGACAGGGCGATGACGCGACGCAGGTGCATGGAGCATCTCCGAGGGGGTAAGGATCCGGGATGGATCTTTGACAGACCGATTCGAGGGTTTGTCCCGATCGTTCGCTGGAAGCGATGGATCAGGGACGGCACTCGTGGCGACCGGGTGACGCCGGTTGCCGTCAACCAATGCGACACCGCGATGCGGGATGGCCAATGAAAAGCCGCAAGTCGGAAGAGAAAAGCCCCGGCGTTGATGGCCGGGGCTTCGAGTGAATATGGGGAATCTGACGAGTCTGGGGCAGGCGGGTTACGGGCAGGGGACGCCGAACTGGCCCAGGAACTGGGTGAGGTCCTGGGTGTTGACGGTGTTGTCGTTGTTGAGGTCCGAGACGATGCCGGGTCCGCTGGTGCCGAAGTCTCCGAGGAAGACGATGAGGTCGATGGTGTCGCGGTTGCCGTCGCCGTTGAGGTCGCCGACGCAGGGGGCGGGGACGAGTTCGTAGGCACCGCGGTCGGGCATGGGCGCGCCGTTGGCGCCGGTATCGGCGACCGAAGCGATGTTCTGGCGGCGCGGGCTCATGTCGAGGTCGAAGGGCGTGGCCTCGGCGGTGTTGGCGTCACCGTCAATGTCGCCGAAGTCGCCACCCACCTGGTTGCTGTCGGCGGCGTCGATGCAGGGGCTGGCGATGGTGAGACGGAGGTTGTCGTCGGTGGTGCCGAAGGTGTTGTCGCTGCCGTTGGCGTCGACGAAGAGAGGGTTGTGGCCGTTCTGTCCGGCGGAACCTTCGATGGTGGTGAAGGACTGGAAGGAGGTGGAGCCCTGGACGGCGACGACTTCGAGGTTGTCGATCACGTCGCCGGGTCCGTTGACATCGGCGTTGTCCCAGAGGATGCAGTTGCGGAGGGTGACGTCGGCACCGAGGGTGGCGTAGATGCCGCCAGTGCCCCCGCCGCAGAGGTTGTGGGAGAAGGTGCAGCCGCGGAAGGTGACGTCGCCGGCCTCGGACTTGCAGGCGACCGCGCCGCCCTTCGAGAGGCTGGATGCGGCGATGTTGCCCGAGAAGATCGTGTTGACGACCTCGCCGGGCTGGGCCTCGGTGGTGAACGCCCCGCCGTCACCGATCGCGTAGTTGCCGGTGAACTCGCAGTTGGCGATGCGGAAGGAGGCGGAATCGCCGGTCATATAGAGGGCCCCGCCGGTGGCGTTGTCGCAGTCGTTATTGAAGAAGAGGCAGTTGGTGAAGTGCGGGTCGGTGATGCCGTTGACGTAGACCGCGCCGCCGTCGCTCTGTGAGGTGTTGGAGAGGAACTTGCAGTTGCGGAATCGGGGCGAGCAGTCGCCGGTGATGAGGACGCCCGCGCCGCGCGACTGGGTGCCGACGCCGTTGGCGTAGCCGCGCGAGATGGTGAAACCGTCGATGACGTTGGTGCCTTCGGACGAGTCGTCCATGGTGACGACGTTGTAGGAGTTGTCGGTGTCGGCACCGGTGCCGATAGCGCCGCTGAGGGCGGTGATGAAGAAGGCGGGGTTGGTGCGCTGGGCGAGCGAGGTCTCGGTGCCGGCGAACCCGCCGTACATCTCGACGTTCGCGGGGATGGTAAAGGTGGAGGTTCGTGCGGTTCCGGGCTCATAGAAGCCCTGGGAAACCCAGATCTCGGTGAGCGCGCCGTTGGCCAGACGCCCGGTCTTGAGGGCCATCTGGAGATCGGTGTAGGCGTCGTTCCAAGAGCCGCCCGCGTCAATGCCCGGGGCGTTGTCGTTGACGTACACGCGGAGGCGGGGGGTCGTCATCTTGACAAGCTGGAACCCGCCGCACGCCGCGAAGCCGTTCAGCGAATCGGCGAGCACATTGACGGTGATCGATCCGCCGGCGGGGACGCTCTGCTTGATGTGGACGGCGTGGGTGGTGCCGGGGATCCACTTGTTGCCGACGATCGCGCCGCCGACGGACTGGGTGGGCAGGCTGCTCGAGCCGGGGACGCTGACCAGGGCGTCGCTGCCGGCATCATCCGGGTTGGCGGCGTAGGTGAAGATGGCGTAGGTGCCGGCCTCGAGGTTGCTGAAGGTGTACGAGAGCGTGCCCTGCGGGCTGAGGCGCTGGTAGTCGTCGTGGAGCAGCGAGAAGTTGCCGTTGGTGGTGAGGTTGGTGGTGTTGATGAAGGTGCCGTTGGTGGCGCGGGTCAGGCTCACGGCGGAGGCGGTGCCGTTGAGGTTGGTCAGCGCCACGGTGTTCGGGCTGGAGGACAGCACGCTGTTCCAGGTGCCGGGCTGGCCGGCGGCACCGGCGTAGGTGCTGGCGGGCACGCCGGCACCGAAGCCGGAGGTGCTGTTGATATCGACGTTGAACGACTGGGCCGAGGCGGTGCCCGCGAGGGCGGCCAGGGCGAGGGTGGACAGAGTGAGAGCGCGACAGAGGGGCATGGGGGCAACTCCAGGTGAGGGAATGATCCGGGATGGATCGGTGACAGACCGATTGGGGATGCCCGGCACGCTCGGCGCTTGTGGCGCGTTGGACGCTGGGTTCCCGGACAGACATGCGACGCGACGTATTCGGGTGGCTAGATTTTCTGGAACTGCGCCGAATCACTGAGCGGATGTGAACTTGGGGGGGTTGGCGGAATGAGACGACAACGAAAAAAGCCCCGGCGCTTGGGCCGGGGCTTTGGGGGTTGGTGTGATTGCGTTGAATCGAGGGTTTGGCGGATGGTGGCCCTGAGCTTGCGCTCAGGGCTCGGAAGGACTCTCGGTTGGACGGACTTTGGTTCAGCGGCACGCCACCCCGAAGACGCCCAGGAACGCCGTGAGGTCGAGGGTGTTGACGGCCCCGTCGCCGTTCATGTCGCCGATGCCCCAGAGGGGAACGATCTGACCGAACTTGCCAAGGAACATGGTGAGGTCGAGGGTGTTGCGCTGCCCGTCGTTGTTGAAGTCGCCCAGGCAGGCAGGCGGCGGGGTGAACCGGGCGATGCCCTCGCGGCCGTCGGCGAGATCGAATTGGAACGCGATTTGACCTGCGGCGTTGACGGGGCTGATCTGCGGGCTGTCGAAGTTCGAGGCGGCAAAGACGCTTTTCACCGTCGAGCCGAGCATCGGCGTGCCGGTGCGGGCGATTTCGCGGAGGGGCTGGCCCGGGCGGTAGAAGTAGATGGCGTTCTCGAAGTCGCCGGCCGACTGGGTGTTCTTGAGTTCGACGAGGACGAGCATCTCGCCCGCGGCGTTGCTGGCCCAGTGGGAGAAGCTGCCCATGTTGAACTGCCCGTCGCCTCCCGGGGCGGTCTGGCCGTCGCGGGCGATGGTGGTGAGCGATCCGCCGTTGCCAGAGAGGAAAATCCTATCGTTGTTGGTGCCGTCGGAGGTGCCGCTGAGGTCGGCGGTGAACACGGCGGTGCCGTTGTCAAGGAGCGAAGGCGCGCTGAGGCCGGAGATAAAGCCATCACCGCCCGGAGCGGCCTGACCCTCTCGAGCGATCTTTGTGAGGGTCCCGCCGGTGCCGCGGAAGATGGCGGCGTCGTCGCTGGTGCCGCCGGCCGTGCCCAGGAGCGAAGAACGGAAAGCGACCGCGCCGCTGGCGTTGATGCTCACCGAGTGGGAGAGGCCGATGCCTTCGTAGAGTTGCCCGTTGCCGTCTGGCGAGAGTTCACCCTCGCGGGCGATTTTGACGGTGGTGACGCCGTCGGTGCGGAAGTACCCGGTATCGTGGAACTGATCGAGGGGGCCTTCGAGTCCCGCGAAGACGGCGACGTGCCCGTCGGCGTTGATTGCGAGATTCTGGCTGACGTACCTGATGGTTCCCGGGCCGCCGGGGGCGGGGAAGCCGCTGCGGATGAGGGTGGCGATCGGGCCGCCGTTGCCGCGGTAGATGCCGTTGACAAAGCTAGGCATGGCGTTTATCGCCGAGGCGTAGAAGGTGGCCTGGCCGGTCGTTCCGATGTGGACGCCATCGATGAAGTTGAAGGTGCCGTTGTTGTCGGGCATGGGCTGGCCCTGGCGGATGACCTGCGTGAGCGCGCCGCCCGAGCCGATGGCGACACCGGAATCGTCGTCCTCGCCGCTGCTGGTGCCGGTGTAGAACATCTTGCCGGCCATGACGCCCGAGTCGTTGATGCAGGGGAGGTTTGGGCCGTCGACCATGCCGTTGCCTCCCGGGGCAGCGTCACCCTTGCGGGAGATCTCGGTGATAAGCCCGGGGACGCCGCGGAACTGAACGACGTTGTCGCGATCGCCCAAGAGCGTTCCCTGACAGAAAGCGAAGCACGCGACCTGCCCGGCACCGTTGATGCTGGGAAGGGCGAAGAAGGCGGACATGGTGCCGTTGGCGGTTTGCGTTCCGGTGCTGGCCACGACCTGCACCCCGGCGGGGTTGGCGATGGCCGTCGAGGCGAGGCCGACAAGGGCGAGGAGTGTGGAGACGGTGGTGACGCGGTTCATGGGGGCTCTCTTTCTGCGGTGAAAAGGTTGATGGGGCACTGTTCGAGTGCACTCTGGACGCGGGTGTGACGGGGCTGAAAAGAAAAAACCCACGCCTCGCGGCGTGGGTTCGTGACCGTGGATTCGAGATGATCCGTGCGTTGGGACTGGGTTACTGGACGGCTGCTCCGAAGGTGCTGAGGAACTGGATGAGGTCGAGGGTGTTGACGGTGCCGTCGGCGTTGAGGTCGGAGGAGATGGCGGGGCCGCTGGTCCCGAAGGCGGCGAGGAGGGCGACCAGATCGGCGGGGCCGCTCTGGCCGTCGCCATTGAAATCGGCGGGGCTGGCGGCGGTGAAGGTGGACGCGGCGTTGTACCGTGAGACGCTGTCGCAGTTGAAGGGTAGGGCGTTGGGGCCGATGACGGGCCGCACCAGCAGGATCACCTCTTGTCCGGCGGTGACTTGCTTCTGGACGACGACATCGGTGCAGGCGGCACCTTCGGCGGCGGCCAGGACGGCGCCGGGGCAGCCAGCGCCCATGAGTTGAGCGCGGATGTTGGCCTGGGCCCTGACGGTCCACTTGATGGTGCCGTTGGCCGGCGCGATCGCGCGGTAGGTGTCGACGTCGGGGACCGAGGAAAGGATGCCTGGCACCAAGTTGACCCTGCCGCAGATAGTGGTCCCGAAAGAGACATTCTGGTAGGACGGTGGGTTGGTGTCGCATCCGGCGTTGGTGCTGGTGCCGCAGGATTCGGTTTCGGGGACGAAACCTGGCGGGCACGAGGCGCAGCCGGGGGGGCACTCGAGCATGAGCCGGTACTTGCCGACCTGGGATTGGTTCAGGGCCGAGACGCGAACCCAGTAGGTGCCGGCGGTACTGAGGCCGGTGAGCGAGACGGATGAGAGGAGCGAGTTGAAGCTCCCGCCGATGTCGTTGTTGCAGGCGATCTGGGTGAGATTGCTGCACGCGCCGGTGTAGACGGCCATGAGCGTGTCCGAAACGGTTCCGTTACCGAGTGTTGTAAGCCGCACGTTAGGTGTGGAGGGTGTAAAGCGGTACCACAGCGAGTTCGTGCCTCCAATCGGCCCGGACGGCCCGCAGGTGTACATGGGCTCATTGGGGCCGTCGCTGGCGTAGTCGAGGTTGACGTCGACCTCGCTGTTGCAGGGCAGCTCGCTGGCGTCCTCGCAGAGGTCATTGATCGCGTAGACCTCGGTGATGAAGTTGAAATCGCCCGAGGCGGGACCGTTGGAGTAGGTGCCGATGCGGTAGGAGACTCTCTCACCGGCGTCGAGGCGGAAGTCGGCGTACATCGGGTAGATCGAGTGCCCGCAGTCGTCGCCGTCAGGATCGAAGCAGGTCGTGGAGTCTTTGTAGATGGCGAAGATGCAGTAGAATGGACTGGTCTGGATGCGGGCCTTGACTTTGCACGCGAAGGGCGCGACGTATGTGTACCACACGTCGTTCCAGGTCTGCGTCGAGCCGGGGTAGGCGCAGGAGGTGAGGCCCGGGCTGGGGTTGGCGTAACCGACGCTTGTGACGGCTTGAAAGAGGCGCGTGGTGATGGGGGTCGCGGTGGCGCAGGTCTCGTTGGGGAGGCTCGTGGTGATGGAGACCTGCGTCGGACCGCCGCCCGCGCCGCTGCCCCAGTCGCCGACCTTGACATAGTATTCGTTGAAGCGCTTGGCCTGAAACGTCACGGTGGCGGGTTCGGGCTCGTCGACGCAGGCGACGTGTGTGAGAGCGTTGCATGAGCCCTTCAGAACCGCGACGATCACGTCGTAGTTCTGCTGGTCGACCGCTTTCACCGTGACAATGCAATCGTACCACGCGTAAAAGCGGTACCAGACCGAGTTCTGCATGACCAAGGTGCCGGATGCGTTGCAGGCTCCGGAGGGAGCGTCGCTCGTGGCCGCCGCGGTGTTCACCAACTCGCTGAAGGGCAACAATCCGGTGTGAATTTCCTTCGCGGCAGCGCAGGTGTCGTTCGAGGGCAACGCGCCGCGCTCCTCGGGCGGTCGGAACGAGGCGTCGAAAGCGATCTTCTCCTCCAGCCTTGACGAATCCTGCGCGAGCGCGGGCGTGACCATCGCGGCCACGAGGCCCAGTGAGGCGAGCAATCGACGGAACATGGGTGTCTCCTTCGGTGAATGGCGACAGGCCCGCTTCCCATGCGTCGCCTGGGCGCCGAGAGGCCGAGAAATCGAGCACCGAAATCGGGCCGTCGACCGCTTCGGCGAACTCAACAACGAAAAACCCACGCGTTGCGGCGTGGGCTTTGGAACGGGCAGCATGAGGCGCTCGGTCGGTCGGGCGGGGCTTTCCTCCTGCTTCACGGGCACGGGACGCCGAACTTGCCCAGGAACTGGGTGAGGTCGATGGTGTTCACCGAACCGTCGTTATTGAGATCGGCGAGGATGCCGGGGCCGCCGGTGCCGAAGTCGCCGAGGAAGATGACCAGGTCGGCGGTGTTGCGCTGGCCGTCGCCATTGAGATCGCCGGGGCAGGCGGGGACGAACGCCGAGGTTGCGACGTATTTCGAGAGGCTGTCGCAATCGAACGCGGGGGTGCCGAAGATGCCGCTGGGGCGGACGGCGAGGATCAACTCCTGACCGGCGGTGACGGGCGTCTGGACGGTGCCATCGGCGCAGGCGGTGCCGTCGACGAAGGCGAGGATGCTTGTGGGGCAACCGGGGGCGAGCGCCAGTGCCTGGTAGTCGGCCTGTGCCCTGACCGTCCACTTGATGGTGCCGTTGGCGGGGGCGAAGACGCGGTAGGCGTCGAGGTCGCTGAAGATGGCCCCGCTCTGGTGGCGGAGGTACATCGTGCCGCAGTGGGTGGTGCCGACGGCGGTGGGTTGGTAGGCGGGTGGGCTGGTGGAGCAGCCGCCGTTGGTGTTGCTGCCGCAGGTTTCGAGTTCTGCGACGGCGCCGGGGGGGCACGAGGCGCAGTCGGGTGGGCATTCGAGCATGAGGCGGAACTCGCCGACATTGACATTGTTAAACGCCGAGACTCGGACGTAGTACTGGGTGGAAGTGCTGAGGCCGTTGATCTGAATGAGCGAGGTGAAATCGCCCCCGGCGAAGTTGGCATCGTCGTTGCATGCGATGGGAACCAAGCCGCCACACGATCCGGAATAGACAGCCATGACCGTGTCATGGGGCGTGCCGGTGCGGAGAGTGCGGAGGCGGACGCTCGGAGTCGAGGGGATAAAGCGGTACCAGAGCGAGTTGACACCGGGGCCGGTACCCGGGGCCAAGCATGTGAGGGGCGGGTCGCCGGCGGAGCTCGTTCCGAGTTCCGTATGCACGTCGATCTCGGTGTTGCAGGGTATGAAACGTGCGCCGGCGCACTCGTCGTTCACGGCCCGGGCCTGGAAAGTCATGTTGACCTGGCCGCCCTGGGTGACATTGGAGTAGGCACCGATGCGGATCGAGGCGGTCTCGCCAGCCTGCAGTTGGATGGTGCGGGTCTGGGGTCCGGTGGAGTGCCCGCAGTTGCCGCCGATGGTGGTGGCGCAGTCGTTGAACGACGTGTAGAGCGCGAGGATGGCTTCGAAGCCGATCGGTGTGATGGAGACGGAGACGTTGCACGCCGTGGGGGCGGTGAAGGCGTACCACACGTCGTTAAAGGTCTGCACGGTTCCGGGGAAGCCGCAGTTCGAGATGCCGGGGCTGGGGTTGGCGTACCAGAGGTTGGTGGTGGTGCTGAAATCGGCGGTGGTGATTGGTGTGGCGGTGGCGCAAATCTCGTTGGGCAGGGTGGTGGTGAGCGAGACTTCGGTGACGCCGCCGCCCGCACTGTTGCCCCAGTCACCGACCTTGAAGCGGTAGGTGGTGCCCTGGGTGGCCTGGAAGGTGATGGTCGCGGGCTCGGGCTCGTCGGCGCAGGTGAGTTGAG
Organism: Phycisphaerales bacterium; assembly: GCA_046154665.1. Taxonomy (GTDB): domain Bacteria; phylum Planctomycetota; class Phycisphaerae; order Phycisphaerales; family UBA1924; genus JAFLCM01. The sequence continues at coordinate 14,089 of JBJXFG010000031.1, read as the reverse complement.
AGAGCGAGCCGCAGCCACCCGTGAACACAGCGACGATGACGTCGTAGTTCTGCTGGTCGACGGCCTTGAAGGTCACGGTGCAGTCCTGCACCGCCGTGAAGGCGTACCAGACCGAGTTCTGCATGACCGTGGCGCTGCCCGAGTTGCAGGTGCCCGGCGGTGCGTCGCCGGTGGCGGCGGCGGTGTTCACCAACTCGCTGAACGGCAGCATGGTGGTGGTGATGAACTTGGCGGTGGCGCAGGTGTCGTTGGTGGGCAGGGCCCCGCGCTCCTCGGACGGACGGAACGCAGCGTCAAAGGCGACCTTCTCGTCGAGCCTTGACAGGTCCGACGCGAGCGCCGGCGAGAGCATCGCGGTGAAGAAGCTCAAACAAAGCAGATTGCGACGGATCATGGTGTCTCCCTGAGAGGTCGTGACAGGCCCCCTTCCCATGCGATGCCGGGTGTGCGAACGGGCAGTCATTCGGGGGGCCGAAATCGGGAACGCGGGGGGATGGACGGGTCAATAACAAAGCCCACACCAGGTGGCGTGGGCTTTCGACGTGCTCGCGTCGTGGGCCGTCAGTTTCTCCGGCTTCGCATCACGGGCAGGGCACGCCGAAGACACCGAGGAAGCGGGTGAGGTCCAGGGTGTTGACGACACCGTCGCCCGTAAGGTCCGAGGGGATGTTGGGGCCAGCGGTGCCGAAGTCGCCGAGGAACTCGACCAGGTCAATGGTGTTGCGTTCGCCGTCGCCGTTGAGATCGCCGACGCAGGGCGGGACTGGGGTTTCGAACGCCCCGCGGTCGACCACCGGGCTGCCGCCGGCGCCGGTGTCGGCGACGGAGTTGATGTTGACGCGACGAGCCACGCGGTTGAGGTCGAAAGGCGTCGGCTCGAAGAAGTTGTTGTCCTGGTCCAGGTCGGTGATGTCGGTAGAGATCTGGTTGTTGTCACCGGCGTCGATGGCGGGGCTTGTGATCTGCAGGCGGCAGTCGTCGTCAGTGGTGCCGATGGTGTTGTCGCTGCCGTCGGCGTCGATAAAGAGCGGGTTGGCTCCGGCCGCGCCGGCGAGACCCTGGACGGTCGTAAACGAGAAGGTCAGCGATGAGGACTGGAGGTTGTTGGCGAAGATGTTCTGGTCATCGAGGGCGGTGCCGTTCACCGGGTTGTCGGTGTTGCCCCAGTAGATGGAGTTGCGGGTGTTGATGTCGGCACCGTTGCGTGCCGCGACCCCGCCGTACTGGCCGTTGGAGAAGTTGCGCGAGAAGGTGGAGTTGCGGATGATGAGGTCGGCGGCCTCGTTGTCGGCGTAGACCGCGCCGCCGTAAGAAAGGGTGCTGTCGGCGTGATTGCCGGAGAACAGGCAGTTGACGAGTTCGCCGGGTCCGTTCCCGAAGAACGCGCCGCCGCCGTTACCGATGGCCTCGTTGCCGATGAACTCGCAGTTGACGAGGCGCTGGTTGAGGGGCGATTCGGAAGCGAAGCCGCCGCCCTCGCCGTTGTAGGCGTTGTTCTGGAAGAACAGGCAGTCGGTGAAGGTGGGAACCCCTCCCGAGACATAGACGCCCGCGCCCTTGAACGAGGCTTCGTTCGAGATGAACTTGCAGCGCCGGAACTGGGGCGATCCGTTGAGGATGCGGACGCCGCCGCCGACGTGCTGGTTATCGACGGACGATCCGCTGGCGCGGCCGCGGGAGATGGTGAAGCCGTCGATGATCGTGGAGGATGAGGTGGCGTCGGCGATGACGACGTTGTAGGAGTTGTCGGTCTGGGCCGAGGTGCCGATGGAGCCGCTGAGATTGGTGATCTGGAACGCGGGGTCGCCGCGTTCGGCGAGGGTCGTCTCGGTGCCGGCGAAACCGCCGTAGACCTTGAGGCCGCTGGGAATGACAAAGGCGGCGTCGCGGTTGGTGCTGGTCTGGAACTGGGGCGGGTAGTAGGTGCCCTGGGCGACCCAGATCTCGCAGTTCGAGCCGCCGACCATCGACGCGAAGCTCAGGGCGTCGGAAAGGTACTGGTAGGGCTCGGTCCACGAGTTGCCGTTGTAGAACGAGACGGCGGCGTCCTTGTCCACATACTTGCGGACGGGGAACGAACCGGCGGGGAGCTTGACGAGCTGGAAGCCGTTGACAACGCCGGGGTCGGTTCCGCCCGAACGAATCTTGACGGTGATCGATCCTCCGGCGGCGAGGGTCTTCGAGTGAACGATGTGCGAGACGTTGAACTGCGAAAACGAGTTGGCCGAAAGGAACCCGCCACACTGGACGATGTCGGGCCCGCCCGCGCTGACGACTTCCACTTCGGTCTCGACGCCGACGCCGCCGGTGCCGGTGTTGTGCGCGTAGGTATAGAGGAGGTAGTCGCCTGCCTGGAGGTTGTTGAAGGAGTAGACGAGGTCGCCGCCGCCGGGGGAGATCGCCTGCCAGTCGTTGTAGAGCAAGGCGAAGTCAAAGATCATCAGGTTGCCGCCGGAGAACGTGCCGTTGGTTGACCGCGTGAACGTCGCGGCGGAGTTGGTGCCGTTGAGGTTCTTGAGCGTGCTCGTGATGGCGGTCGAGGGGTTGATCGAGTTCCAGAACCCGGCCTGCTCGACGGCGCTGCCGTAAGAGGAAGGCGGGACCCCCGTGCCGGGCTGGCCGGCGAGCGAATCGATGTCGACGTTGAACGATTGAGCGTGCGAGGCGGCGGTGGTCAGGGCGATGGCGCTGACCGCGAACAGACGGCGGTGCATGGTCATGTCTCCGATGGGAAAAGAGTGGTTGCGGGTCCGGTTGCAGGCTCCCGCCCGTGCGGGGGCCTCGACACCCCATGCGACAAACGCGGTCTGACTGGCCAACGGAGTCTTTCTCGGGAACTGGAACTTGTTCGACCCGGCCCATCGCCCCAAAGTTGGCGATGCCCCGGCGTCCAGGGATCAGTCCTCGGACACGTCCCGCGAAGGCGAAGACACAAGCGAATCGAGGTACCCACGCAAAATCGACGCCGCCGCCAGCGCGTCGCGACGCATCTTCTTCTGCTTGTGCGTCAACCCCGACCCGGCCATCTGCCAGTCGGCGTCGGCGCTCGACAGCCGCTCATCGTGCAGCACCACTTCGGTTCCACTTGGCAGCCGCGGCGCGAGGCGCTGTGCAAACACTCGCATCGACTTCGCCGGCGGGCCCTCGGTGCCGTCCATGTTCAACGGCAGGCCGATCACCACCCGCGCCGGGCGCTCTTCATCGATGATCGCGACCAGCCGTTTCAGCAACGCCTCACCGGCACCCTCGCCACCACTCTTCCCCCCACCCGCGCCGGCGTCGATCTCGATCACCTCGCGAGGCGACACGATGCGGGTGAACGTGTCGCCCACCGCCACCCCGGTGCGCTTCTGTCCGACGTCGATGGCGACAATCCGCATCACCACAGATTGAAGGGGGTTGTGCGCGTCGGGTCGAGCGACGGAGTCGGCGGTGCGGGTTCTCGGAGCCGGTGGCGCGAACTTCCACCGGCACGCCCCAGCCATCGCCCGAACATGGGCTCGACCTCACGAAGATTGCGCGCGGCTGCCCCTTGTCATCTGGGCCCAACGCATTGACACTGTCACCCGGCGACTCGCGGGTAGGTCAGTTCCGCGCGCCGCCACGGGCCACACTCGCCCGACGATTGAGAGAAGAGCGGAGGCCGATGATCCAGTTGCGGACCACCCGTCGCCTGATTGGCGCGGCGCTGACGGCGTCGGCGTGCGCGCCCGCGCTCCGCGCGGCCGAGCCTACGCCCGCCACCATCAGTCCCCGCGCCGCCGAAGTCGCCTGCTTCCCCGCCAACCCGACCGAAGAGCAAGCCGCGTTCATCGCCCGCTTCCGCGCTCTTCCGCCCACGCTGGTGCCGGTGGGGGGCGGCGTTGATCCCTCGCGCTTCATCGTTGATCCACGCGCCTGGGTCGGCACCGGCACCGCCGCCGGCTCCACCGGCCCCGGCGGCAACGCGCAGCCCGTCTCGCTCACCTACTCGTTCCCCAAAGACACCACCGTCTGGGGCATCGCCGGCATCTCGACGCCCGGGCCCAGCGAACTGAGCCAGAAGCTCATTGCGCTGTTCGGCTCGGGGAATCTCGATCTGGGTCGCGAGCACATCCGCCAGGCACTCGCCACGTGGCGCCGCGCCTGCGCCGTCCGCTATGAAGAGGTCGCCGACGACAACGCCCCGCAGGACCAGCTCGAAACCCGCGTGGCCACACGCGGCGACATCCGCATCGCCGGGCGCACGTTGGGCATCGATTTCTTCCTCGCCTACAACGCCTTCCCGTCCACCCTCGCCGGCGCGGCCATCGGCGGCGGTGACATGTTCATCAACACCTCGTTCTTCCAGGCCCAGTGGTTCAACAACCCCGCCGACAACTTCCGCTATTTCCGCAACGTCGTTTCCCACGAGCACGGCCACGCCCTGGGCCTCATCCACACCACCCCCTGTGATAACTCGAAGCTGATGGAGCCGTTCATCTCCTCGGCCTTTGACACCGCCCAGCTCGACGACATCCGCGCCGCGCAGCGGAACTACGGCGACCGCCTCGCGCCCAACCAGAGTCCCGCCGCCGCCCACAGCTTCGGCGATCTCGCCACGCCCTCGCCGCACTCGGTGCGCGAGTCGCTGCTCTCGACCAACGGCGCGGGCACCGAAGACTGGTTCGCCTTCTCGCTCGCCTCTCCCCAGCCGGTGACGATCACCGTCCAGCCCACAGGCGGCACCTACACCCAGGGCGTGCAGGTCGTGGATTGCGACGGCGCGAACTTCGGCGTCGTCAACGCCTCCAACGCAGGCAACCTCGCACTCGAGATCCGAACCGCCGACGCCGCCGTCGTGCTATTCACCTCCGACGCCGGGGCCAACGGCGTGCCCGAGTCCGTCACCGCCAACCTCGGCGCGGGGTCGTATAAGGTCCGGGTCGTCGACGTCGGCCCCAACCAGCCCGGCGATCAGCTCGTCCAGCTCTACAACTTCACGATCCGCACCAACAACGCGCTCTACCCGCCCCGCGCCATCGCGGGCGTGCACAAGCGCATCTTCGCCGGTGCCCGCTGTCACTTCATGGGCAACGTTGCCTCCTGGGCCAACGAAATCGGCTCCTCCATCACCGCCTGGCACTGGGACCTCGACGCCGACGGATCGTTCGAAGTCGCCGGCCCGCAGGTCTTCCGCACTTACCCCTCCAACGGCGTGATGCCCGTCTCGCTCCGCGTCACCGATTCCAACGGCCTCACCCACACCGACACCATCAACGTCACCGTCTTCAACGCCACCGCGTCGATCACCGGCGTGTCCCCCGGCACCGCGCCGCGCGGGTCATTCACACCGGTCACCATTACCGGCGCAAACCTCAAGGGCGTCACCTCGGCGTCGCAGTTCACCGCCTCGGGCACAGGCGCGACGTTCACCGGCACGCCCGTCGTCAACACGCTGGGCACGTCGGTCACCGGACTGGTCCTGTGGGTCGACGCCAACGCCGCCCTGGGCACCCGCACGATCAGCGTGATGAACAGCGACGCCAGCGGAGGCCCCTCGGGCAACGCGACCAGCGGATCGATCCTCACCATCGCCACGCCGTCGCTCGAACCCGGGCCGTTCAGTCTGCTCTCGCCGGCGAACGACGCTCCGAACGTGCCGCTCGAGACGGCGCTCGAATGGTCGGCGTCCGCCGGCGCGTTCAGCTACAACGTCACCCTCGCCCGTGATCCGTCGCTCGAGCGCGTGCTGTTCCAGACGTCGATCGCGTCGCCCACGCTCACCGCCACGCTGCCCCTCGGCACCCTCGAGCAAGGGCAGGTCTACTACTGGAGAGTCGAGGCGGTGAACCCCGTCGGCAACACCCTGGGCGCGCCGGGCGTCGCCGAGTTCACCACCACCAGCCCCGTGCCCGTGTGCCAGGGCGATCTCAACGGCGACCTCTTGCGAGACGTTGGCGACCTGGTCATCTTCCTCGGGCAGTTCGGCACCAACGTGCCGCAGGGCACCGGGGCCGACTTCAACGGCGACGGCGCGGTCAACCCCATCGACCTCATCCGCTTCCTCTCGAACTTCGCGGTGCCGTGCTGATGCGGATTGCGTGACCAGAGCACCCCAGCCCCCGAGCACACGAGCCCCCGAGCACACGAGCCCCCGAGCAAACGAGCCCCGAGCGTGAGCGAGCGGGTGCCTTCTCTGTTCGCTGCCGCGCCCCACGCCCGAGAACCGCACCAAAACCGGCCCCACGCACGCTGATCGGACCTCGAAGCAACCCGCTCTGAGCCCGTTCCGTATGCCCCATTTGGAAGCGCCACGGGTTGGCGTATGCTGTGGTGTCGATTGGCGGGATCGCGCGTGAACGATAGAGACCGCATCATCACTTTCCTCGGGGCCGGGGGCGTCATTGTCGCCCTGCTGTTGCTGTCGCGCTGCGGCAGCGACGCGCCCAACGCCGACGATGGTGCCACCGTGCTCTCGTCCGCCAGCCCCAGCCCCGAACGCGCCTTCCCCTTCACCGCGCCGACAAACCGGCCCGGCACCTACAGCGGCCCCTCGTTGAACGAGTTGATCCAGCAAGGGGCCCGCGACCGGGCCCAGCGGTTCACGACGCCCGACGAATCGCGCCCGGCATTCGCGGGGCAAGACACGGACGGGCAGTCAATGTTCGCGGGCGAGCAGATTCCTTCGCGAGTGCAAGGCCCGGGCTCGCCGGGGTCCGAGCCGCCGCGAAGGTTCGCGTCGCGTTCGACGGGCGCGAGCACGCCGGCGCTTGGGCGGCCCGCGCCGAACACGGGCTTTGTCCCACCGCCGCCGCAGCCGTTCAACCCTTCGGCGTCGCCCGTGAACGTTTCGACGGGGGCGGGCGGGCGGGGGACGTTCACGCCGACGAGCGTGCGGTCGGGCGCGTCTATCGTTTCGCCTGCAACGGGCAGCACGGGCACGAGCGGCGCGTCCACGCGAACGCCAACCACCGACACCAGTGGCAGCGGCACCGGCACCAACGGCACGGGCTCAAGCATCGGCGGCAACGTCGCCGGCAGCCCCTTCGTCGTCGGCGGCATCGACCTCTCCAACTTCTTCCCCGACGGCAACTTCCCCGATGTCGGCGCTGGAACCGGCGGCACGGGAGGCACGGGCGGAACCGGGGGAACAGGCGGAACAGGCGGAACCGGGGGAACCGGGGGTGCGGCGACCAACCGAGCGCCCGCCATCGCCTCGCTCAACGCCAGCCCCTCGGTCCTCGCGCCGCCCGGGCCGATCACCTTGAACGCCCAGGGCGTCACCGACCCTGATTCCTCGCTCACCGGTGCCGCGCGCAACACCGTCGCCCGCGTGCAGTTCTTCCGCGATTCCAACAACAACAACGTCTTCGACCCAGCCACCGACGAGCTCCTCGGCACCGACGCCAATGCCGCCGACGGTTTCGGGTTGCTCCCAACCGCGCAGCCCGCGTGGCGTGCCGAGGGCGGGCCGGTCCGCCTCTTCGCCCGCGCCCAGGACGAGCGCAACGCCTTCTCCGCCGTGGCCTCGACGCTCATCACGTTCAACCGCAGCCCCGTGATTTCCAGCCTCAGCGCCTCACCCCCGTTCGTCAACCCCGGCGGCTCGGTCACGCTCACCGCCCTCGGCGCGTCAGACCCCGATCCGCCCGGCGCGGGGCTTGCCGAGGTCGAGTTCTTCCGCGACGCCAACGCCGACGGCGTCATCGACAGCACCGACACGCGCGTCGGAGCAACCGGACCGACCGTGACGCCGACGGTGACGGCGCTGGTCGCGGCCGACGCCGCCAGCCCGTGGCGTTTCCTGGCGCGAGCGCGTGATGCGTTCGGCGCGTTCAGTTCGGTGGCATCGGTCACGGTGAACATCAACCGCGCGCCGAGCGCCGGAGCGCTCGCCGCGACGCCGAGCAGCGCCACGCCGGGGGCCACGGTCACGCTGCAGGCCACCGGCTTCACCGACCCCGACGCGGCCCTTTCCGGCCCCGGCGTCGCCTCCATCGAGTTCTTCCGAGATGAGGACCGCGACGGCCTCGTCTCCGCCCTCGATGTGCTGCTTGGCAACGTCGACGGCAGCAGCGGCGGCGCGACCTTGAACACCACCGCCCCCGCCGTCAGCACATCGGCTTCCACCGCCGCGTATCTCGCCCGCGCCGTCGATTCGCAGTCGCTCCGTGGCCCCGCCGCCTCGGCGAGCGTCACGCTCAACCGCGCCCCCGTGGTGTCGACGCTGAGCGCCTCCGCAAACCCGCGCGTCCTCGCCCCGCTCACCCTTACCGCCGTCGCATCCGACCCCGACCCCGCGCCCGACGGCGTGGCCCAGGTCCGCTTCTTCCTCGACACCAACCGCGACGTCGTCCTCGACGAATCCTCCGACGAGTTCCTCGGCACAGACACTTCCTCCGTCGGTGGTTTCACCATCACCTTCGAGGCCCGCGCCGATTTCGCGCCCAGCCGACGCTTCTTTGCCGTGGCCGTTGACGGCTTTGGTGCGGTCTCGTCGCCGGTGGCGCTCCTCGCCTCGGTCGGCCCGTTCCCGGATTCGGTGCTCCGCGTCAACGCCGCCGCTCCAGCTGGCGGCGACGGCCTCACCTGGACCGGCGCGTTCACCACCATCGATCAAGCCCTCTCGACCGCCCTCCGCACCGGCGGCGTCGTGACCGAAGTCTGGGCCGCCGCGGGCACCTACACCCAGCCGCTGGGCATCACCAATCCCATCGCCCTGCTCGGCGGCTTCACAGGCCTGGGCGAGTCCTCGGCCTCGCAGCGCGATTGGGCCGCCAACCCGACGATCCTCGATGTCGGCGGCGCGGGACGCGCGGTCGACGTCAGCTCCGTCTCGGCGTTCACCCTCGACGGCTTCACCGTGCGGGGCGGCAGCACGGGCGGCGCAGGGGCGGGGCTGCGCTCCGCCGCCATCGATACCATCATCGCCCACTGCATCTTCCGCGACAACACCTCGACCGGGCCGTCCGGCGGCGGTGGGGGGGGTGGGGCGGTTCACTTGCTCAACGCCGGCGCGGGCACACGCATCGTGAACTCCCTGTTTCACGCCAACAGCGCCGCCGGCACCGGCAACCGTGGCGCGGCGCTGCTCGTCTCGAACGCCTCACCCGGTTCGCTCATCGCCAACTGCACCTTCGCCGCGAACGACGTCGGCACCGCCGCGCTCCACATCGAACAAGGCTCGCTCTCAATCTTCAACACGATTATCGCGCACAACAGCGCGGGCGGACTGAGCGTCGGCATCGGCGCTTCGCCGATCGTCTCGAACTGCAACCTCTTCGGCAACACCGGCTTCGACACGCAAGGCCCGGTGACGCCGATCGCGCCGATCATCGGCGACCCGCGCTTCACAAACCTGCCAGCCGGCGATTTCACGCTCGCGCCGGGATCGCCCTGCCTCGACGCGGGAGCCGCCACGCAGCCGCCCGCCGAGTTCACCTTTGACCTCGCCCACAGCCCGCGCCGCGTCGATGCGGACGGCGTCGGCGGCGCAGCCCCAGACCTCGGCGCGTTCGAGCGACCCTGCACGCCCCCGCCATGCCCCGGCGATCTCACCGGCGACGGAATGGTCAACACCGTCGACCTCGTCCAACTGCTCGCCGACTTCGCCACCTCAGGGCCGAACATCCCATCCGACCTCAACAACGACGGCACCGTCAACACGCTCGATCTCGTTCAGTTCCTCGGTCGTTTCGGTGCGACGTGTCCCGTCTGTCCCTCACCTTGACACAAACTAATCCGTCGCATCGCAAAGCCTCAGCAACGGCTTCCGGAACCCGCCCGTCCACCGCCCCCCACCCCGAAAGATCACCGAAAATGGGTGCCAATTCCAACCCTTCACACTGGGCGGCGGGCCTCGACCACGCGAAACTTCATCGTCTCAGCACGCCCCGGCCCAGCACCGGGCGCGACCGCACAGCAAGCCCCAAAGCTCAGCCTACTTCACGATCGACCGTCCCTCCCTCGGACCCGGAGACCGCGGAATGACTTTCCCCCACAACGCACGACGCAACCTCACGGCACTCGCCCTCCCAGCCCTGCTCGCCGTGATGAGCGGCACCCCTGCGGTCCTCGCCGCCGAACCCGCCGTCGCGTCCGCGGCTGCCCCCGCGGCTGCCCCCGCGGCTGCCCCCGCCCCCCTGCGCGTCAACCCCTTCAAGCTCGAACGCGCCGCCCTCGCCGCGCGTGACGCCGCTGTGGTGTCGATTGACCGCGAGACGTACGAAGCCCTCCGGGGCTTCGACCGCGCCGTGTTCCCGAATGTGCCGCTCGACGGCGCCCGCAACGCCAGCGCCGAGCTCGTGCTCGAGCGCTTCGAGGTCTACCACCCTGATACCAAGTTCATCGAAGTGACCGCTCAAGGCGAAGTCGCGATCCCGCCGCCGGACATCCAGCTGTGGCGCGGGCGTGTCGCGGGCGACGCCGACTCGAAGGTCTACATCGCGCTGAGCCCCGAGGGCGCTCAGGGTTACATCGCCACCGGCGGCCCCAACGCTGAGACGTACCTGCTCTCAACCGGCCCGGGCGGCGATATGCCGACGATGATCTTCGGCATGCGCTCCGCCGCCGCACAGGGCATGGAGATCGCCAGCCACCCCTGCGCCGGCGCGATCCTCCCGCCCGGCGACCACGGCCCCGTCCGCCCCAACGTGGGCGAGGTTCCCAGCGAACGCGGCGGGTTCGTCTGCAAGCGATTCAACATCGCCGTCGAGACCGACAACGAGCTCCGCAACCGCTTCAGCAGCACCACCGCGGCCACCAACTACGTCACCACACTCATGGGTGCCGTGAGCGAGATCTACCAGCGCGATACTTCGATCCTGCTCAAGGTCCCGTTCCTCCGCATCTGGACCACCACCGACCCGTGGAGCGCCGGCAGCACCGGAGCCCAGCTCGATCAGTTCATCGCCTACTGGTCGCAGAACATGGGCCACATCAACCGCGACCTCGCCCACTTCCTTTCACCCAGAGGCCTCGGCGGCGGCGTCGCTTATCTCAACGCCACCTGCAACGGGTTCGGCTACGGCGTGTCGGCCAACCTCAACACCGCCTTCCCCTACCCGCTCATCAACAACAGCGGACAGAACTGGGACCCCATCGTCGTCTCCCACGAACTCGGCCATAACTTCGGCACCGGGCACACCCACGAGATCAACTGGTACAACCCCATCATTGACGGCTGCGGCCTCGCCTACGTCGGCGGCGTCCAAGATTGCACCGTCGCCAACCAGGGCAACGGCAGCATCATGTCGTACTGCCACATCTGCCCCGGCGGCACCGCCAACATCAAGCTCGACTTCGGGCCACGCGTCGAAAACACCATCCGTGGATGGGTCGACGGCGGCGGGGCCAACTGCGGCGCCGTCCTCCCCCGACGACTCACCAACCCCTCCAGCAGCAACGTCGACGAGGGCGACCCGATCTCGCTCACCGCATCCTTCGAGACCTTTGGCCCGGGCACCCTGCAGTGGCAGCGCAACGGCGTCAATCTCACCCCCGGCGGCCGCTTCACCGGCGTCAACGCCACCACCCTCACCATCAGCCCCACCGTGCTCGCCGACGCGGGCTCGTACACGCTGGTCTACACCGGCGATTGCGGCAACGTGACCTCGCTCGCCGGAACCCTCATCGTCGCCGAGGGCTGCCCCGTCGGCCAGTCGCGCCCCACCATCACGGATAACCCCGACAACCTCGTCGGTGTCCAAGGCGGCAGCGCCAACTTCAGCGTCGAAGCCACCGGCGTCGGCCCACTCACCTATCGCTGGCGCAAGGGACTCACCGACCTCGTCGAGGGCGGCCGCTTCTCCGGCACCGCCAGCCCCACGCTCACCATCTCGAATCTCCAGGACGCCGACGCGGGCTTCTACAACTGCGAAGTCACCGGCCCGCAGTGCCGCGCCGTTTCGTCGCAGGCCGAACTGCTGATCACCCCGCCCCCGCCCGGCCCGTTCGTGATCGAGTCGCCCCAGCCCGGCTCCACCGGCGTGCCGGTCGGCCAGGTGCTAACGCTCGACTGGTCGCCCTCGCTGGGCGCGACCTCGTACACCGTCCTCATCGACAACACCCCGGACCTCTCCAGCCCGCTGTTCACCATCAACGCCGTCACCAGCGAGGGCTTCATCTCGGCGGGCACGCTGCAGACCAACAACGTCTACTACTGGGGCGTCACGGCGATGAACGACTTCGGCACCCTGCCGTCAAACCCGGCCATCGCCTCGTTCGACACCTCGGCACCACCCGCGCTGTGCCGTGCGGATTGGACACTCGACGGCCGCGTCGACACCATCGACCTGGTCATCCTCCTCAGCCGCTTCGGCCAGGGCGCCGGCCCCTTCGGCGAGGGCGATACCAACGGCGACGGGATCGTCAACACCCAGGACCTGACGGCGCTGCTCTCCGAGTTCGGGCGGATCGACTGCCCGTAAAGCACCCGGCGCTTCCGGCTGCCCGCGGAGCGAAATCATCGTGGTCGTTTCCTGCGCCGTGAGCAATGCCCTCGCGCCGCAAGAATGCGCATTAGATATGGATGCGGAACGCTCGCACGAATCCATCCGAGACGCACCGCGCCGTTCACTTCCCCGCCCGCGCCAACCGGCAAGCCTCCACCACTTTCCCCAGTTCGTTCGCAGCCGCCTCGCCCACGCGCAGCTTCTTCCCCGCGGCACCAGAGTGTGTCCGCAGCGCCTTGAACCCGTAGTCCGCCGCCATCCCTTCCAATCGCCCCACCACGTCGCCGACCTTTTCAAAAGCCGATGCCGCGAGCAGGCTCGCCAGCCGTTCGCCGAGTTGGCGGATCTCCTGCACGCACGCCTCGACCGCCTCGGCGCTCATCCCCGACGCGCCCGCGGCGTGCGGGTCCTCGTCCCGCTTCTGAATGTCCGTGTACAGCAGGTATTCCGCCGCCGCACGCAGCATCAGCGCTTCGCTCAGCGGCTTGAACAGCATCTCCTTCGCACCCGCCGCGATCGCCGCGTACCGCGTGTCCTGCTCGGCCGTGCCCGAGATCAGCACCATCGGCGTCGTGCACCCGGCAGCCCGCGCCCGCGTCACCAGCGTGATCCCGTCAAAGTCGGGCAGCACATAGTCCACCAGGGCAAAGCTCGGCCCGGGCGTCGCCGACAGCATCTTCAGCCCTTCCTCGCCGGTGTCCGCGAACTCGAACTCCAGGCACGTCTCTTTCAGCAGGTGCGAGATCAGCCGCTGATCCGAACGGCTGTCGTCGACAATCAGCATCCGGCCCTTGATCGCCTTAGGGTCCACCCGCTCGGCGTTGAACAGGTACTCGGTCCCCGCCCAGATGAAGAACTCCCGCGGGTTCACCCGCTCGGCGAACTGCACCCCGAGATCGTGCACCGTCCCCCGCAGGTGTGTACACCGGACCACTCTGCCGCGCACCTGCACCGCACGCCCGCGCACGTCGCGCAGCGCGATCACGCACTCCGCCCCCGGGTGCATGTACGCCCCGTGCAGCAGCCCCATCCCGCCCGTCGAGATGTTCCGCGGCACCATCGCGAAGGTTCGCTTCCGCGTCCCCTCCTCGAAGACCGTCACCGCGATCTTCTGGTGCTGGGCGCGCCAGCGCCGGCTGGCCCGCTTCGAGCCCCGCGACGCCGCGCCGTCGCGCTCGAGTTCGTTGACGAGGTCCGAGAGTTCCTGAGCCCCCAGACGCAACGTCTCCACCGGTCGTTCGATCGTCATGGATCACCACCCTTCCGGGTGTCAACATCGGTCAGGCTCACCCATTGCGGGTGCCCCCGGCGGAATCCAGCCGGAATTCCCCTCGCCGGGTGACGCGGGACGCGTGGTGACCACAGAACTGGGTCAGCCGACGTGTCCGTCAATCGGGCCGCCCACGCCGACGATGAGCCCAATCCGCGAAGCGAATCGTCGCGCTCGCGTGGGCGCTGCACACGCGCCCGAGCGCACTCCATGGGGATCGAAAACCCGCTCCGAGCCCGGCCTTTGGAGCGGCAAATCCCTTGGCATGTCCCGCGGATGCTGTTCATTGAAGGGACATCCCTGACGGATGTTGAAGGGAGATCCCTGACAGTTTCTAGAGGATAGCGTGTGGGGTGATGAGGCTGTTGGGGACGGACCTGGCGAGGGTTTTGCCGAGGTAGAGTTC
>JBJXFG010000022.1:0-2745 GCA_046154665.1 Phycisphaerales bacterium | reverse complement strand
AGGTCTACGGCGACGACTTCGCGTCGATGCAGAAGACCGCCGCGAGCGTGCTCGCAACGCTCCAGAGCGTGCCCGGCGCGGCCGATGCCAAGGTCGAGCAGACCGAGGGATTGCCCGTCATGACCGTCGAGCCCGACCGCGCTGCCCTGGCCCGCTACGGGCTCAACGTCTCAGACGTGCAAGAAGTCGTCGCGGTCGCGATGGGCGGTCGTGAGGCGGGGCTGGTGTTTGAGGGGGACCGCCGCTTTGACTTGGTGGTTCGTCTGCCAGACGACCTGCGCGGCAAGATCGACATGCTCGATCGACTCCCGATCCCGCTGCCGCGCGGCGAGGGCGAGCCCAAGCAGGCCGTGCAACTGGCCAGCATCGACGGGGGCACCGGTCTGCTGCAAGGGCAGGAGGAGATGGGCTTCGTGCCGCTGGGCGTGGTGGCAAAGGTCGAGATCGCCGAGGGCGTCAACCAGATCAGCCGCGAGAACGGCAAGCGGCGCATCGTCGTGCAGTGCAACGTGCGAGGCAGGGATCTGGGTTCCTTCGTCAACGAGGCACAGGTCAAGATGGCGCAGGTCAACCTCCCCGCCGGGCAGTGGTTGGTCTGGGGCGGGCAGTACGAGAACCTCGTCGCGGCCAAGCAGCGGCTGACCATCGTGGTGCCGATCTGCTTCATCCTGATCCTGCTGCTGCTCTTCGCCACATTCAAGAGTTTCAAATACTCGCTGCTCGTCTTTGCGGCGGTGCCGCTCGGCCTCACGGGCGGTGTGATCGCCCTGTGGGTCCGCGGAATGCCCTTCTCGATTTCGGCGGCTGTCGGATTCATCGCGCTGTCGGGTGTCGCCGTCTTGAACGGCCTCGTCATGATCATCTTCATCAACCAGTTGCGCGAGAAGGGCGAGCAGTTGGAGGATGCGATCATCCACGGCTCGATCACGCGACTGCGTCCTGTCCTGATGACCGCGCTGGTGGCCTCCCTTGGCTTCGTACCCATGGCGCTGGCGCGAGGCACCGGTTCGGAGGTGCAGCGGCCCCTCGCCACCGTTGTTATCGGCGGCCTGATCTCCAGTACGCTCTTGACGCTGGTTGTTCTCCCGGCCCTCTATCGCATCTTTACCGGCAAGAGCAAGGACGGCCTGCCCGGACCCAGGCCCGAAGTTTGGGAGAAGGATGAACCCACGCCCGCGCTCGCCGGTCTTGGTGCGGCCGACTCGATCCACGCGACATCGGGCACGAGCCGCACAAGCGCAGACGTGGACCCGCCGTCCTCCTCGGCACCCGCCATGCCCGTCCCGCAACCCGCACCTACCGCTTCGCCCCCGGCTCCGCCAAAGGCCGAGACCAAGTCCGATCCCAAGCCGTGATCGCAAGGCCTGCGGGCGCGTTGCCCTCGGGAGACGAGCGGTCGAGTCTGTTCCGTTCTTTCAGATAGGAGTCTTTCGATGAAACAGTCCAATCCCCGTTCCAAGTCCGTGCTCGTCGGCCTCGCCGCCGGCGTCGGCCTCACCGCGCTGGCCGCCGTCATGATGGGGCAGGGCGCGAGTCAGCCCGTGAAATCCGAGCCGCAGTACTTCGTCACCGCTGATGGCGAGGGCGCTCACCTGTGGGTCCGCGAAGGCACGGCTCTCCGCGTGGTCGCCCACGGCGAGTGCAAGGAGTGCAAGGCCAAGGGCCACGACGATCACGACCACAAGGAAGGCGACGGGCACGACCATGCTAAGCCCGCGAAGGGCAAGTGACCTCAACGCTCCGCACGCGCTGCCGCGCGAACGGAGCATTTCCCTTTTAAGGAGATCCCAATGCGCCGAATGTTCCCTGTTCTTGCCGTGTTCTTCCTGCTCGCCGGTTGCGCGTCAAATCGCACGGATCTGGTGAAGGCTGGCTATCTCTCTCTCCAGCCCACGCTGACCGCCTCACTCGCACATCCGCCCGAGGTGTACGAGCAAGACGGAGGTCTTGTCGTCAACGGCCGTCTGGACTCTGCGGAGGCTACAAAAGGTGGTCACGTTGACGTCCAGGTCGTTGGCCCCGATGGCACAGTAGTTTTCGACGCGTCGGTCAACTACCGCAGGCCCTCGGCCACGACACCCTCCGGCCCTCGGGGAACCGCCCGAGGACCCCGCTCGCCAGCTGATAGCCATGCCACCTATTCCGTTCGCTTTCCCGGGCTGCCGCCGTCAGGCTCAGTTGTCCGCGTCAAGTACGATGCCCAGCCGCACAGTGCGGAAGGACCGAAGTAACCAGTGCCGACAAGCGTGTTCACCATCCCGGCGATGGACTGCCCCACCGAGGAGGGGTTGATCCGTCGCCGCCTTCGAACAGTTCAGGGCATTTCCGACCTTCGATTCGATCTGCTTGGGCGTCGGCTGACGGTGCTCCACGACAACGCCGATGACGCGCTCATCGTCGCTGCGTTGAGCGACATTGGCATGGTCCCCGCCGCCGTGCGTGAGCCCGCGCAGAAGGGCGCTGCCAGCAACGCCTGCGAGGACTGCGCGTGCGATTCGAGTTCGAACCCGGACCCAAATGAAGCACGTCCTTGGTGGCGGAGGCATGGACTGTTCGCCCTCTCCGGCGTGCTGGCTGCTTCAGCGGAAGCGATGTACTTCGCGGGAGTGAAGGAGTCCTCGTGGCCGATCATCGCGATGTCGGTCGCGTCGATGCTGCTGGGGGGCCGCGAGACGTTCTTCAAGGGCTGGATCGCGCTCAAGACCTTCACGCTCAACATCAACTTTCTCATGTGCGTGGCGGTCA
>JBJXFG010000004.1:0-8294 GCA_046154665.1 Phycisphaerales bacterium | reverse complement strand
TTCCAACACGAACTGATGACGCTCCGGACGAGCAACCCGCGGCACACTGTTCATGCCTCAACATCCGCGCCAGATCGAACCCCGGTTCCCGCGATTCTGGGATTCATTCACAGGCTCGGAACGGGCGAGTGAATCGCTTTGGCATTGACACGCCCGCCCGCTTCGCGGGCGGCACGGCAACCAGATCGCCCGTACCAGCGGCTTCGCCGCTGGCAACCACCGTGAGCCCGCTCCGCGGGCACAAGTCAGGTCGCGCTAGGGCCACGCCTCCGCCACCGCCTTCTTCGACGACAGTTTCTTCCGGTTCGCTTTGCGAGGGAACGCCTCGCACTTCACGCGACCGCCCAGGCGGGCCAGCCGCACCTGGCGCAGGTCGAGCAGGCGCTTGTCGCCCTCGTCATCCACCACATACACGAACGGCAGCGACAGCGCCAGCACTCGGTACGCGCGCGGGTACGGCGGTAGGATCCACGCACGCACCGTCCCGATCTGTGTGTCGGTCCGGTACTGGTCCTCACAGACGAACGGCACCCGTTCGTCGAGTTCTCGCAGCACCGCGACGACGTCGCCGCGGCGGATGTCTTCGGGCGCGACCTCTCGGGCCGCGCGGTTCTTGCTTTCCATGGTCGTGCCTCGTCCCCCGGGTCGGGGCGCGAGTGATCGCGCCCGGCAGGTTCGGCCTCGTTCGGCCCTGTTGGTTCAGTTCCTGTGAATGCGAAATGGGAATGTGATCGCCGCCCGCCCGGTGCCGATGGGCATCCGGGTGAACCCGAAGAATCCTGGCTCTCTGCGCGGCGGGCCGTCCGGCTCAACCCATCGGGGTCGAAGCGCCCACACGCCGCGGATGGCGACGGACTCGGGTTGGCATCAGGCGGGCACGCATGGTGGGGCTCTTTGGGGCAGCGCCTCGACGGGAGTACCGTCGAGTTTCGGAGTGGGATGAGGTGGATGAGCGGGGATCATGCCACCGAAAAGCGACAAGTCAAGGGAAGGGGCGGGTCATTGCCCTTCGGCAACCATTCGAGACGAGCCCCGAGCGTGAGCGAGTGGGTCAGGGCGAGTGGTGAGTACTGGTCGTCACCAGAACCCGTCGCTCACGCTCCGGGCTCGTGGCTCAGGCGTCCCGGCGGGCCGTAAGACGCAGCCTTCCAGATCCAATCGACCCCGGCACCCATTCCCCATTCTCGGTACCCTCCAGCCATGGCCAGCGTCGTCTTCTATTTCCAGGTCCACCAGCCTTGGCGCCTGCGCCGTTACTCGGTATTTGACACCGACCCGTTCTATTTCGACGACGAGTCGAACAAGAAGATCCTGCTCAAGGTAGCCGACAAGTGCTACCGACCCGCCACCAGCCTCATCCTGGACATGGTGCGGAAGAACAAGGGCAACTTCCGGGTGTCCTACGCCATCACCGGCACCGTGCTCGACCAGCTCGAGCAGTGGGCCCCGGACGTCATCGACCTGTTCAAGGGCCTGGCCGACACCGGCTGCTGCGAGTTCGTCGGCGAGACCTACCACCACTCGCTGTCGTTCCTCTACTCGCGCGACGAGTTCGCCGACCAGATCGACATGCACACCCAGCGCGTGCAGGACCTCTTCGGCCAGCGCCCCAAGGTGTTCCGCAACACCGAACTCACCTACAACAACGACGTCGCGTGGTTCATCAACCAGATGAAAAACCCCGACGGCACCCCCCGTTGGCTCGGCATCCTCTGCGAGGGCGTCGACCGCATCCTGGGCTACCGATCACCCAACTTCGTCTACCGCCCCCCCAACACCGGCGAGGGCCCCATCACGGGCAAACCCTTCGGTGTTCTTCTGAAGAACTACCGCCTCTCCGACGACATCGCCTTCCGGTTCTCCAACCGCGGATGGGCCGAGTGGCCCCTCTCCACCGAGAAGTTCGTCCACTGGGTCCATCAGATCAACGGCAACGGCTACCTCTGCAACCTCTTCATGGACTACGAGACCTTCGGCGAACACCAGTGGGCCGACACGGGAATCTTCCAGTTCCTCGAAGACCTGCCCAACAAGCTCTTCGACATGTACCCCGGCGAGAACCACTTCAACACGGTCTCGGAGGCGCTGACCAACTTCGACGCCGTGGGAACGTACGACGTGCCCCACATGATCTCCTGGGCGGACACCGAGCGCGACCTGTCGGCGTGGCTGGGCAACGCGATGCAGTCCAACGCTTTGGCCGAGACGTACAAGCTGGAAAAGCCGATCAAGCAGGCCTATGCCGACGCCAAGAAGCGCGGCGACGCCGAGCGGGCCAAGAACCTCGGCTTCCTGCTCGCCGACTGGCGCAAGCTGACCACCAGCGACCATTTCTACTACATGTGCACCAAGTGGTTCGCCGACGGCGACGTCCACAAGTACTTCAACCCCTACGACTCGCCGTACGACTCGTACATCAACTTCATGAACGTGCTGGATAACGCCCGGACGCGGCTGGAAGGCTGAACGCCGCGCGGAGCCCGGTCCGCTCCCGTCTGCCCCTCGCTCCCTTCGCAAATCGAGAAAAGAGAAAGGCCCCGGCACGACGCCGGGGCCTTGTTCATCCTTTGACTGAATCGCCGGCGTCCATCACGGGATGTAGCACAGCGGGTCGAGCGCCTCCGCATCCAATTCTCGGATGTCGAGGGCTTCGAGGATGATCTCCACCGGCGACGGTGCGCCTTCTTCAACGGGCATCGACGCCTGGAGCTCGATGCCGTGCAGCGCGTCGAGCAACCGGCTCACGCGCGTCGGGTCTTCCGCCCGCCCGGCACCGGGTCGGACCAGGCGGCAGCAGCCCTTGAGGAAGGTCATCTTCCCGACGGTGACGGGAACCTTCTTGGCGTAGGGGCTGCCGTCGTCGTTCTCGTAGAGCAGGTAGTAGGTGCCTTCCTTGAGCATGTCGAACACGAACCGACCGTCCGAGACGCTCGTGAAGCGGTACTGCTGGCTGGGGGTCTGCGGGTCCGGCACCGGCTGGGTGAGCCGGTCATCAAAGAACAATGACAGTTCCACGCCGCCGCGCTTCGAGCAGACGATCCCGCCGATCGAGCCCATCTGCGGGTTGACGGCGTAGTCCTTCCAAGCCCCGGTGCGCCCGTTGTCCTTGTGGAACGTGGGCCACTGGGCCCGCGTGGTGACGAAGTCGGGCGACGAAGCCAGATCGATCCGCCACAGCCCGTAGCGGTTGCCGGCGAAGATCACCGGCTTGCGTGCGGCGTTGCCCGCGGCGGCGGTCGGCCGACGGACCCAGACCGCCGGCGTGCTGTAGATGGCCGCGGCGGGGGTGACCGCCTGGCTCGGCTTGCAGCACCACGAACTGAGCGTGTTGCCTTGCCAATCAATGATGTAGACCTTGCCCGCGTCGTTGGCGACGATGACTTCGGGGCGGGTATCGCCGACCACGTCCGCGACGATCGGCGAAGCGCCGATGGCCGCGCCCGCGTCGAGCAGTTTTCCACCGACCCAGCCCGAGACCGGGATCAGCCGGGCGCTCGGGCTGGCGATGGTCGGGTCGTAGCGGAACGCGTAGATGCGACCATCGTCGGACCCGACGAGAATCTCCTGACGAAGACCGTCGGAGTTCAGGTCGACGATGGCGGGGCTGGAATAGTGGGGCAGGCAGACGCGCGGCTGGAGGCCCGTGCCGAGCTGCACCTCGGCGGGGAGCGCCGGAGCGGTCGAGTGGTAGACACGGAGCCAGCCCTGGTTGTTGACCAGCACGATGTCCTGGGCCGCGTCGAGCGTCGCGGACGTGGGCGTGACGCGGTCAAGCCGCGCCAGTGCCGGCGAAGAGAACCACACATCGGGCGGATCGACCTGGAACAGCTGATCCTGGAACCCGCCGGGCGGGCTCAGGACGCAATCGAGCGTTGTGCCGAAGGTGTTCCACACGCGGATCGGGTTGGGCATGCTGAGGCTCTGCTCGCCGCAGGTCACGGCGTCAGGCGTTCCATCAGCAACGCGCGGCAGGGTGAGGTGACGCCGACCGACGTCGCCGACGGCGGCGGTCGAGAACACCGGGTCCGTCACATACTGGCACTGCCACTTGCGGCCCAGCGCCTGGTACCGCTGATAGAACGTCGACTCGTCCACGCAAACCAGATCCGGCGCGCCGTCGGCGTTCGAATCCGTCACGGTGAACGCGTTCAGGAAGGGGAACTCCGAAGGAACGGTTTCCCAACCGGGGGTCTCGGTTCCGTTGAACCGGAACGAGTCGCACTGCGCACCGTTGCCCACCATGAGGTCGGGGAAGCCGTCAAAGTTGATGTCGCCGCTCGAGGCGGTGACGGTGAACTGAAGCCCAGAGATGGGCACGGGCCAGCCGGAAAGCTCGCTGGTGTAGTTCGTGGCACCGTTGAGCACATGCACCCGACGCTGCCCGCCACCGCTCCCACACGCTTCGCCTCCGCCAAAGGCACCCGCCGTAGCCTCGGGCGGCCCGCAGGACGGCAGCACCGCGGCGGCGGCGAGCAGATTGGAGTCTTCGGCGACGAACGCCACGTCGAACCACCCGTCGCGGTTGAAATCCTCGATGAGGATCGACGAGGGGAAGATGCGGTACGCCGAGGAGACCAGCGTCGCCGAGTTGGAGCAAGCCGTCACGCACAGGAACTCGCTGCAGTTCGTGAGCGAGCCGCCGAAAGAACCGCTCGCGGCAAGGCAATCCTGCTCGGTGGCGATCGTGCAGCTCTGATCGGGCAGGCAGCACGCTCCCGGGCACGAGGCTTGCTGGCACGTCTGACCCAAGAAGAACGTCCCGCCACTCGAGGCGCACTGCTCCTCGCCGCCGGAGTCGAAGCAGAAGCCGTTGGCGCAGCACGCGCCGGTGAGGTTCGGGCAGTTGGTGGTGGCGCAGGTGGTGCCGGGGCCGTTGAAGATGGTGTCCTGCTGAGCGTCGCACTGCGACTGCGTGGTCTCGTAGCACGACCCGCTGACAGTGCAGCACGCGCCGTAGCAGCCCGTGCTCACGCAGGTCCCGCCGAGGGTGAACACGCCGCCGCTGTTCTGGCACTGGAACTGCCCGACGTTCTCCCAGCAGAACGTGCCGAAGCAGCACGAGCCGGTGCGGACGTCGCACTGGGTCTCGGCGCACGAGACGCCGTTGCCCTGGAAGATGTTGTCCGGGTCGCTCTCGCAGTTGGCCTGGCTGGTTTCGAAGCACGAGCCGTAGACCGAGCAACATGCGCCGTAGCACGCGGTGCTGATGCACGTCCCGCCCAGAGTAAACACGCCGCCGCTGTTGACGCATTGGTTCTCACCCACGCCTTCCCAGCAGAAGGTCGGGAAGCAGCACGAGCCGCGCCGATCCGGGCACTCGGTGGTGGCACAGGTCGTGCCCGTGCCCGCGAACAGATTGTCGGGATCGAAGCCGCAGTTCTCCGGCGTGGTGTCATAGCACGAGCCCGAGACGGTGCAGCACGCGCCGTAGCACCCGGCACCGGCGCACGTCTGGCCGGGATAAAACACGCCCTGGAACGCGTCGCACGTCCCGCCGTCGACCTCTTCGAGGCACCCCCCGGAGTAACAACACGCGCCCGTGTCTTGCGCGCTCGCCGTGTTTGCGCCGGCTCCGAGCCCGACGAACGCCATGGCGGCGACCGTCAACGCCCTCATGAATCTGCGGATCATGTCTGAGTCTCCTGTCGCGATCAGACCCCCGACGGCCGGTCGCCCGAAGTGGGCGAGTCCCCGGCCCGTCGGCATGACGCCACACTGATCGCGTTGAAACTCGGAAGCAACCTGCGCAAACGAATATGAGATAAGCCGGTGGAAACCGAAATGACGGCCGGCGAATCACGATTGGCAAAACAACATGAGAATTTCTTGCGCCGTCGTTCGTTCGGTCGCGGGAGACTTCGACCGAACGCGGGATCGTCCCCCGAGGCCGACCTCCGGCTTTTCCTCGGCCAACCCAGGCAATGGCCGAGCCGAACCACCCAGTTTCCCCAAAGTACCCAACTTGACACGCGGCTCGCGGGGCCCAACATTCTGTCCCATTTTGCTCGAAAGGCCTTCATGAAGTTGATCGAGCCCAGGCGAGACTGGCGGAAACTTCACGCAGCTCGAGGCTCATTTCCGCCTGGTGCGGACCCGCCGATCGATCGGGGCCTGGGTGGTCCACGCCGACGATGAGCGGAGTCCTCGGAGCGAATCGTCGCGCTCGTCCCGAGGTGTGAGGGACAGCCGGAGTCGCTCGCTCCTCGACCTGCCGATGAGTTCCGGTTCCTCCTTATTGGAGTGCCAGCGTCCCCGAGGTCGCGATCCTCGGCGGGCGACGAAGCGACGCCCGAGAACGCGGTGGGCTGAAGGGTTCGGAGGGGCAAAGGCCATCAAAGGCCAAGCGATTGGCACAAAGCGCCGAATTTCAGAAGGCTGTGATCAACCAAGGCAGGCGAACATGCGGTTCTTGCGCTTCACCGGGAATGCGGAGACTTTTCGCCGATTTCCCACAATTCCGGCAGAATTCAGCCTCCCTCATCGGAAATGTCCTTGCAGAACACCAATTCCGGGTTAGTCTAGTGTTGAGAATCCGCCTTGAGGGAGGACTCCCCTGTGTGGGTGTCCTGAGGCGGGTTCGTTCGGATTGACACGTCACTCTCTTCGCTGCTGGTGCTTGTGTGAGCGCTTTTGGCGTGGGGAAGAATCAGGAGAAGGAAGATGATCCTTTCGAAGAAGCTCGATCGTTTTGTCGGCGCGCTCGCGCTGGCCGGTGTCGGCGTTGCCGCTCAGTCGGCCTCCGCTGCCGTTGTGTTCGTCCCCAACGCCAACATCAACATCCCCTCGACCTTCGCGGGTGTGTATCTGAATGTCGTCACCGGCGCGAACGCGACCGCCCCCGCTGGCGCTCCCGGCTGGGACGTCAACCCCTGGAACTCCACTTCGTTCTCGCTGTTCAGCCCCACCGCTCCCGCGGGCGGCGCGTACGTCAACGTCGGCGGCAACTCGAACCTCGCCCCCAACGCCCCCATCGGCCCCGGCTCGACCTTCGCTGCCGGCGCTGGCGGGACCTCGGCTTGGAGCCTCGGCAACAGCAACAACCTCGTCGGCTTCCGATTCCAGAACGAAGCCAACGGCAATCAGATCCACTACGGCTGGATGCGCGTCGCCCTCTCCTCGACCCTGCAGGGCCAGCCCCGCACGATCGTTGAGTACGCCTACGAGTCGACCGCTGGCGTTGCCATCGGCGCTGGCGTCCCCACCCCCGGCGCTGCCAGCCTGCTCGGCCTGGCCGGTCTCGCCGGTCTGCGTCGTCGCCGCTAATCAGATTGGTCTCGCTTCCCTCGGGAGCGATGCCTTCTGATTCAGCATCGATGAACTGATTCTCCGCACGGGCGGTTCTTCGGAACCGCCCGTGTTCTTTTTGGTGGAAGGACCGCGTGTTTCTCGGGCTCGTCCGTGCCGACGCGATTCCCCGACGCGCTGAGCGTTCGCCATTTCTTCGGGAAGGACATGACCATGAGCGAAGGCAACGCTATGAACATCCGCGCGACGCGAGTTGTGGCCTATCTGGCGGCGATGGGTGCGTGGGCCGCGTGCGCCGCCCCGGCACACGCCGGGGTCGTCTACAGCGGCGTGGTGAACCTCAACATCCCCTCGACGACTGACGGCCTGTACCTCAACGTCGTCACGGGTCAGACCAGCACGAGTTCCGCCGCCACGCCCTCGGGGTGGGACGTGAACCTGTGGGGCAACTCGTCGCTCAGTCTGTTCTCGCCGTCCCCGAGCCCCGGCGGCGGCGCGTATGTTGGTTCCGGGTCGCTGTACCGCAACGTGCCGTTCGTCGGCGGCGTTCTCGTCGGGCCCGCCGATACGTTCACGAACGTCGGTGTCGCGACGCTCAACCCCGGCACGCCGCTGAACTTGAACTCATCGAACAACGGCATCGGCTTCCGCTTCATCAACGAGTTGACCGGCAACCAGGTTCACTACGGGTATCTGCGCTTCTCGGTGTCGTCGTCGGCGTCGTCGCAGCCGCGCGCCGTCGTCGAGTACTACTACGAGAGCACGCCGGGCTTTGCCCTCAACATTTTCCCCAGCCCCGGCACCGGCGCGATCGTGGTAGTTGGTTCGGCAGCGCTCGTGGGGCGGCGTCGAGCGCGGGTGTGATGCTCGGGAAGGCAAGTATCGCACGGTTGGGGACTCGATGCGCGCGAGCGGTTCTGGAGTTGAAGCGGGCTCGATCGTTTGAGGCTTGAACGAAGGCGCGGAGGATGTGATACGAATCCCACGTGGTCACCGCGCTCGTGACTGCGCGGTTTTCGTGCGCCGGCCCTCGCTTGCGCTTCGGGTTC
>JBJXFG010000115.1:0-2678 GCA_046154665.1 Phycisphaerales bacterium | reverse complement strand
CTCCACCAGGAGGAGGAAAAACAGGAACCACAAGACGCCCCAGGCCGCCCAGGACAGGCCGAACCACACGCCCCACGTCGTCGTTGCGCCTTGCAGGGTCTCGATCGTCACCGGGACGGCGGTGATCGCGACGAACAGGCAGAACCAGCCCAAACCGCGACCGTCCGCGCCGTTGGACCGATTGAGCGCGACCCAGAAGTAGGTGAACGTGAAAAGCAGCGTCAGCGCCGCTCCCTTGATCGATCCCAGGTCGGCACCAGGCCCGAACGCGAGGTACAGCGAAATCAGCAGCGTGATGCCGCCGACGAAAATATCGATCACGGCGATCTCGTTGTCGCCGACCCGGCCGAGCAACCAGAGGCCGTTCAAGCACAGTACGGCTCCGACATAGAACAAAGCCAGTCCTAACAGCATGGTGCGTTCTCCTCAGTTGGCTGCCGAGCCCCCGCTGTCACGCCCCGGCTCCGGGGAGAAGCCGGGACGTGAGCAGCAGGGACTTCTCGATCGTTGTGTGAACGCGCTACGCCGTCAGTTCGCGGCTCGTGGCACGGCCATGCCTTGTTTCACCTGGTGCGGCCTGCCGCTCTTCGACGGGCGGACGTCGAAATCGAAGATGGCCCTGGGGATGTAGATCGTCGAGCACGCGTTCGGGATGTCCACGACGCCCGACAACCGTCCCTCGACCGGTGCCGACCCCAGGATCATGTACGCCTGGATGTCGCTGTAGCCGAACTTCATGAGGTAATCGATGGCGTGGTTGCACGCGTTCGCATAGGCCAGATCCGAGTTCAGGTAGTGCTGCTTGCCGTTGCGGTCCACCGAGACGCCCGAGAAAGCAATCCACTCGGAGTACTGCGGATCGCGGATGCCGGGCATGAAGACGGCGTTCTCGCGCACGCCGTATGCGGCCATGCCGCCCTTGATCAGATCGACGTGCAGGTCCATGAAACCGCCCATCTCGATCGCGCCGCAGAAGGTGATCTCGCCGTCGCCTTGCGAGAAGTGCAGGTCGCCGAACGACAACTTCGCCCCGGGGACAAAAACCGGATAGAAGACCCGGCTCCCGGCGGTGAGGTTCTTGATGTCCTGGTTGCCGCCGTTCTCGCGCGGCGGCGCGGTCCGGGCTGCCTCACGGGCGACGCGCTCGAAATCTCCGCCCTTGAGCGAACCCAGAATGGCACTGTCGGGTAGCGGGGGCAGAGCCAGCGGCGGCACACGAGAGGGGTCGGTCGCAATCAGCGCGGTTTCCCGCTTGGTCCATTTCGCAAGCAGTTCGGCCGAAGGCGCAGTACCCATCAGCCCCGGGTGATGAATGCCCACGTAAGAGACTTCGGGAATGTGACGCGAAGTGGCCACGTCGCCCTTGAAGTCCCAGATCACCTTGTAGGCATCCGGGAACCGCTCAGTGAGGAAACCGCCCCCGTTTTTGGTGGCGAAGACGCCCGTGTAGCCCCACCCCATGCCGGAATAGGGACCCGAGTCCTCCTGATCGCAGCAGTCGATCTCGAGGATGTCGACGATCAGCAGATCGCCTGGCTCGGCGCCCTCGACGTGGAACGGCCCAGTCAGGACGTGCACCGATGGAAGCGGGGCATGCCGCACGTCTTCCGCAGAGTCGTCGTTGTGAATGGCACCGTCGAACCACTCCCGGATATCCGCCCGGAAGACCTCGCCCGGCTTGACGGTTACCGCCGCAGGAATGTCCGGGTGCCATCTGTTGTGTCCAACCAGCTTCTGGTCTTTGAACTTCTTGGTGTTATCCATCGGGAACAGATTCTTGGGCATATCAAGACCTCTCGTCGTCAGTTGCTAGCCATTGCGAAAGTCCCGCACCAGTGCGCATCGATTCGCCGCTACACCCTCCTTTCGTCAATTGAACCGATCGCCACCGGCGCCCGGCGCGTCGGCGGTGGTCCTCACGGCCTGGGCAGGCGCTGGAGTACAGGGGTGAGCGGAAGCACCGGCGTTCGCCTGCGTGCGCCGCTGGCCGGCACCGAGGTCACCACCTCGGGCTCGTAGCGGCTTTTCTCCGCGTGTTCGATCGCGGCTGACCAGGCAGAACGCCTTCCGCTGATGACCATGGGGAGCGAGATGACCCGCCTGGCCTCGCTGCCGCACGCCGAACATGGCGCCGACGCCGGCGCGGTCCCGAGCGGCCGGGTTATCTCGAACACGCCGTGCTGCTTGCACCGGTACTCGTAGATGGCCATCGCACGCCTCCTCGTCGTCGATCTGCACCGCACATCCGATACGCGCCGCGGCCGCGGCCCGGCGATCGGAGGACGGTTGCGCATACTGGGAGCGCGGCGCGTCGCGCGAATCCCGCGCGGCGATGATCGTTGCTCACTCGGGAGAATGACTTCCGTTTCACCCGATGCGGTGAAGCGCGACGGTGGCGCCGGCCGCAGCGGTCAGGCGGCGCAACGAGCGTTCGGGGCCGGGCGCGGGCGGCATGCGCGCCGGCAGCGAGCCGTCTGCGGGATGGCCTCACCCGCCGGGATGAGGCCGGCATCACCTCGCCAGATGAAGTCGGATCGTGCCCGCGGGTGCAGGATGCAGCGCAGCCGGCCGGCGGCCAGCGAGGGCGAGAGAGCGGCGCGCGCGTGCTAGCGCAGCGAAGTGCACATACGCGCGTGCAGATGCACGAGGTCCATCTGCCCGTGCGTGTTGGTCTTCTG
>JBJXFG010000109.1:0-49581 GCA_046154665.1 Phycisphaerales bacterium | reverse complement strand
CAAACCCCGACACCTGAACCCAACTTCGCGCCACTTGACCACTCGACCACCTGACCACTTGACCACTTCCCCGCTCCTCCCTCCCCCCGATACCATGCCCCCATGCCCCTGAACCGTGACCAACTGGCCATCCGTGCCGCGCGTGAGCTGTCTGATGGGATGATCGTGAACCTCGGGATCGGCATCCCGACGCTGGTGGCGAACCAGATTCCCCCGGGGATGGACGTGTGGCTGCAATCCGAGAACGGTCTGCTGGGGATCGGGCCTTCGCCGACGGAGGCGGAGGTTGACGCCGATCTGATCAACGCCGGGAAGCAGACCATCACGGCACGAAGGGGCGCGTCGTTCTTCTCGTCGTCGGATTCGTTCGCGATGATCCGCGGCGGTCACGTCGATCTTTGCATCCTCGGTGCCATGGAAGTCAGCGAGCGCGGCGACATCGCCAACTGGATGATCCCCGGCAAGATGGTCAAAGGAATGGGCGGGGCGATGGACCTGGTGGCGGGCGTGAAAAAGGTCGTCGTCACGATGGAGCACTGCTCGAAGGACGGCAAGAGCAAGATCGTGCCCGAGTGCTCGCTGCCGCTGACGGGACGACGGTGCATCGACATGGTGATCAGTGACTTGTGCGTGCTGAAGATGGACCGCGCGGCGGACGGCGGCAAGGGGCTGTTCCGGCTGATCGAGGTGGCACCCGGGGTGACGGTGGACGAGGTGAAGGCGAAGACGGGGGCGCGGATTGTGGTGGACTCGGAGGTTGGGGTGGTGGGGGTGTGAGCGTGTCATGATGTGATGGGCAAGGCTGCCAACCCCTGGCCCTTCGGTGGGTGTGGGGTTGGCAGTGTTGGTGTGCCACGATGCTCCGTCGTCGGCGTCGTGGCCCGTCCCACCAGAAGGATCGAAGAACACGACGGGCCGACGATGGCCCATCGGGGCACGGTGACCGCCTTCGTGCGCCGAAAGCGGTCGCGGCGTGGTTTCGCGCCAAGACTTCGTGGGACACGTCCAAGCCCTGGTGCGGCAACGATTTGGATGCCTCTGTGCGAAACATCACTGACCCGGTTTGTGCGCCGAATCGGGGGCGCGGGGGGGAGATGTAGAGGCCCCGAGCGCGGGGCTGGCCCCGCCGCGACGCAACGTCGAACCGGGGCGAACGGCCCGTCATCGAGCGCGCCGTTCAGAGAACCCGCCCGGCGATGTGCCTCACCCGCGATCTCCATCTCATGGGACTCGGGAGGCGGGGTCTTTTTTGAGAAATGGTCGAGTGGCCAAGTGGTCGAGTGCATCGGCACCGGACGCCTTGACCACCCCGCCACCCCGCCACTCGAGCACTTTCTTCCACCTCCGCACATCCACCCAGGCACTTCTCATGAGAACCAATCCCTACATCGGCGAGCCCATGCTCGAGCGTCTCGACAAGGTCCCGCTCTCGAGCGTCCGCTGGCTGTGGCCCGGGCGCATCCCGCTCGGGAAGGTCTCGCTGATCGCGGGCGATCCCGGGCTGGGCAAGAGCTTCATCACCCTCGACATGGCCTCGCGCCTCTCGCGCGCCGACGGCTGGCCCGACGACGCGCCCTGCAGCATCCGCCGACGCGGCGACGACATGCCCGGACCCGATGACCCCAAAGACGGGACCATCGGCCCCTACGACGTGCCCGTGCCCGGCGACACCATCCTGCTCAGCGCCGAAGACGACCCCGCCGACACGCTGCGACCGAGGCTCGAAGCGCTCAAGGCTGATCTCAAACGCATCCGCGTGATGCGCGCGGTGAGTTTTCCCGGTGCGTCGGCGTCGGGCCTCGAGCCCGGCCCGGTGCGGCTGGACCGCGACATCGCCGCCCTTGACATGGCCCTGGACCACGGCGCTCGCCCGCGCCTCATCGTCATCGACCCGATCAGCGCCTACCTGGGCGACGCCGACGGGAACAGCAACCACGAGATGCGCCGGTTGCTGATGTCGCTGGGTGATCTGGCGGCGCGAAGAGGTGTCGCGATCGTGTGCGTGACGCACCTGAGCAAGGGCGGCGCGGGCGGGAAGGCGGTGTACCGCGCGATGGGGAGCCTCGCGTTCACCGCCGCCGCGCGCGTGGTGTGGGCGGTGTCGAAAGACCCAGACGAACCCAAGCGCCGACTGGTGGTGTGCGTCAAGAGCAACATCGCCAAGGAAGCCGGGGGCCTGGCGTACCGCATCGAAGACGGGCGATTGCGCTGGGAGGAGGGTGCGGTGACGATCAGCGCCGATGAGTTGGAGCAGGCCGGCGCCAGGGGCACGGGCGGAAACGGGCAAGGCGGGAGCAACGAAGCCGCCCGCGCGGGACGCACCGGCGAACCCGGCTCGGGCATCGACACCCTCCCCTGGGGCGGCGGCGGCGGGCTCGACCACGCCGTCCGATGGTTGCACGAACGACTCTCCGAAGGCCCCGCGTCGGCGTCGGTGATCCTCGACGAAGCCCGCCAGTGCCTCATCGCCGAGCGCACCCTCGCCCGAGCCCGGAACGAACTGGGCGTGGTCACGCAGCGCGAAACAACGCTCGAAGGAAAGACGATCTGGGTCCTGAAGCTGCCCTGAGCCCCAGCGCCCACTCCGGAAACGGCAAGGCTGCCAACCCCCGACCCTCGGTCCACCCCGGGGTTGGCAGCCTTGACCCGGGCAGGCACGGTTCACGAACCGACGCTCGCCCTCGGTACCATGCCAAAGTGCCCCAGCGCTTGACGAGAATCCTGCGGTTGTCGGATGCCGGAGGTCGCCCGGTGTACGTGGCGGTGTTCCTGATCTTCGCGCCGGTGGGGCTGCTGATTGCGCTGATCCAGCCGCAGGCGTGGGGCTGGGGCGGCGGGCTGGTGTCGGCGTCGTTCTCCGGGGCGATGGCGGTGCTGTGGGCCAACGGGCTGGCGAACAAGCGGTGGTGGGTGGTCGCGGTGGCGTTGGTGCTGCCGTTTGTGGGTGCTCCGCAGTTTTTCCAGTTGATGTCGGACCTCGGGGCGTTCCGACTGGGAGCCGGTTCTTCCGAACTGGTGCGCCGGATCGTGCTGGCGGTGCTCGCGGTGGTGATGACGTCGATCGGTTTCTCGGTGCTGGCGGCGTATCTGCGTCGCAACGAGCGCCGCGTCGCCGCGGCCCGCGCCGAGCTTGACATCGCCAAGCGGATGCACGAGGACATCGTGCCGGCGATCGACCGGCGGATCGGGCCGGCGCATGTCGTGGGTGTGAGCGTGGCTTCGAGCGAGATGGGCGGCGACCTCATCGATGTTGTTGAAAAGTCCGCGAGCGGGGGGAGCGCCGGGCACGCCGACCTCATCCTCGCCGACGTTTCCGGTCACGGCGTGGCGGCGGGGCTGGTCATGGGCATGCTCAAAGGGGCGGCGCGGGCGCGGCTGCTCGCGCCGGGCGGCCTCGATGAACTGGCCCGCGATCTCAACCGAGTGCTCACAGAACTGACACCCGGTCACACGTTTGTGACGGCGGCGTTCCTGCGCGTCCACAGCGACCGACGCGTGGAGTGGGCGCTCGCCGGGCACCTGCCGATCCTGTGGCGTCTTGCCGACGGCACCGTGAAACGCCTGGAAAACCAGTCGCTGCCGCTGGGGGTCGACGCGGGCGAATCGTTCCCGGTGGGCGAGCTGCGAGCGTCGGCGGGTGATGTGCTGGTGGTGCTGACCGACGGCCTGATGGAGGCCGCCGATGCGCGAGGGAAGCAGTTGGGCTTTGATGCGCTGGAGGCGATCGTGCTCCGCGCGGGGGATCGTCCGGCGCGCGAGGTGGTGGCCGCGCTCATCGAGGCGGCGCAGCGCCACGCCGGCGGGGCGCGGATTGACGATCAGAGCGTGATGGTGGTGCGGGTGGAGTGAGGTCGATGTGCCACGACGGGCCGTCCGCGGCCCGTCGTGCCGTTGCGCACCGGCACCGAGAGCACGACGCCGCCGCGGACGGCGGCATCGTGGCACAGGATTACACCAGTTGCTCGATGCCGCGCGAGTATTCCTCGGGGTCCTTCTTCACGAGCCCGAACCACACGCAGCAGAAGATCGGATAGCCCAGGCCGAGGGCCAGCCCCACGACCATTCCGATCATCTCGCCCATGCCCGCGAACTGGGCCTGTTGCTTGGCATACTCGGTGTTCGGATTGTCACGGATCCACTGCTTCGTCTCCTGCTGCATCTTGACCTGCATCGCGGTGCTGCCGAAGGTGGACAGAATGGTGACCACGGCCCAGACCAGGTGCATCCAACGTGCGGCATACTTGCGTGCCAGCATGGTGGCACCGGCGGCGATGAGGAACGCCGCCGTCACCGCGCCAACCACGAACAGCGCGATCATCCAGATGTCCGGCCCCTGGGTCATCATCGGCGGCATGCCGTCGGGGAACGCCTGGGACATCGAGCTGCCGAACATCATCGGCACCATCAAGCCGATGACGCCGCAGCCGATGCAGCCGACACTCAGCACGCCCCAGACGATGCTGATGATGCCGATGACCTTGGGCCACTTCGGCGGCTCGACCAACTCGGGAATCGGAGCATCGGGCGAGTTGGTGTCGTAAACGGGGGTGGTTGTGTTCATGCGTCGGTCTTTGGGGGCAGATTTTCGGCCGAGTCTTCACTCGACCGAGCGTTTACGCGGCTTCGATATAGTCACACAGGGTCTGCGGCGGCGGAATCACCAGCCCGTCAGAACGCAGCCCGTCGATGTGAAACGCGACGGCATCCTGAATCTCGCGGCGGACCTCGTCGAGGCTCGGGCCCGTGGCGACGCAGCCGGGCAGGTCGGGCACATACGCCGACCAGTTGTTCGGGGCTTTTTCGTACACGACCGCGTACTTCATTGGGAGTCTCCCTTCAGGCCTGCTTGCTTCAGAATGCTATTCAGCGTTCCGGGAGGAAGATCGTCATTGGGCTGTCCGGCAACGGTGACGCGCCCGGCCTTGAGAGGGTGCTTGAACTGCCGGTGACTTCCACGAGTGGCCACAAGCCGCCAACCGTCGGCTTCAATCATCGCGATGGCGGCACGGACCTTGATCGTGGGCATGGGCTTCGACGGTCATGGGAGTCCCGCCCTTCGGCGGTGTGCCGCCAGTATCCAACACAGCGGCGCAGTCCGCAACATTGCGTCTCTTCTAGGGGATTGCGCCCGCCGGGTTTCGCTTGTACCCTGCGCCCGACGATGTCCACCCCGGCCTCGGTCAAGTCCGTCCTGCTCCTCTCGCCCGCCTTCATGGCGGACCGACGCCACAAGCGCGTCCACGGCACCGAGGTGTTCAACTTCCTGTTCGTCCGCCAGCTCGTGA
Organism: Phycisphaerales bacterium; assembly: GCA_046154665.1. Classification (GTDB taxonomy): domain Bacteria; phylum Planctomycetota; class Phycisphaerae; order Phycisphaerales; family UBA1924; genus JAFLCM01. The sequence continues at coordinate 44,296 of JBJXFG010000109.1, read as the reverse complement.
GCGCCGGGTACCGCGTCACGCTGTGCGCCGAGCCGGCCTGGCGCGACGGCTTTGCCGAACATCTTGCGGGCGTGCCGCGGGCTGGCGTGGGAGATCGGGGCCCCGGTCTCACCACCGTCTACGGCCTTCCTCTGAAAAAACCCTTGCCGGCTTCGCTCTCGGTCCTTCCTCGCCTGCTCGCGATGCCGGCGCACGACCTGCTGATCGTCGGCAACGTGGCGCGGGGCATCCTCCCGGCGGTCTGGGCACTGCAGAAAGCCGGCAAGGCGCGGCGCACCGTCGTCATCGCGCACCAGAACCCGAAGGAGAAGTTCCTGCGCGGCCTGCGCCGCATCGACTGCGAAATCCAGGCGGTCAGCGGGCCTGTCGGTGCGCGCATCCGGCGGCTGAGCGACGTGCCCGTGTGGGTCTCCTACGGCGTTCTCAACGGCGACCTGTTCTTCCCGCGTGAGGGCGGCTTCGCGGCGCGGGCGCCGGGGCCGTTGAGGTTTGGAGTGGTGGGGCAGTTGGAGACGCCGTGGAAGGGGGCGCACCTGGCGCTCGAGGCTTGGGCAATGCTGGCGAAGCCGTTGCGGGCCGAGCTTCACCTGTGCGCGTACGCGAACCCGCCCCGAGTGGACGATGCTTCCATCGTGTTCCACCCGTGGAAGCGTGTGGAAGAAGTGGGCGCGTTCATGCGGACGCTGGACGTGCTGATCGTGCCGAGCACCTCGTCGGAGACCTTCAGCCAGGTGATGGTGCAGGGGATGCTGACGGGGATGCCGATCCTGGCGTACAACCTCGATGTGCTGACGGAGAAACTGGCCCCCCCGCCCGGCGGCGGCTTGGTCTTTTCGACCGCGGCCGAGCTCGCCGGGTGCATGCAGCGTCTGGTGAACGAGCCAGCGGAGATCGAGCGGATGGGCGCGATCGCGCGGCGCACGGCCCTCGAACGTTATGTGTGGCGGCTCTCGGCGTTCACCGAGCGGTACCTCGCATGACCGTGCCACGACTGTCCGTCCTCGGACAGTCGTGCTCTCGCGGCCGTCGGATACAAAACGCACGACTCTGCGAAGACGCAGAGTCGTGGCACGTCAACCCACTCGACCACGCAACCACCTCCGCGCCCTCTCCCCGAAACCCCTCCCTCACGGTCGGGGTTCCGCGGCGCGGGCCGCGTGCTCGCGCCAGCGCCCATATACCCCCTGGTGGGCGTGCTCGAGCGCGTCGCACAGTTTTCGGATGTGGGGCGAAGCGTGCGGCGCCGCGCGGAGTTCGGCGATCACCTCGCTCGCCGTGCGGCTTTCCTCGAAGAGCCTGCGGTAGGCGTCGCGGATCTCGTCGACCTGCGGCTGCGTCCAGTCGGCGCGGGCGAGGCCGGTGGTGTTGACCTTGCGGGGCTCCGCCGGCGCGCCCTCGACCACGACATAGGGCGGAACGTCTTTGACGACGCGGGACATCCCGCCCACGAACGCGAGGGTGCCGATGGTGGTGAAGTGGTGAACGCCCACGGCACCGCCGATGCCCACGCCCTCTTCGACCAGGCAGTGGCCGCCGAGCATGGTGCCGTTGGCGATGACGACGCGGTCTTCGATGATGCAGTCGTGTGCGATGTGGCTGCCGACCATGAAGAGGCCGTCGGACCCGACGCGGGTGACCCCGCCGCCGACCTCGGTGCCTCGGTGGACGGTGACCTGCTCGCGGAACTTGTTGCGGTCGCCGATGTGGAGGGTGGTTTCGCCGCCGAGGTACTTGCGGTCTTGCGGGTCGCCGCCAAGCACGGCGTGGGGGTAGACGACGTTCTCGCGTCCCATGCGCACGCCGGTGTAGACCGTGACGTGGTTGTGCAGGGTGCAGCCCTCGCCCAGCACGGCCCCCGCGTGGATGACGCAGTACGCGCCGATCTCGACGCCGTCGCCCAGTTCGGCGCGACGATCAACGACGGCGGTGGGATGGATGCGCGTGCCCATCAGGCGTTGCCGGCTCCCGTCCCGCCGCCGCCGCCTGCTGCTCCACCCCCTGCGCCGCCCACTTGGTTCGGATCGACAACCATGAACTTCATCCGGGCCTCGGCGGCGACCACGCCGTCCACTGTCGCGCGGCACGACACATCCGCCATCCGCGAACTCGCCTTGTTGGCGATCGCTTCGAGCATGAGCTGGTCGCCCGGCACGACAGGGCGACGCCAGCGGACCTCGTCCATCGCCAGCAGAAGCGCCACTTTGCCCTGGTGGGCGAGCACGTCCTTGAGCATCAGCCCGGCGAGCTGGGCCATCGCCTCGCAGATCAGCACGCCGGGCATCACCGGCGCGGCGGGGTAGTGCCCAACGAAGAACGGCTCGTTGATCGAGACATTCTTGAGCCCGATCGCTCTCTTGCCAGATTCGAGCGAGATCACGCGGTCCACCATCAGCATCGGATAGCGGTGCGGGAGGATGGTCACGATCTGGCGGATGTCGAGCGCTGGGGGCGAAACCGGGGCAACGGGGGCGGCAACTGCGTTGGCGGCAGCGGGGGAGGATGCAGCATCAAGTGCTTCAGGAGCGGCGCGCATGGCGTGGGACGGTGAGGGGGCGGATGAAGTGCGAGTGACGGCGGCGCGGAGCGCCCGCGCCATCGCTTGATTCAACGCATGACCCGACCGCACCGCCACCACCCGCCCCGCTGGGATGCCGCCGGCCAGCGAAAGGTCGCCCAGCAGATCGAGCAGCTTGTGGCGCGCGGGCTCGTCGGCGAAGCGGTAGGCGTTGTCGATCGGGCCGTGCTCGCCGATGACCAGCATGTCGCGCGTCGAGAGGTGCTTGAACATCCCCGCGGCCCGCGCCGCCTCGGCCTCGGCGCGGGTCGAAAACGTCCGGGCCGGGGCGATCTCACGGGCGTACCGCTCCGGGTCGATGACGCAGGTGAACGCCTGGCGCGGGATGGGACCGGCCGCGGTGCCGCCCTCGGCACCCACATCTTCGTAGTCGAGCACATAGGTGAGTTCAAGCGTGTGCGCGGCCCGATCGTTTCCCGTTTGGGGGGGCGATGGCGGGAAGTACGCGATGCTCGCCGAGCCGTCCTGCACGGTGACGGGCCGCGGCGGAGCGATGCGGACGCGCGGGGCATCCTGCTCGGTGATGCCCGTTTGCTGAATCGCTGCGACGATGAACAGAGCCGAGCCGTCACCGATGGGCACTTCAGGGCCCTGCAGTTCGATGAGCACGTTGTCGACGCCCATGCCGGCGAGGGCGGAGAGCAGGTGCTCGACGGTCTCGACGGTGACGCTCGCATCCGACTCGGCACGCAGGGCCGTGCGACGCGGGCGCGGCTCGACGCGATCGACGAGCGCGGGGATCGGCATCGACCCAAGCAGATCGGCACGATGGAACACGATGCCGTGCCCGACCGGCGCGGGATGAATCACCATCGAGACCCTCGCGGCGGAGAACAGCCCCACACCCTCCACCCGAGCCGGACCAGCGAGCGTGCGCTGCCGATCGGCGTGACCGAGGGTCGCCGGGTTCGGCGCGGAGGGTGCAACTGGGACGCGTGCGGCGTTCATCAGGGTGCAGTCTATCCAAACAGGCCCCGAGGGCGGACGCAGATCGGTCCCGCAAAAGATCGCCGCCAACGAGCCCAGAGCGTCAGCGACGGGTCCTGAGTGTCCTAAATCGCTTGTTGTTCAGGCTCGCTCGATGACGCTCGGGGCTCGTTGCTCGGGGATTTCCGGTAACGAGCGGCTTCCTGCGACCCCATCGCCCGATAAGAACCCAATCAGGCCTGAACCAATCTCGGGCGCGTGAAATCGGCGTGAAGGGGCTGGCTTCCCGCCGCGTTGGGGGTACCTTTGAGCCAAGTGCGTCGTGTCTTGCGGCGCGGTCGTTGTCGTTCAAGGGAGAGTGAGTCATGAAGATGTGTGCCGCGATGTTGATTGCCACGGTGGGCGCGTCCAGCGCCGTCGCCGGGACGATGGTGTCGCTCGCCCCGTCGCGGGATACGTCGATCTATAACGACGGCACCGGCGATCTCGCCAACGGCGCTGGCCCCGGCCTCTTCGCCGGGCGGAACGGCGTGCCGTGGACCACCCGCGCCCTCATCGCGTTCGACCTCGCCAGTTCGATCCCGGCAGGCAGTGTCATCACGTCGGTCGAGCTGCGCCTGACCAAGGCCGCGGGCCCGAGTTCCGCCAACACCTTCAGCCTGTTCAAAGTCACCAGCGACTGGGGCGAGGGCACGACGGTCGCCGGCGGCGGCGGCGGCGGCGGCGGTCCGGCCACCCCCAACTCGGCCACCTGGCTGCACACCTTCCACAACACCAGCTTCTGGACGACGCCCGGAGGTGACTTCGCGGCCAGCGCCAGCGCCGGCGTCAGTGTGACGGGCAACGGCACCTATGCGTGGACCTCCGCCCAGATGGTCGCCGACGCCCAGGCGTGGCTCGACTCGGGCGCAACAAACTTCGGCTGGATCCTCCGCGGCACCGAGGAGGGTTCCGGCACCGCCAGCCGCTTCAACTCGCGCGAGAACACCAACGTCGCGGCCCGCCCGCAGTTGATCGTGACCTATGTGCCGGGGCCAGGGGCCGGGGCCACCTTGGCAGTCTTGGGGTTGGCAGCCTTGCGTCGCCGCCGCTGACATCAGTGCGAATGAGCCGCCTCATCCGCGCGAGCCCGCACATCCATCGCGCAGATGCCCCGCGCCCGCGGGCCCTGCTCGTTCAGCGCGTCGATGATGAAGTTGAGGAACCTCGTCCCCGCCGTGCCCCATTGGCGTGAGGCCTGCAGTTCCTTCGCGCACGCCAGCATCGGGGCCCCGGCGCGGTCGCGGAACATCGCCCGGAACAGCACCTTGATGTCCTCGCGGTCGGCGGGGTTGAGTTCCGGGTTGCGTCGCATCCCCACGCGGTTGATGCCGGCGATGAGGTTCACCTCGGTCACCACCATGTACGGCGGCACGTGCATGCCCATCATCGCCCCGCCCTGGAACATCACGCCGTCGCCGATGTTCGTGAACTGGTGAACGGCACACCCGCCCGAGAGCACGCAGCCCGAGCCCATGCGGACATGGCCGGCGAGCATGGCGCCGTTGGCAAAGGTGTTGTTGTCGCCGATGACGCAGTTGTGCCCGGCGTGGGCGTCGGTCATGAAATAGTTGGCGTTGCCCAGGCGCGTGGGCGGCCCGGTTGGGCTGGCGCGGTTGAGGGTGACGCCTTCGCGGAAGATGTTGCGGTCGCCGATGATGAGCAGGCCGCGGTCGTCGCCCTTGAAGGCGCGGTCCTGCGGGTCGCCGCCCAGGGTGGCGAAGGGGTGGACGTCGTTGTTCGCCCCGAGGGTGGTGTGCTCGACGACGACGCTGTGGGTCCGCAGCCGGGTGCCGGGGCCGATCACGCAGCGCGGGCCGACGACGGCGAAGCGCTCAACAATCGCCCCCTCGGCAATGGTGGCGCTCGGGTCAACCAGCGCGCCGGAATCGACGCGGGAGGAGGGATGGATGCCTGGAACGGAGGGAGGAGCGGTCACGCGAGCATGGTAGCGGCGCAGCGTGAATGCGGTCGTCGCTTCAAGTCGTGCGATCGTCGTGAAGCGACGATGCTCAGAGGACCAAGCCGCGAGCCCGGAGCGTGAGCGACGGGTCCTGGGAATACCGCAACTCGCAAATCGTCAGAACCCACTTGCTCACGCTCGGGGCTCGTTCATCGGGCTCACGGTGACACGGGCGGATTCGGCGTGCCGATCTGCCCGTTGATGATCTGCTGGGCGCGAGCGCGGATGTCGCGCACGGCGCTGGTCTGGGCGGCTTTGATCGCCGTTCGAGCGTCCTTGATGGCGGTCTGAAGTTCGGTGATCTTCGCCGGTGTCGCGCGCTGGTTCCGCAGTTCACGCACGGTGAGGCGCTGGAAGGCGTCGAGGCGTCGGTTGGCGCGGCGGGCGATCTCGTTCATCCCTTTCACGCTGCGGTCGGCCTCGCGCCGGATGACCTGGCGGACCTCGCCGGAAAGATTGAACAGCCGTTCGAGCGTGGATTCGAGCTGTCCGGAAATGCGGTCGAGTTCGGATTCGCGGATGACGCGGAGGCGCTCCATCGGCGAGTTGGGATCGACCTGCGGCGGATTCTCACCGCCGCCACCGCCCCCGCCCCCCCCGTCTTCGGGTTGGGCCCGGGCCGCGGGAGAGAAGATGGTGAGCGCGGCGAGGAGGGCCAGCGCCAAGGCGGCAAACGGGTTTCGGCGGAAGTTGTCGGTGAATCGGGCGCGCGGCATAGGCATCTCCAGAGTGGACAGACGCCCAACTGTACGAGGGCGGGGCCCGATCAGTTGCGGGTTGATACCCATTCTCACCCGATCATTCACCACACGCGGGCGGTTGCGCGGTCTAGTGTGATGATCTCGGCCATTGGTGGCCGGCGGGAGGTTGATGCAAGAGGCTGCTGTCCAGCGTGTGGAACTGCCGGTGCCGCCGGATTCGGTGGTGGGTGGCGGCGCGCCGGCATCGGCGGCACCGGTGCTTGAGGCAACGCCGGCGTGGCGCGATCCGCAGTTGGTGGTCGCCGTGCTGGCGGGCGTCACGCTGCTGCTGGGGGTGATCGTCGCGGGCGGGTCATCGGGGATTGACGGCGGCTGGTTGGTGTGGGCGAGCCTGGCGCTGGGGGCGATCTACGGCGTCAAGGCAGCGGTCGGATCGATCAGGGAGCTGCAGCTCAACATCGACGTGCTGATGATCGTCGGGGCCGGGCTGTCGGCGTGGATCGGGCACCCCGCCGAGGGGGCGCTGCTGCTGTTCATGTTCACACTGGCGGGGGCGCTGGAGCATCGGGCGCTGGCGAAAGCGAAAGACGCGGTGACGCGGCTGACCAAGCTGATGCCGACGCGGGCGCGGGTGCGGGATGCCTCGGGCGCATGGGCGGAGAAGGCCGCGGACGAACTGGTCGAGGGCGATGTGGTGCAGGTGCGTCCCGGTGAAACGGTGCCGGCGGACGCCGAGGTCGTGTCGGGCCGCACGGAAGTCGATACCAGCGCGCTCACCGGCGAGAGCCTGCCTCGGTCGGTCGAAGAGGGATCACCGGTCTACGCGGGCTGGTTGAACCACGGCGGTGGCGGGACCATCGAGGCGCGGGTTACGCGCCCGGTCGGGAAATCCAGTCTGAACCGCGTGCTTGAGATGGTGATCGAGGCGCAGGAGCGCAAGCAGCCAGTGCAGCGGATGATTGATCGCGTGTCGACGCCGTACACGGTTGGGGTGTTCACGGTGGCGCTGGGGGCGGTGGCGTGGTTTGTGTGGGGGGCGGGGCTTGGATGGACCGAAGCGGCGTACCGGGCGATTACGTTCCTGATTGTGGCGAGCCCGTGCGCGCTGGTGATCGCGACGCCGACGGTGACGCTGTGCGGGCTTTCACGGGCGGCGCGGAGCGGGCTGCTGATCAAGGGCGGGGACGCGCTGGAGCGGTTGGCGTCGGTGCGGACGGTGGCGCTGGACAAGACCGGGACGCTGACGCTGGGGAAGATCAGCGTGGTCTCATCGCAGGCGTTCGGCGAGCGGGAAGAGGTGCTGGCGCGATTGGCGGCGGAGGTGGAGTCACACTCGACGCACCCGCTGGCTTCGGCGATTTGCGCGTGGGCTGTGCCACGACTCTCCGTCCTCGGAGAGTCGTGCTCCGAAGAACCACAGACAGCACGACTTTCCGAAGACGGAAAGTCGTGGCACGCGGTCGAAGATGTCCGCAACGTGCCGGGACTCGGGCTTGAGGGCATGTCGCGTGAGCACGGGCGGGTGCGCGTCGGTCGGTTCGAGTGGGCGTGCGAAGGACTACCGAGCGAAGTGCGGGCGGGGGCGGCGAAGGCGGTCGTCGAGGCGCGGGCGGCTGGGGCGCTGGTGGCGGTAGCGAGTACTTCGCGCGGGGCGTTGGTCATCGTGCTGGCCGATACGCCACGCCCCGGAGCGGAGCGGCTCGTTTCACGCTTGCGCGACGCGGGGGTCGAGAAGATCGCCATGCTGACGGGCGATCACCGCGCCGTGGCGGAGAAAGTGGCGAACGAACTGGGGATCGAGATCGTGCACGCCGAGCTGATGCCGGAGCAGAAGGTCGAGAAGCTGCGCGAGCTCAAGGCGGCGTCCAGCGGCGGGGGGCTGGCGATCGTGGGCGACGGGGTGAACGACGCGCCGGCGCTGGCGGTGGCCGACGTGGGGCTGGCGATGGGCGGGATCGGGTCGGGTGCGGCGCTCGAGGCCGCAGATGTCGTGGTGCTGAATGACGATTTGGCGAAGGTGCCGTGGGCTTTCGCGCTGGCTCGGCGTGTGCGCCGGGTGATGATCGTGAACCTGGTGATCGCGCTGGGGGTGATCGCGGTGCTGGCGACGCTGGCGCTGGCGGGTGTGACGACGCTGGGCGTGGGCGTGGTGGGGCACGAGGGCTCGACGTTGGTGGTGGTGGGGTTGAGTTTGACGATTCTTTGGTTTGAGGGGCCGAAGAGTTTGACGGAGGCGTGAGGCCTCGGGTGGCATGCTCTCGTCTTCGAGAGCATGAGGATGCTCCCGCGCCAATGCTACTCCGCATGTTCTCGAAGACGAGAGCATGCCACCCGCCACCTCCCTTCTCCGTTGCCTTTCCTACACTCGCCCCATGCCAGTCACCTTCGAGCAAACGGTCCTTCCCAACGGGCTCACCGTCGTCGGCGAAACCGATCCCGGCGCGCACACCTCCGCCTGCGGCTTCTTCGTCCGCACCGGGGCGCGCGATGAAGAGCCCCGCCTCATGGGCGTGTCGCACTTCCCCGAGCACATGATGTTCAAGGGGACATCGAAGCGGTCGGCGGACGATGTGAACCGCGAGTTCGACGAGATCGGGGCGAACTACAACGCCTACACCTCCGCCGAGATCACGTGCTTCTACGCGTCGATGCTGCCTTCGTATTTCGACAAAGGAACGGACATCCTCGCCGACATCCTCAGGCCGGCGTTGCGCCAAGCCGATTTCGACACGGAAAAAGGCGTGATCCTCGAAGAGATCGCCATGTACAAGGACAACCCCTTTTGGGTGCTGTACGAGGCGGCGCTCGAGAAGTACTTCGGCGTCCACCCGCTGGCGCACCGCGTGCTGGGGACGGACGACACCATCAAGGCTCTGCAGCGCGACGAGATGCAGGGCTACTTCGATGCGCGCTACAGCGCCGACAACACGGTGGTCGCCGTGGCGGGCAAGGTGGATTTCAAGCACGCCGTGGAGCAAGTCGCGGCGCTCTGCGGCCAGTGGGGCAACACCGGCGCGACGCGTGACACGCGGACGCCGAGCACCGGCGACCACGCTTTCACGATGAAGGACCCGAAGGTGAACCGTGCGTATCTGCTGATGATCACGCCGGGACCCAGCAGCACCGACCCGCGCCGTTACGCGGCGTCGATGCTGGCCCAGGTGCTGGGCGGGGGCGACAACAGCCGGCTGCACTGGGCGCTCGTCGAGCCGGGGCTGGCTGAAGAGGCGGCGAGTTCGTTCGATCCGCGCGACGGGTGCGGGGACTACTACGTGTTCGCCTCGTGCGACCCGGACCGTGCCGACGAGGTGTGGGGCGGGGTCGAGAAGGAGATCGACGGGCTGGTGGCGTCGCTGACGCCGGACGACCTCGAGCGGCTGCGGAACAAGACCGCCACGGCGGTGACGCTGGCGGGCGAACGCCCGTCGGGCCGGATGCAGCGCCTCGGTCGGATGTGGACGTATGAGAAGACGTACCGCCCGCTTGAGAAGGAGCTCGACGCGATTAACGCGGTGACGTTGGATGACCTGCGAAACGTGGCGGCGGATTTCCCATTCAGGCCTCGGACGGTGGGGCGGATGCTGCCCGGGTGATGAAGAAGCGAGCCCCAAACAACGACCCCCGAGCGTGAGCGAGCGGGTTCTGACGCCTCACATTGTCGTAAGCCCAACCCGTCGCTGACGCTCCGGGCTCGTGTGCCGGGCGTCTCAAGTTGACGTGACGCCCGCGTCTGGTCATCGCTTGAACAAGTCCGGGTGCTGGTCGCGCCAGGCCGGGAACTCGTTGCGCCACCGCGCGAGGCGATCAAAGTCGAGTTTGAACGAGAGCACCTGCTCGCTCTGGTCGGCCTCGGCGAGGACGTGGCCCTGGGCGTCGATGGCGATCGAGCCGCCGAGGTAGTTGAGGAAGGGGTCTTTGCCGCAGCGGTTGACCCCCAGGACGATGGCTTGGTTTTCGATGGCCCGAGCGATGAGCAGGGCGCGCCAGTGCTCGCGTCTGCCGGCGGGCCAGTTGGCGATGACGGTGAACACCGATGCGCCGCGGGCGAGCCCGGCGCGGAAGAGTTCGGGGAACCGCAGGTCGTAGCAGATGACGGGGCAGACAAGAATGGGAAGCACAGGCGGGACGCCCGTGCCACCGTTCGTTGAGTTTGGAAGCGGCCATGTGACCACCTCGCCGCCCCTTGAGAATCGCTCGCCCTCGCGGCCATAGGTGAAGGGGTGCATCTTGTCGTAGGTCGCGACGGCGGCGCCTTCGGGGTTGAAGGTGACAGCGCGGTTGAGGCCGCGGGCGTCAGGGCCCAGCGCGGTGAAGCCGCCGTGCACGAAGCACCGGCGTTGCCTGGCTTGCTCGGCGAGAAAGGCCTGTGTTTCGCCGCCGGTTCCGCTCGCTCCGGCATCGTGCGTCTTCTCGATGTTCAGCGAGAAGCCGGAGTCGAACATCTCAGGGAGGAGCACGAGATCGCCCGGGGCGATCGACGCACGGTCGAGGAGGTTGGTGACGCGGGCGAGGTTTGCCGTGCGGTCTTCCCACTTGATGTCGAGTTGGATGAGGTGGGCGTGCATTGGGGGAGGAAGGGGCGGGAGTCGGGAGGGGGGAGTCGGGAGTCGGTAGTCGGGCTTGCGGATTGGGGAACGCTAGCGGGCGGTAGACTGCATGGGTGCGCGATGTGATCCTGGCCATTGAAACGAGCAATCCGACCGCTCCTTCCAGCAGCGGCGGCGGGGGCGCGGGCTCGGTCTGCGTGGGCCGGATCTCCGATGGGAAGTCCGAAATTCTCGCCTGCGAGGTGCTCTCCGCAGCAACGCGGCACGACGATGCACTCATGCCGGCGGTGGCGGCGGTGTGCGCCCGGGCGGGGATCGTTCCGAGCGGGCTGGCGCGCGTGGCCGTCTCGATCGGGCCGGGCGGGTTCACGTCGCTGCGGATCGCGGTAACCACCGCAAAGATGATCTGCGAAGCAACCGGTGCGGCGTGCATCGGCGTGCCGACGGCCCTCGCCCTGGCGCTGGCGGCACGGGCCCACGGAACTCGCGGCACACTCGGCGTGCTGCTCGCGTGGAAGCGCGAGGACGTGTGGCGGCAGCGATACGACCTCAGCGACGACGGCGTGCGCGCGATCGATCCGAACGGGACAATCGTGGGGCTGGACACAGCGAGCGCCGGTTGCGCTGTGGTGGTCGCCGAGGCGGCCTTGCGGGACATGCTCGCGGTGCCGGCGGGGGTGAGCGTGATCGAGCCGCGGTTCGATGCGCGCTGGGTGCTCGAGGCGTCGGCGGGGTTGACGGCGGTCGATCCGGCGCTGCTGGTGCCGATCTATCCGCGCGAACCGGAGGCGGTCACCAAGTGGCGGGCGTTGCACGGAGCCGCCCGTTCGGCGCGGGATGCGGGCGGGGGCTCGGCGGAATAGAATCCTCGTGAGGCTTGCCCCGCACGCCCACCGAACTCCGCCGCAACCAACGCGGCATGTCCGGCATCAAAGGTCCCGGCGTCAAAGATCACGCCGCAAGGAGAAGTACCGATATGGCAGGCCAGAATGTCGTCGAGTTCACCGACAGCAACTTCAAATCCGAGGTGCTGGATTCCCAGTCGGCGGTGCTGGTGGATTTCTGGGCCGAGTGGTGCATGCCCTGCAAGATCCTCGGCAAAACGATCGACGAGATCGCGGGCGAGTACGCCGGCAAGGTCAAGGTCGGCAAGGTCGACATCGACAAGCACAAGCAGGCAGCGAGCAGCTACAACATCAACGCAATCCCCACGGTGATGATCTTCAAGGGCGGCGAGCTCAAGAAGAAGTTCGTCGGGCTGGTCCCCAAGGGGCAGATTCAGGACGCGCTGAAGGAACTGGGCTGAAAGGCTCGGGTGGCATGCTCAAACTTCTTGTTTGAGCATGCGGCACAACCCGAGGCTCCGGTCCTCACGAACCACATGCCCAAACAAGAAGTTTGGGCATGCCACCCGTTCACGTTCCTCACGTCCGCCGGTCGATGAAAACGGGACCATGCCTACCGTTTCCGTGCCACGTGACGTGATGGACAAGCAGCCTCAAGCCGCCGCTGAGGTGGGGCCGGCCCGATCGGGTTCAGCCGGCTTTGACGTGCGCGGGAAGCACGTCTACCTCATCGGCATCGGCGGCTCGGGCATGTCCGGGCTGGCGCGGCTGCTGGCCTCGCGCGGGGCCGCCGTTTCGGGCTCCGACCGCGAGCGCTCCGACCTCACCGACGAACTCGCGTCCCGCGGCGTCGCCGTCTCCTACGACCAATCCACTCAGACCCTGCCCGAAGTGTGCGACCTTGTCGTCGCTTCCGCAGCCGTGCGCCCGGACCATCCGCAGATGCTCGCGGCGACGGCGCGGGGGTTGCCGGCGCTGACGTACGCCGAGGCGCTGGGACGGTGCATGATCGGGCGAACCGGCATCGGCGTCGCCGGAACGCACGGCAAGAGCAGCACCGTGGCGATGCTCGGGTACACGCTGATCCAGTCCGGCCTCGAGCCGAGCGTGATCGTGGGGGCGACGTGCGCGCAACTCGGCGATCCGGTGATGGGGGTCGGGTCGTGCGCGTTTTCCGCGGAGCGAATCCCTGACGGTTCAGCGGGGGTGCGGGGTTCTGTTGCGGGCGGCGCCCGCGGCAACGCCGGCTTCCGCATCGGTGCCGATGTCATCCCCATCGGCGCGATGAAGGGCCGGCCCGGCGTGCTCGTCGCTGAGTCGTGCGAGTTCAACCGGTCGTTCCATAATCTCCACCCCACCCTCGGCGTCATCCTCAACGTCGAGGCGGACCACCTTGACGTCTACGGCTCGCTCGACGCGGTTGTCGAGGCATTCCGCGATTTCGCACGCCTTCTGCCGCCCGCGAGCGAAGGTCCGGGGGGCGGGTGGCTGCTCATCGGGCACGAGGGCGCACACCGGCGCGAGGTGACAGCGGGGGTCCACGCCAAAATCGAAACGATCGGCTTCTCACCCGAGGCCGACTGGGTCGTCTCGTTCGACGCCGCCACGCGCAGCGTCGCCCTCAAGCACCACGGCAAGCACGCCGCGAGTTGGACGCTCCGTGTCCCCGGCCTGCACATGGCGTACAACAGCGCCGTGGCGATGGCCGTGACGCTGCACCTCGGGGCCGATGCGGCGCGGGCCGCGGCGGCGATGGAGAACTTCCGAGGCGTCGACCGGCGCATGCAGTATCTCGGGGAAAAGAACCCCGGCGGGATCGCACGCTCGGGCGTCCGCGTCTACGACGATTACGGGCACCACCCCACCGAAATCGACGCCACGCTGCGAGCCCTGCGCGAGTTCGAGCGGCCAGAGGACCGCGGCGGGCGGCTCGTCTGCGTGTTCCAGCCGCACCAGCACTCGCGGACTCGCTTCTTGCTGGAGGAGTTCGCCCAGAGCTTCTCGAAGGCGGACATCGTCATCGTGCCGCACATCTATTTCGTGCGCGACAGTGAGATCGAAAAGCAGAAGGTCAGCGCTTCGGACCTGGTCGATCGCCTCCGCCAGCGCGGCGTGCAGGCGATGCACCGGTACCCGTTCGAGGCCATCGTCGAACAGCTTCAGAACGTGTGCCGACCGGGCGACCTGCTGGTGGTGATGGGTGCCGGGCCGGTGTGGCAGGTGGCCAAGGGGTATCTCGAAGCGGGCGGCATGTTCGGAAAGTAGTAGGGCTGCTTCATATCTTCGACAGACCTGAGATGTCCCACAAAAATGTGGGAGGCATCGGGAACCGGGATTTCGGGGCCGGATCAAAACATGGGGCGGGTTGGTTTTTCGGAGCCAACCGCGCCACGAGTTCCTGATTCGCTCTCTCTCGAGGATCGCCCATGCCTGCCCACCTGCGAACGAGCCCGATGACGCCGCCCTTCCGGTTGTTCCGACTCGGGCTCATGCTCGCGGTGGTGTTGGTCGGGGCGATCTTCGGCGGGCGCGGGGCTGTGGCCGCGCCGTTCGCGCTGCTGGTGATCGACAACGGCGGGCAGCCGCCGGGCACGCTCGGCGGGCCCATCCAGCCGACGCAAGGGTCGTTCTTTGTGTCGAAGATGGCCAGCCCGATGGGGACGCCGCCTTCACCCGAGGCGATCGCCGAGCGCCCGGTGCTCGAGTTTTCGAGTTACGCGGCGATGGGCGGCATGCCCTCGAGCACCGGCTCGCGGGCCAACTCCGCGGCGTTCAACCTCGCAGGGCCGCCGTTCTCGCTGCGGGATGACCAGGGGAACGCCGTGGCGATGATCGGGGTGCGGGCTTCGTTCCCGATTGCGGTCTCTGACCCGGAAGCGAACCCGCTGGGCGGTGCGCCGGCGCTCAGCCAGCCTGGGCCGCTGAACCCCGACAGCGTGTTTGTGGCGCGGCTTGTGATGCAGCGGGGCAGCGTCCCGGTCGGTCCCAGCGTTTTTCTCGGGGCGGTCTTCACAGAGACCGGAGAGTGCGTTTCAGCGATGGCAACGCTCGACGGCCCTTCGAGCAGTTGGTCGTGTACTTGCCCGCACCCAACCGGCAAGTCAACCAGAAGCTTGCTGCTGCGGTCGCACCTGGCAGCGCAGGTGGAAATCACCGGCTTTGGCCCCGCTGATGTGTACGACCTCTATGTGACCTCCGAAGCCCCGCCGCGCCGTCCGGAGGTGCAAGCGGGCGAGAACAAGAAAGTCACCAAGCAACCCAAGGCCAAGAAGCCCAAGCCCGCGAAGAAGCTCAAGGGCAGGGGCAAGACGCGTGTCATCCGCGGCCCAATGGCCGACGGCGTTACGAACGAACCTGCGCCCGTCGTTCCAACCGTCCCCATTGAAGGGCCGATGCTGCGATTTGACGCCGAAGGCGGCACGGGCTCGACGGGCTCTCCCGACTCGACCGGCGGCACCGCGAACGGCAACGCACCTGGCCAGGCGATGAGCGACCTCATGCAGCGACTGATCAGAGGCGGCGTGCCGCGCCGCTGAGTTCACCAGACCTTCCGCGTCGCGCCGCGAGCCCTCTCCATCGCGGCGGCGCGACGATGACCCGACCCGGCACCCGTTCTCCTCCGGGTGCCGGGTTTTTTCATGGGCGAAGTCGAGGCACCGGAGCCCAGGGATCCGGGGTCAGAGCGCGGGACACTCGCGGGTCACGCGCGTCGCAGCTCCGAGTCATGCGCACTTCTGGCGAAATCCGCGCTTGGGGTTGTCGTGCGCCGGCCCTCGATTGCGCTTCGGGTTCGTGATCGACGCCCGCCAACGAGCCCGAAGCGCAATCGAGGGCCGGCGCACGGACACCGAATGCGCGGATATCAAATGGGATTCGTATCCTGCTCAATGACGCCGTCCTTGAGCCGCTTTGGGCCAACCGACGGATCAGCAGCCTCCGCCCCGATGCGATCATCCGGGCGGTACGCTTGGCCACATGGCCAGCGGATCAAAGGACAACGCGGCGGTCGATGCTCTGCTGGCGAGAGCCCATTCGCTCGCGGCATCGGGCAACCTGCACGGTGCGACGTCCCTCGCCGCGGATGCGGCGCGGGTACACCCGCGCAGCGCCGCGGCCCACGCGATTTGGGGCCAGTTGCTCGCGGCCATGCCGGCGCACCGCCTGGCGCTCGAGCCGCTGCGCAAGGCCGTCGCCCTTGACGGCGCGAAAGCAAGACACCACATGCTGCTGGGGCTGAGTCTTCAGGCGGTGGGCAAGGCCGACGAGGCGCTGCAGAGCCTGGAGCGGGCCGCGGCACTCGACCCCAAACTGGCGACGGCGCACCTCGTAATCGTGGACCTGCATCGGCGCTCCAACCGCGCCGAGAAAGCCCACGCCGCGGTGCTGCGGGCGGCGAAGTCGCTGCCGACGGACGCGACCATCCGGGCGCTGGTGGCGGAGGACGAGCTTCACTCGGGCAATGCGGCGCGGGCTCGGCAACTCGCCGAGCAACTTGCTGGTGAACTGGAGAAGTCCGGCGAAGGCCGGCTCGATGCGCTCACGCGGTCCCTGCACACGCTGTCGCAGGCCCTGGATTCGCTGGGCGATCACGCTGGCGCGTTCGCGGCCTCGGGCAAGCGCAACACGGCGCACCTCGGGACACCGCAGGTGCGGATGATGCTTGAGCGTCCGATCCTGCACGACGTGATGGAAGCGTTCGTCGACACGCCGGCGGAGCGCTTCAGCGCGTGGGCGGCAGCGGAGCCGGTCGACGGGCTGCCGACGCCGGCGTTCCTGGTGGGCTTCCCGCGCTCGGGCACGACCATGACGGAAAACGTCTTGGGAGCGCACCCGGGTTTGGTGACGACCTCTGAGCGCCCGATGATGATGTCGGCCTTCGACGCGGTGCTGGCGACGATGCCGCCGGCGCCAGAAGGCGGCATCGTTGCGGCAGCGACCGAGCCCGCGTGGCGGCGCTGGGACCGATTGACCGACGAGCAGGTGCGCCGGTTCCGCTCGGCCTACTGGCGGCAAGCCGACGCCGAACTGTTAGAGCCGCGCCGCGCCGGAGACGCGAGATTGCTCGTGGACAAGTTCCCGATGCATCTGGCGCGGCTCGGGCTCATCAACCGCTTCTTCCCCCGCGCCCGCGTCATCATCGCGCTGCGCGATCCGCGCGACTGCTGCGTCTCGGCGTTCATGCAGCACTTCAACATCAACCCCGCCACCGCGCGATTTCTCACCATCGAATCAACCGCGGAGATGTACCGTCGGCTGTTCTCGTTCTACCTCGGCGTGCGCGGCAGGCTCAGCCTCCCGATGCTCGAAGTGAAATACGAGGACACGGTGGCCGACCTGGAAGGCTCGGCGCGCCGGCTGCTCGACTTCCTCGGGCTGCCGTGGGACGAGCGCGTGCTGCGACCCGAGGAGAACGCGGGCGCGAAGTACGTCGGCACGCCGTCGTGGTCGGCGGTGACGGGGAAAGTGAACACCAGGGCGAGGGGCCGCTGGATGAGATACCGCACGGAACTCGGGCCGGTGCTGGGTGTCCTTGAGGAGTTTGTCAACGAGTTGGGATACGACGCGGCTGGGCGCTAGCGCAGTTCTGTTCACACGTAGCGTGGCCGCGGGGCGTGCCACGACTTTGCTGTCCGCAGCAAAGTCGTGCTCTTCAGGTTCTGGGTCTCTCGCTGCTCGCACGACTCTGCCGAAGCCGGCAGAGTCGTGGCACGGCGGGAACGCCACGCCTGAACGAGAACGGCTCCACTCGGTGCCGCCGTAGGCTCGGGGCGGCATCTCCTCAGGCGGATCGGTTAGCGCCGTCCGCGCGGGCGGAAGGTGCCAACCCCAAGTGGCTCGGCACACCTAGACCGCCGGCTCGCATCATCGGCTCTGACGTGCGAAACGCTCAGCTTTTCGTGAGTCCTCGCTCGGGATGCGCCACGCTTCGGTCCGCGCGCCTCAAGCAGCCCGTCTTGTGCCCATCGGCAGCCTCCTCTCTTCCCGCGAGAGCAGAGGTTCGACGAGCGCCGCCGTCTCGCGGTGGTGCCGCAGGCCCATGACGTCCACCAACGCGGCCGGCTCGACGACCCCGGCGCGACGCAACGCGCCGCGGTCGGAGCCGAGCTGCCAAAGCAGAACAGCCGCGTCGACCACCTGCTCGATGCTCACCGAACGCCGACGAACGGCCACTCCGATGCGGGCTTCGCCGACATCGACCAGTTCGCCGCGGAACGCGGGCATCTGTGTGTTCAACCACTCCAGCCCCCGAGCCACCGCCGCCGCGATGGCCAATCGTTGTCCGTCGTCGATGCCAAAGCCTTCGTTCACCGAAACTTCGGGGGGCAGTGGGGGGCGAGCATCGGCGGTGGGTTCGGGCGACTGCGCCAGCAGTGCGGCCAGCCCCGCCACGGCACAGGCTGACGCCGCCACCGACCCGAACGACCCGTCGTCACGCTGCAGGGCGAGCAACCGATCGGCCAGTTCCAGCGCCGGCGGCTCGGCACGCCACGTCAGCTCCGTCAGCCGCCGAAGGGCCAGCCCGAGCGCACACCCCGGCAGCGACTCCGGCGTTGATAGCCTCAGCCGCACCCCGAGCGACACCGGCCTGCCGTTCATCAGGACCTCGTTGAGGAGGCGATCGAACTCCTCACCGGCGACCAAGCGTGCGACGCGGAATGGACTGAGCATCCGTGACCTCCCGAGAGTTCCAGGTCGGTTGTGGCCGCCTGATAGGAATCCGTTCACTTGGAGTATGTTCGGTTATTCGGTGTTTGTCAAGTTGGTTTTTCGGATTTCGTTCGGAAACTCGCGCCGGGCCTGGCAAGTCGCACCCAAACGGTCCCCAATCTGGGTATTCTCGGGCGTCGCAAGGGGCGTAGGCCCCTTCGGAACAATCCGCCAGGGCTGCCAAAAAGTCTCTCGTCGTCCCGTACGGTCCATCACTCGTGTCCATCGAAAGCGTCGCAGCTCTGCCGACCTCGCTCTTCATCTCTCCCCTCCACCCTTTCAACCCACCACCCCACCCGATGTCACACATGCCCTCCGGCGATTTCGCCTTTGAAGAGCCCCGTTCGCAGTCCAACACCCTGGGCCTCGTGGGGTTCATCCTCGCGTTCTGCGTGTCCCCGCTCGGGCTGATCCTGAGTCTGATCGCGCTGTTCAAGGCACCGCGAGGGTTTGCCATCGCCGGGGTGGTGATCGGGCTGATCGGGACGGCGTTGTGGGTGGTGATCGGCTCGGGGATCTTCTTCGTCGCGAACGTCGCGATGAAGAGCAAGCAGCTGGGCGACAAGATGACGCTGGTGCAGACCGCGCTTGAAACCGCCAAGACCCCCGAAGGCGCTTACCCGGCTGACATCTCCGGCATCGCGGCGGGCGCTGACACCTGGGGCAAGCCGTTCGTCTATGAGCGCACCCCGGATACCAAGGGCTATCTGCTGTCGAGCAACGGTGCCGACGGCCAGGCCGGAACCGATGACGACATCTTCACCACGCAGACCGTGCCGGGGGATGCCAACGTCGTGATCGCGGCGTTCGGCATGGGAACCGAGATGGTGGGTGCCATGGGCGGCGGGATGGTTGGGAAGTCGGTGCAGGTCGGGGCCCGGGTGTGGCTCATCACGCTGGCGCTGGACTCGGTGGTCGAGAAGGGCACCGACTACCCGGCGAAGCTGGAAGACATCGCCGGGCTGAGCCCGAAACTGCTGGTCGACCCGTGGGGCACGCCGTTCGTTTACACGCCCGCCGCTGACGGCAAGTCGTACCAGCTCCGGTCCAACGGCCCCGACACGCAGCCCGGCACCGGCGATGACGTGGACTCCAAGCAGGTGACGGGCCAGTTCGAGCAGGCCCGCGCCCGCAGCCGCGCTCAGCAAGGGGGCGGCGGGGGGAATCCCTGACCGATCAGCGAGCGCGAGGCTCGATCGCGGTCGTCAGAGTCGACTGACTTGTGATACTTCCGAATTCGTTGCCAACGCCGCTCCGGTGTCGGCGAGCTCTCAGGAGTCTTCCTCGTCGCGCGGTTCGTTGGTGTAATCGTGGATGCGCTTTGACTCTTCGACGACGAGGTCGCTGGGGCGGTCCTTGAACTTGCCGTCTTCCATTTCTTCGATGCGGTCGGCGTAGTGGAAGATGCGGTTGTCGTGGGTCACGATGATGACGCAGCGGTCGGGGGCTGGCTTGGTGCTTTGCCCGACGGCGTCCCCGTTGCCTGAAGAGACCGGGGCGATTTCGCGCGTGCCGCTTTTGATGAGTTCGATGATCTGCTGCCCGGTTCGCGCGTCGAGGGCGGCGGTGGGTTCGTCGCAGATGAGCACGCGCGGCCGGCCCACCAGGGCGCGGGCGATGGCGACACGCTGCTGCATCCCGCCGGAGAGTTCGGCGGGCAGGGCGCTCGTGCGTTCGCCCAGGCCGACGAGCTTGAGCGATTCGGCGGCGCGGTCGAAGGCTTCGGAGCGGTGCACGCCGCGGATCAGCAGCGGGACGGCGGTGTTCTCGAGCGCGGTGATGGTCGAGATGAGGTTGAACTGCTGGAAGACGAAGCCGATGTACTCGCCTCGGCGGATGGTCTGCTGGTCGCGGTTGAGGGACCGCCAGTCAACGCCGAAGACCTCGGCGGTGCCGCGGTCGGCGTCGAGCACACCGGAGATGATGGAGACGAGCGTGGTTTTGCCGCAGCCCGAGGGTCCGACGAGCATGACGAACTCGCCGCCGCGCACAGTCATGTCGACGCCGCGGATGGCGTGGACGGCGATCTTGCCGACGCCGAAGGACTTGTGGACGTCGGCGAGTCGGACGGCGATGGGGGGCTGAGGGGCGGTGGTCGGCAACGCAGGGCTCAAGAGACAGCGATCGGGGTCCATGGGGTCGGAAACTTGGGCCGGGCTGGATCGATTTGACACAGGCGGGTCGCCTGTGCCACAGTCGAAAAGACAGGCGGGACGCCTGTCGTACAGGGATTCAGAACTACTTGAACACGACGGCGGGTTCGAGGCGCAGGACTCGGCGCAGGCTGAGCATGCTGCCGGCGCCGACGCAGATGAGCATCGCGAAGAAGGCGATGATGAGAAGCGGCCAGGGGAAATAGGCGGCGAGTTCCGCACCGGGCCGGCGCGCCCCCCATGAGAAAACGCCGGCGAGGCCGACGCCGATGCCGAAGCCCACGAGCGCGACCAGCAGCGCCTGAAGCAGGATCATGCCGATGAGGAGGCGGGCTCGCGCGCCGACGGCTTTCAGCACGGCGAAGTTGCGGAGGTTCTCGACGGTGAACTGGTAGAAGATCGAAGCCGAGACGATCACGCCGACGATGAACCCGAGCATCACGGTGATGCCGAAGTTGATGCCGATGCCGGTCTCGACGATGATGAACTCGGTGTTGCGGCGGATGAGCTCTTCGGAGGTGAACGCCTTCAGAGTGGGGATTTCATCGATCGCTGCGGCGACGTTGGCGTGGTCGACG
The DNA here is from genome assembly GCA_046154665.1 of Phycisphaerales bacterium. GTDB lineage: Bacteria > Planctomycetota > Phycisphaerae > Phycisphaerales > UBA1924 > JAFLCM01. Next base: position 23,260 of record JBJXFG010000109.1, on the reverse strand, counting down.
CCGTCCTTGCACTTCACCAAGATGAACGTGATCGAGTTTCGCGGCTGCGGGACGTAACGGAGGGCGTTGTCGAAGGTCGTGAAGATGAGCGCGTTGGACTCGAATCCGGAGGTGGCGCGGCAGATGCCGACGACGACGGCCCGCTGGTCGTTCAATCGCAGCGTGTCGCCGATGCCGACGTTGCCGAGCTTGGGGCGGGCGGACTCTTCGATGATGACCGCGTCGGGGAGGCGAAGGTCGTCGATGCTGCCCTCGATCATCTGCGGCGGCTGGCCGATGAGGGTGGTGCGGTCGAGGCCGAAGAGCTGGACCGTTTTGAACGTCGAATCGGGCAGCTCGCAAAACGCGCGGGCGGCGTAGAACGGCTCGGCCCATGCGACGCCGGGGACGGAGCGGACGCGGAGCAGGTCGCTGGAGGCGAGTGGCCGGACCTCGCCGACGTAGCGGGTGTTGGGGTCGGCGACCCAGAAGTCGGGCTGCCCGACGTTCTGCAACGGACCGGTGGCACGCTGCATCAGGCCCAGGAAGATCGCCCCCTGCTGGGAGATGAGCAGTGCGGCGAACGACAGACCGAGCACCAGGGAGAGGTACTTGCTCTTGTCGCCGAGGAGCATTCGGAGGGCGATGCGGAACATGCGGGGGGGGAGGGTAGGGGCGGGAGTGGGGAGTCGGCAGTCGGGAGTCGGGGTAGAAAAAGAACATGCCGGTCGGCTTGGTCGTTTATGCTCTGGCCATGACGATGTTCAACGTGGCGTTTGTGGGGGACGTGGTGGGCGCGGCGGGGCGTCGCGTGTTCAAACGCGCCGCCCAAGACCTTCGTGACATCCACGACGCCCGATTCATCATCGTCAACGGGGAGAACAGCAAAAACGGCAGCGGCCTGACGCCGGAGCAGTACCACGAACTCCGCGAGAGCGGTGCCGACGCGGTCACGCTGGGCGATCACTGGGCGAAGGAATCGAAGATCTTCCCGACGCTGATCGACCCGACCGAGGCGATCGCGCGGCCCGCGAACCTCTCGCTGAAAGCACCGGGAAAAACTGTGACGCGGGTGGGCAGCGTGGAAACCAGCGGCGGCGCGGTCTCGCTGCACGTCATCACGGTGCTGGGCCGGCTGTACAACACGTCGATGCCGGCGAACGACCCCTTCGAGTGCGTCGACCGCGAGGTGGGTCGGCTGGCGGAGTCGGACCCCGGCGCGATGGTGATCGTGGAAGCCCACGCCGAGGCGACCAGCGAGAAGATCGCGCTGGCGTGGCACTGCGTGAAGAACTGGCCGAATCGGGTGGTGGCGGTGGTGGGCAGTCACACGCACGTGCAGACCGCCGACGCGCGGATCCTCGACGGCAAGATGGCCGCGATGACCGACCTGGGGATGTGCGGCAGCCGTCGCAGCGTGCTGGGGCGCGACGTCGACAAGGTGCTGCAGGTGATGGTGCAGCAGAGGCCGGTGGCGATGGACGTGAGCGACGCCGAGCCTCAGGCGACGGGGTGCGTGATCACGCTCGACGCGGTCGAGCGGCGTGCGACGGCGATCAAGGCGGTCTGCTTCACCCCGCCGGCGGCATGACGCGGGCCCAGAACTCGGGCGGATGTTCGACGCGGTGGACCTCGAAGTCGACAAGGTCGACCCAGTTGGCGGTCCACGCGTCGAGCGCGGCGCGGTCCGGGGCGCTCATGGCTTGGAAGCAGGTGGTGCCGTCAGGGGTGATCCAACTGGCGATGAACTCGACACCCGCGGGCATCATGCGGCCCTTGGCGCGGAATCGCTCGCCGACGGCGGGGTAGTCGCCCAGACGGAAGCGCTCGATGACAAAGAAGAGCATGGCGTCCCTACGCTACGCGCGGGGCGCCGGTTCGGCGGCGAAGTGTGATTGCGGGTCTCGTCGCCGCCACGGGCCTGAAGGGGTCGGATGGGCCAGCGCTGCGTGGCGGGAGAGGGGGAAAGGCCGAGGTGGGATTCGAACCCACGAATAACGGATGTGCAATCCGTCCCCTTGGACCACTTGGGTACTCGGCCGGGGCTCCCTTTGGGGGAGGGGATATCTTTGGCGCAGAGGGGTGGGTTGTCCAGTCGGGTGAGTCTGTGGGCGTGCGGCGCGCCCTGGGTTGGTGGCGGCGGCGGGTGGTGCTCTCTTGGGCCGGGCCGCCCGCCGCTTCCTTGGCCTAGGGGGTGCTTCGCGAAGGAAGATTTATCGCCTTCGTCTTCCATGCGCTGTACGGAATGCCCGTCGCTCGCCTCCAATGCTCGAGCGCTCGTCCGGGGTGCAGATCCGTCTCGCCGAGGAGAACCGGCTTCCCATTCGCGAGGCTCTCCACGCGGTACAAGAGATGCGCTCGCCCGCCATCTCTGATGTAAACGGCGGCGCAGAGAAGGCTGTCGACGACAGTCGCTGCCGTTGCGGCCTGCGATGGACCGATTGTGGCGATACGAGAGACGGGATCCCACGTGAGCAGCACAGTCGGCGACGGTGAGCACGGCTCCAGCGTGAACAACAAGCCAGCCGTCAACGCGGCGGTGACCAACGTGCCGAGCATGCCGTAGAGGGCGAAATTCAGCGGACGAGCGATTGGATGGGTTGTCACCCAAACATCTTCGGAAAGGCTCTCGATTGCCCAAGCGATCGCGAGGCTTCCCAGCAGGGTCAGCAGCAGCCCGCCGATCACGACTCCGCCGATTCGCCGCAGATGATCGCGGGGTGCCAGGTGGCGGACCAGTTGGATGCCGGCCCCCTGTTCGAAGCACTTGAAAGGCAGATGGCGGTGCTTCAAGCGGATCCACGATGAATCGCGCTCCTCGTAGAGAGCTTCGATACGTGCCGCGTGGCCTTTGAGGTCGTTTTCGATCATGCTTGCGATCATCAATCGACCGGATGGACGGGTGAGAGTGAGGCCATTCGTAAGGCCGGTTTACAGGGAGGTGTCACCGAGTTGTGCCGCCGAGCCGCCTGCCCATCCCGAAGCACCGACTTCCGAGGTCGGAAGTCGGTGGCACAAATCCCACTTCTTCCGAGTCTCTCCGCGCCCTCCGCCTCATCGCGGTGAATCCCGCCCCCAGTGGCGGGGATGCCTCAAAACGCCGCGTTGCCCGGTGTTCTCGGGAACGGGATCACGTCCCGGATGTTGGCCATCCCCGTCACGAACAGCACCAATCGCTCAAAACCCAGCCCGAACCCCGCGTGCGGCACGGTGCCGTACTTGCGGAGGTCGCGGTACCACCAGTACGCCGCCTTGTCGAGTTTCATTTCTTCGAGGCGTTGGTCGAGGTTCTCGAGTCGTTCTTCGCGTTGGCTGCCGCCGATGAGTTCGCCGATGCCGGGGACCAGGACGTCCATGGCGCGCACCGTCTTGCCGTCGTCGTTCATGCGCATGTAGAAGGCTTTGATGTCCTTCGGATAGTCCGTCACGATCGTCGGCTTCTTGAACACCTCTTCGGTGAGGAAGCGTTCATGCTCGGCCTGGAGGTTCGCGCCCCACTTGACGGGGTACTCCCACTTGCGGCCTTTCGCCGCGGCGTCCTCGATCAGCTTCACCGCTTCGGTGTAGGTGATGCGCTGGAAGGGGCTGTTGATGACGTGCTCGAGGCGCGAGATGGCCTCCTTGTCAATCCGCTCGGCGAAGAACTTCATGTCGTCCATCCGCTCGGCCAGCACCGCCTTGAGCGTGTACTTGACGAAATCCTCGGCGAGCTGCATGTCGTCGTTCAGATCGGCGAAGGCGATCTCGGGCTCGATCATCCAGAACTCGGCCAGGTGCCGTGCGGTGTTGGAGTTCTCGGCGCGGAAGGTCGGGCCGAAGGTGTAGACCTTGCTGAGGGCACACGCGTACGTCTCGACGTTGAGCTGGCCCGAGACGGTGAGGAAGGCCTCTTTGCCGAAGAAATCGTCGGTAAAGTCGGCGTGGCCGGGCTTGTTCGCGTCTTTCTTGATGTTCATCAGATCAAGCGTGCTGACGCGGAACATCTCGCCAGCACCTTCGCAGTCGCTCGCCGTGATGATCGGCGTGTGAATCCAGAAGAAACCGTTCTCGTGGAAGAAGCGGTGGACCGCCTGGGCCAGGCAGTTCCGCACGCGGGCCACGGCACCAAACGTGTTGGTCCGCACCCGCAGGTGGGCGACCTCGCGCAGGTACTCGAACGTGTGACGCTTGGCGCTGGCGGGGTAGGTGTCGGGGTCTTCGACCCAGCCGAGAACTTTCAGAGACGAGGCTTGCATCTCGACGGATTGCCCGCCGCCCTGCGAGGCGACGATGACGCCCTCGGCCTCGACCGAGCACCCAGTGGTGAGGTGGAGCACTTCCTTCTCGTAGTTGGCGAGCGAGCTGGGCGCGACGATCTGGAAGTTGTCGAAGCACGACCCGTCGTTGATGGCGACGAAGGAGATGCCGGCCTTGGAATCGCGGCGTGTGCGGACCCAGCCGCGGACGCGGACTTGCTCAGGCGAGGCGGTGGCTTTGAGGGCGTGTTCGACGGACAGGGTGCGCATCGGGCTCTCCGAGAGGACGGTTGGCGGACGCCGGAAACCGGGGCGGAGAGTGTAGCGGTACGTGCGCGGAGGTGGCAGGCCGGAAGGCTGCCCCAGCAGGGCTACGGCTGGGGCGCGCCGATGTGCTGATCCACCAAAATCGCATTCCCATCCGGGTCAACGAGCGTCAGGCTCGCGGGACCCGTCGAGCCCTCATCGGCGGCGGACGTTAGCGTCAGCCCCGCGTCTTTGAGCCGGCGTTGGATGTCGCGCACGTCATCAAACTCGGCCAGCGTGTTGCACGCGCGGTCCCAGCCGGGGTTGAAGGTAAGGATATTGCCCTGAAACATGCCCTGGAACAGGCCGATGGTGGCGTCGTCGTTCTGCATGATGAGGTAGTTGTGCGCGGGGTCGCCGCCGACGGCTTTGAAGCCGAGTTTTTCGTAGAAGGCTCGTGAGGCGGTGAGGTCTTTGACACTGAGGCTCACGGAGAAGTTGCCCAGGCGCATGTGGACGGCTCCTTTGGTGGTGTCTTGGGTTGGGGCTCGCGTGCGAGGCTGCGGGTCGCGCTGGTCGATGCGGCGAGAATAGCCGCTTTGCGGTTGGCGGGGAATCGAGGGTGAACGAAGAGGCACGCGGTTTCGCCTGTGACGCCGGGATGAAAAACGGGATCGGACCCGCGTAGGCCCGACCCCGTGTTGAGGTGGTGAGACTGTTTGCCTCACGGCATGTCAAGGTGCTGAATCAGAGTCACTGGCTGGCGCGGCCGAAGTTGGCGAGGAACTGAGTCAGGTCCTGGGTGTTGATGGCACCGTTGCCGTCGAGATCACCGAAGAACACGTCGAAGAAGGAGGCGACTTCGGTCTCGGTGCCTTCCTGGAGGGTGACGGGGCGGCGCTGGGGCAGCGCACCGGGCACGCGGACTTCGAGGATGTAGTCGCCGTCGGGGGAATCGAAGTCGACGCTGTGCCGGTTGTCATCGAGGGGGGTAAACGAGACCTCGATCTTGGTGAAGTTGAGCGAGATCGACTCCAAGGGGACGCCGTCCTGGCCCGACGAACCGATGGGGTGAAGGCTGAGCGTCACCGAGCCGGACGGGATCGGGACGTTGGGGTTGGTGGTCACGGTCAGAGCACGGCTGTGCAGACGGAACGAGAGGTCGTCCTCCTTCTGGTCGCAGATGTCACGCAGGGGCTGGACGATGCCGCCGCCAGCGCCGCGCTGCAGGGCGGGGCACACCTGGATGGGCCGGCGACCGGCCCAGCGGAAGTCCTCAAGTTGCGGGCGGATGCTCTGCGCATCGATCTCCGAAACCTGCAGGAAGTAGTGCTGCGGGTTGGTGGGCGTCCCGTCCTGAATGAACGGAGGGATCTTGGCGCTCAGCGCGTAGATGGGGAGGCCGATCGCGCCGGTCGCGTTGGGCTCGCAGTTCTGCGCCACCAACTTGATCTGATCCGGCGTCACGCACGCCTGGTAGATCGGCTGCACGTTGGGCTGGCAGGGGTTGTTGGGGTTCTCGCGGTAGATCGCGATGTAGAACGGACGCTGGGCCTGCGTCGGGTTGGACAGCCAGCCCCACCACGTCACACGCAGGATCGGCCCGGGCTTGGTGCACAGCCAGTCGTCCATCGCAACGACGGGCGAGGGCTGCGGGGTCGTGCACGTCACCACGCGGCTGGTGAACGTCGCCCGCGGGGGCGTGTAACGCTGGTCCCACTTGAAGCTCGGGAACGGCAGCGGCACCGGGTTGGGCAGGGGCTGGGCCGAAGCGCCCAGGGTGCAGCCGAGCGCGGCGGCAACACCGATCAACTTGGAAAGAATCGTCCTCATGGCTTTCTCCATTCTCTGTTTGCGGCAAAGGTGGTCTGATGGCGAACGGCTGCCGCCGCCGTTCGTGGTGTTCGAGATTCGAAACCGCCCGCTCCCCGGCGAAGGGGAGGGGCGGGAGTCGTGAGTGGCTTCAGTTCAGTTCGAGGTGCGGCCGAAGTTGGCGAGGAACATGGTCAGGTCCTGGGTGTTGATGGCGCCGTTGGCGTCGAGATCACCGAAGAACACGTCGAAGAACGCGGGGATCTGCGTCTCGGAGCCTTCCTGGAGGACGATGGGCACGCGGCGGGGCAGCGCGCCGGGGGCCTGAACTTCGAGGAGGTAGGTGCCGTCGGGAGCGTCGAAGTCAATCGAGAAGGTGTTCTCGCCGGGGAACGGCGCGGCACCGAACTCGATCTTGGTGAAGTTGAGCGAGAGGGACTCCATCGGGCGATCGGTGCTGGTCGCCGTCGGGGGGTAGAGGCTGAAGGTGACGGCACCGTTGATGGACGTCGAGGGGGTGAGGGTGCCGGTGATGCCGCGGCTGCGGAGGCGGAACGAGAGGTCGTCGGGCTGCTGGTCGCAGGCGTCAATGAGCGGCTGGATGAACGCTCCGCCGGCGTTGCGCTGCATGGCGTTGCAGACCTGGATGGGTCGGCGGCCGGCCCACTTGAAGTCATCCAACTGCGGGCGGATGCTCTGGGCGTCGATCTCGGAAATCTGCACGAAGTAGTGCTGCGGGGCCGTCGGGGTGCCGTCCTGGAAGAACGGGTTGGGCAGCTTGGCGCTCAGGAAGTAGATGGGCAGGCCGGCCCCGCCGGCGGCCGTGGTTTCGCAGTTCTGGGCCACCCGCTTGATCTTGTCCGGGGTCACGCACGCCTGGTACACGGGCTGCGGGAACGGACGGCACTGGTTGTTGGGGTCCTGGCGATAGATCGCGATGTAGAACGGACGCTGCGCCTGCGCGGGGTTCCACAGCCAGCCCCACCAGTCGATGCGCAGGATCGGGCCGGGCTTGGTGCACAGCCAGTCATCGATCCCCACCAGCGGGAACGGCGCGGGCGAGGTGCAGGTCTGCACCTTGCTCACGAACGTCGCCCGAGGCGGCGTGTACCGCTGGTCCCACTTGAAGCTCGGGAACGGCAGCGGCACGGGGTTCGGGAGGGGCTGCGCCGAAGCGCCCAGGGTGCAGCCGAGCGCGGCGGCGATACCGATCAACTTGGACAGAATCGTTCTCATGGCTTTCTCCTGCTCGTGAATGAGCGTGATGAACTCGACGGGTGCCCACACGGGCCGACCCGCTCACCGGTCCTCGAACGCTCTCTAGAAACGGGGTCGGACCCACTGAGGCCCGAACCCGTGCTGAGGTGGTGAGGCTCCGTGCCTCACGGCATGTCAATGTGGATCACTGGCTGGCGCGGCCGAAGTTGGCGAGGAAGGCGGTCAGGTCGGTGGTGTTGATGGCGCGGTCGCCGTTGAGGTCACCCAGGAAGACGTCGAAGAAGGAGTCGACCTGGAACTCGGTGCCTTCCTGCAGGACGATGGGACGGTGCTGGGGCAGCGCGCCTGGGACGTGGACTTCGAGGATGTAGTTGCCGTCGGGCGAGTCGAAGTCGACGGAGAAGTTGTTCTCGCCGGGCTGAGGCGCGGCAGTGGGGTTGCTGGCACCCCACGACCACGAAAGGACTTCGATCTCTCGGCCGGGGCCGACATCGCCGGGGGTGAACAGACGGAAGGTGACCGAGCCGGGGACGGGGATGTTGGGGTTCAGTGTGCCGGCGACGCCGCGGCTGCGGAGACGGAACGAGAGGTCGTCGGGCTGCTGGTCGCAGGCGTCGAGCAGGGGTTGGACGATGCCGCCGCCGGCGAAGCGCTGGAGAGCGGGGCAGACCTGGATGGGTCGGCGGCCGGCCCAGCAGAAGTCGTCGACACCGACTTGGACGGACGACGAGTCGATCTCAGAGATCTGCAGGAAGAAGTGCTGCGGGGCCGTGGGCGTGCCGTCCTGGAAGAAGGGGTTGGGGAGCTTGGCGCTCAGGTAGTAGATGGGCAGGCCGCCGGCGGTGCCGGCGATGGTCTGGCAGTTCTTGGCAACGCGGCGCACCTGGTCAGGAACGACGCACGCCTGGTAGATTGGCTGCGCGCCGGGCTGGCAGGTGTTGTTGGGGTTTTCGCGGTAGACCGCGATATAGAACGGGCGCTGCGCCTGGGCCGGGGTGCGCAGCCAACCCCACCAATCGACGCGGAGGATCGGACCGGGCTTGGTGCACTGCCAGTCGTCCATCGCGACGACGGGCGAGGGGATCGGGCCGCAAGTCGCCACGCGGCTGGGGAACACGGCCCGCGGAGGCGTGTAGCGCTGGTCCCACTTGAAGCTCGGGAAGGGCAGCAGCACCGGGTTCGGGAGCACCTGCGCGCCCGTGCTCATGGTCACGCCGAACAAGGCGGCGACACCGATCAACTTGGAAAGAATCGTTCTCATGGCTTTCTCCATTCTCTCGTTGCGGCGGTGATGGTCTGACCGCGCTCAGCCCGCCGCGGCTTGCGCTCTGTCCACACTGGATTCACACGTTCAACGGACCGCGGCCACCGGACGCTTCGCTTGCTTGGTCTCGGGCACGCCCGTGGGGCCCGTGCAAGCGGCTCTTCGGCCGCCGTCGTGTTGTCCCAGCTCGGGACGGGTCGAGGGCTGTTTGTGCGGCCCGTCGTTTCCGACCAGCCGCGCCGCCCTGACTCCATGAATGTCCGATACGAAGGCGGGGGTGTGCAAGCAGTTCCGAAAAAGAAACTGCATCCGGCGTGTAAATGGCTGTCCGGCCTCAGTTTGAGGGATGAGAAACACGAAACCCCGCACTCAAACGCATGATTGAAAACGCTGTCTGAGGGAACAGGACCCCGCGCGACAATCGGGGTATTCTCGCTCCCCCGGTTCACTCGGGCCTTCGCCGCGGATCGCCCCCGAGCCTCGCTCGCGGACGAGCCAGGCACCGGCGATTCAACGTTTTGCGCCCCGGTCTCGCAACGATCACGATCTCGAACATCCACTCAGGAGTTTCCGACATGCCCTCCGCCATCACGATGTCCAACGGCCTCCTCAACGTTCCCGATCAGCCCGTCATCCCGTTCATCGAGGGCGACGGCACCGGGCCCGACATCTGGCGCTCGAGCGTCCGCGTCATGGACGCCGCGGTCGCGAAGGCCTACGGCGGGAAGCGGAAGATCACCTGGCAGGAAGTGCTCGCGGGCGAGAAGGCCTTCAACAAGACCGGCAACTGGTTGCCCGATGAAACGCTCGCCGCGTTCCGCCAGTATCTCGTGGGCATCAAGGGCCCGCTGACCACGCCGGTGGGCGGCGGCATCCGCTCGCTCAACGTCGCGCTGCGCCAGATGCTTGACCTGTATGTGTGCCTGCGCCCGGTTCGGTGGTTTCAGGGCGTGCCGTCGCCCGTGAAGAAGCCCGGCGACTGCGACATGGTGATCTTCCGCGAGAACACCGAGGATATCTACGCGGGCATCGAGTACGCCGCGGGAACACCCGAGGCGGCGAAGCTGCTGGCGTTCATCGAGCGCGAGTTCCCCAAGGATTTCAAGAAGATCCGCTTCGGCACCGACGCTGCGGGCGCGGAGTGGCAGAGGATGCTGGAGTCCATCGGCAGCCCCAAGCGCGAGACGCCGCTGTGCGTGGGCATCGGCATCAAGCCGGTGTCGTACCTCGGCACCGAGCGGCTGATCCACTCGGCGATCGGCTATGCGCTGAAGAACAAGCGCCGCAGCCTCACGCTGGTGCACAAGGGCAACATCATGAAGTTCACCGAGGGCGCCTTCAAAGACTGGGGCTACCAGGTGGCGACCCGGTTCTTCCGCGACCAGGTGGTGACCGAGCGCGAGAGTTGGATCCTCGGCAACCGCGAGGACAGCGCGGGGCTCTCGGCGGAAGCAAACGCCAAAATGATCGACCCCGGCTTTGACATGATGACCCCCGAGCAGCAGGGCAAGATCGTGAAGGAAGTCGAGGCGGTGATGACCGCGATCTGGAGCACCCACGGCGACAGGAAGTGGAAGACGAAACTACTGATCAAGGACTCGATCGCCGACATCACCCTGCAGCAGGTCCTCACGCGGGCGAAGGACTTCGACGTGATCGCCACGATGAACCTCAACGGTGACTACCTCAGCGACGCCCTGGCCGCCCAGGTCGGCGGCATCGGCATCGCCCCAGGAGCCAACATCAACTACATCACCGGACACGCCATCTTCGAAGCCACCCACGGGACTGCCCCCAAATACGCCAACCTCGACCAGGTCAACCCCGGCTCGGTCATCCTCTCAGGCGAGATGATGCTGCGCTACATGGGCTGGACCGAGGCCGCCGACCTGATCATCAAGGGCATGGACGGGGCGATCACCGCCAAAACCGTGACCTACGACTTCCACCGCATGATGGAGGGAGCGACGAAGGTGAAGTGCTCGGAGTTCGGCGATGCAGTGATCAAGTGGATGGGGTGAGCGGTGGGGCTCAGGCCGTTGCCTCAAACTCGGCCGGATCGATGTGGACATCGAACTGAGGGCGGTAGCGGGTGGTGGTCTCTGTGCGAAAATCAGTGAAATCTCTTGCTTCGTCGGCTCGACGACCTGACATTGAAAGCGCCGCGTTCGCTTCGCGCTCAAGACGCCGTTGAAACTCGGCATCAAATGTTTCCCTTTCGAAAACCCTTCGGATCAACCAGGTCTTCCGTCCGATCCACATTATTTCTTCGCCTCTTTCGCGCGTGCAACGGAGCCGCGCGCAGGCCTCGCCGTCCACCGGCTCATCGCTCTCGAGCGTCCACTCATCTTCTCTGAAAACATGCGTCCCGAAAATCTCATTTGGGAGCAGCAGGCTCGGGACGCAGAACGCGCTCCCGCCGGAGACCCCGGTCGCGCCGGCGATGGCGAGGCCGAGCGAGTCACGTTCCTCCGTTTTGTTTGTCACCGTCCATGACGTCCTTGCGACGCCGTTCTGCCATGTGACGACATACCGATCCCACTCGTCCTCTGGGCCGATGCTCTGTTCGCGAAACTCGAAGCGGAAGCGGGCTGGGCGGACGAAAAGCGTCTTGAACGGCCTGATGGTCGTGCGACGATGAGGACGCGGCTCATCGTGGATGAACACGGTCACGACCTCGCCGGAATCCCGGTACGACGAGCACCGCTCGTATGCCGCCTTGCTCGCCTCGAGCAGTCGAGTGACCTCCGGTTCCATGTGAATCCTCCGCAATGTGCCGTGGGCGATTCCAGACTTTCAAGGCGGATGACGGCGGGGTCCCCCCTCCGCCGTCGTTACTCCAGCACCCAATACCCCACCCCAACCGAAGCAACAACCGCCCCCGAAGTCCCCGTCGGCAGCAGCCGTGAAGCATCGAACGGCGTCTCGCCCCGGTTCACCACCACCACCACACGCACGCCGTTGAGTTCGCGGGTGAACGCGAAGGCGTCGTCGCGGTCGGTGGTGAGGTGGCGGATCGAGCCGTAGCGCAGCACCGGGCCGATGGCGGCGTCTTGCCGCAGGTTGAACCACTTGGCGTACTGCTTGTGCATTTCCCAGTCGGCCTTGTCGGTGGGGTTCTCGGGTTCGCCGGTGTCGGGCCAGGGGAAGGGCTTGCGGTCGGTCGGGTCGTCGGCACCGTAGATGCCGACTTCGTCGCCGTAGTAGATCATCGGAGCCCCGAGGTACGTCGCCTGGATGGCCACGCCGAGCATCGACATCTTGTAATAATTCTCCGGCGGACGGCCCTGCTTGTAGTCCTGCCCGTCGGCGTCCTGCAGCCGGTTGCGCTGGTCGTATTCGCGGCCGGGGTTGTAGAGCATCGATACATAACGGTCGGTGTCGTGGCTCGCGAAAAGGTTCTGGTGGATCAGGTTCGTCTGCGACAAATCGTCGTACGCCAGCCGCAAGCGCCCGTCGAGCTGCGTCGCGGTCATGCCGGGGCGGACGCCGAGCCAGTCAACGACGGGCTTGGCGAAGGGGTAGTGCATCTGGGTGTCGAAAGTGTCTCCTTTGACGTGCTGCGAGGCGTCGTCCCAGATCTCGGCGATGATGATCGCGTCGGGGTTGATGGTCTTGACGTGCTTGCGCCAATCGCGCCAGAAGGGAAGGCCGACGTCGAGGGCGACATCGAGCCGCCAGCCGTCGACGCCGTCGCTCGGGTTGCCGTCGCCGTTGGGGTCCATCCAGCGGGTGGTGATGTCGAAGATGTGTTTCTTGACGGGCTCGACGAGGTCGCCGTTGGGTTTCTGCCTGAACTTCGGGAGGGCACCGGTGTTGAACCACGAGACCCACGACTTGAGCTTGCCGGCGTCGTCAAAGTCGACGTAGAACCAGTCCTTGTAGATCGAGTTGACGCCGTTTTTCTCGATGTCTTCGAACGCCCAGAAGGGGCGTCCGGTGTGGTTGAACACGCCGTCGACGACGACGCGGATGCCGTGCTTCTTCGCGGCGGGCAGGAACTGATCGACGAAGTAGCGGTCGCTCGGGGTCCACTCCCACTTGGCGGGGTCGGCGGGTTCGGGCTTGTGCGTCCAGCGCTCCGGTACCTTGCCGGCGCTGGCGGGGGCGCCGAAGTTGTCGTCGATGTGTCGATAGTCGGTGGCGTCGTACTTGTGCATCGACTCGGCCTCGAAGATCGGGTTCATGTATAGCGCCGTGACGCCGAGGTCCTTGAGGTATCCGAACTTCTGTTCGATGCCCTGCAGGTCGCCGCCGTAGCGCCGGTCCCACACGACGTTGTAGAGCGGCCCGCCGCGGTGCTGAGGCATGGGATCGGTCGGCTTGAGCCCGGCGCGTTTCTTCCACGCGGCGGCCTCGGCGTCGCTCACCTTGTACCAGTCGCTGTTCCAGGGCATCTGCGTGACCCCGGGGCCGTGCGGGTCGTTGAGCGGGTTCCCGTTGCGGAATCGGTCGGGGAAAATCTGGTACCACACCGCGCCCATGGCCCAGGCCGGGAGGTGCAGGTGCGGCACGGCACCGGCCGTATAGTTCTTGCTAATAATTTCGGCCTTGCCGTCTTTCAGGGCGATCGAGTACGTGATCTTGTCGCTCTTGATGCCCGTCATCACGCGGGCCGACCAGCGGTCGAATCCGCTGAGATCGGCGGACTTGTGCATGGGGATGCTCAGCCGGACCTTGCCCGCGGGCGTCGCGCCGTCTGACGTGCCCAGCGCCGGGCCGATCGTCCCCTTCGCCGCGTCGATATGAACGAACGCCTGTTCGACGTCGCCGGGGAGCGTGCACACGCTGATGTCGTACAACCCCAGATCGGCGCTGACGGCGTGGAAATCACGGTCCATTTCAGGGTTGTGACGCATCGCCTCGGCGTTGATGTCGTGGGGCGCTGGCGCGGGATAGTCCCGCGGCGTCTTGCCGACGATCTTCAGACTCGCGGGCCGCGCGTCGTTGCCCATCACCGGTGCGGCGGTGTTGGCGGGGTCGAGGATGGGCTCGTCGCCGTTGATGACGATGCGGTAGCGATACGCCCCGTCGGTGAGGGGCATGCCGACGAAGAAGGAACCGTCGGCGCGGGAGCGCATGGGGAGGATGCCGTGGCCGTCTTCGGTGCCTGGGGTGCCCGCCGAGGGGGGCGCGGTCCAGTGGTTGAAGTCGCCGACGAGATGGGCCGACCACACCCCGGCGTCTGAAGCGGGGCGATACTCGAAGACGGTGCCCGTGACCGCGGCGGCTTCGTTCTTGACTTCAAACGAGAACGCCTGCTCGGCGGTCTGCACGCCCGCGGTGATCTCGATCTTGACGCCCAGAGAGCCCGGCGCCGACGGCGTGACGGTGTAACGCCCCGAGCCCGCTTCCTGTGCGACTCTCGCTCGTGCGTCGCCGGATGCCGTCACGGTCCAGCCCGCTTCAACGCGCTCGCGCTGCCCGGGCCACATGGACTCGCGGAGGTCGATCACCATCGCCTGCCCGACCACCGGCTCGCCGAACACACGGGCGACCACCACCGGCGCATCGACCTCGGAGACTTCGTATCCCCACGAGCGATCCTTCACATTCAGCGTGACGCGGTAGACCGCCTCGGCGTTGATGCGCAGCACGTTGTCGTCGCCGGGCATTTCCAGTTTGAAGCGCCCGCCCGCGGACGAAGCCCCGAAGTGCCCGCGCTCCCAGGCCCCGTTCTTCACGAACTTGAAGGTGTGCGACCCCGGCGCGAGTTTCTTCTTGATCTCGAACTGTCCTTCGCCAGTTGGTGTGAGCGCCCACGCATCGTCGCCGGTGTTCCACCCGTTGAAGGTGCCGGCCATGCGCCAGACATCGCTGGCGAAGGCCGCGGGCAGCGGCAGGGCGACGAGCAGCGCAAAGACAGCGAAAGCGGCATGAAGTGCGGTGGTAAAGCGTTTCATCACCGGGAGGGTAGACCGCTTCCTCGCTCCGGTCGGCGCACGCACGGGCGGGTGTCAGAAAGAACGCGCCTCAATGGTGCGGCTCGGAGTGCGGCTTCGCCGCTGGCTCGCTGCCGTGATGGGGCTCATCCGCGTGGGACGCCGGAGCGTTCGCGTGTGGCGTCTCGTGAGACGGATCGTGGGCCGCGTCAGCGGGACCGTGCGACGGGCCGTGCGCTCCGTCTTTTTCGGCGTGACTTGCTTCGTCGTGCTTCGGTGGCGGTTCCTTGCTGTGCAGCGCCGGGGCATCGTGGGCCGGCGGCGGGATCGCCGGCGAGTGGATCAGCAGCATGTACGCCCACACCGCGAGCGCGTTGAACAGCGTCACCGCAGCGAGATAGCCGACCGCGTCGCGTGCTGACACCGGCATCAGCGACATCGGTGCGCCGAGCACCTTGCCCGCCTTCGCCAGCGCCGGCCTCATCATGACAGCGAGCGAGCGGCGCGGCCTCTTGCTTGGAGCGGCGATCGTCGTCGTCGCGGTGCCGCTGCTCGGGGGTGCGAGTTGAGCGCTTGATGAAGCGGGCGACCCTGGCCGCGTCGAGTGAGCCGCCGCGCCCGCCGCGGCACCCGTGGTGGGGTGGGCGGACGCTTGCGTCGCGTGGCTTGTCGGGTCCTGGGCGCTGGCTTCCGGTGACGACGCTTCGAAACTGTCGGCCGGTGAAGATTGCACCGTCGCGTGCGCGGCGGCGCTGGTCGCGGCGGCCGGTTCGTCGGGGCTCTGAGCCGCCAGCGACTCAGCCTGCTCGGCGAGGGCCGCGTCGAGATCGGCGGCGAGATCGTGCGACGCTGCCGCGTCTGTCGCCGGGGCTTCGATCGGTGCGGAAGGCATGAGGGCCGGCTCGGGCTCGATCGGCTGTGACGGCGTGGGCGCGACAGGCGTCTCGCTCAGGTGCGCGGCGGACACCGGGGGCGGCGTTTCTGCCGCTGTTGATTCGAGCGCGCCTGCCGGCGCGTCATCGACGCTGGCGCTAGGTGCCGCGAACTCGGGCGGGTCCGCGGGTGGCGAGATGTCTTCGAGCGCCGCACTGGCCTCGTTCAGGGCCGCGTCGAGTTCCGCAGCCAGTTCGGAGCGCTGCGTCGCGTGAGGGTCCGATTCGGCGCCGTCGACCAACGGCGCGGGTGCCGCCGCTTCAACCGCCCCGGCCACTTCGGCGGGCGGCGCCTCGGCGGCGACTTCATCGATGAGCTTCTCGAGTTCCGCCTCCAGCACCTCCGCCGACGCGGCCTCGGCGGGAAGATCGCCCTCGAGCACGGGCGTGAGCGCCGCCGCCAAGTTGCTTTCGAGGGCATCGGCTTGCGGCGCCGCGGCAGTTGCGGGAGTCGTGGGCGCCGCGTCCACCGGCGACGAGGCATCGCTCAGCGCACCGACATCGATTGCCTCTCCGGCACGCACCTTCGCCAGCAACTTCTGGCTGGGCTCGATCGTCTTTTCGACGGCGTCGATCGCACGGTCCGCGCCGCGCTGGGCCGCCTCGCCCCACGGGTCCGCTTCGTTCGCAGCCGACTCGATCTCGCTCAGCAGCGCGTCGATCTGCTCGGTAAGGTCCAGCGGCTCGGTGTCGGCGGCGACATCAGAAAGATCGAGGGGCGCCAACGGCGCGACGCCGCCCACGCCGGTCGGCGCGGCACCGGTGCGCGCATCGGCGCTCTTGGTGGAAGCGGGGTCGGTCTTGGTGGGTGCGGACGCCATGCGATCGACCCGTGCCGCCGCCGGGCCCCAACGGGGGCGCGGAAGCGGATCAGGGTCCAAGAAAGATGATCGACCCTGATCCGCCAAGACTCAAGGCGCGGGCTATTCTGACCGCTGAGACGGCCATTCCAATCGCCCTTTTCGGGTGGTTCTCGGGCGTTGGGAGGGACTTGGGGGGCAAACTTCTTTTGAAAACACACCAACTGACCGTCCGGAAGCGTGAGCGACGGTGCCGGACGCACCTCGAAACCGGCAGCGCGTCCGCGCGAATCTGCGGCGTTCAAAGAAGCTGTGAGTGAGCTGCTCAGGGCGAAGTGGCGGATCAGGGCGTACCCAGACGAGCCGTCGGACGGCGCAGCAGGGCTCCGCCGAGGATCGATGGGGGGTCCGTCGCTAGGCTGTTCCCATGTCGCGTCACACGCTGATGGTGGAACCCGGCACGCTCACGGCACAGGCGGTGGGTGCCGCGCTGATCCCGGATCGAGCCGAATCCGACCACGCGGTGCGCGTGAAGCGGCTGATTGTCGGCGAGCGCGTCACGCTGCTCGACGGCGCGGGGTTGGTGGGCGCGGCGGTGGTGAGCGCGGTGCGCCCGGGATTCGAACTGCGGATCGAGTCGGTTCGTGAGGAGCCGCCGGTGACGCCGCGTGTCGAGGTTTGGTCGGCGACGCCGAAAGGGCCGCGTCTCGAGGACATGATCGATCAGCTTTCGCAGGTGGGCGCGGCGCTGTGGCGTCCGCTCGATACCGAGTACGGAGTGGTCGAGCCCGGCGAGCACAAGATCGAACGCTGTCGAAGGGTGGCCCGCGAAGCGGCCAAGCAGTGCGGCAGGGCGTGGCTCATGGAAATCGGCGAGGCGGCTTCGATCGAGCAGGCGCTCACGCCGCGGACCGGAACCATGCTGGTGGTGGCGGATGCACGCGGGCCGGTGTGGGGCGGTGTGAGCGGGAGCGCCTCGTGTGTGCGCGTGCTTGTGGGTCCGGAAGGCGGCTTCTCCGCTGGCGAACTCGAACGAGCCGCCGCCGCTGGCGCGACGCCGATCCGCCTGGGCCCGCACGTGCTCCGCATCGAGACCGCCGCGGTGTGCGCGGCGGGGCGGATCGTCGGCGGCTGAGCGTCCACACAAACCTTCGACCTCCGAACAACGAGCCCCGAGCGTCAGCGAACGGGTCTGAAAAGCCCGAGACTTTCGCGCGGTCCCCAGACCCGTCGCTCACACTCCGGGCTCGTCAAGGCCTCGTGCGACGGCACTCCGCCCCTACCATCGCCCCCTATGGCTGGGATCGGAAGCGTTGTCATCGTCGGCGGAGGGCTCGCGGGCATCACCGCCGCGCTGCGCCTCAGCGAACGCGGCGTGCGCGTGACGCTCCTCGAAACCCGCACCAAACTCGGCGGCCGGGCCACCAGCTTCACCGATGTCCGCACCGGCGAAGTCATCGACACTGCCAGCACGTCGCCATGGGCTGCTGCACGAACTACTTTGATCTGTGCCGCCGGCTCGGCGTGATCCAGCACATGCGCTGGACCAATCACACGACGTGGGTGGAAGCGGGCGGGCGGACCAGCGTGATGTCGCCGTGGAGCCTGCCGACGCCGGCGCATCTCGCGCCGGGGCTGATGGGTGCGAAGTTCCTGAGTTTCGCGGACAAAGCGGCGATCTCGTCAGCGATGGCGGCGCTGTTGCGCGAGGACCGGCGTGCCTGCCGAGGCATCACCTTTGCGCAGTGGCTCTCGCGCCACGACCAGCCCCAGTCTGCAAGGCGGAAGTTCTGGGAGCCGGTCATCGTCAGCGCCTGCAATCTGGCGCTCGAGCGCGTGTGCGCCGCCACGGCGATCCACGTGTTTCAAGAGGGGTTCCTGGCCAACCGGGACGCGTCGGCGATCGCCGTTTCGGGTGTGCCGCTGGTGGCGTTGTACGATGGGGCGGCGAACGTGATCGCCGGTGGGGCAGGCGGTGCCGTGCGCCTTGGCACCTCGGTGGAGCGTGTATGGGCCGATCGCGTGCGCCTCTCATCCGGCGAGGTGATCGGGGCCGATCGCGTGGTGCTCGCGACCACGTTCGAGCGTGCCCGCCGCTTGATCGACGAAGAAACCCGCGCGACCGACGACCGATTCGCGGCCCTCGACGCGATCACCCATAGCCCGATTCTGGGGGTTCACATGGTGTTCGATCGCCCCGTGCTGCCGCACCCGCACGCGGTTCTGGTGGATCGACCGACACAGTGGGTCTTCCGAAAGGACGACAATGGTTGCAAGATTCACGCGGTGATTTCCGGGGCGGATGAGTGGATGGACCTTGATGAAGCCCAGATCACCCGCCGCGTGCTCGACGACATTCAGGCCTGCTTCCCAGACGCCGACGGCGGGGCATCGCTGCTCGCGTCCCGCCCCGTGAAGGAAAAACTCGCCACCTTCGCACCAACGATTGAAATGGAATCCCGGCGCGTCGCTGTCCAAGGGCCCTCCGGCATCGTGCTCGCGGGTGACTACGTCGATACCGGCTGGCCCGCCACGATGGAGGGTGCGGTGCGAGCCGGCATCATGGCCGCGGCGGCGGTGCTGGGCGTGAAGGCGAGCGACATGCTGTCGCCCCCGCTCCCGATGGGCGCGATCCCCGCGCTCCTGCACGCCGGATGACGTGTCCGAACGTCATTTAAACGGGTCATCTCAGGTCTCGCGCTCGGCCCGCAATGCGGGGTGGGCTACCATCGTTCGGTGTTCGGGGGGTAGGGCGCCGAGGCGTCCGATGGTCGCCCTGCCGCAACCCCGAATTCCTCATGGCAAACCCCAAGAACTCCGCATCGAAAACGCACGCCGAGCCTTCGAGAGAGACGACGCGGGCTGTCGCGCAGACGCCGCGTGCCGGACTTTATGGCTCGGACTGGCCCCAGCCGGCGCGTTTTGTGCTCGACCTGTTCTCGAACGTGCCGTTCGGGATCTTCCTGATGGTGGTGCTGTTCGTCTACTCGACGATCGGGTCGGCGGGCTTGTTCTACCCCACCGGGCTGAACATCTTCAAGGCCGAGAACTGGTACATCGAGTTTGTGCGTCAGTGGCCGATGTTCGAGTTGACCGAGTTTGAGTGGTTCCACACGCTGTTCTTCAACGCTGTCATCGCGCTGATGTGCGCGAACATCATCGTGACGACGCTGCGGAAGATCCGGCTGTCGTGGCTGAACGCGGGGGTGTGGATGATCCACACCGGGATCATCATGCTGTGCGTGGGCAGCGTGATCTACTTCGCGAAGAAGGTGGAGGGCGACGCGCCGGTGATCCGCCGCGCGGTTGAGTTTGTCTGGGTCAAGGACGGATCGGCCCGCCCGGTGCGGATGCCGGCGCTGCCGGGCAACAGCGTCGAGGTCCCGGCCCCCGGGGGGGCATACCGCTTCGAGATCGCCGAGATCAACCCGCTGTGGCCGATCCAGAGCGAAGAGCACAAAGGCAAGGAGGTCTACAGCGTCAGCGTCGCTGTTACGCGCCCTGACGGTGAGCAGTACGTCCGCCAGTTGCTCGACGGGTTCCCGCAGTACACCGAAGACGTCATCCCCGGCAAGGGGCGCTTCAAGAAACTCGCGGAATCCAACGGCGAAGCGCTGGTTGACAAGGACATCACAATGTCCCTGGTCGTCCAGCCGCTCGACCGCTTCTGGATCAAGGATTCGTGGGCGATCTACGCCCGCGGCGTCGGCGTCAAGGACTGGTCGGAACGCCCCGTGCGCGGCCTGCCCCGGTACAACGACTATGTGCCCGACGTGAACGACGTGTGGGCCGCGCCCGGCGAGCCGGTGCGCGTGCGCGGGCTCGATCTCACCATCCCGCCCATCGAAGCCAACGACCCGCTCCGCGACGCCCAGGTCCGCATCACCGGCTATCTCCGCTACGCCTTCCCGCAAACCCAAGTCCTCGCCAGCGGCGGGGCGAGCCTGTTCCCGGTGGTCGATCTCGATTTCGAGAACGCCAGCGCCGGCACGCAGCGCGTGAAGCTCGCGGCGCTCGACGCATCCATGAACTCCGCCGCGGCGGGCCTCGTGGCGTTCCGCTGGGTGAACGCCGAGCCTGATCTTGAGCGCCTCCGAACCAGCGCCCAGCGGCGCTTGTCGATTGTCGTGCCCGATCCGACTGGGGGCGGCGACGCGGCACCGGTGCGTCACGAAGTCGTCATCAACCCTGAAGACCTGCAGAACACCGAAGCCGCGCCGTTCCGCGACGTTCCCGGCCTCGAAGGCAAGCTCGCCTACCGGATCAAGGGCGCCGCCGACAATCTCGCCATGCCCTCGCCCGACGAGAACGGCAGCACCACGCTGTGGATTTTGATGGTCGAGTTCAAGACGCTCGAGAAGCAGTTCACGCGCTTCGTGGCGGACATCCCCGGTCGTTCGCGTGACGTCGCCGATGCCAGCGCCGGGGCCCACGGCATGGTCCCGCCCGATGCCACCATCCTGACCGAGTACACGCCCGCGCTGCTGGCCCCGGTGACGCTCGTGGCCGGCCCCGCGCCGATCGGGCTCAAGGTGCTGCTCAACACCGGCGGGGCCGTCCGAGAGACGCCTCTCAAGGTGAACGAAAAGGTCCAGATCAACGACCAACTCTCGATGACCGTCCGCGACTGGTCGCCCAGCGGGCGCGTCGAGGAACGCCCGGCGATCGCTCCCAAGAGCCAGCGTGACGCCGACATCGAGCGATCCTTCCTGCTGTCGATGGTCAAGGTTGAAGTCACGCGAGCCGGCGAGACCGAAAGCCGCTGGCTGCCTTACCACCGTTACTCGTTCATCGATGAGGGCTACGCCGACGCCTCGATGGGTCGATTCGCGCCCGACACGTTCCGTTTCAAGGACGGGAAAGAGGTCGAGGTGCTGTTCTCGCGTGAGAGCATGCCGCTGCCGCAGCGTGTCGCGCTGCATGATTTCCATATTACCAGCCACGTCGGCGGGTTCGAGCCCGGGCGATCGGGCTCGATCCGCGATTGGACCAGCGTGCTGGCGTTCGAGAACCCAGCGGTGCCGGGCGGCTGGGAAATCTCGAAGGACATGAGCACCAACGACCCCGTGGCGCACAACGGCCTGTGGTACTTCCAGAGCTTCTGGGACGCCCCGCGCATGCCGCGGACGCAGGGCGATCCGGGCTCGAACGGCCTCAACTACACGGGCGTGGGCATCGGCAATCGCGAGGGCGTTTACACGCAGCTCGCGGGCTGTTGCATCTCGGTGCTGGGGATGCTCTACGCGTTCTACTACAAGCCGATCCTGCGCCGGCGGATGAAGGACAGGGCGCTGGCCGAGGCGGCGGCGGCGGGGAAAATGACCGGTGCTTCCGCGGGGTCGCGCGGAGCGGCGGAAGCCGCGGTGCATCGCAACGGAAGTCTGGTTTCGCCGGATGAACGGGCCGAACTGCTCGAAGAGCAAAGGAGTGTGCGTCGATGAAGAACATTCTCTTCTGGACCCTCGGTGCCGCCCTGGCCCTCTCCATCGCCGCCCTCGCGGCGTGGGGGTCGCTGCGCCGTTCCGCCGCCCCCAGTGGCTTCGCTGCCGAGATTGATCTGCCCAAACTCGAAGCCCTCGCCGTCCACAACGAGGGTCGGCTCAACTCGTTCGAGTCGTTCGCGCGCTTCACGCTCAAATATGTCAGCGGCCCGCACCGCGTTAACAACCAGCCGGCGGTGTTCACCTACATCGACATGATGGTCCGACCGGACGCCTACGAAGACGCCGACATCGTCTGGATCAAGAACAAGACGATGCGTCAGGACCTTGCCAAGGCCGTCGTGAAATCCGGGGCCCGCGACGCCGCGTGGGGCGAGCGGTTCATGAAGACCGGCCTCATCTCGCCGGCGATCATCGAAAAGCCCGAGATTCAGGGCATGATCGATGTGTGGGCTCGCGACCTCATCAAGACGGCGAAGTTCGTCGACGACATCCGCGGGGCTCTCCACATCCGCAGCCCCGAGTTGCTCTCGCGCCAGGCAAGACTGATCCCGCCGCCGCCCGGTCCGGCGGATCGCGAGACCCCGTGGATGAGCCCCAATGAGCTCTACCCGCAGGACGCGACGATGCCCTCGGTGATGGCGGCGGTCCCCGGCGAACAGCAATCACGCATGCGCGTGTCGTGGTCGGGGCTGGTGCAGGCGTGGCGCGCCGAGGATGCCGCGGCGACCAACGCCAAGATCGCCGAGTTCTCCAAAGTCGTGCACGAGGTGAATGAGGGGCTCTACCCAAACCTCGACAAGCTCAACGCCGAGAGCGTCTATTTCAAGCTCAACCACCTCACCTGGGTGTGGGTGCTCTATCTCGTGTCGGTGGTGTTCCTGCTGATGAGCGTGGCGTACAAATGGGACGCGGCGCGGGCCGCCGGCCTGGGCGCGTTCTTCGTGGCGTTCACGCTGCACACCGGCGCGGTGATGCTGCGCTGGTACGTCTCGGGGCGCTGGCCCAACTCGAACATGTTCGAGGCCGTCACCACCAGCGTGTGGTTCGGTGCCGTGCTCGCGGTCGTGCTCGAGATCATCGCTCGGCGGACGGCCATGCGCAACCTCTTTGCGCTGACCGCGGGCGTCGCCAGCGGCGCGGCCCTGATGAGCGCCCACTACATCCCGCAGCTCGACGCCAACATTCGCAACATGATGCCGGTGCTGCACGACATCTGGCTCTACATCCACACCAACGTCATCATCGCGTCGTACGCCCTGATTGCCATGGCCGCCGTGACGGCTTCGCTCTACCTCGTCGGCCGCTTCTTCGGCGCCCCGATGACCTACGCCAAGCGCGGCGGCACCGACGCGGTCATGGACCTCGCCTCCCCAGGTACGTCGGCTCTCCGAGCCGACTCTTCCGAAGTGCCCACCCTCTCGGCGACCAGCACCAAGTCAGTCGGCTCG
>JBJXFG010000084.1:0-11147 GCA_046154665.1 Phycisphaerales bacterium | reverse complement strand
TCGGTGCGCTCGTTCAGCGTCCCGGTTGACGGCCCCGTCTCGCTCACCAACGTCGGCTTCAAGGACGTCGCCTACCACTCCGGCGAGCCCTATAGCGGAACCGACTGGACCTTCAGCAGCGGCGGCGGCGTGGCTTCCTGGGCCACCCAGACCTTCGCCCAAAACCAGAACGCCAACGCCCTCCGCTGGGCGACCGCGTACTCCTTCCGCTTCGACGCCAACCAGCCGCCGAGCATCGGCACGATTACGCTGGGCATGTTCAAGACCGGCGCCAGCGTCGCCGTCAACAACGTGCAGGTGCCGGCCGTTCCCCCGCCGCCCACCCCCGGCCCCTTCGGCCTGACCTCGCCCGCCAACGGCGCCGTGGTCGGCAACCTGACGCCGACGCTGAGCTGGGCCGACAGCGTCAACGTCCGCACGTACGAAGTGAAAGTCGCGACCAACGCCGGTCTCACCAGCCTGGTCGCCAGCGAAGCCGGCCTCGAAGTGACCTCGTGGCAGGTCCCCGCCGCGACGCTGCTCTACAACACCATCTACCACTGGGGCGTCCGCGCCAGCAACAACGACGGCTCGACCAACTCGACCCCCACTTCGCAGTCGTTCCGTACCCCGCCCTCGCCCTGCGCCGGCGACGCCGACGGCAACGGTACCACCAACACCATCGACCTCACCCTGCTGCTCGGCACCTTCGGCACCAACGTCACCGCGGGCTTCGGTGCCGACTTCGATAACGACGGGTCCGTCACCACCAGCGACCTCACCATCCTGCTCGGCGGCTTCGGCTGCCCGGGCTGATCCCTCGCGGCACCTCCACGACGACGCACCGATTGAACCCAACATGAAACGCCCCGGTTCCCTCACGTCCTGAAACCCCCCACCTGACCCGCGCCACCCCGTCGCGGGTCATTTCACGCAAGGAGAGAGACGAAGATGAATCATCTGATGACCAAAGCCGCCTCGGTCGTGCTCGCGCTCGCGGGCGTGGCGATCGCCGTCCCACCGAACCCCGCCCCGCCCATCTCGAGCGGGCCGGACGTGGTGTGCTCCGCCATCGGCTCGTCGAACGGCACCTCGCCCTTCGGCGACGCCACCGGCACCGGCACCCAGAAGGACGGCAACGTCGGCACCGTCGCCGCGTTCTCGACCGGCACCGTCTCGTGCAACATCGGCAACCAGGACGCCATCTGGAACGCTGGCAACAACCAGCACCCGCTCATCGGCACCCAGATCTACCGCCTCCGCACCGTCAACGGAGCGGGTCAGTTCGACATGGTGGGCATGAACTGGCTCAAGCACAGCTTCTGCGCCGCCGACGAAGCGAGCTGCTCCCAACTGACGAGCCCCGCCGGCACCACCTCGGGCGGCTCCGGCTGCCTGTGGCTCGGGCCGTTCCGCACCGACTACTACTGGGCCGGCCTGAACGCCGACCAGTCCGATCTGGGCCCGCGCTCCGAGGTCAACCCCTGGACCGGCGCCTACCCGTACCCCTATGTCCTGCAGGGCGGCCTCACCGGCAACGCGATCTTCAAGCGCACCCAGGTGCCGCACTCTGATCTCGTCGCCGGCGCGCAGTACCTGTTTGAAGTCTTCTACATGGCGACCAACGAGCCCGCCGCCAACCGATACAACAACTACTCGTACCGCCTGGCCAACATCAACAACAGCGGCTCCACCGCCACCTTCAGTTACACCGGCCCTACCCAGGCCATGCAGACCGCCATCGACGCCTGGAAAGCCCTCGACGCGAGCGTCACCAAGACCATCATCGATCCCTCCGGCACCACCGACGGCCGCCTCACGCTTGGCTCCCGCGTCACCCAGACCGGCCCCAGCACCTGGCACTACGAGTACGTCCTCCACAACATGAACAACGACGCCAGCGTGCGCTCGTTCTCCATGCCCATGAGTTCCACCTCGGTCCTCACCAACGTCGGCTTCAAGGACGTCGCCTACCACTCCGGCGAGCCCTACGACGGAACCGACTGGGCGTTCTCCAACGGCGGCGGCGTCGCCTCCTGGTCGACCAGCACCTTTGCTTCCAACGCCAACGCCAACGCACTCCGCTGGGGCACGGGCTACTCCTTCCGCTTCGACGCCAACAGCGCCCCCACCACCGGCACCCTCACGCTGGGCATGTTCAAGACCGGCGCTTCGGTCAACGTCAACAACATCCAGATCCCCAGCGCTCCCCCGCCGCCCACCCCCGGCCCCTTCGGCCTGACCACGCCGGCCAACGGCTCGACGACCGCCAACAACGCCCCGGCCCTCACCTGGGCCAGCAGCGTCAACGCCACCACCTATGACGTGAAGGTCGCCACCGACAGCGGGCTCACCGGCGTCGTGGCCAGCCAGACCGGCGTCGGCCCCACCACCTGGAACGTCCCCGCCGCCACCCTGCTCTACAACACCGTCTATCACTGGGGCGTGACCGCCGTCAACGGCGTGGGCACCACCCCCTCCACCCCCGCCTCGTTCAACTTCCGCACCCCGCCCTCGCCCTGCGTGGGTGACGCCGACCTCAACGGCAGCACCAACACCATCGATCTCACCCTCATCCTCGGCACCTTCGGGACCTCCGTCCCGCCCGGCACCGGCGCCGACTTCGACAACGACGGCAGCATCACCACCTCCGACCTGACCGTCCTGCTGGGCGGCTTCGGCTGCACCAGCTGATCGGTTCGGCTGATCGACCGCGTCCGTGAGGACTCGGGTCATCTCGCAAATGTCCCCCAAAGCCCACCGGCGCTGCCGGTGGGCTTTTCTCTTTCACCAACCTGATGCCCGACCCTTGTGCCCCCCGAGCGAACGACCGATTTCTGGTGTGAAGACCGCGCCCGAACTTCACCATCCCCGCATCGAGTCCTCAAACCCGAGCGATACCATCCACGTCATGCTTCGGAACCGTCGCTCCATTCCTGTTGCCCTCTGCGGACTCGTGTTCAGCGCGAGCGCGCTCGCCATCCCCCCCAGCCCCATCCCCGGCCCCTCCGTTGGCCCTGATCTCGTCATGTCGGGCCTGGGCTCGGGCAACGTCGGCAACGACATGGGCGACGTCAACGGCTTCGGCACCTCCCTCTGGGGCTCCGCCGCGGGTGTGTTCGGCTATTCCATGAACACCGTCGCGTGCAACCTGGGCGACGCAGACCTTGCCTGGTTCGCCACCGACAACCGGCACCCCGTCTTCGGCGTCCAGGCCTACCGCTACCGCACCGTCGACGGCGCGGGCCGCTTTGAGCAGGTCGGCATGTCGTGGCTCAAGCACGGCGAGTGCGGCTTCGATTCCGCACGCTGCACCGAACTGGTCTTCCCCGTGCCCATCCCCCAGACCCAGCCGGACTGCGACGGCCTGGGGCCGTTCCGCACCGACATCTACGGCGCCGCGATGAACGGTGACCAGCAGTTCCTCGGCCCGCGCTCCGAGATCAACCCCTGGACCGGCGCGTTCCCGTTCCCTTACATCTTGCAGCAGAACCAGACCGGCAGCGCACCGTACAAGCGGCTCCAGATCAACGCCGCTGACATGAGCGTCGGCGGCACCTACGTCTTCGAGGTCGTCGGCATCGCGACCGACGAGCCCGACGCCAACCGCTTCAACAACTACTCCTACCGCACGGGCACCTTCGGCGGAACCGGCGGCACCGCGTTCACGTTCTCCGGCCCGACGTTCGCCATGCAGCCGGCCCTCAACGCCTGGCGCGCTATCGACCCGCAGGTGGTCATCACCAGCGTTCGTCCCTTCGGGGCGGCCGACGGCCAGGTGATGCTCGGCTCGCGTGTCACGCAGATCGGCCCCGCCGTGTGGCGCTACGAGTATGCCCTGTTCAACATGAACTTCAGCGCGGGCGTGGCCGAGGTTTCGATCCCGTTGAACGCACGCTCGAGTGTGACAAGCGCGGGGTTCGATTCGCCGGCCTATCACTCGGGCGAGCCGTACGACCCCGCGGCGTGGATTTTCACGCGCGGCACCGCGGCGGCGACATGGACGACGGCGCCCTTCCCGTCCTCACCCGCGAACGCCAACGCGCTGCGCTGGAGCACGACGTACAACGTCCGCTTCGACGCGGACACGCCGCCCGTTGCCGGGATGATGTCGCTGCGGGCTTTTTCATCGGCAACCGGCGGCCCCGACGGCGCGGCGTTCACGATCAGCGCCCCGGTCCCCAGCCCGCCGCCCTGCCGCGGCGATTTCAATAACGACGGCGCGACGACGACACAGGACCTGGTCTTCTTCCTCGCCCGCTTCGGCACCACGGTGCCGCCCGGGCAGGCCCCGGACTTGAACAACGACGGGCAGATCAACACCTCCGACCTGACGGCGTTCCTGTCTGCGTTCGGATGCTCATAGGCCTTTGCGGCGGGCGAAGCCAGATTCGCGGGCGAGAGCGCGACGATTCGCTTCGAAGACTCCGATCATCGTCGGTGTGGGGCGTTCGATGCTTCTTCGCGATTGGGATCACGCCCCGCCGCAGCCGAAGTTGGCGAGCAGGACGACCAGGTCGTTGGTGGTGACGGTGCCGTCGTTGTCAAAGTCGCCGCCGGTCCCCGGGGGGACCGAAAGGCCGAAGTTGCCGAGGAACAGCACCAGATCATTGGTGTCGACGCGGTTGTCGCCGGTGATGTCGCCCGGGCAGGGCGGCGGCGGCGGGCGCCAGGTCTGGATGCTGTTTGGCGTGATGCCGGTCGAGTCAACGATGGTGCCGTTCTGCGTGAGCGAGCCGTCGGCGCCGACCGTAAACGACCGCAGCCCGCGCACGCCGTCGCTGATCGTGTCGCGGTCGGTGACGAACATCTGCTGGCCCTCGACGACAACCTCGCCCAGCGAGCCCTGGAATCCGACGTCAAAGAAGAACGGGGTGAAGCTGAGCGCGCCGGTGCCGGGGTCGATGGCGAGCACACGCACGGTGGCGTCGGTGCCGTGGGCAACCAGCGCGAAGAGGTTGTCGCTCGTCACGGCGACCTGCTTGGGCGAGGAACCCGGCGACGCGAACGGTGCACCGGCGATCGGCACGATCACGCCGGTCCCCGCGTCGATGCTGTAGGCGGTGACGAGGTTTCCCGAGATGCCACCGCCGCCGAAAGCGCGGGTGCCGTCGGGCGAGATGCCGATGCCCAGCGAAAACTGCGAAAAGCTCGAGATGCTGGGCGCGCCCAGCACGCCGGTGGCGGGGTTGATGGGGAACAGACGCACGGTCCGCCCGGTGGATTCCTGGGTGACGATGTAGTTGCGCGAGGGGTGGATCGCCAACGTTGAGGTGAACCCGCCGGTCTGCCCGAAGCTCACGAGCGTGAGCGTGTTGAGCGTCTCGTTGTAGCGATAGATGTAGAGCACGCCGTCGCCGGTATCGAGCACCGCGAGGAAATCGTTGTTGACCCACTCACCGTCGAGCGGTGCATCGGGCGTGTTGAACAATCCCGAGCCCGGTCCCGCGGGCGGCGACAGCGTGCCGTCGCTGTTGACGCGGAGCATGGTGATGCGCTCGGCGGTGCTGGCCTCGGTGGCGTGGATGGCGGCGATGAACTTCCCGTCGGGCCGCAGCGCGACCGCCGCCACGTTCGAACCCGGCTCGGGCACCGACGTGCTCGGACGTGATCCGGTGATGTACTTCGCCACCACCGCCAACGAGTTGTCGGCGTTGACGCGGTACGTCGTCACCGAGCCCTCAAGGTTCCCGTTGTTCCCCACGAACACCGCACGGAACGAACACTGCCCGTGCGCCAACGAACTGGCGGCGAGCAGACCGGCAACGGAAGCATGGCGGCGCAGCATCTCTCGATCTCCAGACCGGCCCGATCCGCGGCGGCGGACCATCAACCAGCCGGGAGCATTCTACGGCCTTCGGCGGGGAATCAAGCGAAAAGCACGACCGAGAACAAAGCACGAACCGGGCGGGTGTCGCGCCCGCCGAAGAGTTGCGTGCTCTGCGGCTTGACCAAGCGACGCCGCCCCAAAGCTGCCGTCGACCAACAGGGAGCGTCAGCCCCAACGACGGCAGCCAAATGCCCCCAGGAGCTGCTTCAGGTCGACCACATTGACCACGCCGTTGCCGTCGTAATCCGAACCGTCGCCGGGCGCGACCGTCCGCCCGAAGGCAGCCAGGAAAGAGGCGAGTTCGCCGACATCGACGACGCCGTCGAACGAGGCCACAAACCGGGCGCAGCGGAGATCGCCGCGGAACTCGATCGCGCCGCGGTCGGCCTGCACGGGGTGGCCCGATGGAGGCGAGGTCACCGGCGTCGCGAGTTGCCGCGGCCTTCCGTCCACGTCGCAGCACTCCAGCGCGACACCGGGCTCGGCGGCGTCCACACAGGGCGACGTACCCGTGGTGATGCCGACATCGTCGTCGGGCGTGCCGACGATGTTGTCGGGTCCGTCGGTGTCGCCGAGTCTCGGGTCCGCGCCGGTGTTGGCGTTGGCGTCGAACGTGGTGGCGAGCCCGGTGCGAACCGTGAAGCGCAGTTGGACGGGTTGGAAGGGAATGAAGCTCGCGATGTCGGCCCCGGGTGAGGAAGAATGGGGAGCCAAGCCCACATCGTTGTTCCAGAAGATGCTGCTGGTCACGATGCACGGGCCCTGGCCGTTGGCGAGTCCGCCGCCAAAGGCAGCGCCGCTGGTTCCGACGGCGCGGTTGCGTGAGAACGTGACGAAGCGCAGTTCGCCCCCGGTGCCCGCGGTCACGCCGCCGCCCGAGGCCGAGAGCACACCCTGCGCGATGTTCCCGCTGAAGAGCGAGTTGGTGATCGTCACTCGATCATCGGTGAAGACCGCGCCGCCCGTGGCGTGGGCCGAGGCCGAGACGGCGGCGTTGCCGAAGAACTTGCAGCGCCGCAGCGTGGCCTTGCGGGCGCTGACGGCGCCGCCGACGGCGTCGGTTGGCGGGGTGCCGGGCTGGGACTCCACGCGGTTGGCGTCGAAGAGGCAGTCTTCCGCCAGCACGTCTCGATCGCTGTAGAACGCGCCGCCTTCCGCACGCGCGCGATTCCGGACGAATGCGCAACTATTGAAGCGTTCGGCGTAGAACGACGTCTCGAAGACGGCGCCTCCAACAAGTGCCGAGTTTTCCTCGAAGTGGCACTCGGTCGCAGTCACCCATCCGAACACCGCGCCGCCGGAGTCGCCCGCAGTGTTGCCGATGAACTGACATCCAGCGCTCTCGACCAAAGCTCCAGCGTAGACGGCACCGCCGCGCGACCGGGCGGAGTTCCGGAAGAACTGGCTGTCTCTCAGCGTCAGCCGCAATGCGCCGGTTGAACGGACCGCCGCACCATTGATCGCTTCGTTGTCTTCGAATCGGCACCGGAGGACCTCGGCGTCGACACTTGAGTAGCTGCTGGAACCAAACCCAGCGCCGTTCATCCCCTTGAGACGACGGAACACCGAATCCGTCACCTTGATGCGGCGCGAATCAGCCCCCGAAGTCTGCCCGCCGTAGAGCAGCCCGGCCGTCGCAGTTTCGTACGGCGACTGAGACCCCAGCACCATGTCTTCAAACACACAGGAACTCACGTCCAACGTGGACGCCGCGGTGGCCACCCCCGCTCCGCCAATCTCGCTGTAGATTCCACGGAAGCGGCTGTCCCGCATCGAGTGCGTGACGCGGTGGAGGTGGTTCTCCCGTGTGAGGTAGATTCCCCACGCGGACCCGTCATTCGACGCCGCGCCCTCGAACGTCATGCCGTCGATCTCCAGCGCCGTCGCGTGCGGCATCTCCGCCTGCAGCAACATCGGCGCGTTGTCCTGAT
Organism: Phycisphaerales bacterium; assembly: GCA_046154665.1. Taxonomy (GTDB): domain Bacteria; phylum Planctomycetota; class Phycisphaerae; order Phycisphaerales; family UBA1924; genus JAFLCM01. The sequence continues at coordinate 3,407 of JBJXFG010000084.1, read as the reverse complement.
GCGACGCGGCGGAACCGTCGTCGTTGCCCAGCACGTCACCCGAAACAATGGAGACAAACGCGAGCGGATCGCGGATGTCCGGTTTCGGCGTGCCCACGCCGGCGAACCCGCCCACAAGTTTGACCGTCACGCCGCTCGAGACACTGAGCCTCTCGCGCTCCGTCGGTGCGACCGTCGGCCACCGCGGCAACGCCGCGCTCTCGTGCCCCAGCCCCAATCCCAGCGTCGGAGCGCTCAGCACGTTCAACGGCTTGAGGCGAAAGGCGCGATACGACCAAACCTCGGTCGGCGGGACGTAGGTGCCCTGTGCGATCCGCAGTTCCCACTCGCCGCGGAACTGTTGGTTCACGATATCCAGCGCATCCTGCAAGTCCCGAAACGCCAAGCCCCACGACGACCCGTCGCCACCCGGCGCGGCGTCGTCGTCCACATAGAGGACCGTGGTCTGAGCGTCGGCGCTCGAAGGCGCGACACTCACCGTCGTGAGGCCCCCCACTGTCGCAGCCGTGGTGAGCGAGCCGAGCAGGCCCCCAAACCTGGAACGAGAGTTGGGCGAGTTCGATGCGGAACTTGGCATGGCATGGTCCCCGAAGCAGGTGGTGCGCGCACACGAGGGCCGGCACCCGGCCCCCCGACTCGACATCGGGCATCCGCGCCGCCCGCCGTGAATCCGGCGACGCCAACCATCCGCCGCCGTACGATCCGCTCTTGCATGACACCCCTTCGCGCCATCTTTTTCGCCGCCGGAGTGCTGCTCGCGCCGCTGACATGGACGCGCGCGCAGTCCACGCCGACCGCCGCGCCAACCGCGCCCGCGGCACCGACCCCCTCCCCGGCCACGCTCAGCGGCGTGATCGCCGTTCCCGCCGGCCGCGCGATGCCGGAACTTGTCGTCTACCTCGAGCGCCCCGCCGCCGCGGCCGACGCAGTCGATCCAGCCCCCGCACCCGAACCGCCAGCATCCCCCGCCGCGCCCGCCACGCCGCCGCCCGCGTCGGCATCGCCGGACGCACCCTCGCCCACTTCGCCGAAGAGCCCCGGTACCTCCGTCATCACCCAGAAGGACGCGAAGTTCATCCCCAGCTTTCTGGTGATCCCGGTTGGTGCCGCCGTCGAGTTCCGCAACGATGAGCCGACCGACCTCGAACACAACGTCTTCTCGCGTTCCGACCCCCGAACCTTTGACCTCGGCATGAACGGCCCGAAGGACCCGCCACGAACCGTCACCTTCGACAAACCCGGCGAGGTCTCGCTGTACTGCTCGGTACACCGGTACATGGACGCGACGATTTATGTGGCACCGACGGCACACTTCGCGACGCCCGACAAGGAAGGGCGCTTCGAGATCACGGGCGTGCCCCCGGGCGAGTGGGTGCTGCGGACGTGGCAACGCCGGAAGAGATTGAACGACGCGGCGTTGGACATCACGCTGACGCCGGGGGAGACTCGGAAGCTGCGCGTTGAACTGACGCGGTAAGCAGCCCGCCTTACCCGGCTCCCCACTCCCGATTGCCGACTCCCGACTCCCTCTTCCGACTGCCCACTGCCCACCCCCCACTGCCCCCTTCCTCTCATGGCCCACAGACCCACCTGCCTCGTCTGCCAGCAAGAGATGGTCCTCGGCTTCATGACCGACCAGGGGCACGGGGCCGCCGTGAATCTGCCGCGGTGGTGTGAAGGCACGCCCGAGAGCGGCCACATCCTGTTTGGCGGTGGAGAAGTCAAGCACGCCCAGCACGCTAAAGGCCTCCCCGTCGTCGCCTACCGCTGCCCGCAGTGCGAAGCCCTCCGTTTGTACGCTCCATCGGATGACAAGTCCTGAATCTTCTCCCTTCTCCTCTCTCTCTGCATCTCTCCGCGTTCTCCGCGATCTCCGCGGTAAATCCCTCCCCTCCGACTCCGCGAACTCCGCGCCTCCGCGGTGAAGAGTCTTCCAAAGCCATGCCCAAGATCACCCTCCCCGATGGTTCCGTCCGTGAGTACCCCGCCGCCGTCAGCGGCTACGACGTCGCCGCGTCCATCGGCCAGCGCCTCGCCAAGGACGCGCTGGGCGTCGTCGTTGACGGCGAACTGCGCGATCTCTCGTTCATCATCGAGAACGACGCGAAGGTCGCCATCGTCACCCCCAAGAACCGCGACGGCACCGTCAGCAAGGACGCCCTGTTCCTGATGCGACACTCCGCCGCCCACGTCATGGCCGAGGCCATCCAGGACGTGTTCGGCAAGGAAGTCCAACTCGCCTACGGCCCGCCCACCGACACCGGCTTCTTCTACGACATGTTCGTCCCGCCGGAGATCAAGTTCTCCAGCGACCACTTCGAGAAGATCAATGCGCGGATGGCGGAGATCATCAAGGAGGACCGGAAGTTCACGCGGTATGAGGTGAAGCCCGCCGAAGGGATGCCGAAGCTCTTTGGCGAAGGGAACAAGTACAAGCTCGATAACGCGCTGCGCGCGCTGCTTGCCGATGCGACGCAGGTCGCCGACGCCGGGGCCGCCGATTGGACCTCGTACACGCCGCAGAGCGCGGAGAGGTTCAAGTTCAAACCGGGCGCGGCGCTGTCCTTCTACGCCAACGGCGAACCCGGCAAACACTGGGAAGACCTCTGCCGCGGCCCCCACGTCCCCTCCACCGGACGCATCGGTGCCGCACGCGTCATGTCGCTCGCCAGCGCCTACTGGCACGGCGACGAGAACTCCGACCGCCTCACCCGCGTCTACGGCACCGCCTTCGGCTCCCAAGCCGAACTCGACGCCTACCTCAACCAACTCGACGAGGCCAAAAAGCGCGACCACCGCGTCATCGGTAAACAGCAACACCTCTTCGTCATCGATGAGATGGTGGGTCAGGGGCTGGTCCTCTGGACCCCCAACGGCAGCGTCGTCCGCCGCGAACTCCAGCAGTTCATCGGCGCCGAACTCCGCAAGCAGGGCTACACCGAGGTCTTCACGCCGCACATCGGCGGGCTGGACCTGTACAAGACCTCGGGCCATTTCCCGTACTACCAGGACTCGCAGTTCCCGCCGATCATCGAGCGAAACGCGCTCGAAGAGCTCTGCAAGTCCGACTGCTCCTGCGCCGAGATGGTCAACCGCATGGGGGGCGTGTCGGCGCGCCTCGCCGCCGGCATCAACGAACGCACGAAGTCCACCGCCATCGCCGCCGACCGCGTGATGGCCGACGACAAACTCATCGAAGGTTTCATGCTCAAGCCCATGAACTGCCCGCACCACGCGCGCATCTTCGCCAGCCGTGCGCACTCCTACCGCGACATGCCCATCCGCCTCGCCGAGTTCGGCACCGTCTACCGCTGGGAACAGTCCGGCGAACTCAACGGCATGACCCGCGTCCGCGGCTTCACGCAGGACGACGCCCACCTCTTCTGCACCGAGGACCAGGTCGACGC
>JBJXFG010000102.1:0-147839 GCA_046154665.1 Phycisphaerales bacterium | reverse complement strand
AGCCCGCCAACGAACCCGAAGCGCAAGCGAGGGCCGGCGCACGAAAACCGCACAGTCACGAGCGCGGTGGTCAAGTGGGATTCGTATGACTGATCCTCGGGCGTGAGCGCGACGATTCGCTCCGAAGACTCCGCTCATCGACGGCGTGTGCCGCTCGTGAAACAATGACGATCCGTGTCACCCCGCCCTGCCGCGGCGCAGCCCGGCCCGGTCCCGCGTCATCTCCGTCTCCATCGCCCCCTCGGCGGCGCGCGACTTGATGTCCATCGGGCGCTCCCACGCCACGCGCGGGGCGTCACCCCACAGCATCTCGAGGTCGTAGTACAAGCGTGCATCGGGCTCGAAAACATGCACCACCACGTCCACAAAGTCGAGCAGCACCCACTTGGTGTCGGCGTCGCGGAGGGTGTGCCGGTACAGCTTCATGCCGGTCTTGCCGCCGAGCGCGTCGACGTGCTCACCCGCGGCCCGCATCTGGCGGTCGGAGGTGCCGGTGCCGATGACCATGAAGTCCGTCACCTGGCTGCGCCCGCGGACGTCGATCACGACCACCTCGCGGCACTTGTCATCCGCGATCATCCGCGCCGCGGCGATGGCGAACTCCCGCGCCGCCGATTGCTGGCGCTCCAGCTTGCTCAACGCCGCAGCCGCGGCCACCGACGCGTTGCCGGTCGCCGGGGCGGTTTCCGCCGTGATCTTCTTGGTGCCGGGGCGCTTTGCCGGCGCTTTCTTGGTGGTGGGCTTCTTTGACGCCGTCGCCTTTGTTGTCTTTTTCTTCGAGTGCTGAGGGGTTGGGGGCATGCCGCGAACAGTAGACCCGCCGGTTGCATCCGCCCCCGGACTTAACGCCGCCCGCCGTTGCGCGTCCCGCGGCCGTCCAGCCACCGGCTCATGAGCAGGTCCTGCACCGTCAAGCCCGGCCACACCCGCGCCGCCTCATCAAACCACGGCTCCGTTTCAGCCTCATCGAAGTCGGGCGATGTGGGTGAATGGCGCGAAACGCGCGATGCAGGCTCGGCCGGCACCGAGGCCGCTCGCGGCGCGCTCGGTGGCGACTTCGCAGCACCTTGCCGCGGCTTCTCTTTCGGATTTGCGGACCGTGCCGGTTGCTCGCGTGCGACCGCGTCGCCCTTGACCCCGAAGTACGCCATCCATACCCCCGTCTCAGCGTCCCCCAGCGGCAACGGCGGCTGAGGCTTCTCGACCGTCGACGCGCCCGTTCCCCGCACCCGCGCCGCCCCCGCCACCAGCCGCGCGAGAAAGGTCCGCGAGTCCACCACCGTCGCGCCCAAGCGTCGGCACCCGCTCGCCACCGCCCGATCCGAACTCACCACCGTCGCTCGCCGCGCCGCCGATGAGCGACGGACCATCTCGATGATGACGTCGTCCGCGCTGTGCCCCGCGCCGGCGTACACCACTTCGACCCCCGGTACCGGCACGCCGCCATCGCCCGGTGCAACGCCGTCGCACACCAGCGCCACCCGCCCGCCGTGCTCGTCACCGCGGCGGATGAGCCGCCCGAGGGCGCGCACGTCCTCCCCCGGGCCGCCCGCGCTGGGGTTGCCGTGCCATTGGTGGAGGACGTTGTACGCGTCGATGATCAGCATGCTGGCCGGAACTGGCACCCAAACGTATATCGAACACATCCGACCGACTTCGGCCCGCGAAGCCCGAGTACACCCTCGCGCGCGACCCACGAGCCCGGAGCGTAAGCGACGGGTTGCCTTGAAGACGTGAAAACACGGGAGCAACGGGAACTGCCAGACCCGCTCGCTCACGCTCGGGGTTCGTTTGAGCGAGAACGCCTCCACCCCCTTGCCTTTTCGCCCCCAGCCGGGGATACTCCTCCCCCCTCCGAGCCAGCCTCGGCGGACGCGCGGGCCGGTGCCCGGCGCGGCTTTCAACGTCTCCCGTCCGAACAGCAAGGACCGATTTCCCGATGGCGATCCGCATCAAAGCCCGTGGCGGCGAATCCACCGAGCAGCTCCTCCGCCGCTTCAAGAAGCTCTGCGAAAAGGAAGGCCTCACCAAGGAGGTCAAGAAGCGCGCCCACTTTGAGAAGCCCTCGGAGCGGGCCCGCCGCGACCAGCGTAAGAGCCTCAACCGCATGCGCGCCATCACCCTGGGCATCCCGCCCAAGTCGGCCCGCGGCGAGCGCGAAGAGCGCGGCCCCGGTGGCGGCGGCGGCTACGGCGGTGGCGGCGGCGGTGGCCGCGAACGCTACTGATCCTCGTCATCACACGTCTCGAATCGCACGCCCTCGGTCACGCACCGAGGGCGTTTTCGTTTCGCTGTTTTGGTGGCACCAGTCTCTGACCGATGCGGGCGAGACGAACGATTCGCGGCTGCGTCGTGCCACTGCTGGCTCCGCTCTGGGAGACAGCAGTGCCTTCCTTCAAATCGCGTGCACGTCTCGGCACTGATGTCGGTCCCAGAGCGGACCGCCATCAGTGGCACGCCCACTTCTTTCGTATCCTCCGCCCATGCCCGAAGCTCTCCAACTGCCCGCCGTGTTCTGGATCGCCCCCGCCGCGGGTGTCGCCGCGCTCGTCATGGCGCTGGTGTTCGCCCGTTCGGTGCTGTCGAAAGATGAGGGCGACGCCGAGATGATCCGCATCGCCCGCGCCGTGCGTGAGGGCGCGATGGCGTATCTCGCGCGCCAGTACCGCGTGGTGGCGATGGTCTTTGTCGCGCTGGTCGGGGTGCTGGGGGTGCTGAGTTTCGGGCTGGGATTGCAGCCCACGCTCTCGATGGTCGGCGTGCCGCTCGCCGGGCTGCTCTCGGGCCTGTGCGGCTGGTTCGGCATGCGCACCGCCACCAGCGCCTCGAACCGCACCGCCGCCGCGGCGAAGAAATCGCTGAACGACGGGCTCACCGTGGCGTTCCGCTCCGGCGCGGTGATGGGGCTCACCGTCGTCGGGTTCGCGCTGCTCGACTGCTCGCTGTGGTTTTTCCTGCTCACGCAGTTCGGTGCCAGTCTGGGCGTGCCCACCGGGGCGAGCGCCCTGCCCGTGATCACCAGCATCATGCTCTCGTTCGCGATGGGCGCGAGCCTGCAGGCGCTGTTCGCGCGCGTGGGCGGGGGCATCTACACCAAGGCCGCCGACGTCGGGGCGGACCTCGTCGGCAAGGTCGAGGCGGGCATCCCCGAAGACGACCCGCGAAATCCCGCCACCATCGCTGACAACGTGGGCGACAACGTCGGCGACGTCGCCGGCATGGGGGCCGACCTCTACGAGTCGTACTACGGCTCGATCCTGTCGACCATGGCGCTGGGCGCGGCGGCGGCGTTCACCATCCCGCACATCACCGCCGGAAACCAGGGCGAAATCGCCCTCAAACTCGTGCTCGCCCCGCTGGCGCTCGCCGGCATCGGCATCCTGTGCTCGATCCTGGGCATCTTCACCGTGCGCGCCCGCGAGGGCGCAGGGTTCGCCGAACTGCTGCGTGCGCTGGGTGTCGGCGTGTGGACGGCGTCGGCGCTCATCGCCGCGCTCTCGATGGGGCTGTTGTGGTGGATGTTCAAGGCCGTGCCCGAAGTCTCATGGTTGGGCATGTGGGGCGCGATCGTGACGGGCCTGGCGGCGGGGCTCATCATCGCCCGCGCCACCGAATACGCGACGAGCTACGAGCACCCGCCGACGCGCCGCATCGCCGAGGCGGGGCACACCGGCCCGGCGACGGTGATCATCGCCGGCATCGCCGAGGGGATGAAGAGCACCTGGGCGGCGTTGCTCACCACCACCGTCGCCGTCATCCTCGCGTTCGTGTTCGCGGGCGGGGGCACGAACTTCCTGCTCGGTCTTTACGGCGTGGCGATCGCGGCGGTCGGGATGCTCGCCACGCTGGGCATCACGCTGGCGACCGACGCCTACGGGCCGATCGCCGACAACGCCGGCGGCAACGCCGAGATGAGCCGCCAGCCGCCCTTTGTCCGTGAACGCACCGACATGCTGGACTCGCTGGGCAACACCACCGCCGCCACAGGCAAGGGGTTCGCGATCGGCTCGGCGGCGCTCACGGCGCTGGCGCTGTTCGCTGCCTATGCGCAGGTGGTGCAGTCGCAGGTGACGACGCAGAGCGCCGCGTTCATGGCGGATTTCAAGTATGTCGCTGAGGTCCCCAAAGACACCTACGCCGTCTACGAAGGCCACGGCAAGTTCGCCATCGTCAACCCCGCGCTCCAGACCGTCAGCGGCGGGATGCTCATCGACCGCACCCCGTTTGACACGCCCGACGAGGTGGATCACCTTGAAGTCGGCCTGGTGCTGCCCGCCACCGTCGAGGGCGGCGAGCTCGAAGGCCGATTGGTCCGCCTGAAGGCAAAGGTCCTGCACGGCGACCACTGGCACAACTACAACTTCACCGTCATCGACGCCCGTTTCGCCTCGGTGCGGGACGTGCTGGCGTTCTACGACGTCACGCTCATCAGCCCGCGCGTGCTCGCGGGCTTGTTTCTCGGCGTGCTGCTCACTTTCCTTTTCTGCGCCCTGACGATGGGCGCGGTGGGGCGCGCGGCGTACGCCATGATGGGCGAGTGCCGGCGCCAGTTTGGTGCCATGCGCGCGGCTTTCCGGGCCCAGGGCATGAGCGAGGCCGACATCGCCGACCCGATGAAGTGGCCCGCCAGCGCAACGCACGAAGGCGTCACCTATCCCGACTACGCGCGCTGCGTGTCGATTTCGACCGCCGGTGCCCAGCGCGAGATGATCTTGCCCAGTCTGCTGGCGGTGGCTGTTCCGCTCGCGGTGGGGCTGATCCTCGGCGTGGGCGGCGTAATGGGGCTGCTCGCGGGTGGGTTGACCAGCGGGTTCGCGGTCGCGATCTTCATGGCCAACGCCGGCGGCGCCTGGGACAACGCGAAGAAATACGTTGAATCCTGCGGCAAAGTGACGGCGGACCAGTTCATCGCCGACTCCGCCGCACGCGAGAAATCGCCTCCAGGGCTGCGCGAAAGTCTGATGGAGCGTGCCCGCGAATACCAGCGCACCGGTCGCGGCAGCGCCCTCATCTACGGCAAGGGCTCCGACGACCACAAAGCCTGCGTCGTCGGCGACACCGTGGGCGACCCGTTCAAAGACACTTCCGGTCCGTCGCTGAACATCCTCATCAAGCTCATCTCGGTGGTGAGTGTGGTGTTCGCGGGGCTGACCGTGAAGTACGGGCCGATCGTCGGATCGTGGCTGGGGCTGCACTGAGAGCTGGTTCACCAGACCTTGATGCCCGTCGAACCCGCTGGCCGATACAGCATGGACAGGCGGGCCCGTGCCCGCCCGGTTGTTCGTTTTCTGTATGGTTCTTCAGGCAGCCCGCGTCATGCTCGGCAAACTCGCTCTTCTGATCCTCGTCGCCGCCTGCACCGCTGCTGGCGTGTTGGCCATTCGCCAGCAGCGCCTCGTGGCCATGCACGACATGGCCCGCAGCGTCGAACGCTCGGCGGAGCTCGACCGCAAGCTGTGGCGCATCCGTGCCGACATCGCCGAGCTCATCACACCGGGCCGCGTCCGCACCATGGTCGAGGGCGACGAGGGGCTGGGCGATCTCGGGCCGATCCCGATCTATTGGAACCCTCCCAGCGTGGACGAGCAGATGAAGGACCCGACGCTGCTGGGTTCCGGACCCGTGCGAAATGCGCCCAAGCCGCGAGGAAGCCGCTCCAACTCGACATCACAGGAGCCGCGGCGTGCGCGCTGAACTCCCATCATTTCTCCGCGCGGCGTTGCGCCGACGCCCCGGCTTCGCCGCCCCGCGATTGACCCGCATCGAAGCCGCCACCGCGCCGAGCGCCTCCGCTGGTGGCCTTGATGCCGCGTCCGTCCCGCTGGGCATGGCGGCGCGAGCCAACGCCGTGGGGTTCATGGTGGTGGCGCTCGTGTCGGTGTGCCTCGTGGTCGTCGTGGCGCGGGTTGTCCAGCTCCAGATCGCGCCCGAGACCAACCTCGTCCCCCACATCAAAGACCGCGTCAGCCGCGCCCTGCTCCCCTCGCCGCGCGGCGACCTGCAGGACCGCCGCGGCCGAACCCTCGCCGCCACTCGCGCCGGCTACCGCGCGTTCGTCGACCCCGTCGAGTTTGTCAACAACGAGCCCTCCGTGGGCGACGCGTTCAACCGGGCGTCCGAACTGCTCGGCGTGGACAAGGGCCTGCTGGTCGAGAAGGTGATGAAGCGTGCCGAGACAAACGAACGTCGCGCCTCCGCGGCCGCCGAGGGCGTGAATCCCGCGCCCAAGCCCATCCGCTACGTGCGCGTGTCGGAAGTACTGGATGATCTGCAGGTCGAGCAGGTCCGGGCCGCGAACATCAAGGGGCTGCACCTGGAACGGCGGAGTGTGCGCGAAGAGCCCGGCGGCGACGCCGTCGCGTCCATCCTGGGCCGCGTTGATGTCGAGCACCGCGGCGCGTTCGGCGCCGAACGGATCCACGACGACCAGATGAAAGCACGGCCCGGATTCATGAAGGCGGTCCGCGACGCCTGGGGCCGGCCCATGTGGGTCGAGGCCGACGGCTACGTCGTCCCGCGGCGCGGCACCGACGTCAAGCTCTCCATCGACCTCACGCTGCAAGAGATCGCGCTCGAAGAAGTCAGGCGGGGCGTCGAGGACTACGACGCGCAGGGCGGGCGCTGCGTGCTGCTCGATCCGGCCACCGGCGAAGTGCTGGCGATGGTGGACGTGGTGCGCGAGACACCCGACGCCGTGCCCTACAGCCGCGATGAGCACCGAGCGTTGGGCGATCGCCCGCACCCGCGTTACCGGGTGATTGCGGAAGACCCGCGGCGTGAGGTCCACGCCGCGCTGGGGCGGAACCGCTGCGTCGAGGACGTGTACGAACCCGGCTCGACCTTCAAGGCGTTCATGTGGTCCGCCGTCACCGAACGCCGGCTCGCCGCGCCCGACGAAGTGTTCAACACCTACAACGGCGAGTGGTCAACGCCGTACGGCCGCCGCGTCAAGGATGTCACTCCGCAGGACGAACTCTCGTGGGCCAACGTGCTGGTGTATTCATCGAACATCGGGATGGTGCAGGGAACCAGCCGGCTGAGCTTTGAAGAGATGTGGGAGTCGACCAAGCGGTTCGGCTTCGGCAGCCGGACGAAGATCGGTCTGCCCGGCGAGTCCGCGGGCATCGTGACGCCGCTCAACAGGTTCACCAAGTACACGCAGACGTCGATGGCGTCTGGGTACGAGATCGCGGTGACGCCGCTGCAGATGGCCCGGGCGTTCAGCGTGTTCGCGCGGAACGGGGCGCTGTCGGGGACGCTGCCCAATGTTCGACTGACGGCGCTCGACCCCGCCCGACCTGACCCCACCCGCCCCGAGCCCGAAGTGCGCACCCGCGTGCTGCCCGGCTGGACCGCCGATTTGACGCGCGAGGTGATGGGGCGGATCTCCGACGTGATGACCACTCGGGCGGCGCGGAAATACAAAGACGAAGCGCCGATGAACTACCGCATGTTCGGCAAGTCCGGCACCGCGGAGGTGGTCGCTCCTGGCGGGGGCGGGTACATCAAGAACCAGCACAACTCGTCGTTCATCGCCGCGGCTCCCTTTGCGCAGCCGCGCTTTGTGTGCCTCGTTGTGATCGATGATCCGGGGCCGGAACTGGTCCGCAAGCGGATGCACTACGGCAGCTCCACCGCCGGGCCGGTGCTCACGCGCATCATGCGCCGGGCGCTGGAGTATTACGGCGTGCCGCCGGACATCGATGCCGCCGAGAAAATGGCCCAGACCGAGCGCGATCTTGACCAGGGTGGGTGAGAGTCTCCCGTACAGGTACCACGGCTCTCGAACCAGCGGCGAAGCCGCTGGAAGGCGGTTGAAAGAAAGATCGCCCGTGGAACGGGCGCGCGAAGCGAGCAGATTCGAAGACGTGCGCCCGTTTCACGGGCGAGAGCCTGATTACCGCACGCCCCAGACGCTCCGCGTCTGGCAACCATCATTGACCCGCGTTCGCGGGTCGAAAAGCATCGAAGGTCCGCTCGATCGGCGGCGAAACAACCGAGTTCGTCTCACCCCTCAACCTTGCACGCATCAGCGCGGGTGAGAAAGATCGGGAGGATGACGTCGAGCTTGGTGGCGGTGAGCACCTGCTTGATCGAGTTCGGCACCGCCGCGAGGCGCAGGCGTCCGCCGTTGGCCCGAACGGCCTTGTTGATGCGGAGCATGGCCGAAAGGCCCGGGCTGGGGATGTATTCGAGTTTCGAGAGGTCGAGCACGAGCACGCCGGGCTTGAGGTTGACCAGCCCCATGACCTCACGCTCCATGCTCTCGCACGCCTCGACATCGGCGGACCCGATGAGGTCCGCGACGATGCCCCCGCTGAACGACTCCTGCCGAACACTGAATGCCATGCCGAATCCTCCTGGTCAAAATCGTGTGCGAGATGCTTGAGTGAGCCGGGGAAGGTAGCGAGAACTGGCTGAACTCAGAACGCTTCGGCCTCGGATTTGTGGGACACGTCAAGCCCAGGCTGAGTTGCGTGCGTAAAGCGTTCGGCGCCAAGGGATTACCGAAGGTACCGCTGCGCGCCGGCGACGTACGGCAACAACTCTTCCGGGATTTCCTTGATCCCGCGCCGCAGCGATTTCGCCACCGCGTATTCCAGGCTCTTGCGCATCCGCTCGCGGACCTTGTCGGTGACGTTCAGCCCGCGCCGCTGCATCTCGGCGATCGCCCAGGCCCACGCGTGGTACTCCTCAAGGCACCTGGGCTTGTAGACTTCGAACCCGATGGCGTGGTGGCCGATCTCGTGGCAGAACACCGCCGCGGACATGGGGCCGACGGGCTTGGGCGATTCGATGAGTTTGACGACGCGTCCGTCCCGGTATCGGACGCTCCAGGCGACGCCGCTCATGCTGGTGCGCCACTTGCGGACGCGGATGCCGTGGCTTTCGAGGAGGTCGCGCATCATGGCGTCGTACTTGGCGGCCATGGCACGACCGCCCGATGCGGAGGCCACGGACGTGACGCGCGCAGAGCCGACCGCGCGGGCGGTCGGTCCAGACTCAACGAGTACCTGAGCGGGTCGGCGATTCCGGCGCTTCAGACCGCTCGCTTGCGCGACCGGCTCCGCCCCGGCGCGACCGCGCTCCGCCTGTGCGCGCGGCGACGCCATCCCCACGATCGCGTCCCAGATCTTGGTAAACGTCAACTGCACAGCAGTCGGTCCCCTGGTTGAACAGTGTGGCCCATCGCGAAAGCGTGCCACGACATCGGGCGCTTTCCCGCCGGCTGCACTTCGAGGAGGCGCAGCATCGTCGCCTCGCCGCAGGCGACCAGCCCGGCGTCGCGGTCGAGCAGTTCGCCGGGCAGCGCCCCGGAGGTGTGGACCGCCGGCTCGCCTTTGTGGTCTGTTTCGGTGTGGGCTTTGAGGAGTTTCAGCTCGACGCCGTTGAGTTTCACCGAAACGCCCGGCCAGGGCGTGAGCCCGTGGATGCGCCGCCGACACATCTCCGCTTCGTCCGAGAAATCCACCCACGAATCCTCGCGGCTGAGCTTGCCGGCCAGCGTCACCTTGCTCTCGTCCTGCGCTTGCGGCGTGAGAGCGTTTGAATCGTGGCCCCGCAGCACGTCGAGCACCAGGGCAGGCCCGTCGCGGGCCAGCAGGTCGTGCAGTTCGCCCGCGTTGTAGAGCGGGTTGAGCGGGCGCCGGGATTGACCCAGCACCAGCCCCGCGTCCATCTTGTCGGCCAGCGTGATCACCGAGTTGCCGGTTTCCTCGTCGCCCGCGAGCACGGCGTGGTTGATCGGCGCCGCCCCGCGCCAGCGCGGCAGCAGCGAGGCGTGCAGGTTCATCGCGAACTTGCCCTCCAGCAGACCGCGCGAGAGCTTCTGACCGAACGCGATCACCACCCAAGCCTGCGCCGGCACGCCGCGCACCTGGGCCAGCACCGATGGTTCGCTCACGTTTTCAGGCTTGATCAGCGGTACGCCTGGCAAGGCGCCCGCGGCCCACGCGCCGATGGGCGTCGGCGTCAACACGCGCGATCTTCCCGCGGGCCGGTCCGGCTGGGTGACGATGCACCGGAGCGTGTGCGTCTTGGCCAGCGCCTGGAGCGTGGGGAGGCCGAACTCGCCGGAGCCGAAGAAGACGAGGTCCACGGGCTAGCGTGCTCCTGCCGAAGCGGGGTTGGTGACACGGCCCGGCGTCTGTGGGCCGGCCTTCTCGAGCGCCCGGATCGCCAGCCGGTTTCGCATGCGGTGGACCTGCGACATTTTGTCGATGATGAGCACGCCGTCGAGGTGGTCGACTTCGTGCTGCCAGCACCGTGCCAGCAGCCCGGTCGCGCGGTGGGTGAAGCGCTGCCCGTTGAGGTCGAGTGCCGTGATGGTGATCTCGGAAGGACGGCGCACGTCGCCTTTGATCTCGGGCAGGCTCAGGCAGCCTTCTTCATACGAGACGAGATCACGCGACATGTCGGACAGCACGGGGTTGATGTAAACCTGCGGCGCAGGGGTCGCTTGCTGAGGTTCGACGCCCAGGGCCCGCTCTTCGTTCGCGGGCACATGACACACGAAAAGCCGCCACGAAAGGCCGACCTGCGGCGCGGCGAGGCCGATGCCCTCGGCCTGGGCCATGAGCTCGATCATCCGCCGCGCGACGGCGCGGACGTGGTCCGTGACCGCGTCGACGGGCTTGGCGCGCTGGCGCAGCACCGGCTCGGGGTGGTGGACGATGATGAGCGAGGCGGGGTCGGGGGGCATCGATCCGGGATGATAGGTCGAGCGGTGGCGTATGATGATCCGTGCATCAAGCCCGGCTCGATCCCGAGTTGGTTCTGGAACGGATGGTGAACGCCGTGGAGCAGGTCCGCCTGCTGATGTTGCGTGCGTGCGGCTGCCTGCGTTCGGCGGGGGTGCCGTACGCCGTGGTCGGCGGCAACGCGGTGGCGGCGTGGGTGGCGACGGTCGACGAGGGTGCTGTGCGGAACACGCGCGATGTCGATGTGCTCATCCGACGCTCCGATTTCGACGCGGCGAAGCGGGCGATGGAGACGTGCGGGTTCGTCCACCGTCGCGCCGCGGGGATCGACGTGTTCCTCGATGGACCCTCCTCGTCAGCGCGACAAGGAGTCCACGTCGTTTTCGCCGACGAAACCGTTCGCGCCGGCGAGCCTGTGCCGAACCCTTCCGTCGATGAATCCACCGACATCGGGCCCATCCGCGTGATCGACCTTGCGGCGCTGGTCCGGATCAAGCTCACGGCGTTCCGAGACAAAGACCGCACCCACGTTCGCGATCTCATCGAGGTCGGTCTGATCGATCGCACCTGGGTTGATCGCCTGCCGCCACCATTAGCGGACCGGTTGCGGCTGATTCTCGATTCGCCGGATGGGTGAATCAAGGCCGTGGCTTGAGAAGGACACGCCGGGGACCGGCGCTGTACCCGCGGCTTCACTTCCCGCTCTTGGCCGCCTCTTCCTTGATGCGCTCACGGTTCTCCGGGTCGAGGCACTTCTCGTCTTCCTTGGCGCCGAAGTGCTCCTTGCGCCAGTGGTCCACGGCGGCCTCGAGCTGCTCGCGCGTCGCGGGCTTCGAGGGGTCGAGCTCGACGGTCGCCATCGACCTCTTGAAGTTGACCTTGGCCGACTTGACGCCGGGGACTTCCATCAGCTCGGTCGCGATCTCGTTGGCACAGTTCTCGCAGGCCATGCCCTTGACGGGCATCGAGATCGCGCCCATCGAGGCGGCGTTGTTCGAGGGCGACGACGCGCAGCCCGCCAGCGAGGCCAGGGCGAGGCACGACGCGAGAACGGCGGATTTCGTGAGGGTTTTCATCGGGGGTTCCTTTCGAGGTGAACCGGATTGTAGAGCGGGCGAGCGATATCATCTCTGCTCCCAATCGCGGCCCGGCTCTCACGCCCCACTCCCCACTCCCCACTCCCCCTCTTTTGGAGTTCATCATGCTCGAAGTCCTCGTCCTCGGCGGCGGCAAAGTCGGTAAATCGGTCGCGGAACTGCTGCTGGCCTGCGGCGAAGGCGCGTACAGCGTGACCCTCGCCGACCGGGACGAGGCCAACCTCCTCGAGGCCCAGACCAACATCGCGCGGCTGAAGACGATGGTGCAGCACCGCTCGGAGTTTGTCGGGCGGTTCAAGTTCGCGACCGTGAAGGTGGACGCTTCAGACCGCGCCGCCGTGCGGGGCTTGCTCAAGGGCAAGTACGCGGTGGTGTGCATGCTGCCGTTTGATCTCGTCGCGGGCATCGCCGAAGACGCGAACGAACTCGGGGTCCACTACTTTGACGTGACCGAGGACGTCGAGACGACCGACCTTGTGAAGGCGATCGCGGCGGGCGGGCGCGCGAACGTGGCGCTGGTGCCGCAGTGCGGGCTGGCCCCGGGGTATATTGCCATCGCGGGGTACGAGGTGGCGCGGCAGTTTTCCGAGATCCACGAACTCACGCTGCGCGTGGGTGCCCTGCCGCAGTTCCCCACCAACGCGCTGCACTACAACGTGACGTGGTCGACCGCCGGCGTGGTCAACGAGTATTGCGAGCCCTGCAACGTCATGCTCGAAGGCGCCATGGCCAAGCTACCCGCGCTCGAAGGACTCGAGAGCTTCTCGTTTGAAGGCGTCGAGTACGAAGCCTTCTACACCTCCGGGGGCGTCGGCAGCCTCATCGACACCCTCGTCGACGAGCAGCGCGTCTGCGACGAGAGCGACATCGCCTACAAAACCATCCGCTACCCCGGCCACCGCAACCTGATGAAGTTCCTGCTGCAGGACCTGCGGCTGGGTATCGAGCACTCCAAGCCGCTGACCAACGGGCGCGTCTTTGACCGCCGACTGGCAATCGATCTGCTCGACCACGCGATCGCCCGCACGCTGCAAGACGTGGTGGTGGTGTTCATCAACTGCATCGGGATGAAGGACGGCCGGCGCGAGCAGGTGAACTTCAAGCGTGCCGTGCGGGCCACCGAGATGTTCGGTCGCGTGTGGCCGGCGATCGAGCTCACCACCGCCGCGGGCGTGTGCGCCATGGTCGACATGCACCGGCTGGGCAAGATCCCCCAGAAGGGCTTCGTGCGTCAGGAGCAGTGCCCCCTCGCGGCGTTCAACCATTCGCTTTTCGGGATGGCGTACGAGCGGCCCGAGTCGCTCGAGGCGGCGGTGCGCGGGTCGTTGCAGCGGTGAGCGGGCGCTCGATCCGGCCTACGATTCAGGCAATGTCGGCCATCGAATCCAAGCCGGGAATCCTCGGGGGCACACCCTGCTTCGCCGGCACGCGCGTCCCGGTCGTGTCGTTCCTTGACGCGCTGCGCCACGGTCGGACGATGGATGAGTTTCTTCAGCACTTCCCGACGGTCGGGCGCGAGCAGGTCCAGGCCGTGCTTGAGATGATCAAGCGCGGGGAGCCCATCACGAACCCGAGCACGCCCCGCGATGAAGCTGCTGCTTGATGAGAACGTGCCCGAGCCCCTGCGACGGTACATCGTCGGGCACGAGGTCTTCACTGTGGGATACCTCGGTTGGAAGGGCGTTCAGAACGGCGAACTGCTGCGGCTCGCCGCGGAGCACGGGTTCGAGGCGATGGTGACGCTCGACGCTTCCATCGAGTACCAGCGGCATCACGTTGAGTTGCCCATCACGCTCTTGGTGCTTCACTGCAAGAGCAGTGACTTGGACGATGTGCTGCCGATGGTGCCCTTGCTCCTGAGCGCGTTGGCAGCACGACAACGACGCGGCGTGATCCACGTTCGCTCGCGTTCGTTGCTCTTCGGGTGCCCCGCCGGTCCCCGGCGGGTCTTTCTCACAGTGTGATCTGATCCGCCGGGGACCGGCGGGTTCGCCAAACTCAGCCCCACGGCCGCGAGCGCTTCGCACCAGCGCCGGGCTTGCCGGCACCGCCGCCGGGACGGCTGCTGCCGTGGGCGTGGCCGGCACCGCGGCCCGGTTTGCCGAGGGCCGGCTTCCAACCGCCGGGGGCGGCCTTGGCGTGACTGGGTCTTGGAGCGTGAGCGCCACCCTTCAGCGGGTGGGCGGGCTTCTCATCGCGGCTGAACTTGCCGGCCCGGGGGGCGTCGAACGGGGGGGCGTCGAACGGGCGGGCGTGCTTGGGTGCGGGCGCGTGCCCACCGAAGCTCTTGCCCGGCTTGGCGGGGCCGCGTGAATCGTTGAACGGCGAGCCGTGCTTGCGCGGCTTGTCGGCGTGAGGGTGCGGGGCGGAACGATCGGCGCGGTCGTTGTGGGGAGTTCGCTCAGGCCGAGCGGTGAAGCCGTCGCGGTCGCCGCGGGGCGCGGGCGCGGACGAGCCGGCGTGCGGGGCATAGGGCTTTTTCGGGCCAGACTTGCCGTACGGCGCAGACCGCGGAGCCGCGTGCGGGGCCGGGCTGTGCGCCGCCGACTGGTACTTCGGCATCGGCCGAACCGGCTCAACCTCCACGTGCTCGACCATCGACGAATACGCCGGGTGGTCGTGCGGCGTCTTGGCGGGCTTGGGCTTGATCGGGTCCGTCAGCGGGATGTGCGCGTGCTGTGTCGCAGGACGAGCGGCGGAGTGCGCGGTGGGCGAAGCCGGAGCCGCGTGCGGCTTGTGCGAAGCGGGTGCCGGCGCGTGCTTCGCCTCGTCGTGCTTGCGATCAGGATGAGCCGGCTTGGGCGCGGTCCCGTGCGTCGGCTTGGTCGTGTGATGATGCGCGGCCGAGTCCTTGGGCTTGTGGTGGCCGTCGCCCTGCGCGTGGCCGCCCGCGTGCAGCTTGTTCGTGCCCTTCTTGTTGAGCGGCTTGCGGGCCGGCTGCACCGAGTGCCCCGGCTTGAAGCTCTCAATCGGCTCGGGCGTGCCGTCGACATACTCCATGTCTTGCGGCACGGGGGTCACGGGGATCTTCTTGCCCGTCAGCCGCTCGATGTCCTTCAGCAGGCCGCGCTCGCTGCCGTCGCAGAACGAAACGGCGATGCCCGTCGCGCCCGCCCGACCGGTTCGGCCGATGCGGTGGACGTAGCTCTCGGGCTCCATCGGCAGGTCGAAGTTGAAGACGTGGGTGATGCCGTCGACGTCGAGGCCGCGGGCCGCCACGTCGGTGGCGACGAGCACGCGCATGCGTCCGTCACGGAAGGCGTCGAGGGCGCGTTGGCGCTGGTTCTGGGCCTTGTTGCCGTGGATTTCGCCCGCCGTCACCCCCGCCTTGCGGAGGCGCTTGCTGACGCGATCAGCGCCGAACTTGGTCTTGGTGAACACCACGGCGCGGCGGACGGCGCGGTCGTCCAGCAGGTGGTGCAGCAGCGACTGCTTGTCGCCCTTGGGCACCAAGTAAAGCGACTGGGTGATCAGCGGCACGGCGGTCGGCGCGGCGGCCACGGCCACCTTGATCGGATTCTTCAGCAGCGAATCCGCCAGGTGCATGATCTCTCTTGGCATCGTCGCAGAGAACAGCAGCGTGTGGCGCGGCTTCTCCGGGGTGCTCGGCACCGCCGCGGCGATGCGCCGGATCGGCTGGATGAACCCCATGTCGAGCATGCGGTCGGCCTCGTCGAGGATGAGCACGCGCACCTCTTTCAGCGTGATGATCTGCTGCTCCATGAGGTCTTCGAGGCGCCCCGGGGTGGCGACGAGGATGTCGACGCCGCGGTGCAGCGCCCGGACCTGGTGGAACTGCGAGACGCCGCCGTAGATGCAGGTGTGGACCAGGCCGGTGTGCCGGCCATAGGTGGCGAAGGATTCGCCGATCTGCTCGGCGAGTTCGCGCGTCGGCGCGAGGATGAGGGCGCGGGGCAGCGCCGGCCCGCGGCGGCCCTTATCAACGGGCATGGTGAGCAGTTTGTGGAGGATGGGCAGCGCGAACGCCGCGGTCTTGCCGGTGCCCGTCTGCGCGGACCCGAGCAGGTCACGCCCTTCGAGGATGGCGGGGATGGCCTGCGCCTGGATCGGCGTCGGGGTCGTGTAGCCCTCTTCTTTGAGAGCGGCGAGCAGCGGGGCGGCGAGATGAAGATCGTTGAACGACATGAGAAACAAAGACTCCTGGGCCCGACACCGTCTCGGCGTGGGCCGCAATACAAGGTGGCACCGGTCACTGACCGGTGCTGACGCGTGCGGACGACTCCACAGCGTCCCCGGCGCGAACACGCGACGGGTCAACGGGATCAGGGCGAACCTTGATCGAACCGACAATCGGTTACGAAAAGATGCGGCCGTCACCTGGGTTGGGCGCGCCCTTCTCACAGTCCAACAAGGACGGAGTGGATGCCCGGAGCGGTCCGGGCGGCGGGCGCGGCCAGCGATTCCCAGTTCGATCTCTCCATGCACCGCGCCAACACAAGGCCGACGAGGCGGGCGAGACTGAGGCCACTGGCTGATAAGCCGGTATCGTAGCCGCCTCACGCCCCGCGATCCACCACGAGGAATGTCTCATGTCAGACCTCGAACTCACCGCCTATCTCGTCGATTCGCCGCTGGGATGGACCATCGAGCCCTGCCCGCCCACCCGCGGGTGGATGGACGAGTTCTCCCACGGCTTCGCCTACCGCTGCATCCCGCTGCTCAGCGGTAACCAGATCGGCTGGGTCGTCCGCTGCCCGGTCGGCTTCACCGCGACGTACAAGAACGAAAACCACGCCGGCGGCATCGAGATCAGCTTCGACGACAACGCCGAGCGCTGGAAAACCCGCGTCCTCAGCCACTTCGGCCGCGGCGTGCTCACGTTCTCGATGCCCTGGCTGTTCCGCACCGCGCCGGGCTACGGCCTGCTGGTCCGCGGGATGAGCAACTTCGCCAAACTCGGCGCCCAGGCCCTCGACGCTTTCGTCGAAACCGATTGGGCCTTCAGCACCTTCACCATGAACTGGCGGCTGCTGGAGAAGGAGCGTGCAGTGCGCTTCGAGGTGGGCGACCCGGTGTGCCAGCTGATCCCCTACCCACGCGACCTCATCGAGCAGTTCACGCCCCGGCAGGTGCGCATGGAGACCAACCCGGAGCTGCTCAAGGCCTACAGCGAATGGTCGGCGTCGCGCCGCCAGTTCATTGATCGCAAGGACCGCTCGCCGACGGAGTGGCAGAAGGACTACCTCAAGGGCGTGCCCGAGCCTCGGCCCCAGGGGGGCGAAGAGGGTCAGCGTCAGCCGGTGACGAAATGGGAGTTGAAGTCCTTCTGAAAAGACCTGAAATCGCAGGGCTCTACGCCCCCATTTGCATCGACATCAGGAACTCGGCGTTGGTCTTGCACTTCTTCAGGCGGCTCTTCATGAGCTCGAGAGCCTCGACCACGTTCATGTCGGCCAGCACCTTCCGCAGGCGGTAGGTGAGCTCGAGTTCCTTCGGGTCCAGCAGCAGCTCTTCGCGCCGGGTGCCCGAGGCCGAGACGTCGATCGCCGGCCAGATGCGCTTGTCGACCAGTTTCCGGTCGAGGTGCAGTTCGCTGTTGCCGGTGCCCTTGAACTCTTCGAAGATGACTTCGTCGGCCTTGCTGCCGGTGTCGACGAGCGCGGTGCCCAGGATGGTGAGCGAACCGCCGCCTTCGATGGCGCGGGCGTTGCCGAAGAACTTCTTGGGCCGCTGTAGCGCGTTGCTGTCGATGCCGCCGGTCATGATCTTGCCCGAGTGCGACGTCCCGGCGTTGTAAGCGCGGGCCAGGCGGGTGATCGAATCCAGCAGGATCACCACGTGCATCCCGAACTCGACATAGCGCCGTGACTTCTCGTACACCATCTCGCACACCGCGACGTGGCGCGAGGCGTCCTCATCGAACGTGCTGGCGATCACCTCGACGCTGGGGTGGGTGTTGCGCCGGAAGTCGGTCACTTCCTCGGGGCGCTCGTCGATCAGCAGCACGATGATCTTGACATCCGGGTAGTTCTTGGCGATCGCGCGGGTCATTTTCTGCAGCAGCACGGTCTTGCCGGTGCGCGGCGGGGCGACGATCAGCCCGCGCTGCCCGCGCCCGATCGGCGCCACCAGGTCCACGATCCGCATCTCGATCTCGTCGGGCGAGGTCTCGAGCACGTAGCGCTGCTCGGGGTGCAGGGGGGTGAGGTCTTCGAACAGCGGCAGGGTGCGGAGCTTGGTGGGGTCGCCGCCGTTGACTTCATCGACGCGGAGCAGCGCGAAGAAGCGTTCGCCCTCTTTGGGAGCGCGGACGGCACCGCGGACTTCCATGCCCTTGCGCAGGCCCATGCGGCGGATCTGCGCCGCCGAGACGTAGACGTCATCGGGCGCGGGCAGATACGAGAACAAGGGCGAGCGCAAGAACCCGTACCCGCCGTCGGGCATGATGTCGAGCGTGCCGGAGGCGACCATGAGGCCGCCGGCGGCAGCGCGGCGCTTGAGAATCTCGAAGGTCAGTTCGTGGCGCGGGTACTTGTGCCCGTCGGCCACGCCCTCGGCCTCGGCGATCTTGTGCAGTTCCTCGATCGCGGTCTTCTGCAGATCGGCGATGTTCGGGGCCTTGCGCGAGGCCTCGATGTATTCCTTGGGCGAGAACTTCTCGGTGAGTTCGCGTGCTTCGCGTTCGAGCTCTTCGTCGTTTGGCATGACGCCCAGACGCGGGTTGAACTTGGGCTGGCCCCCGCCGCCCGAGCCCCCGCCCCCGGAGCCGCCGCCACCGCCGCCACCGCCACCGCCACCGTGGCCGTGGCCGCCGCCGCCCTGGTAGCCGCCGCCGCCCATGCCTTCGCCGCCCTTCTTCTTCTTGCGTCGACGCTTCTTCTGGCTGGGGCTGAGGTTGCCGCCGCCGTAGCCGTAGCCGCCGCCGCCTCCGTTGCCGCCGTTTCCACCGTTGCCGCCGCCGTTGCCCGGGCCGTTCTGGGGTGCATTCATGACCGCGGCACCGGCGTTGGAGCCGCTATTGGAGGGATTGTTGCCGTTCGAGTTGCCGGGGGGGTTGGACTGGTTCATGGTCTGACTCGGGTTGTTGGCGTGCGAGTGCGAGCCGTGGCGGGGGGAGGAAGAGCCGGGGTTGTTGGACGATGGGCGATCAGCGTTGGGGCGCTGCTGTTGCTGCCCGGGACCGGAACGCTGGGCCCACGGCGGCATGGGCTGGCGCTGCTGCTCCTGGCCCTGTTGGCCCGAGCCGCCATTCCACTGGCGCTGCTGGTGGGACTGATAGAGCGGGCGACCGCCGCCGCCGGGCTGAACCGCGCGCGAGGACTCGCCTTGCGGCGTGTTTGGGTTGCGCGAGCCGTGGGCTTCCGAGCCGCCGTCGGCGCGCTCGCTCGGCACGGGGCGGGGCTCGATGATCGCCACCGGTGCTTCAGAGCGCGACGGCTCGGCACGCGGAGCGTCCGCCTGCACGGGTTCGCGGCGTGCCAGCCCTGGAGCTTCCGCGTCGCCGTCGCTCTTGGCGCTACGCCCTCGGCGCGGCGCGGCGGCGCTCTTCGGCTCGGCGGCTTCGGTCGATTTGGTGCCGCGACGCGACGCCGGCTTGGCGGGCTTCTCGTCGGCGTCCGCCGAGGCTTTCGTCTTCGGCTTGCTCTTGGTGGCTGATGCGGTGCTTCGTGGCATGTTGTGCGGGGGTGCCCTGCAAAAGGGCGGGGGACAGGCCCGCGGAATGCGGACCCCGTCGGGCGGCTCCACTCGGGCTCAGCATCGAGCCCAGCGGAACCAGAAATCAAGGCGTCTCGGGGCGGCTGACACGCCGCCCGGGGGGAGAACAAGGATCGGGAACGGGCGGATTGAGAGAAGGGAAGAGTTGCGGCTGTCCGGTGGTCCGGAAGTCCTGCCTCCGCCACAGAACCGAATGGCCCGACCGCGAGAACCTCTCACGGCGGAAACGGGCAACGGATGTGGGGATCAACGAGCCAGAGCGGCACGCCCAGCGCCACAAGGTGGCGGCGGCAGAGAGGCGGTCCTCATCGGAGAGCCCGGCGTCAGCCGGGGCCACCCGCAGGGGCCTCGTCCAAGAGTATAGCAAGCACTTGGTGTGCTTGCTGGTCAACTTCGGCGCTCGGTGCCGTGCCACGACTTTGAGCAGTCTTCTGCTCAAAGTCGTGCTCTTCTGCCTTGGGTCCCGCACCGTTCCAGATCTCATGCGAGCACAGCGCCCGCTTCCTCTTCAGGGGCCACTGCGCTGCCTCGCGCTTGGCCAACTCCGCCTCGTCCCACCCGCGCGACACCCGCACCCGCCGCAGCCGCTCCTCGCGCGGGCACTCCACCCACACCACCGCGTCGCACAGCTTGTCGATCCCCGCTTCGAACAGCAGCGGGGCGTCATAGATGATGGCCTTCGCACCGGCGGCGACGGCCTCGCGCCGAGCGGTCTCGCGCGTGCGCCGGATGAGCGGATGGATGAGCGCTTCGAGCCGGGCCCGTGCCGCGGGGTCCGCGAAGACGATCCGGCCCACCGCCGAGCGGTCGGTTCGCTCGCTCCCGGCGGCGTCGCGCATCAGCACCCCCGGACCCCACCAGCTCGCCAGCGTCTGGCGCACCTCGGGCCGGTCGAGCGCCGTCTTCGCCTCGGCGTCCGAATCAATCACAGCGCAGCCCAGACGCCCGAAGGCGCGGGCCACGGCGGACTTGCCCGAGCCGATACCCCCGGCGATGCCGATGATCAGCGGGGGACGCGGGGATGGGGTGGGGGCTGGACTGGGCATGCATCGAGGAAAGACGGAGCGGCTCGGCAAGCAAGTGCTTTGAGACTCCGCTATCGGAGCCGACGGCGCGAGCCGTCGGTCCAAGCGTACCGAGATCACGAACGTCTGGACCGTCCGTTCGCGCAGACGGCTCTGATCTCGCGCGCCGCCCAACGGCCCTCGCTAGCTGCTCTCCCGCGCCACAAACCTCGTCGGCAGGCTGACGAGCTCGGGCTGCGCATCGGGGCTGGAAACACGCCGCACGATCGCACGCACCGCCGCCGCGCCCGCTGCCGCCGCCGGCACATGGACGCTCGAGAGTTTCGGGCGGACCAGCCGGCACAGGCGTGAATCGTCGAAGCCGACGATCCTGAGGTCGGTCGGCGCGCTGAGCCCCGCTTCCTGGGCCACCTGCAGCACGCCCAGCGCAATCTCGTCGTTGGCGCACAGCACCGCGGCGCCCTTGAGTTCGCCGCGTTTCAGCCGCTCGCGGGCCCACTGCTCGCCCCAGCCGATGGTGTAATCACCGAAGGCGATGTTGTCGGGTACCGAACGGTCGGTGGCACCGAAGCACGCGCTGAAGGCGCGGGCGCGGGCCTGGGTATCAAAGTTGGTCTTGGGCCCGCCCACGAAGCGCAGCCGGTCCGCCCCGGTGCCCTGCAGCAGGTGCTTCACCGCTTCGCGCGTCCCCGCTTCGTTGTCCACCACGATCGAATCGAACGACTTGCCCTCCGGCGTCGTGTCCAGCACCGCCAGCGGCACGTTCAGCCGCTCGGCGGCGTTGAGCAACGCATCATTGGGTTCGGTGATCATCAGCGCCAGCCCGTCGACCAGGCCGAACACATAGCCGTGCGCCCCCCCGGGGCCTCCCCCGCCGGTGCCGTTCAATCGCGCTTCGCTGCTGACGAGCAGGTGATATCCGAGCTGGCGTGCTTCATCGTCCGCGCCGCGGAGCAGTTCGGAGTAGAACTCGCCGAAGATGTCCGGGAGCGCCAGGCCGATCACGCCGGTGCGCTGCGTGGTCAGCCCCTTGGCGAGCATATTGGGGCGGTAGCCCAGTTCGACGACGGCCTGCTGCACACGCCGCGCCGTGTCGGGGGCGACCAGATCGGGCTTGTTGAGTACGCGGCTGACGGTGGCGGTCGAGACCGAGGCGAGCTGCGCGACATCTTCGATGGAAGCGGCGCGCGGGCGCGTCGGCGCGGCCGCTGGGGCGGCGGGGCTCGCGCCTCCTTGCTCGCGCCCGCCCACCGGAGGGGTTCGTTGAGTGTCTTGCAACCGCTTCCGTTCGTGCATACCCGAGTCTACCATGCGTGCAACATGACTCTGAAAACGATTACATGTGTCGTTTGCGCGAGCACGCTGTTCGGATGCACCGCCGCCACCTCGACCGCGCGCGCTGAACCCGCGCCTTCCAAAGCACTCAGCGCGATGACCACCGTCACCGACGGCGCGGCCGCGCCGCGGCCTCCGTTCAAGTTCAACCAAGCCGACGACAAGCTCCTCGGCGAAGTGCAGCACGCCGCGTTCTTGTTCCTGTGGCACGATGCTTCGCAGACCACCGGCATGGTCCGCGATCGCTCCAGCAAGCCCGAAGTGAGCATCGCGGGCGTGGGTTTCCAACTCGCGGCGATCCCCGCCGCCGTCGAACGCGGATGGGTGACACGGGCGCAGGGGCTCGAGCGTGTGCGGCTCATTCTCACCTCGCTCGAAGGCAACCCGAGCAACCGCAAGCACGGGCTGTTCTATCACTACCTCGACCCCACCGACGCCGGCCCGGCCCACACCGGCTACGAGCATGTGGTGAGCACCATCGACAACGCGCTGCTGTTCGCGGGAATGATCGTGGCGGGGGAGTTCTTCCGCGATGATGCCTCGCTGAGCGCGCTGAGCGACCGACTCGTGGCGTCGGCGAACTGGAGCGCGTTCGTGGCCCGCGGCGAGAGCTACAAGCCCAGCGAACGCAACTTCATCACGCTGGGATGGAAGCCGACGAAGAAAGACGACCCCACAGGCGACGGCCATCTGCTGCCCTACGTCTGGATGGACGCCGGCGACGAGCAGAAGCTCACCACCTTCCTCGCCGTGGCGGCCCCGAAGCCCGAGCACCGCGTGCCCGCCGAGACCTACTACAAGATGCGCCGGAATCTGGGCGTCGACCCGGCGGGAAGCACCGAGCCGTTCTTCTGGTTCCAGTGGTCCGGCGCGCTCTTCACGTCGTTCTTCGCGCACTGCTTCATCGATTTCGGATTGGTGGGGCCCGACAACCCCGCGGCCCTGGGTGTCGAACACCGACCTGCCATCGATTGGTGGGTCAGTTCGCGGCGCACCGTGCTGATGCACCGGCGCAAGGCCATCGAAAACCCGCGCGGCCTGCCCGGCCTGGGCGAAAACCTCTGGGGCATGAACGCCTCCGATGCGCCCGACGGCTACCGCGTGCCGGGGCTGTTCCCCACGCCGCTGAGCTTTGAAGGGCTCCGCCCCGGGTTCGACTTCCCCGAAGGCGTGGATCCGCCGAAGGACGATTGGGGCGACGGCACCGCGGCGGCATACAGCGCCGGGTGCTCGGTCATGTTCACGCCGTCGGAATCCGTCGCGGCGTTGCGGCACCTGAAGGGTCTGAAGGATGAGGCGGGCCAACCGCTGATGTGGCGCGAGCCCGAGAAAAACGCGGCCTCCGACCAGCCACGCCAGCACTTCGGCTTTCTCGACTCCATCAACCTCGGGAAGAGGTGGGTGGCGGAGGACTATGTGGCGATTGACCAGGGGCCGCTGGTGCTGGCCATCGAGAACGCCCGGACGGGGCTGATCTGGAAGCTCTTCCACCGCTCGGCGGTGGTGCGGGAGGGCGCGGCGCGGCTGAAGTGGAAGCCGGTTGAGTAGTGATACGTCAGCTCTCCGAGCCGACGCTTCGGGCATCGCCAGAGGTCCGCGCGGCCTGCTTGTCAAGAGGCGACGAACCCGCAATTCATCAAGTAAACCGTTTTACGAGTCGCCACTTGGTGAAATTCCAGTTGACAGAACGTTTGCATGAGTCACACTGAAAGCGGTTTCAGGCGTCTTCTGTTTCGTGAGGTTGTCTGCCCACGGCGTTTGATTCCGAGTCCGCGCGATGGTGTGCACAGCCGCGCCGGACCCGCCGGATGCTCCCCCCTTGTGTGGCCTCTGTGTAGCCACTGCGTTGCCCCCCCCTGGAGAGAATGTCATGAAGACTCTGTTCGCCGCTTCGATGCTTGTCGTTTGCGCTTCCCCCGCGCTGGCCGGTGTGGTGTCGGGGATCAACGGCGTGAATGTGCGCCAGCGCATCTTCAACGACTTCCCGTCGAGCAACCTCGCCGTCACGAATAACTTCCCCGCTCAGGTCCGCTTCAACGAAGGCCCCTTCGGCGCGGCCGACCCCGACGGCGGCGGCTTCGCCAACCGGCACAGCGCCTACTTCTCGAACGACGGCGGCTCTACCGCCTTCGATTTCAACTACGAGGACGGCTTCGACGCCCAGTTCAAGATGAGCCTCTCCACCGACGTCCGCAACGGCAAGGAAGCGGGCTTCCACTCTGACCTGTTCGGCTTCGGCTTCTTCGGCGTGCTGCCCAACGGCGAGATCGCCGCCTTCGGCTCGATCTTCGAGTTCCACTCCTTCGGCGTCGTCCCCGGCTCGACCAGCGGCGACATCAGCCTCCGCATGATCTACACCCCGGGCAACGGCGACGGGACCGTCGGCGGCGCTGGCACCATCCGCTCCACCTTCGAATACATGTACTCGCTCGGCGGCGGCTGGGTCTCCAGCGGCCTCAAGCTCATCGGCAACGGCGAGGGCGGCATCCCCAGCGCCTTCCCCTTCTTCGTCGGCATGGGCGTCCAGAACTCGCCGCAGGGCGCCACCTTCTCGGACACCATCTTCTCGAACATCGTCGTGGTGCCGGCCCCCGGCGCGGCGGCGCTGCTCGGCGTGGCTGGCCTGGTCGGCCTGCGTCGTCGCCGCTGAGTTCTGGCGACACGCATCGCCTGTTTGAATGAATCGCGCCGGACGACCCCGTGGTCGTTCGGCGTTTTCTTTCGGTGGGTAGACGTCCATCCTGCCTTCATCAAAGAATGACAGGCTGGAAGCCTGCCCCACCGAGTCCCGTCTCGAAATGAGTTCACAAACTGTCGGTGGATTGCGGCCCGCGGCTTGACACGATCCTCATGTGCCGTACACTCTATTGAAAGCGGTTACACCGGCGTCTTCACGCACACCTCGGCGCTCGCACACGGCTCCACCGCTTCTGAGTCTCTTCCAATCTTCTCCGGCAGTTCCGCATGGACGGCGACCTCTTCCCCAACGCCTTCGGACACTTCACCCGCGACGGGCGGGCGTTCGTCGTCACCGACTCGAACGCACCCACACCCTGGGTCAACATCGTCTGCAACGGGCGCTACGGCCTCATCGTCAGCCACAACGGCGGCGGCTTCAGCTGGCTCGACAACAGCCAGCTCAACGTCCTGACCCGCTGGGAGATGGACCTGGCCCGCGACGACCACGGGCGCTTCATCTATCTCAGTGACCTCGACTCAGGCGAGCTCTGGTCGCTCAGCCCCGCGCCGTGCCACACCAAGTTCGATTCGTACCGCTGCGAGCACACCCAGGGCTCGTCGACGTTCACGACCGAGTTCGCTGGCGTGCGTGCCGCGTGGACCCTCAGCGTCGCGCCCGATGACAACGCCGAGGTGTGGACGGTTGAGCTGACCAACCTACGCAAGTCGGCGCGGCGTCTGCGGATCGCGAGCTGGTTCGAGTGGTGCCTGGGTGTCGCGCCCGACGCCAAACGCGAGTTCCACCGCCTGTTCATCACCACGCGTTACGACGACCGTCGTCACGCGGTGGTGGCGACCAAGAACATGTGGGACCTTCCGCCGCGGAACGAGAAGGAGCACTGGAACCGCCCGTGGCCTTACGTCGCCGCTCACGCCTGCGCGGGGATCACCTTCGACAACTCCCTCGCCACCGCGAGCAAGGAGCACTTCCTGGGGCGCTATGGCGACCCGCACGCGCCGCTGGCGATGACGCAGAAACAGCCGGTGAAAGAGGCCTTCGGGCGCTTCCACGATGCCGCGTGTGCCCTGGGCGGCGACCTCACGCTCGCCGCGGGGGCCACCGTGAAACTGCACTTCGTCACCGCCATCGCCGAGGATGAATCGCGGCTCATGGCGCTGCTGGACACATACCGCAATACAGCCCGAGCCTGGGCCACGCCCGAGGCGAGTCGGCACGCCTGGCAGCAGCGCCTCGCCCCCGCCAACGTCGAAACCAACGAGCCCAGTTTCGACCTGATGAACAACCACTGGCTGCCCTACCAGGCGATCTGCGGCCGGCTGTGGGCCCGCACCGGCTACTACCAGCAGTCCGGCGCGTACGGGTTCCGCGATCAACTGCAGGATTCGCAGGTGTGGCTCCCGCTCGATCCCGACGGCACGCGCAAGCAGATCATGCTGCACGCCGCCCACCAGTTCAGCGACGGCTCGGTCTACCACTGGTGGCACCCGCTGGCGGAGTTCGGCCTGCGCACCAAGTGCTCGGACGATTACCTGTGGCTGCCGTTCGTCACCGCCAACTACATCCGCGAGACGGGCGACATGTCGATCCTCGACGCCGCCGCCCCCTTCGTTGATGAACCCGCCGCGAACGCGACCATTCTCGACCACTGCCTTCGAGCGTTCCGCAAGTCGTTCGGCAGGTTCAGCGAGCGCGGCCTGCCGCACATCGGCTCGTGCGATTGGAACGACGGCCTCTCGGCCATGGGCGTCGATGAAAAAGGCGAGACCGTCTGGCTCGCGTTCTTCCTCGTGCAGATCCTCGGCGATTTCGCGCACCTGCTCGATCAAGTGGAAGACCGTCGCACCGCGCAAGAGTTCCGCGAGAAGCGCGAGAAGCTCGTGCAAGCCATCAACGCCCACGCCTGGGACGGCGCCTGGTACAAGGGTGCCACCATGGACAGCGGCCGCTGGCTCGGCAGCAAGGACAACGCCCCGGGTCCCGCCCAGGTATTCCTCAACTGCCAGACCTGGGCCATCATGACCAACGCCGGCCCCGAGGATCGCCTCTCCTCGGCGTGGAACACCGTCCGAACCAAGCTGCTGGGCGAGATGGGCCCTCTGCTCATCTGGCCGGCGTACACGCAGCCCGAGGCGGATGTCGGCTACATCACGCGCTACTCGCCCGGCTCGCGCGAAAACGGCGGCGTCTACATGCACGCGGCGACGTGGGCCCTGGCCGCCGCCGCGCTGCGCCGCGACGCCGAAGCTGTGGGAAAAATCTGGAAGTCCATCAGCCCGCCTCTTCGCGCAGGGGGCCAGCACGCCGAGCGCTACCGCGCTGAGCCATATGTCACCCCCGGCAACGTCGACGGCCCCCTCAGCGACACCCCCGGAAAAGCCGGCTGGACCTGGTACACCGGCTCGGCGGCGTGGCTCAACCGCGTCTGCCTCGAATACATCCTGGGCGTCCGCCCCGTGTGGGACGGCGTCATGATCGACCCCGTCCCCTTCGTCGAGATGGGGAAAGTGACCGCCCGTCGCGTGTGGCGCGGCAGGGTGCTGAAGCTCACGTTCGATTCGGCGGAGTTCGCCCCCCCCAGTGAGGGCGGGACCGCCGCGTGCATCACGGTGAACGGGAAGACGATTCTTGGGAACGTGCTACGGGAGGAAGACCTGAGCACAACCGGGGACAATGAAGTGTCCGTGGGCTGGGGTATGTTGACGACCCGCCCGCAAGGCGCCGCCGCCATCGCGGGGCGCGAAAGGAGCAGGACATGAGTCGCATCCGCATCAGAACAGGCTGGGGGCGTGGGGGGCGTGGGTTCACGCTGGTCGAACTGCTGGTGGTGGTGGCGGTGATTGCGCTTTTGATCGGGTTGTTGTTGCCGGCGCTGGGCAAGGCGCGCTTCGCGGCGCGGAACCTCCAGTGCCAGAACAACCTGCGCCAGATCGGCTTCGCCACGCTGGGCTACGTCGAAGACCAGGGCGATCCGCGCTATTTCCCCAGTGTGCTCGAGCAGTTGAACAACGGCCCGGTGCTGAAGAAGCGCTGGAAGATTATCACGCTTCTGGACCAGTACCTTGACGGCAACAAGCAGGTGTACATCTGCCCGGACGCCATCGGTGCCACCAGCGTGGTCTTCCCGTCCACGCTGGAGGACTTCGAGGACCGGGCGATTTTCCCCGCCCGAGACATGAACAATGACGGGCGGTACGACGTGTTCAACGATCTGATCAACGAGTACTGGGTCAACGACCAGCCGCCGGGGACGGACCTCGGCCCCAACGGCGCTGTCATCGCGAAGTACGGCGTCGCCGGGCAGAACCTGAACTACATCAAGCGATTCTCCGAGGTGATCATGTTCATGGACGGCGTCGACTACGCCGTGAGCCCCGGGACCGACTTCGCCCCGCGCCACGGGAACAAGGTCAACATCATCATGGGCAGCATGGAGATCCGCAGCTTGACCTACATCCAGCTGTACAGCCCGGATCGCTTCGGCTCGTACCCGCAGCCGTGGAGCTGGGGCAACCATTATAATCCGCGCCGCACCAACTGATTGTGACCGATCGAGGCACTTGACCATGCGAGAACTGCTGAATCGCAAGCCCTGGCTCGGGTATGTGCTGGTCGGCCTGCTCGTGGCCGCTGGGGTCTACGCCTATCTCTTCTTGGCCGGCAGCGAGCAGCGGAGCCTGAAGAAACTCGGCGAGATGGTCACGATCCGCGACACGGAGACCGGCGATGAGTGGACCATGGTGAGGGGCAGGATGGAACTGGAACTAATCCAGCGATCCGCCACCGAAACGCTGAGCGCCCGGGTTGGGCTCACGAACCCAAAGACCGGCAAGCCGAACGGTTTTCCTGTGGACGGCTCTTGGGACGAGGCGATCAAGCGAGTGAACGAGCAGCGGGCCGAGGCCAACGCGTCGCGCCCGCCCGCTCAGGACCCCGCTGCCGATCCGAAGGGCAAGTAATCGTGCCCTCGGGCCCGCTCGAAATCACCCGTCGAGCCGCCCTGGCAACTCTCGGCGCGGGCGCGCTGGGCTACGCCCTCCTCGGCCCCCGCGCCAGATCAGAACGACCCGACGGCCGCCTCGTCCTCGACTACTGGGAGAAGTGGACCCAGAACGAGGCCGCCGCCATGCGCCGCGTTGTCGACCGCTTCAACCAGTCGCAGAACCGCTTGTGGGTTCGCTACTTTTCGATGGGAACGATCGACCAGAAGTCGATGATCGCCATCGCCGGCGGCAGCCCGCCCGACATCCTGGGCCTGGGCAACTTTTCGATCCCCGCCTATGCCGAGAGCGGGGCGATCCTCCCGCTCGACGACCTCGCGGCCAGGCACAGCATCCGCCGCGAGGCCTATGCGCCCAAAGTGTGGGAGATGCTGACGCATGTCACACCGACTTCCGCCCAACGAGCCCGGAGCGTGAGCGACGGGTCTTCGAATCAAGAGGAAGTTGGGGCTGTTTCAGACCCGCTCGCTGACGCTCGGGGCTCGTTGCACCAGCTCGCTCCCGCCCGGGGCTCGCTGTACGGCATCATCAACACCTGCGGTGCCCTGGCGATGTTCTACAACCGCGCGCTGTTCCGCGAGGCCGGCCTCGACCCGGACAACCCGCCCCGCACCATCCAACAGCTCGACGCCGCCCACCGCGCCCTCACACGCTTCGAGAAAAACGGCACGCTCACGCAGACCGACGACGGCACCTCCGAAATCGCCCGCGCCGGCTTCCTCCACATGGAACCCACCTGGTGGACGTGGTTCTGGGGGGCTTACTTCGGTGATTCCATCCACGACGCCGCGCGGAATCTCGCCACGCCCGATTCGCCTGCGAACCTCCGCGCGTACCAGTGGGTTCAGACGTATCCTGCCGCGCTCAAGCCAGACCGTCTGACGAAGTTCCAAACCGGCTTCGGGTTCTACGGCACCTCCGAGCACCCGTTCCTGAAGGGCAAGGTCGCGATGACCAACCAGGGCCCCTGGCTCGCCAACGTCATCCACCAGTACGCGCCGGAGCTGGATTACGCCGTCGCACCGTTCCCGGTTGATGAGTCCATCTACGACCCCGCGGCACCCATCGGATTGCTCGACGGCGACGTGCTCGTCATCCCCCGCGGCGTGCGCGACCCCGAAGCCTCCTTCGAGTTCATCGCCTTCACCCAGCGCCCCGAGAACATCGAGTTGCTCAGCGCCGCCCACGGCAAGAACTCGCCGCTGGTCTCGCAGAGCGAGGACTTCGAGAAGAGCCACGTCAACCGCTTCGTGAGCGTTCACTCGAAGGTGGCCAACAGCCCGCGCGCGTTCACCTTCCCGCGCACGCGGACGTGGCAGGAATACCAGGCTGAGTTCGACGCCGCCATGCAGCGCATGTGGCGGCTCGAGGCCCCGGCACCCGAGGCTTTGGCAAAGGTGCGCATCGCGGCCCAGAAGCAGCTCGACCGCGCCGCCGCCGCTCGCGCTCGGAGAGCGGCCCTGTGAAGCGCACCCGAGAGACCCTCCGCGGCCTCGCGTGGGTCAGCCCGTGGTTCATCGGCTGCGCGGCGTTCACGCTGCTCCCCGTCGCCATGAGCCTCTACTTCTCCTTCACCGACTACCCCATCATCGAGCGGCCCGTCTGGACCGGCCTCGAAAACTTCCGCGCCCTGGTGAACGATCCCGTCTTCGCCCAGGTGATGTGGAACACCGTGGTCTACGCGGCCTTCTCCATCCCGCTTCAGACCGTTCTCGCCCTCGCGGTGGCGGCGCTGCTGAACCAGAAGATCCGCGGCGTGCGCTTCTACCGCGCCGCCGTCTTCGTCCCCGCCGTGGTCCCCGCCGTTGCGTGCGCGATGATCTGGTACTGGCTGTTCAACGGCGAGCTGGGCCTCATCAACCAGGCCCTCGGCGTGGTGGGGCTGTCCGGCCCTTCGTGGCTGCGCGAGCGCGGCTGGGCCATGGCGGCGCTCGTTGTCGTCAGCGTGTGGAACATCGGCCAGGCCGTGGTCATTTACCTCGCGGCCATGCAGGACGTTCCGCGGAGCCTCTATGAAGCCGCATCGATCGACGGCGCAGGCCCCGTCCGCCGTTTCATCAGCGTTACGCTGCCCGGCGTCTCGCCCGTCATCCTCTTCAACGTCATCACCGGCGTCATCAACACCTGGCAGGTTTTCGCCGTGCCGTACATCATGACCGAGGGCGGCCCGGATCGTTCGACGCTGTTTTACTCGATGTATCTGTACAACTCCGGCTTCGTATACCAGAAGCTCGGTTACGCCGGGGCACTGGCGTGGGTGCAGTTCGTGATCATCATGGCGTTGACGCTGCTCACCCTCGCGGTGAGCCGGCGCACCGTGTACTACAGGGCCGCATGAGCTTCACGGATCCTCCAGGTTCCGCTCATTCCCGCCCGACAATCTCGAGCAAGACGCTGCTCACCCACACCGTCCTGGCCTCGGTGGCGTTCTTCTTCGCCGCCCCGCTGCTGTGGATGATCGCCACCAGCATCAAGCCGCAGAGCCAGGCGATGCGCACGCCCCCGACGTTGCTGCCCGAGCCCGCGGCCGAGACCCTCCGCTTCGCCGCCGAAAACTACCGCGCCGTGTGGAACGACCCAGTCGTCGATTTCCCGCTCTACTTCCGCAACTCGCTCATCGTCGCCATCCTCTGCGTCGTCGGCATGACCCTCTCAAGCGCGATCACCGCCTACGGCTTCGCTCGCCTCGAATGGCGCGGCAAGAAGTGGCTCTTCGCGCTGCTCATGGGCACGCTGATGATCCCCTTCCCCGTTCTTATGCTCCCCCAGTACCTCATCTTCCGAGACCTCGGCTGGATCGGCAGCCTCAAGCCCCTCTGGGTGCCGGCCTTCTTCGCCAACGCCTTCAACGTCTTCCTCCTCCGACAGTTCTACATGACGATCCCCCGCGAACTCGACGAAGCCGCCACCATCGACGGCTGCGGCCACTGGTCGATCTTCTGGCGCGTCATCTTCCCGCTCAGCCGCCCCGCCCTCGCCGTGGTCGCGCTGCTGCAGTTCACCTACACCTGGAACGACTTCGTCGGCCCGCTCCTGTTCGTGACGCACCGCGACCAGTTCACGCTGGCGCTGGGGTTGCAGCTCTACCAGAGCCAGGCGGGTTTCACGCCGTGGAACCTGCTGATGGCCGCGAGCACGATGGTGGTCGCGCCGGTGTTGCTGCTGTTCCTGCTGGCCGAACGGGTGTTTACGGAGGGTTTGGCGGGGGGTGGGTCGAAGGAATGAGCGGGGGACGAAGATGGTCGGTAAATCGCTTTACCGACTTGCGCCCGCGCCAGCGCGACCAGACGCCCGACAATAGCCCCCGATTTCCGCGTTCTCTGCGTCCAAAAGGCCGGAATCCAGTTGACGGACCTCGGTTCATGCGTCACGATGTAAAGGGTTACAGCCGATGATCAGGGGGCTTTCTCATTCGGAGCCGCCACCCGATCTCGGGCCCGACGGGTGCCCGATGGGCTCACGCCGGGGTGCTTTGATTCCTGCTCGAGGGCTCCGCACGGCCCGATCTTGTATCTCTTGTCCTCCCCGTCCATCGTCCCCTCAGAGAGAGACCCTAAGTGACCAAACGCCGCGCCGCTTTCGCTGTCGCCTCGCTCGCCGGTCTTTCCCTCGTGCCGGTGGCTTTGGGCCAATACACCTGCGCCCAGTTCCCCAACCCGCAGCCGCTGCCGCCCAACTGCATCGAAAACCAGTCGTTCGAGGTAGGGCGCGCGTCCAACCCCGCGCTGCCGCGCTTCTGGCGTCCGTTCAACACCGCCGTGCGCCGCTTCGTCGGTGACGGCGGGACCGCGTTCACGCCGCGCACCGGCGTCGCCGCGATGGAACTCCCTGCGGGCACTGACTTCTCCGGGCTCGACACCAACATCTTCGACGCCACCGCTGGCTTGTGGCGCGATCCGGCGTACACGCTGAACTGCGGCCCCGCGACGCTGTGCGGGTGGTACATGTCGCCGGTGGGGCAGGGCATCGAAGGTGCCGCCGGCGGTTTGAAGATGGAGTTCCGTCGCGCCAACACCTCCGTCTACGACCGTTTCGAGTTCCTGCCGCTGAGCGGTCAGGGCTACGCCGACGGCACCTGGAAACAGCTCTGCCTCACCGTGACGCAGGCCGATTGGGACTACATCTTCAACTACTACAACAACGGCAACCCGTTCGACCTTCCGCCGAACTCTGTGAGCCTGCTGCCCCAGAAGTTCGGTGCCATCGATGCCACCGGCACCATCTTCTGGGACGACGTCACCTTCGAACATTTCACAAACGCCAACGACAACAGCGATTTCGAGATCTGGGACGATCGCAACGTGCGCGGCATCGCGAGGCGCATCCCCGGCGTCATCGAAAACCCCATCCCCGTCACGCTCGCGCAGGTCACACCCTCCGGCCCCAAGACCTATCGCGCCGGCTACGGCTGCTCGCCCAACAGCACCTACAACGGCATCGAAATCTTCGACGCCGTCACCGGCACCGGCGGCTTCCCCCTCACTTTCACTGACATCATCGCCAACGGCTATGTCCGCCCGCTGGTGCAGAAGATCGACGGTACCACCAACGCCTTCGGCACCTCCATCGTCACTCAGCCCGGCTTCCGACCCAACGGCGCGCCCATCGACATCGTCCCCGATATGACCGCCGCCACCCTCAACGCCACGTGGGTGGTGCCGGTGCCACCGGACGGCCCCTCCGTCCGCGCCAATCCCTTCGGCGTGCAGACCACCGGCTCATACTCCGGCGTTGCGTCGCTCAGTTCGACCCGCCTCTACCCCGACCCCATCGTCGGTGAGAGCAAGGTCACCGTGATGTTCACCTGGACCGCCTCGCAGAACTTCACCCTCCCCACCGGCCGCGGCAACGACGCCTTCCGCTTCGCATGGCTCTCCTCGATGCTCTCCAGCCAGGCTGGCGGCGTGTACGACGCCAACTACATCGGGATCACCAACGGCAGCACCACCAAGACGCTCCGCATTCCCGATGCGCCCCGCAACGTGTACCTGTTCCCCACGCCGCGGACCGTGAACGTGGGTGATTCGGTGACGCTGTTCAAGGACACCGCTGGGACGTGGAACCCCGGCAGCTCGTCGATCAATCTGAAGCTGCTGGCCATCAGCGGCGCTGCGGGCGCTTTGGGCGTGCAGGGTTACCTCGACCCGAGCACGAACCCGAACGACGATTCGCTCAACGTGTGGTTCGAGTGGGTCGGCGCCCCGGCCACCGTGACCGCGGGCACCGCCATCACCGCCACCTTCGAGATCACCGCCACGCCCGCCACCCCCAAGGGCGACGGCAACCACGACGGCTCGATCACCTGCGCCGACGTGGAGGACGTGCTGAACGAGATCTTCAACAGCACCACCGCGTCCGCCAACTTCAACGCGTACGTCGACATGAACAACGACGGCGTCATCAACGTCAGTGACCACACCACCCTCAACACGCTCGCGGGCGGCAACTGCGCCCCGCCGCCGGCCTCGTGCCTGGGTGATTTCAACGGCGACAACGCCGTGAACACCGCGGACCTGACGTTCTTCCTCGGCCGCTTCGGCCAGGTGGTCCCGCCTGGCAGCCCCGGCGACCTGAACAACGACGGGGCGGTGAACACGCAGGACTTGACCACGTTCCTCGGGCGCTTCGGCCAGCCGTGCTGATGCGGAGCGCGGAGCGAGTAGAACACTTCTGATTGCGAGAGCGACCCGCCGATGCGGGTCGTTTTCATTCCCACCGCGCGGGCCCGCGACGCGGGCCGATTCGGAGACGCAACCGCTTTACCGGCGAGAGCCTGATCATCGCACGCCCCAGACGCTGCGCGTCTGGCAACCTCGTCTGTCCGATTCGCGGGCTTGAGTGCGCTCCCCACCGGGCATACGGGAACGCACCCCGCTCACTCCCCCTTGATCTTCCGCATCTCCTGCAGCGTCGCCTCCAGTTGCTTCTTCAGCAGCCGCACCCGCAGCAGGCTCCGCACCCGCGTCAGCAGTTCCAGCTTGAACACGGGCTTGGTGAGGAAGTCGTCCGCGCCGCACTCGACGGCGCGCTCGACGTCGCCCACTTCACTGAGTGCCGTCACCATCACGATGGGAATATCCCGCGTCGCCGGATCGGCCTTGAGCTTGGCGCAGAGTTGGAACCCGCTCATCCGCGGCATCATCACATCCAGCAGGATGAGATCGGGCTGGACGGTGTCGATGTCGCGCTGCGCCTCGATACCGTCCTTCGCGAGCCGCACCTTGCAGCCGATCTCTTCGAGATAGGCCTGGATGAGTTCGAGGTTCTGCTCGTGATCGTCGACGACGAGGATGACCGCCGACGCGAGGTCCATCGCGGCATCCAAGTCGGCCTCGTTCACCGGCACGTTCGAACTGACGGCGGGCTGTGACATCAAGCTCATCGTAGAGGATCGCGCCGACACCGACGAGCCCGGCGTATCGAGCCCCGCAGGCGAGCGAGCCGGTGCCGATGCGTTGGTTGCTCTTGCGACCCTGCCCCCAGAGTCCATCACGAGTTTGACACTCCCCCGAACATCGTCCGATAACTGGTTCAGGATCGGCAAAAACCGCGTGAAGTCGGTCCGTTTCGTAGGCATCATCCCCCATCTTGGCGTACCTTTAGAAGTCGGGATCCCCGGTCATGCTCTGCGCCCGCCGCGCCGAGTACGCGGACCATCCGGGTTTCCCCCCCATACCCTCTCGGGTGAGGTTTGTTCTTTGTGCGGTCCGGTTGTTGTCGTGTGTTGCATCGGCCATGGCCAAGCCCAACTACCAACGCTCCGCCTGGGAAGATCAGTTCGCGACGCCCTCGCCGCGCTCTTTGCGTGACGGCTTCCCGAACAAGCACAACGCCGAGTTGTTTGAGTGTGCCCTCAAGGCCCTCCGCGGGCTGCCGAACTGCACGGAAAAGCTTGTCTGGCAAGGGGTTCCGTGGTGTTGGTCGTTTGTGTTCGAGAACGGCTGCCGCGACGGTGCCCCGGCCGCGATGCTGGTCCCGGACATCCACGGCCCGCGCATCGTCGTTCCCATGCCCTCGGGCACTTTTCAGACCGTCAAGATCGAGGACCTTTCCGCCGAACTGCGCGAGGTGATCGCCCATTCCCGCAGCGTCTGCGGCGGGGCGTGGCCGGCCTTCGAAATCACCGGCAAGACCCGCCTGGACACGGTCGTTTCGCTGATCCAGCGCCGGATCGTGGCGGCCCACATGGCCAAGCAGGCGGGGGTTTCGTCGAAACCCGCCGCGCCGGGGTACATCCCGCCGCATCCAATGCGGTGACGCCGGGCTTGCATTTTCATCCGAATCGTGGAGCGCGAACCGACGTTCCCGGTCGTCGTATCACTCGCCGACGATCGAGATCGGCGTCGGGCGTCTTGTGCGCGTTTCTCGGTCTATCGTTGAACTCGGCTCGGGCGCGATCTTCGCGAAAGACCCGCTGATTCGGACCCAAACGTTTTCCGAATCAATCGATGGTGCGTGGCGCTCGTCGATGTTTCGCACACCCTGCGCTCTCACCCTCGCCCGCCCCCCTTCGGTCAGCCGATCTGGAACACCACTATGTGCGGAATTGTCGCTTACCTCGGTCATCGTGAAGCCAAGCCCATTCTCCTCGAAGGCCTGAAACGCCTCGAATACCGAGGCTACGACTCGGCCGGGGTGGCCACGCTCAACGGCAAGCTCGAAGTCTGCCGAACCGTCGGGCGCGTGAGCGTGCTCGAAGAAACCCTCAAGACCAAGCCGGGGTTCCACGGCACGCTCGGACTCGCCCACACCCGCTGGGCGACCCACGGCGAAGTCTCGGAACGAAACGCCCACCCGCACCGTGACGACAAGCGCGGCGTCGCCATCATCCACAACGGCACCATCGAGAACTACGCCTCCCTCAAGCAGTACTTGAAGGAAAAGGCCCACGTTTTCACCAGCGAGACCGATACGGAAGTGCTCGCGATGCTCATCAGCGAGCTGTACGACGGCGACCTCGAGACCGCCGTGCAGAACGCCCTGCGTGAGGTGCGCGGGGCGTACGCCATCGCGGTGATCTGCGAGACCGAGCCGGGGATTCTGGTGGTGGCGCGGAAGGGTTCGCCGCTGATCGTGGGCGTGGGCGACCGCGAGTTTGTCGTCGCGTCCGACGCTTCGGCGATCGTGGCCCACACCACGCAGGTTTTCGAGCTCGATGACTACCAGGTGGCCAAGCTCAGCCGCGACGCCAAGGGCGAGACCACCTTCCGCACCAGCACGCTGGACAACGTGCCGGTGACGCCCAAGATCCGCCAGCTCGAGTTCGAGCTTGAGCAGATCGAGCTGGGCTCGCACGACACCTTCATGATGAAGGAGATCTGCGAGCAGCCGCGCTGCCTGCGGATCACGCTGCAGGGTCGCGTGAGCGAGCGCGAGGGTCGGATCGTGCTGGGCGGCATTGCCGAGCACGCCCGCGAACTCATCCGCGCCCGCCAGTTTGTGCTGACCGGGCAGGGCACGGCGTACCACGCCGCCATGCTGGGCGAGTACTTCCTCGAAGACCTCGCGAAAGTCTCGGCGAAGACCGAGTACGCCAGCGAACTGCGGTACCGCAACCCGGTGGTGGTTGACAACAGCGTGGTGATCGCGGTGAGCCAGAGCGGCGAGACCGCCGACACGCTGGCCGCGCTCCGCGAACTCAAGGAACGCGGCGCGCTCACCCTGGGCGTGGTGAATGTTGTCGGCTCGTCCATTTCGCGCGAGACCGACGCGGGCGTGTATCTGCGTGTCGGCCCCGAGATCGGCGTCGCCAGCACCAAGGCCTTCACCGGGCAGGTGATGGTTCTCGCGATGGTGTCGCTGTACATCGCCCGGCGCCGCTTCATGAGCATGGACACCGCTGGCGAGCTTCTGGGCGAGCTCTCACGCGTGCCCGAGCTGATGGAGCGCATCCTCGAACAGAGCGAGCACATCCGCAAGGTGTGCGAGAAGTATGTCGACCGCGAGAACTGGCTGTTCCTCGGGCGCGGCTACAACTACCCGGTGGCCCTCGAGGGCGCGCTGAAGCTCAAGGAAATCTCGTACATCCACGCCGAGGGCATGCCCGCGGCGGAGATGAAGCACGGGCCGATCGCGCTGATCAACGACGGGATGCCGGCGGTGTTCATCGCCAACAAGGGCCCGCAGTACGACAAGGTGATGCTGAACATCGAGCAGGTGCGCAGCCGCGGCGGGCGCGTGATCGCGGTGGCGACGCAGGGCGACACCGAGATCAAGAACTACGCCGACGACGTGTTCTATGTGCCGCCGATCTCTGATCCGTTGAGCCCGCTGTTGACGGTGGTCCCGCTGCAACTGCTGGCGTGCCACGCGGCGGTGCTGCGCGGGCATGATGTGGATAAGCCGCGGAACCTGGCGAAGAGCGTGACGGTGGAGTGAGTTGGATTGCGCCCCCGCGACACGCCGTTGGTTGCGCCGTGCCCGCGGCTATGTTCCAACCAGCCATGCCGCGTCCACGGCTGAGATCGCGTCGACGAACCACGAGGAACGTGTGAGCCGCTCCCGCGCCGTCGTATGCCCCAGCGCCACCACGCGGCACCCCGCCGTCGCCGCCGAAGTGACGCCCGCGACGGAGTCTTCGATCGCCACGCACGCGCTTGGCGGCAGGCCGAGTCTCTCGCACGCCAGCCGGTAGCACGCGGGGTTGGGTTTGCTCGCTGTCACGTCGTCCGCTGTCACGAAGGCGTCGAGGATGGGCGCGACGCCGAGGCGTTCGAGCACCGGGCCGGCCTCGCGGCGCAGGGCGGCGGTGCATACCGCCACCTTGGTGCCGCGCCGCTTGACCTCGCGCAGCAGTTCGATGGCCCCGGGGTACGCGCGGCCTTCGCCGGATTCCCACAGCCGCCGCGCCGCCGCGCTCTTGGTCTCCAGCAGCGCGGCGAGTTCCGCCTCGCCCAGCGTTCGTCCGCCCCGCGTGAAGACCGCCCGCATCACGTCGGCGTCCGGCAGCCCCACGCACATGGCCTCATCGAAGAACGGCTCCAGCCCGATCGGCTCGAATACCGACCGCAGCGCCCGGCCGTGCAGGGGCTCGGAGTCGACGAGCGTGCCGTCGAAGTCGAAGATCACGGCGCGGGCGGCGGGTGATGCGGGGGCAGCGTCGTCGGTGGAACTCGGGGCGTAGTCGCGCATGAGTTGAGCAATCTACTGGGATCAGGGGCGTCCCCTCATGGCCGCGTGGCCGGTTCTCGCACACCGGCCCTCGCTCGCGCTCCGCGTTCGTGATTGGTGCGGGGACGAACTCGAAGCGTGAGCGAGGGCCGGGATACCAGGGCCGAAGCGCCACGAATCCTGGGCAGGATCGGCGAGTTGCGGTGAGCACAAGCAACCGGCGAACGATCGGAAGAGCCGCTCGCTCACGCTCGGGGCTCGTTTCGGAACCTTGTTCACGCCGCCGCGGGCGTCGAGGCGACGGGTGCCGCCGGGGCTCGCAGCGACGCCGAGGCTCGGCGCGGCTTCCCGGCGTCGGCGGGCCCGACGTGGTGCGACGCCTGCTCCGCCGCGGCGAAGTCTTCGCCGAAGCGGATGAGCCGGAACGAGTTGCCGATGACGAAGATGTCGCCCAGGAAGTGGTAGAACGCGGCGAGGCCGATGGCGATGTTGCCGGTGGCGGCGATGGCCAGGCCCACCAGCGCAATTACGATCGACGCGGCGATGTTCTGGGCCACGATCGTCCGCGTGCGCCGCGCCAGAGAAACCAGGAACGGGATGCGCCCGATATCGTCGTTCATCAGAGCCACGCCCGCCGAGTTGGTGGCGATGTCGCTCCCGCCCAAGCCCATGGCGACGCCCACGTCCGCCGCGG
Organism: Phycisphaerales bacterium; assembly: GCA_046154665.1. GTDB lineage: Bacteria > Planctomycetota > Phycisphaerae > Phycisphaerales > UBA1924 > JAFLCM01. The sequence continues at coordinate 108,502 of JBJXFG010000102.1, read as the reverse complement.
CGAGCGAAGGACCGTCGTTGATCCCGTCGCCGACCATCAGGACGCGCTGCCCGTTGCCGACCATCCGGCGGACGAGCTCGTGCTTCTCCTCGGGCAGGCACTCGGCCTCGATCTGGTCGACGCCGATGGTCGAGCCGACGCGCTTGGCGACCGCGAATCGGTCGCCGGTGAACAGCGAGACGGACCGAGCGCCCAACTCGCGGCACTTCTCGACGACCGCCTTGGCGTTGAAGCGGAGCTTGTCTTCGAGGCCAACCGCGCCGAGGTACTTGCCGTTGACCAGCACGTGGACGCCGGTCATGCCTTCGATGCGTCCCTCGACGGCACGCACCTGGGCCTCGATGTGCGGGTGCTCTTCGACGAGCCACGACGAACGCCCGGCGAGGATGAGGCCCTGGTTCGCGTTGGCCTTTACGCCCTTGCCGTGGATTTCCTGGTAGTCGCGGCTGTCGCTGACTTCGATGCGGGCCTGCTGGGCCGTCTGGATGATCGATCGGGCCAGCGGGTGGTTGGAGTGCTGCTCGGCGCTCGCCGCGGCACGCAAGAGGTCCGCTCCGTCGACGCCGTCGGCCGGGGCCAGTCGTCCCACGGCGAAACGCCCGGTGGTGAGCGTGCCGGTCTTGTCGAACACATACGAATCGACATCCGCAGCGGCTTCGAGATAGCTCGTCTGCTTGATGAGGATGCCCAGCCGCGCGGCGGAGGCAAAAGAGGCCATCATCGCCGTGGGGCTCGAAATCAGCAGCGCCGAGGGGCACGTCACGATGAGCACGGTGATGGCGGTATCGATGTTCTTGGTGAGGTACCACACCAGCGCGGCGACGACGAGGGCCACCGGCACGAAGTACGCCGCCACCTGCTCGATGAGCAACTGGCGCGGCGTGCGGGTGCTCTCGGCCTCGTTGATGAGCTGGGCGACCTTGCCGATGGTGGTGTCTTCGCCGACCATCGTGGCCTGGAGCTCGATGATGCCGGTGAGGTTGGTGGTGCCGGCATAGACGTTCGAGCCTGTCTGCACTTCGACCGGCAGGGCTTCACCTGTGAGCGACGCCTGGTTGACCGCCGAGTTGCCGCTGACGACGCGGCCGTCAACCGGCAGGTTCTCGCCGGGGCGGACGCGGACGGTCATGCCGACCTTGACCTGTTCGAGGGCGACCTCGCGCTCGGCGCCGTTCTCGATGATGCGGGCGGTATCGGGGGTGAGGCTGACGAGTTCTTCGATGGCCCGGCGTGCGCCCCAGGCCGTGCGCGACAGCGCGTGGTCAAACACCAGCAGGATGAACGCCAGATAGCCGGCGGTCTCATACTTGCCCGAGGCGATGGCCGCGAGGATCGCGATGGCGGCGAGCGTCGACGACGTCGGCTTGCCCCGCTTGAGCTCTTTGAACGCCGAGTAGAACAGCCCGGCACCGAGCAGAACGGCACCGATCGCCGCGGGGATCTCGGCGATCTCCGGCGAGGCCCAGCCGAACCACTTGGCGAGCGTGGTGATGAACACCAGCGTGCCGCCGACGAAGTAGGCGAGGATCCACTTCTCGATCTTGAGCTCGTGGTGCGAGCAGCACTCGAGGCTGGAGCCGTCGTCGTGGTTGTGCTTGTGCGAGTGCCCGCCGGTTCCCGAGGGGCCGGTGCCCGCGCCGCCGCGGACCTCTCCCTGGTGGTGATGCTTGGTGTCGTTTGCGATGCCGGCGTGGTGGGTGGCCATGGGGGGGCTGGAGTCGGGAGAGGGGAGTCAGCAGTCGGGGAGGAAAAAGCCAAATGATCGGTTCGGGGTCCGACAGGGACCTGCGCGAGTTGATGGTAGTCACTCGGCGACGGTACCCTGAGCGGACCTACTCATACGCAGGCCTGCCCGACTCGGTTCGTGTTCGGTTCGCCTTCTTCCGCCCCGACGGCCGACTCCCCACTCCCGACTCCCCTATCCCTCCCCGCTTTGCCGCCCCCCCTTCCCATCACCATCCTCGGCGACGGCCAGATGGGCCTCTTCTGCGCATCGCTGTTGGCCAACCAACCACCCGGCCAGAACGGTGCCGTCGGCGTCGGGTCGGTCACGCTGTGGGGCCATGAGTCCAAGCCGATCCTGGCCTTGGCGCAGACCCGCGTCTCGCCGCGGCTTGAGATGGTCCGATTGCCCGAGTCTGTCCGGGTGACCGACGACGACGCGGCGGCGCTGCGAAACGCCGGGCTCATCGTGGCGGCGGTGCCCACCCAGTACATCCGCTCGGTGCTCGAACGTGTTCGCCGGCACATCCCACCCAACGCACCGATCGTCAGCGTCTCAAAGGGCTTTGAGAACGGCACGCTGCAGCGACCCACGCAAGTCATCGTTGACGCACTGGCCAGCACTGCTCGTCCGGCCCCCCCGGTCGGCGTCCTCAGCGGCCCCACCATCGCGCCGGAACTGGGCCGCTGCCTACCCGCGACCATGCTCGCGGCAAGCACCGACGCAGCCCTTGCCGAGCGCGTGCAGACCCTCTTCACCACCAGTTGGCTGCGCGTCTACACCAGTGACGACCCGGTGGGCGTCGAGGTGGCCGGCGCGGTGAAGAACGTCATCGCCATTGCCGCCGGCATCATCGACGGCCTGCAGGCGGGCTACAACGCCAAGAGCGCCCTTTTGGCCCGCGGCCTCGCGGAGATCGCGCGGCTCGGGGCCGCGCTCGGAGCCAAGCCCGAGACCTTCTTCGGCATCGCCGGCGTCGGCGACCTCGCCACGACGTGTTTCAGCCCCGAAGGCCGCAACAGATCGTGCGGCGAAGCGCTAGGCCGAGGCGAAAAACTCTCGGACTACCTCGACCGTACCAACTCGGTCGTCGAAGGCGTGGCGACCACACTGAGCGTGGTCGAACTCGCCAAACAGTTTGGTGTTGAGATGCCGATCACACAGGCGGTGCACGCCGTGCTGTATGAGGGGCTTGATCCGATTGATGCGATTTCGAGGTTGATGACTCGGCGCGTGGGGGCGGAGAAGGTGGGTTAAAGCGCGGCACGTTGCGTCCCCTGCCACGATGCTCGGCTTCTGAGCCGAGCGTCGTGCCGAGCGACCGATTGTCGACGGACCACCGCGAGGCACGACGGGCCGAGGGCGGCCCATCGTGGTACGGCAAGTGTGCCACCGACTTGCCGTCGGCGGAAAGCCGGTGCTGTCGACGGCCATCATCGCACAAGCAGCACCGACTTTCGAGGACGAAACTCCGTGGCAGATTTCGAACTCGTGGGGCACCCCCCGCTCCACACCGGTCAGAGACCGGTGCCACCGGTGCGCCCCCTCGCCTGCTCCCACCGCGCTCCGCACTCGCGACACGGGAGCGTCGGGATGGCGCAGTCCGGCGTGGTCGAGAGCGGGTCGTCCGTCACCAGGTCCGCGGCGCACGATGGGCACAGGCCCTTGGCGAGCATTTCGCGGCGCATCCACGGCGTTGTGACGCCCGCGCTGCCTCTGAGGAAGCACAGTGAAAATCCCACCATCGCGGTTGCGGCGAGCATTACGCCCCAGAGCGCGGGTTTGAACGTGACGAACCGGCTTGCGAACCACAGACTCGTGCCGGCCAGGCCGATGTAGAACGCTGCGATCGCGATCCGAAGCGTGATGCCGCAGCGCCGGTTGCGTTTCGACGCCGCGGCCAACCGCCCTCGGCGCTCGCCCTGTGCCGCGGCGATCTCACGCCTGAGCTTCGGCGAAGCCAGGGGCCTGGGCGTCCCGGAATCGTCCGTGATGCGCAGCGGCCCCCCGATGCCGTCGTACCATGCCGAGGCGTACGCGCGTGCCGCTGGCCTGACCCTGGGGTGGTCGCGGTACCGCGCCGCGCGGATGATCCGATCCGAACGCCACGCTCCCCCGCATTCGGGGCACACCACGCAAGCATCGTGCTCGTGCGGCAAGTCCGCCAGTCCGTAGGCGCAACACGGGCACAGCCCGTCGGCGAGCATGATCCGCGCCGTCTCCGGCCCTTGCCGCTTTTCCGCACGACGCAGAGCAAGCATGAAGAAAAGCGGGAAGATCAATCCGGCCACCGCCCCCAGCAAATACGGCGAGATGGGCGTTGCAAAGAGCCTGACGGGGATGGTCTGCACGACGACCATTCCAACGGTGCCAGCGACAACGATCCAGCCCATGCGCATCGACGAGACTTTGAGACGTGCCACCCGCTCCACCACGGCCGCAAAGGCAGGGTCTCCGGTGCGTGCGTCGGCACCGAGTTCACGCGTCGAAACCACGGCGCGGACGGCACCGCGGTCGTCGGTTGCCACGCCGCGGCCGGCTTTGGCTTGCGCCGGTGGTGTTGAGGGGGCGGGATGTGAGGTGTTGTCGGGCAACCCGGGTCTACCGGCAGAGAAGTTGTGTTGTACGAGACGTGCGACGGAGCATCTTTCACCCGCGTGCCTGAGCGCGACGATTCGCGCCGAGGACTCCGCTCATCGTCGGCGTGAGCCGTTCACCGAGCTCGCTTCACCTCAATCATCGCACAAGCGGCACCGACTTTCGAGGATCAAAGTCGGTGGCACCCGGCCTGCGCGGTGGATGGCAGGCTGGAAGCCTGCCCCACCGATCGCAACAGCTCAGAACATCCGCTGCTGCTCCTTCACATCCTTCACGCGCTGGCTGAGTTCTTCGAGCTGCTGCATGATCTCGCCGACGTTGCGGAACTGGAAGTATTCGCTGGCGAAGCGGACATAGGCGATCTCGTCGAGGTCTTTGAGTCGTCGGGCGACCATCTCGCCCAGCACGCGGCTTTCGACTTCGCGGTCGTGCAGGCGGTGGGCTTCTTCTTCGACTTCGTCGACGAGCTTCACCTTGGCCTCTTCGGGGATGGGCCGCTTGCCGCAGGCGGCGAGCAGGCCGCGCAGGATCTTCTCGCGGTCGAAGGGCACGCGTGAGCCGTCGCGTTTGATGACGGTGAGGCGGACGGTCTCTTCGACGCGTTCGTAGGTGGTGTAGCGCTTGCCGCACTTGAGGCACTGGCGACGCCGACGGATGACCCGCCCCGCCTCGCTGGCACGGCTGTCGATCACCTTGTCGTCGTCAAACTGGCAGAAGGGGCAGAGCATGGGGAAGGCAGTGAGGCACGAAGGCACGGAGGTACGGAGTGGGGGCGCGGGGATTGGAGCCCACGGGCGGGGGGCGTTCGCGGGGTGTCCACTATATCTTGGATGGGGGCGAGGATCGCGGATCGCGCGGTCGATTTGCCCCGCAAGCACGAGTTTCTTTCCCGCCGCGAAATGGGTGCTTCACAAGTCCGTATGACGCGCATTCCCGGCGCAGTTCGTTCTCGGCGTCGCCTCGCCCACTATCTGTCCGATCCAAACGCCCCGATCTCCAACCTCGGACCCCCTATGACGACCTTCGCCCCAACCGTCGGCACCGAGCGCATCACCGCCATCGACGCCGTGCGCGGGTTTGCGCTGCTGGGCATTCTGTGCGTGAACATCCAGAGCTTCGCGGAGCCCTTTGGGATGTTCGTCCTGCCCGAGCTCCCGGCGGGCGCGACCGCCGCCGACCTCGTCTCGTTCTACTTCGTCAAGATCTTCTGCGAGTCGAAGTTTTACCCGCTGTTCGCGATGCTCTTCGGCTTCGGCCTGATGATGCAGGCCGATCGCGCTCGAGGCCGCGGCACGTCCTATTGGGGCCCGGGCATCCGACGCTACGTCTTCCTCGGGTTCCTCGGCCTGTTGCACGGGCTTCTCCTGTGGTACGGCGATATTCTCTTCCTCTACGGCATCGGCGGCATGTTCGTCCTGCTCATGCATCGCGTCAGCACAAAGGCGATGGCGATCACCGGCTCGGTCTTCCTGTTCATCGCCCTGGTGCTGATGACGTTGTTCGCGTACATCTCCACGCCCGGTCAGGCCGACGCTGTGACAGCGAACGAGTCAACCGTGGTCGTGACCGCCCCAGCCGCGCCGACGGATGCGGCACCGACGCCCGATGCCGTCGAACTGACCGATGCGGCACCGATCCCGGAGGGCGGCGCACCCAAAGAAATGCCGCCCGCCGCGCCCCCGTCCACTGAAGACAACCGCGCGATCCGCGACGGCAAGATCGAGGGCATCGACACCCCGTTGTTCCACCTGTTCGAAGCGATGGGCGAAGGTAAAGGGCAAGAAGGCCCCTCCGACCCCGTCTGGATGCAGTATGAGCGGCAAGCCTATACAAACGGCAACCCGCTCGACCGCCTGCTCTTCAACGCGTTCAACTGGAGCATGTTCTTGATCGTGTGCCTTGTCGGCTTCGGCTGGCACGTCATCGCGATGCTGCTCTTCGGGGCGGTGCTCTACCGCGTCGGGCTGTTCGATCCGGCCCGTGACGGGCGGCTCAAGAAGATGCTGCTGCTGGGCGCGCTCGTCGGCCTGCCGATGTGCTTGCTCGGGGCGCTGGCGTCGAAGTTCATGGCCCCCAATGCCGCGGCGGCGCTGCTCTCGGCCAACGCCATCCTCTTCGGTCCGCTGTTGAGCTTGGGCTACCTCGCGGCGATCGCGCTGGCGGTGAACGCCCGCGTCGCCGCCCCGCTCACCGGAGCGCTGGCGAACGTCGGGCGGTTGGCCCTCACCAACTACCTCACGCAGACCGTCGTGTGTTCGTTCCTCTTCTACGAGTGGGGGTTGCACCTCTACGACCAGACCACGCGGGGCCAGCGCCTCGGCATCGTCGCGGCGATCTTCGTCGCGCAGGTGATCTTCAGCACGCTCTACCTCAAAGTGTTCCGCATGGGACCGATGGAGTGGCTGTGGCGCTGCGTGACGTACTTGCGGCTTCCGGGGAAAGCCGCGGGGTGAGTGAGAGAGGGTTCACCGCGGAGACGCGGAGGACGCGGAGAGAATCAGAAAATGCTGGGTTTGTCAGCGCCCATCGCGTGAACCGAGCCCTGTGCGCAAGCACAGGGCCACGCTCCGCGATTGGATGAGCGTTCGATCACACAGAGTGAACCGTCAAGGGCATTTCAAAGGCGCACGGATCGACCTTGGCCCCGTGCTCGCGCACGGGGCTCGGATGACCCAGAGGGCTGTGTTGCGCAGCCGTTCAATCTCGGCCTTTCTTCGTACCCTCCGCGTCTCCGCGCTGAGAACAACGTCAGAACGTGATCGAAACCCGCAACGACCCGACCACCGCGTCGCTCACATCTTCGCTCCCGGACGGGTCCGTCACGAACTGGATGTCCGGCGTCACCGTGATCCACGGCGTCACGCTGATCTTGTAGAACAGTTCCACCACCGTCTCATCATTCTCAAACCCGGCGCCTTCCTCGTCGCTGAGGTCGACCCAGTTCACCCACACACCAGCCGTGTCGCTGTCGCGACCGGGGAACGTGCCGATGAGGTGCAGCCCGCCGCCGAGGCTGTTGCCCGCGGCGACGACTTCTTCATCGGCGTGGCCGTAGCGGAACAGGCCGACCAGCCCGCGGTTGTCGTCGTCTTCCGCGCCTTCTGCCGTGCCGCCCCCGGGCGACCACAGCGTGCCCTCGGAGATGACGTAGAAACCGGTGGTGCCGTCCTGTTCACCGCCGCCGTTGAACTCTTCGAAGTCGCCCTCCTGATGCCACACGCCCCCGGCGATGCGGAGGTCTTTGATGAATCCCAGGTCGAACGTGACGCCCGTCTCGGCGGTGTAGAAGAAGTCGTCCGAGAGATCGTCGGAGAAGAACGTGGCGGGCCCGCGTTCGCCGGTGCGGACGCCGTCTTTGATCGCCCCGTCGAAGAAGCCCAATCCGATGTACCACTTCTGCGTGGGGTAGATGAACGCGCACACCGCCGTCGAGGGGTCCGGGTAGCACGGGAGGAAGGCGCTCGTCACCGTCAGGCCCGCGCCGGTGTTCAGGAACTCCACGGCGTGCGAAAGGAAATCGAACTCCTTGTTGCCGTCGATCTTCCCGAGTTTGATCCGCAGCACATCGTCGAACAGCCACTGCTGGTACCACAACTCGGAGAGCTGATTGCGGCTCTGATCCGACTCAAGATTGGACGTGCCCTGGAAATCGCCGACGCGGCGCGAGGGGCTGTTGCCCGACAGCACCTGGAAATCCGCGAACACCGAGCCGCCCTTGATGCCGAAGGCCTTGTCAAGATCGAGCATGGCGTTGAAGTCGAAGAGTCGCGCGGAAATCGAGCGCTGGTCGCGCCCTCCCGACCACGCGCCGACGAGGTCGAAGATGAACGAGCCCGAGAGGGTGAGGCCGTGATCTTCGAGCGCGGTGCGTGCGCCGCCCCAGTCGCCAGTGGCGCGGGACCATTCCCACCACGCCTTGCCGCCGAACCACTCTCTGGCTTCGGATGCCGTGGGTACCGCGGCCTTTTCAGACGCGGCATCGTCGGGGTCGCGGCGCTCGCGCTCGCCGGGCTCCTGGCCGGGAAGGTCCGGTCCGCCCAGGAACTCGAACATCTCGTACGCCTCGGCGGTCAGCACCGGCTCGGACTCCACCGGCTCGCCAGCCTGCGCCAAAGCCGTGGGCGAACCCGCGGCGAGCATCAGTAACGCCACGGCGAGCGGCCGAGAACGCACCGCTTCGAACAACACCGCCGGTCCAACGCTTGGGCGAGCCTGTTTGCACATGGACGGTCCTCCGCGGAACGGCCCTTCGCGCGGCGCACACTTGGAGCCGAACGGGGGGACACGTTCCGCGTGGCCGAATCGGATCGATCGCGGGACAGGTTCACTTGGACCGCCGATCCTCTGACAAGGCGGAAAGGAAAAACCGCGGGTTCTTGGACCTGGTGGGGCCGAGAACCCGCGGCTGAGTTGCGGAAAGAAATCGACGGTCGGCTCAGAGCCGACGACGTGAGCCGTCGGTCACAAGCGTGGGGCCGTCCGCTCGCGCGGACGGCTCCGAACATGGCTCACGGGCACGCCACGCCGAAGACGCCGAGGAACTGCGTGAGGTCCGCGGTGTTGACCGCGCCATCGCTGTTCATGTCGCCCGGGAAACCGGGGGGGGTGCCGGTGCTCCCGAAGCGTCCGAGGAAGAAGGTGAGGTCGGGGGTATTGCGCTGGCGGTCGTTGTTGAAGTCGCCGGGGCAAGGCAGCAGCGCTTCGCACGCGTCGGCGGTGCCGTTGTTGTTGGTGTCGGCGCAGGTGGTCAGCGGGCCCTTCCACGATCCGCCGACGTTGGCGCAGTTGGTCTGCGAGAACTCGGCGCAGAAGCCCGAAGCGCCGCAGCAGGCACCCAGCGGCGGCGGGCAGTTCTCGGTGGCGCAGGTGGTCGCGTTGCCGCGGAATATCCCGCCCTGCGACGAGCACTGCGCCGGCGACTGGCCGTCCAAGCAGGTCCCGATGGGCAGGCAGCACGCGCCGATGGGGAAGCACACGAACGAAGCGCACGACGTGCCCGAGCCGGCGAGCGTCCCGCCGAAGCCCGTGCAGTTCGTCGGCGTCAGGTCAAGGCAGGTCTGCGTCGAGGCAAAGCAGCACGCCTGCGTGGACGCGACGCATGTGACGCCCGAGCACAGCGTGTTGTCGCCTCGATACGTCCCGCCCGCGCCGGTGCAGGCGCTCGCGGTCTGCCCATCGAGGCAGGTGCCGCTCGAGAAGCAGCAGGCGCCGCTGGCGGGCCCGCAGTTGACGAGCTCGTACGACACGCGGATGTTCCAGTCGCCGCTGGGCCTGCAGAACGCTGGGAGATTCTCGAACTGCGCCCATCCGCCGTTGGCCGGGCAGCCGAAGAGCCCGCAGTTGACGCCGAAAAGCCAGTTGCGGGTCGGCTCCGACAGCCCGTTGGTGTCGGTGGTGGGGAAGGCGTTGCTGGCGGTGGGCGTGGGGATGAGGCAGGGGTTCGCCGAGGGGTTGTTGTGCTGGGTGATCTGGAACGCGACGGTGAACGAGTTGGACCCATCGATCGGCGCGGGGATGATGATCTGCTCAGGGTCCTGAGCGTCGATGAGCACCGCTACGTTGACGGCGCTGGTGCCGATGGGCAGCGAGATGTTGGGCAGGATCACGCCGTCGGACGAGAACTCCTCGATCGGGGTGCCCGTGGCGGGGCTGCCGGAGTACCAGCGGATGGTGTAGCGCGTGGTGGTGGGGGTGGTTGCGTTGAGCGTGGCCCACAGCATTTCGCTGAGACGGATGCGCACCGGGAAGTGCCCCGCGGGCACGACAAACTGCACCGCGGCCCACTCGCCCTGGGCCATGCCGGCCTGAGCAAACAGCGAGCCGCCGCTGGCAAAGTCCGCGCCGGAATAGGTGTTCGTGAAGTCACACCCGCCGCGCTCGGGGCCGCCATCCTCGCGGAGCATCTCGGGCGGTGTCGGCGGCCCGATGTACGCCGCGTCGGCCCGGTTCAGCCAGTTCGGCGCGTTGAGCACCAGCCCGCGCGTCGTAAAGGTCAAGCGCTCCGGCACGCCCGCGGCGAAGGCCTCGCCGGCACGCACCGTGTACGACGTTGGCACCGCAGACTCGGAAGCCTCGACGGCATCCGGGCCGGCCTGAGCCGTAAGACAACCGCACATCGCCGTGACGGCGCCCAGTGAAACAAACCGAAGACTCCGCATGATCTCAACTCCTCGCTCGATCGGACGCCCGCCGCCCACTGCAAGTGTTCCGCAGGCCCGGGTTCGGGTGCGGGAGGGCGTGAGTTCCAGCGTCCGAATCTCTCACAAAGAGAGCCTATCACACGGTTTACGCAGGGGCGAGCCAAATCCGCGTGAAATCAGCCAACCGATACCGGACGGTCCGGAATACCCGCATGGTCCGCAGAACCGGCAAGGTCCGGGTATCCCCGTGGCGCGTGTCGACGCTTCGCTCGGAAGCGGTCGCTGAACGACGTCGCACGAAGAGACGGACGAACCCGAGCGCGACCTATGGCGTGGGCGAGCCCGCGTCCAAAGGGGCCGCGGGTGCGGGCGCTTGAGCGTCCTGACGAAGGAATCGCAGGTCGCGGATGCCCGCTTTGGCGAGGGTGTCCATGAGGGCGAACAGGTCGCCGCTGGCCGCCGCGACGTCCGGGGCCAGGAAGACGTCCGCGCCGGGCTGGAGTTTTCTCGCCTCGGCGATGCGCGCGGGCACCTGATCGAGTGGCACCGGCTGATCATCCACGCGCACCTCGCCGCCGGGCCGGAGCGAGACGACGATCGCACCCGCCTGAGCGCCGCCCGCCGCGGAAGCGTCGGTGCCGGTGCCCGCCCGCGGCAGACGGATGTCCGTGACCGTGAACCGCTTGCTCAGCACCATCGCGAAGATGAAAAACGTGAGCAGGATGAAGACCACATCGAGCATCGGGGCGAGCTCGAAGCGGATGTCCCAGGTTTGGCGGCGGGGGCGGCGCATCGGAAAAAGTGGTCGAGTGGCAAAGTGGTCGAGTGCGTTTTTCGTCCGAGCCCCGAGCGCGAGCTCGGGGCCAAGGAACCAAGGGAACGCGTGCGATTTCTGGGCGTGCCCCTGAGCTTGCGCTCAGGGCTCGGATCAAGTGCGAACGGACGCCTCACCCCGCTTTGCGCCGCCCGTTCCCGGTCGAGCGCGTGTGTTCCTCGACCGACGTCACGAGGAGCAGGTCGATGTGCTCCATCGTGTCTCGCTCGGTGACCACGTGGACGACGCGACCGCCGCGGGACACCGCCATGAGTTCCGGGTGGCTAATGGTGAACTTGTTGCCGTCCGCGAGTTTGAGGGTGAAAGGCAGAAACGGGCGGGCGCTGTGGAGTTGGCGGATTTGTTCGATGGTCATTTGGAATCCTCGGGCGCGGGATGCGACACGCACTCGGGCCGTGCCCAGTCGGAACATCGCATCTGAGCGCCGGTCGATGTCTGAATCGTATATCGCCAGTCTTGGCGAGCATTCGAAGTGTGGAGGATGAGTGCGGTTAGGGAACCGTCGTCGGGAACGAGCCGATTGCGAGCTGCAAACGCAAAAACTTGCTCAATTTCTTCCTTGACCGTATCCCACTTCGGCATGTAGAGCCCGTGCGACTTGTAGCTACCGGCGTTGACACGGCCGAGGAAGACACGATGGCTGGCATGAATGTGTACCAACTTCAGCATATCGGAGAGCGACGCTTCGGCGATGTGGTCGTGTTTGATCGGTTTGCCTTCCGATTCCAACGCGAGCGCGATCGCCGGAATGCCATGCTCACGATCCCAGCTTCTGGCTGCGAAGTCGAGCGAGAAGAGTTCGGTCGGTTCGGGATCACGATTGAACTGACTGAAAAGGCGCTTGAGCCTGTCTTTGTCGCGCTGGCCAAGGCCCTTGCCGGAGAAGAAAACATCCCGCGTACGAACCTGGATCGTATCAATCAGGCGACTGAACAAGTGCCCGGCCAAGACCGTGAACTCAACGGGCGACTGGTTCGACCCCATGTGGGGTTCGACGCTGAACACTCGGTCCAGTCTCCTGATCAGCGGGGGGGCTCCGGCCAAGCAGGTTGTGACAGCTTGCAACCATGCGGACTGGACTTGGTGCTCGTCCATGCCTGACGCCTCACTCCTCCAGATACGTATACCCCTCCAACCCATCATCAAAGAACTTCAGAAGGCTCTTGCCCTCCGCTAGCGTGAGGCGGCCTTGGCGTGACGCCGCCTCGATGTCCATGCGCATCGCCCGCTTCATGTCGGCGATGTCGTACTGCACATACGACAGCACTTCTTCGACCGTGTCGCCCTCGATCACTTCCTCGATGTCCCACTGGCCGGCCTCGTCGAGCTTGATGTGGACCGCGTGGGTGTCGCCCAGGAGGTTGTGCAGGTCGCCGAGGATTTCCTGGTACGCGCCGAGCAGGAAAACGGCGAGGTAGTAGGGCTCTGGGCCTGGGCTTTCGATCGCGCCCGTCGTGCCGTTGGAACCGCCGCTCGTGCCGTTGCCGTTCACGGGGGTGGGTATGGGGCCGCCCAGGCCCGGCAGCGTCGGCTGGCCCTCGCGCAGCTCGTGCAGTTCGAGCGCCTTTTTGTCGATCCGCTTGTCGACGAAGTGGTCGATCTTGCCGTCGGAGTCGCAGGTGATGTCGCTGAGGATGCCGCGGCGCCCGGGCTTTTCGTTCAGGCGGTGGATGGGGACGATGGGGAACAACTGTTCGATGGCCCACGAGTCCGGCATGCTCTGGAACAGCGAGAAGTTGCAGAAGTAGATGTCGCTGAGCGCCTCGGGCAAGTCGTCGAGCTCGTCGGGCAGCTCGCCGCGCTTGGCGGCCTTTTCCAGCAACTTGTGCCCGATGGCCCAGAACAACTGCTCGGCGGCGGCCCGCATCGGCAGGCTCATATAGCCCAGGCTGAACAGGCTCATCGCCTCGTCGCGCGCCTGCGTGGCGTCGTGGTACGCCTCCATCAGGTTGCGGTCCGTGAGGTTCTGGTAGGCGTCGAGCAGGTCCTTGACGGGCTGCGGCACCTCGGCCTCGGCGCTCATCGCCGTCTCGACCGCCGGGATGTTCGGATCGGCCTCGAAGCGGCTGCTGCCCAAGACGTCCATCACCAGCACGCTCGAGTACGCCACCATGGCGCGCCCGGACTCCGAGATGATCATCGGGTGCGGCACCTTCGCGTCGTCGCACACGCTCTTGATGCGGTGGACCACGTCGGCGGCGTACTCGGGCACCGAGTAGTTGATGCTGCTCGACCACGCGCTCTGCGAGCCGTCGTAATCGACGCCCATCCCCCCTCCGATGTCGAGCATCGTCAGCCCCGCGCCCAGCCGGTGCAGCTCGGCGTAGATGTGCGTCAGCTCGTTGATCGCGTTCTTCAGCACACGGATGTCGTACAGCTGGCTCCCCACGTGGCAGTGCAGCAGGTTCAGGCAGTCCAGCATGTCGTGGGCCTTGAGGTACTCGACGGCCTTGAGCACCTCGCTCACGAACAGCCCGAACTTGCTGCGCGCACCCGCGGAAGACTCCCACCGCCCGGCGCCACGGCTCGAGAGCTTGACGCGCAGGCCGATCTTGGGGCGTACGCCGTACTGCTTGGCGTGCTTCACGATCAGCTCGAGCTCGCTGAACTTCTCGACGACGGGGATGATGTTGCGGCCCAGTTTGGTGGCGAGGATCACCGTCTCGATGAACTCGGAATCCTTGAAACCGTTGCAGATGATCGGCATCCCGTTGACGCCAGGACCTCCGGCGACGGCGGACAGGCCCAGCACCGCCAGCAACTCAGGCTTGCTGCCGGCCTCGAGGCCGAAGTTCAGTTCGACCGCGAGATTGGCGATCTGCTCGCACACGTGGCGCTGCTGGTTCACCTTGATCGGGTACACACACGAGTACGCCCCGGTGTAGCCCTGGTCGGTCATCGCGTCATCAAACGCGCGGCGGATCTCGCGCAGGCGGTGCTCGAGCAGGTCATTGAACCGCAGCAGCACCGGCGTGTGGATGCCGCGCTCTTTCAGGCCTTGCACGACTTCGAACAAGTCGATCTGACGCGCGGCGTCCTTCGTGGGCATGACGACGGCGTGGCCGGCGTTGTTCACGCCGACGTACCCCTTGCCCCAGTCGGTCACGCCGTAGAGCAGCGCCGATTCGGCACAGGTCCAGCGTCCGTGGAGAAACTCGTTCTTGGTGATCGATAGCGCCGCCGTGGTCATCGACTGTGCTGCCTCGCGGAAAAGGGCGAAGGCCCGGCGTGCATCCCCAAAGGGAGAACACCGGGCCGACTCGGAGCGTGCCGACGGGGCGCAAACGCCGCGCGGCTGGCAAGACTGTAGCGGTCCAAACAGAACCCCGACCGTCAGGGAGGGGCTTTTCAAAGAATTTCTGGAGCTCAACCACACGAGCCCAGAGCGTCAGCGACGGGTCTTGGTTCCCACGGAGCGCTCACACATCCAACCCACTCGCTCACGCTCGGCGCTCGTTGGCCGGAAATCACTTCGCCTTGTCGGCGTATTCCCACACCGTCACCTTCACCCGCTTCACGCCCCACTGGAGCGCGTGTTCGTGCGACGGGTAGAGCAGGTCGAGCCGCGCGCCCTTGATCGCCCCGCCGCAGTCCAGCACCGGAACGACGTCGCTGCTGGCGTAGCCGGGCACGCTCACCAGCGAGCCGTAAGGCAGCAGCCGCGGGTCGGCGGCCACCAGGTTCATCCCGTTGGTCCAGACCGAATGGTTGGTTGCGGTGCGCCCATCGGCGGAGTCGCCGCAACTCCGCGCGTCGGGCGAATAGCCCGTCACCGTCATGATGATGGTCTTCTTGGGCCGGATGGGACGCCCGTCAAAGTAGCGGACGGCGCCGGCTTCGGGCGTAAAGCTGCCGAGACCAAAAGCGGGTTTCACCGGCTCGGCGGCGGCTTCGACCGGTGCCAGCAGCGCGTCGGATTCCTCGACCACATCCTCAAAGACGACTTCTTGGGTGGATTCGTTGGTCGCCGCCACGAAAGCGACGGCCTGGGAGGTCCCCGTCGCTTCGACCGCGGCGAGCAGCGGGCCGACCTGCGAACGCTTGGCGTTGACCGCCGACCACACCACGAACACCGCCGCGAGTGTGAAGACGGACACCTCGAGCAACCACTGGGCCGAGCGTGCTCTGCTGGCCGCCCGGACCTTGAGCGTCGCATTGGGCTGTGACGCAGTCGAGGCGACCAGACCGAGCGGGGTTGTGGGCGTGGGTGTTGGCATATCTGATCGTGAATCCGAGGAATCGGGGGGGGTCCGACGGGGGACACAGCGGGCCAGCCCTGGGGGCGGGTTGGTTGGGCCGAGATGCACGAATCGAGAGAGGGGCTTGGAACGCAGGCCGAGGGAGAACGGGCTTACCCACCCGTCTGGCCGACCCCAAGATGGCTTGGACTTTGTGGAACGCCGGTTGAGTCCGAGTGGATCAACCGGGGTGTGGTTCGATGCTCCGAGCGGAGGCGAGGTGCTGCCGAGAACCTTCGCCTCTTCGGGGATCATACGAGCGGGTTGAGCGCGCGTCGCGTGTTTTGAGCGCAGAACCTGCGATAGCGGTTGGTTTATTCGGTTTATCGGGTCTGAAAGAACCGATGCGCCCCCGGAAGCGGGTCTGGCGGCATCCCCCAGAATGGTGTAGGAATCGTGGAACACCCCTACAGGTAGCGTTCCCCTTCTTCTTCCCGTTCGCGCTCGAAATCTCGCATGCCGCGTCGGATCAGCATGCGGCTGTCCGCGGTCGACGCCCGCGCCGAGGCGGCCAACCTTTTGAACAGGACCGGGTCGATCTCGCCCGGCCCGACCGCGGCGGCGCAGGCGGTTCCGGCGGCCACGCCCCACTTGGCCATTTGGGCGAGGTTGCCGGGGTTCTTGGACCACGAAGCCAGAAGCCCGGCGGTGCAGGCGTCGCCGCAGCCAATGTCGTCGATCGCGGGATGCGTTTGGGGCAGCGAGACGTTGGCGAGAAGCGGCATCTTGCCGTTGAGCCCGACGGAGACGCCGACGCCCAGGGTCATGGCGATGAGTTCGGCTTGCTGTCGGACGTCTTCGGGCAGTTCGTCGACCTCCTCCCGGTTGCCCTTCCAAAGCCAGATGGGTCTCCGGGCGGCGGCGAGAGCGGCCTCGCCGCGCGAGTCGACGAGGACTTTGGCCCCGGCGGTCATGGCGACGGTGAGCAGTCCGTCGAACGCCGGGCCGTTGAGTCCGGGCGGGAGCGAGCCGCAGAACGCGACGAGGTTTGCAGCAGGGCTCTCGGACATTTGGCGCAGCAGTTGCACGCCAAGCTGCGTGATCTCCGCTCCCGAGGCCTCGATTTCATAAGCGCCGGTCTCGTCCTCCTCGGGCTCGTGGAGCGAGTAGGGCTCTTCTGGGGTCATGGCATCGGTGACGCGCCGCCGCACGCGACCGGCGACCGGGATGGGGACGAACTCGACCTTCCCCGGCCCGAGTTTGGCGAGCGCGTCGGCGAAGAACGCGTGGTCCGCGTCGGGGCACAGGACGATCGCCGTGGAGGGCACGCCCAGCCGCGCCAGTGCTCGCGATACATTCACGCCCTTGCCCGCGGCGAAGAGGATTCCATCGTCGGGCAGTTCTTCGCCGACGACGCGGTCGATCGTGGGGTTGAGGGTGATGGTGAGGAGGGCCATTTGTGGGAGGTGCGGAGGGGCGAAGGTGCGGAGGTGTGGAGGGGCGGAGGCACGAAGGCACGGAGTGGGACGGCGGCGCGGGGCGTCTGTCGCGCCGTCTCTCTCGCTTTCTCTCTGTCTCTCTCTTGTCTTCCTCCGCGAACTCCGCGATCTCCGCGGTGAAAGTGTCTTTCTCTTCGCGTCGGTGAATGCTCAGGCAGGATCGTCCGGCGCGATGCGGGTGATGATGCGGGCACCGATCGCGTCGCCCATGACGTTGACGACGGTGCGGCCCATGTCGAGGACTCGGTCGACGCCGATGATGATGCCGATGGTCCACAGCGGGAGCTGGGGGGCGTCGGTGCCGATGGTCGCCTTCAGGCTGCTGTTGACCGCGCCGATGACGATCGCCATGGTCACCAGTCCGGCCCCTGGGATGCCGGCGGCACCGATCGCGGCGAGCGTCGCCGTCACCAGGATGATGAACTGCTGGCTGAGTTCGAGGTTGAACGCCGGGTTGTCGGTGGCGAACATCTGGAACAGGAAACTCACCGCGACGGCTTCGTAGAGCGCCGTTCCGTTCATGTTCACCGTCGCGCCCAGCGGGACGCTGAAGCTCACGGCGCGCTTCGAGCAGCCGTTGCGCTGGCACTCTTCGATGGTCACCGGCAGTGTGGCGTTGCTGCTGCTGGTGCTGAACGCCGTGATCATCACGCGGCGCATGTCCCACAAAAACTTGTACGGATTGCACCGTCCCAGCACGGCGAGCACGATCGGCAGCACCACGACGAGGTGCGTCGCCAGCCCCAGCGCCACCACCAGCATGTATTTGGCGAGCGGACCGACGAGCTGCGCCAGCCCGACCTCACCGACCCTCGCGGCGACCAGGCACAGGATGCCGATGGGGGCCAGCCAGATGACCCACATCACGATCTTCATGAGGGCGGCGTTGATGCCTTCCATCACGTCGATCACTGGTTTGGCGACGGACCCTGCGAGCACTAGAGCCAGGCCGCCGACCATGGCGAAGACGATCACGCCGAGGGTGTTGCCGTCCACCGCGGTTTTGAGGAGGTTGTTGGGCACGATGTCGTAGATGAGCGCGACGAACGAGCCTCCAACGGTGGTGGGGGCGGCGGTGACTTTGGACTCGATGCCTTCGGTCCTGAACGCCGCCTGTCCGCCGCTGGCGAGTGATTGGCTGCTGACCCCTGCGCCGGGCTGGATGAGATTCACCAGCGCGAGTCCGAGCACGACGGCCAGCAGCGTGGTGACGAGGTAATAGGAAAGTGTGGCTCCGCCGATGATGCCCAGGCGGCGCGGGTTGCCGATGCTGGTGACGCCGCAGAGGACTGAGACGAACACCAGCGGGATGACCAAGGCGCGGAGCGGCCTGATGAAGACGAGATCGCCGACGGTGCGCCAGGGCTCGGCGACGACGGCGAGGGCTTTCTGAAGCGTGGGCGTTGTTCCGGCGGCGTCGGCGACCGGCGGGCTTGCCGCGAAATCCCGCACCACCGGATCGTGGAGCACAAACTGCCCGATGAGCACGCCGGCGACCAGTGAGACGAGGATCAGCAGGGTGAGGAGGTTCTCCTTCTTCATGGGGGGAAGGTAGCGGGGGATGGCGGGAGTCGGGAGTCGGGAGTGGGGAGTCGGGAGTGGGGAGTGGGCAGTGGGGCTTGGGCAGTCGGGGGGAGGAGCCGGACGCCTCGGCGAAGTGCCACTGATGGCGGCGTCCTCGCCGACATCACTGCCGATGAAGTAACGGCCGAGGCACAACGGCACTGCTGTCTCCGCCCCCCATGACAGAGCCAGCATTGGCACGACGAATTGGTTCTCGGTCGCGTCGCCCGCCCCCCCGCCCCCCCGCCCTGCCCGAGATTGGAACAACCTCATCCCCTCGACACCCCGCCGCGGCGTGGTACGTTCACAGCATGCGCAACGCCTCACTCGCTCTGGTTCTCGCCCTGCTCGCCGCCCCCGCCGCGACGGCCACCGTCTACGGCCCCGGCGTCGGCGGCAACATCCCCGACAACGAGCTTGTCGGCTTCCTGTCGCCGATCGTCGTGCCGCACGCGTTTCCGGTGCAGTCGGTCAAGGTGACGATCAACGGCCTCGTCCACGGCTATTCGAGTGACCTGCTCATCACGCTGGCGCACTCGGGGGTGAGCACGCCGACGAACCTGCTGGTGAATCTCCGCAACGGCAGCAGCGCGGACTTCAACGGGACGTACCAGTTCGCGGATGCGGGCGCGGTGCTGTGGAACGCCGCGGCGGGGCTGTCGGGGTTGCAGGTGATCCCGCCGGGGGCGTACCAGGCTGCGGGCACGGGCGGCGTGACGATCTCGCTGGACGCGAAGTACTTCGGCGAGAACGCGCAGGGCTCGTGGGCGCTGCGGATCGCCGACCAGTCGTTCCTGGTGTCAGGCTCGTTCACGAGTTGGACGCTGGAACTGGGAGGAGGTCCGGTGGTGCCGCCCCCGTGCCCGCCGGATTTGAATGGGGACGGGGTGGTGAACGTGCAGGATTTGACGGTGTTTCTTGGGGCGTTTGGGACGGGGTGTCGGTGAGGGCGTGCCACTGATGGCGGTCCGCTTTGGGACCGATATCAGCTCCTATCTCTGGGCAGTTCTCGTTCATCTGGCACTGCTGTCTCCGAAGACGGAGCCAGCAGTGGCACGGTGGTGGCCCGATCACCGGGCCCCTCCCTCACGGTCGGGGTTCTGTTGAGTTCACAGCCGCTCGGTCGCCAAGCTCGCCAGACTCGACCGCTCGCTCCGTGACAGCGTGACGTGCCCGACTACGCCGGCGCCCTTCATCTTTTCCACGGCGTAGGTCAGGCCGTTGGATGAGGCGTCGAGGTAGGGGTGGTCGATCTGTTCGATGTCGCCGGTGAAGACGATTTTGGTGCCTTCGCCGACGCGGGAGACGATGGTCTTGACCTCGTGGGGGCTGAGGTTCTGGGCTTCGTCGACGATCATGAACTGGTGGGGGATCGAGCGGCCGCGGATGTAGGTCAGCGGTTCGAGCACCAAGCGGCCGTCGGCGATGAACTTCTGGATGCGCTGCTCGGCGGTGTGGCTCTCGGCGTGCTGGTTGGGAGCGCCGCGGGTGCTGAGCAGGTATGAGAGGTTGTCGAAGATGGGCTGCATCCACGCCGTCAGTTTTTCGTCCTTGTCGCCGGGCAGGAAGCCGATGTCGCGGCCCATCGGCATGATGGGCCGAGCGACGAGCAGCTTCTCGTAGCGGCCGTCGGTAAAGACCTTGGCCATGCCGGCGGCCACCGCGAGCAGGGTCTTGCCCGTGCCCGCTGCGCCGATGAGCGTGACCATGCGGACTTCATCATCCAGCAGCAGGTCGAGGGCCATGGTCTGCTGGACGTTGCGGGCCATGATGCCGAAGGTCGGCTTGCGCGGCTGCGTGACGGGGATGACGTGGTTGGTGTCGGCGAGGCGGCGCGCCAGACCGGTGTGGCCGTCCTCGACGCTGTCGATGAGCACGACGTACTCGTTGGGCTGGATGTGCGAGGCGGCGTCGAGGCCGTTGCCGGCCACGCCGTCCGAATCGTCTTCCGAGGCTGATCCGCCTGAGGCGAAACCGGCGCTGGTGCCGGCGTTGTCGGTGACGCCTGGGACGTGCGGTTCGTTGGGGTCGCGGAGCGCGTCGCCGAGCGCCGGGGCGAGACGGTCGAGGGCGAGCATGCGCTCGGAGTAGAGCTCGTCGATCAGCGCACCGTCGGCGTGCAGCGTGACGTAGCCGGCGTAGAGCTCGTCGACATTGACCTTCTGGTTCTCGAAGTCCTCGGCGCGGATGCCCAGGGCGTCGGCCTTGATGCGGGCGTTGATGTCTTTGGACACGAAGACCGCCGGTTCGCCGCGGAGTTGGAGGTTCCACGCCACGGCGATGATTCGGTGGTCGGGTGTGTCTTCGGTCAGCGCGGGGGGCATGTCCTCGTGGGCGATGACCACGCGGAGGGTGCCGGAGGGATGGTTCGAGGTGGCTTCGGCGGGTTGATCGTTGTCGTGATTGGCGTTGACTCGGCCGTCGCGCTCTTCGGAGAGGGCACCGAGGTTGACGCCGTCGGTCAGGTCGCCGGCGTCGCGGAGGCGGTCGAGGTAGCGGATGCACTCGCGGGCGTTGCGGCCGATCTCGCTGTTGACACCCTTGAACTTGTCGAGTTCTTCGAGAACGGTGAAGGGGATGACGACGTTGTTCTCTTGGAAGACGAACAAGCTCTTGGGATTGTGCAGCAGCACGTTGGTATCAAGCACGTACGTCTTGATGGCCTGCCCGGCGGTGGAAAGCTCAAGGGTGCGCGCGCCGGGGGCCTGCTTGCCGCCGGACTTGCGGTTTGAGCGGCTCGCGGCGGTGTTCTTGGGTTTTCCGGTGGGGGCGGGCGTGGCTCGAAGGCTCCGAATCGGGGACGAGGAAGCTGGGGCGGAGGGCGCGTCGGGTGCTTGAAGGTTGCCGTCGGGGTTTCGTCGCCCTGCCCCTCCCCCCCTGGGCTCCACCGGCATCAGCCTCATCCCGATGGTTTCGGGGGCTGGTTGGGAGGCGTGCGGGGCGGACTGGGCCGGACCAACGGGTTGCGTCAGAGGCCCGAGTGCGACGGCGGGGGAACTCTTCAAGAGGCGCTCCTTGCCTGCGGTTCTCTCTCGATTCGCGTGATGGTGCCTCCGAACGGGGGCTTCCAGCACGCATCACTCAATCGCGGCACGGCCCGATCCTCGGACCGCTGAGATGTTCGTCCACGGAGCATATCGGCTTCAGTCGAGTCGTGCGATGATCGAATTCGGGGTGTGGATCGTTGGCGGGGCGATCTGAACGAGGTTTTTACACGGACGGTGTGGTTGGGCTGGACCTCGGTGGGGACGGGGCGAGAAGTGGTCGAGTGGTCAAGTGGTTGAGTGGCCGAGTGGTCGAGTGCCGGAGTGGCTTCGTGGTCCGTTTGGTTTCACGCCGAAGGAGTGAGCGTTCGTAGCCGGGGGTTGTCGCGAAGCGACACCCCCGGAGACGGCCGCGTGTCCGTCGCCAGCCTGAAGGGCTGGTCCCCGGGTCGATCAGGAGCAGCCCTTCAGGCTGCTCTCGACGCACCGCCCGCACCGGGGGTGTCGTCGCAAAGCCTCCTCCACCCCCGGCTACGGACGACCACGCCTTCGGCGTGAAGACGCAACAACCCACCAATGCACTCGACCACTCGACCACTTGGCCACTCGACCACTTGACCACTTGACCACTCGAACACTTCCTCCCCGACTCCATCACGGTCGAGGTTCTGTCCGCGCCTCGGCCCCGCGCAGGGCTTCGGACACCGTCAGCAACGCCATCGAGGTCGCATCGAGGAAGACGGTGTTTTCCCACACGGCGGGGCGCACGCCGCCGAGCGCCCGCGACGGGTCGCGGAACATGTGGGTGACGGGTTCGTCGGCCCCGAGTTGTCGGACGAAGCGCAGCGAGGTCAGCAGGCTCAGCACCTCGCGCTGCAGTTCGTCGTCGGTCGTGAGACGCTTGTCGGCGAGCAGCGTGCCCATCACTGAGAGCGGGCGGAGGGTCTGCCAGGTGGGCCAGGTGGCCGGGTCTTCAGAGACTGCCCCGCCGCCGGCTCCGGCAAAGACGATTCCGCCGACGAGATCGGGGTTCTCGCCCGCTTGCGCGGCGCTGACCTGGCGCGACCAGCAGAGCGTGCGCAACTGCCGCAGCGCTTCGGCGGAGGGGACCGGCGCATTCGGGTCGGTGAGAAGTTCGAGTTCCGCCCACGCGAGCCACGGCATCAGGCCCACCAGCGCGCCGGGCTCGGTCGAGCGGAACAGATCGCGTACGCACGCGCGGGCGAGCCGGCGCGCCGCTTCGTCTTCGCCGCTGACGCGCACCAGCGCATGCGCGAGCAGCGCCTTTTCGCCGGGAGAAATCGGGGGCGCGCCCTGGGCGGGCGTCCATGTGACTCGGTCGAGCGCGGGGTCCGCGCCGGGTTCGAGCTTGACCTGGGCGCGAAGCGCCTTGAGCGCCGCCTCGCGGAAGGCGACGCGCTTGCGCTCGACTTCCGCCGCGGCGGCGTCCATCGGGGGCTGCATCCCGCACATGGCCGCTTCGGTGGACGCGAGCAGCCACGCCGCGGCGCTGACCGGTGCGAGCGGGTCTTCTTCGCCCTCGGCGCGGTCGGGGAACGACGCGAGCACGGCGAAGGCGGTCTCGCGGGCGCGGGCGGCGCTGTCGCCGACGATGCCCGGCGTGCGTGCGAAGCGCAGCAGCGCCAGCGCCGCGACGGCCTGCTCGCGCGGCGTCGCCACCGCGGGGTTGTAGGTGTCGGTGAGCGGGTTGTAGTTCCCGCGCAGCCCGTACGCGCCGGGGCCGCGCCACAGGTGGGTGCTGATGTGGTCGGCCATCGCGGCGGCGAAGTCGCGCAGCCCCTGCGAGCTCACCGCCTGCATCGGCACCAGCGCCCCGCCGCGGTACAGCAGTTCGGGCGGCTCTCCGGGTTTGACCTGGGCGGCGTGGCGTGCCTCGAAGCGGTAGACCTCGACGCCGGATTTCTCGCGGAGTTCCGAGAGCGCGACCGGCGGCAGCTTGAGCTGGCCCAACGCCACGCTCAGCCCCCGTCCCGGCGTGAGGCCCATCGAGAGCATCGACGCGGGGAACACCGCGCTGAACGCGTCCTTCGAATCGTCGCCCGCGCCGCGCACGCGGGCCAGCACGCCGTCACGACCGGGATTCAGCTGCGCCGCCGCGGCGTCGAGTGTGTCGGCGGCGATCGGCACCGGTGTGCCGGCAAACTGCACGTCGATCTGCACGCGCTCGGCGATCGCCAGACGCTGGGCTTCGCGCGTCGCGTCCTCGGGCAGCTTGAGTTTCGGTTCGGCCTCGGCGAGGGCGGCGCGGGTGGCACGCCACAGCGTTTGGCCGCGTGATTCATCGTCGGCCCAGACCGATGCGCGCGCGAGCGTGCGGCCCGCCGCGCCCGACAGGCGCAGCGTCACACACACGCCGGCGGTGTTCTCAGGATCGATCATCGCGGCGTCGTCGGGCGCTCTCCACGCGCGAACCCATCCGTCCACCGCGCGGAAGGCCTCAAGGCACTTGGCGGCTTCGGGCAGGCGGGTGATTCCCGGCTCGGGTGCCGGAGCAACGGGCGCGACGATCGGTGTCTCAGGCTGAGAAGGCCCGAGCGGGTCGCTCTGCCGCGCGACACCCTGGACCGGAAAAACGCCCGCCGTGGCCGCCGCAAGGAGCCCGAGCGCTGCGCTCACGCCACGTGGCGTGTGGCGTCGGGGCAACACGCCACACGGTGCCGCACTAGCGAACCGGGCGTTCTCGGACCTCAGTACCGCGTTTTCGCTTTCGAAACGCGGGACGCCGCCTGCGGGCGTGTCCCGGGAAAGGTCTGGCACGGACTTTGAACTCGGGTATCGTGTCGGCATCGGTCCATCTCAAGAGCAGGTCAAACCCTATGGCGCTGTACCGCGCGGCACAAACCGTCGTCTCCATCAACGAGCACCACCGGCGCATCGTGCTGTTCACGCTGCTCGTGTTCGCGGCGATGTGCTGATCGGGAGGTTCGGGCCGTTCGCGGTGCCAGATGCTCGCCGCCACGATCACGCACGTTTGATGGTCGGGCGACTCGGAGCCTTCTTGAGAAGCGTACGACATGAGAAGCGGTCGCCGAGCCGCAAGGGTCGAAGTGGCGGATGAGCGCGCGTCTGGCCCAATGCGACGCGGCCGCGAGCGTCCGCACCGCGCTCAAGCCAGGTGAGCACTGCGAGGTCCGGAGCGATCTCGGTCACGGGGGTTCTCCCTTTGCGCGCGGATGCGTCACCGAGAACTGAACATCCCGCGTTCACCGCGTCGCCAACCAGTTTTCCCGCCGCTGCTGACGGGCTATACTCCCCACCTGCCCGGATCGAATGCGACCCGGGCCCCAGGCCCCATCGTCTAGCCTGGCCTAGGACGTCACCCTTTCACGGTGAAGACTGGGGTTCGAATCCCCATGGGGTCATTGAATCGCCCGCCACCGACGCGGCCAGTGCCGCGTCAGTGCGTTTTTGGGGGTGAGAATGTGGCTTGGTGCTCTCGGCGCGCACGTGGGAGCAGCCGTGCGCAGGCACGCGCTGCGCCGGATTCTGCGCCGTTTCATTCGTCACGCTCGGCGTCGGTGCCGAGGGCTTCGGAGTCGTGGCCTTCGCCGCGCGGTCGAAGTCGGCGTCGGTGACTTGCAGGTAGTGCGCTTGCGCGACGGCTTCCGAGTTCCCCAGCCACCCGCACACAACGTGCTGCGGGAAGAGGCCCGAGAGTTCGGTCTGACGGCTTGCCCGCATTGCGTGGAACAGGCGGGGCCACGCCGTCACCCCGGCTTTGGCGATGATCCGCTCAAACTGGGTCCGAAGGTTGCAGTTCGCCCGGCGGTAGCGGGTGATGATCCAGCCTTCCCCCTTCGGGTCCGGCTCCGCACGGTCAAAGGCCTCTTGCAGCGGGGCGAGGAGTTCGGGGAAGAGGGGAACAAAGCGGACCCCGCCGCCCGCGTGGGTTTCCGTCTTGACGGCCCGCACGGTAAGGCGGTTCTTCTCCCAATCGACATCGGCCCAGCGCAGCGCCAGGTGTTCGCTGGGGCAGCGCAGCCCGCCGTAGCGGGAGAGCGCCACGATGAGACGCCACTCGTGATCCGGGCAAGCCGCGAGAATCTTGTCGGTGTCGGCAAGCGGGACAAAGTGCATCCGGGCGCGGTTGACCATCGCCCCGGCCTTGACGCCGTCGAAAGGGTTGGAATCGATGAACCGCCAACGGACGCCGCAGCGGAACACCGCCCGCGCCACTTTGACGCGCTTCGCCACCGTTGCCGGGGCGAGGCCTTCCTGATTCATCGCCTGCTTGAATGCCTCGGCGTCAGTGGGTGCAATCGTGCGGAGCAGCCGGGTCGCCCCGAAGTGGGCTTCCATCGAACGCCGGGCCTGCCCCAGCGCCACGAGCGTGGAAGGCTTGACGCTGAGGGAGGCGAACCACGCATCGAGGAGCGCCGCCAGTTTCGGATTGACCCGTTCGCGCTTCTCAACCAATCCGACGCGGGCGAGTTTGGCGTGCCAGCGGTCATCGAGTGCCTTCACCCACGCGGCAAGTTCGCTGTCCACCGTGCCCGTGACGCGGGTGGTCAGCAGGGATTCCACGCGGTTGAGCATGACGCGGGCATTCTTGAGGTCCATATCGCCCAACCGGATGGAGGGACGCTTGTCGCCGTCCACGAAGAGGATGCGGCGCTTGCCTTCCTTGTCGGTCACGAGTGATGCCATTTCACTTACCCCCTTTCATGGTTGCCGACTTCGCCGCCCGCTTGCGCGGGGCGGGGCGGCTGTCAGCGGGTCGGAGTTCCAGCCCGAAGTACGCCGCGAGCGTGTCGATGAGCGCTCCGGAAGGCTCTCGCTCCCCGGCGACGAGGCGGCTGAGCGTGGCCTGCGGCACGCCCGTTTCTTTGGAGATTCGGTACCGGGTCTCGCCGCACTCTTGCACGGCCCGGCGGATGGTGTCGGTCACTTTCACGGTCACAGGATACCTCATGCTTCTATTCCGTCAAGTAGTCGGGACAGCGGTCAGGTCAGTAGCGTCGCTCGCATTCACCGCGAGATGCGGGGCTTGCTCCGATTCGCGTTCTTGGTGCGCCCTTTGAATGGACGCCGGATCAGGGTGCAACTCATATGCGCGCTTGAGCAAGCACATGAATGCACTCTTCGAGTCGAGGCCTTCGAGTTCGAGGTCGGTGAGGGCTTCGGATGCGTCGGCATCCGATGGTTTCCGCCACACGGGCAACAGCACCTTTTCACGATTGAGAACGTAGCGCTGGGGATCGGGCTTGCCGTGTCGGTGATGCTGGTCGGGGTAGTCGTAGGCCGCATCCAGTGCGCGGAGTCGTTTCTTCCTCCTGAATCCTTCCCATCCGTTCCACTCGTCCGTGGGCTTCCCGAGCAGAAACTTCATCAGCGCCGCCGGATTGTCGCCTCTGCTTCTCCCTTGCTCGCAGACAAACTCAACCTGCCAGAGGGTCAGGTCGGGGCGTGCTGATACGCACCGATCCGCATTGGCCCTGCTCATTCCCGCTCCGATGAGTGCCTCAACAAAGCGAGCGCGAGCACCACTACTACTACTGGGTTGTTTGAGGGGTTGTTCTATGGGTTGTTCCCCTGCCACAGTGGAAGGGTGAGGGTGACTCTCTGGGAGGGAGCAAGCGCCGCCCTGAGAGGGTGCCACCGGGGCAGCGTGGGCGCGAATGGCCTCAAGGTGAAGTTGGTATCGATTGCTCCTGGCACCTCCTTTGGAGTGCTCCAGATAGGAAACTGTCCGGAGTGCCACGAGACGCTTGAGCGCACGCCGAACAGTGTTCTCCGAGAATCCGCTAGCCAATGCCAGCGTTTCGATGCTCGGGAAACAGGAACCCCCCGTCCGCCAGTTGGCGAAGAGAAGTAGCGCGTTGAGGACGGCTTTCTGGGGGCCGGTGAACCGGGTATCCGCTATGGCTCGCATCCAATCGAGCGTGTTTGGCTCGTTCTACGCTGCCGCACGGGCCTTTGGGGTCGCAGTCTTCATGCTGTTGCCTCCTGACGAATCCGCACGCCAGCGCCCGCATCGCTCGGACATCCCGCTCGCACCCATGCGGCGAGTTCCTTTGGGCAGTAGCGGCGGAGAGTTCCGATTTTGTGACTGGGGATCGCGCCCACGCTCGTGAGCGCGGCCAACTTCCGGTAGCCGATGGAAAGCGCCGCGCATGCGGCACGCTGATCGATGAGCAATGGCAGCATCGCCCCGGCGGCGCGGTCAACCTAACCGTCCGCGCTCCCGAGAACCGACTGCGGCGCAGCCTGCAATGGTCGAGAAATGAACGGGTTGCCCATCACGCCGCACCCCCGATCTTGCGCCCCATGCGGCGCAGTTCGGAGGCGATGCGCTCGACCCCGGCCTCATCGAACACCCGAGCGCCGCCGACGCGCCCCGATTCGGGGATCGGGCGTGAGCGCAAGAGGTACTCGATCCGGTGGATCGGCTGGGCGAGGCGGACGGCGATCTAGCCAACGGTGAAGTACGGAACAGCGGACATGGTGAGGCTCCCGAGAATGAGGGCGGTCAACGAACACAACGCACCAGCGTTGTTGTGGACCGCCCGAGGAAATCGCTCGCGCGGCGAAAGGCGGCTCGGTTCGGAAATCCCCGGCGGGATCGACTCCCGAGCGCCCTAGCCCGGATTGGTAGAAGAGATGTTCACACCTACATTGTACCACCGCCCATTGTGGCCTGTCAACAAAAATACCAGCGGTGGTACCAAAAATCTTCCGTATCGCGGTCGGACCCCTACCGCTTGGGCCTCACGCGCGGCGATTCGCGCTTGGCCGGGTGCTTCCGGGAGGAGACCGAAGGGGTGGTCGGCAACGGAGACTTGGGATTCTGCCGGGCTTCGTGCGTGGGAGTGTCACTAGACCCATCGCCCGATCAACTTGTGTCAATCCGCACGGCTCTGCCGCTTCTCGGTACCCTCACCCCCGATGGCGACTTTGAACTGGATCGGCAAGGAGGCCGTGGTCACGCACCACACGAAGGTGCCCTATCACCTTCTCAAAGCCGACCCTGCCCTTTCCGTGGGCGCGGACGACGGGCTCGCTTCCGGGAATCTGGTCGTTCAGGGCGACAACCTCCTGGCGCTCAAGGCGTTGTTGCCCTACTACGGCGGAAAGGTGAAGTGCATTTACATCGATCCGCCGTACAACACCGGGAACGAAGGGTGGGTTTACAACGACAACGTGAACAGCCCGCAGATGCGGGAGTGGCTGGGCAAGGCCGTGGGCAAGGAGGCCGAG
This sequence comes from Phycisphaerales bacterium, assembly GCA_046154665.1. Taxonomy (GTDB): domain Bacteria; phylum Planctomycetota; class Phycisphaerae; order Phycisphaerales; family UBA1924; genus JAFLCM01. The sequence continues at coordinate 79,764 of JBJXFG010000102.1, read as the reverse complement.
GACCTGTCGCGGCATGACAAGTGGCTGTGCATGATGTACCCGCGGCTGGCACTGCTGAAGCAGTTTCTGCGCGAGGATGGAGTGATCTTTGTTTCGATTGATGATAATGAAGTGCATGCGCTTCGGTCGTTAATGGATGAGATTTTTGGTCGCAACAACTTCGTGGCAACAGTGATTTGGCAGAAGAACTATGCACCAAAGGCATCCGCAAAGCATTTCTCCGAAGATCATGACTATGTAGTTGTTTATGCGAGACAGGCTGACATTTGGGGTCCAAACCTCATGCCACGCACTGATAAGCAAGACAAGATGTATAAGAACTATGACAATGATCCACGAGGCCTATGGCGACCGAACAATCTCGCAGCACGAAATTACTACAGCAAAGGCACCTATGCCATCATCACACCTTCGGGTCGTGTGATTCCGGGCCCGCCCAAAGGGTCATACTGGCGCGTTTCAGAAGAAAAGCTGAAGGAGCTTGACAAAGATGGTCGGATCTGGTGGGGCAAGAACAGGGACAGCGTGCCCGCTCCCAAGATATTTCTTTCGGAAGTGAAACAAGGCATCGTCCCAATGACAATTTGGTCCTATACAGAGGCTGGACACACTCAAGACGCAAAGAAGCAAGTCGTATCGATCATCTCCGACGGCGATTCCGACGACGTATTTATCACACCGAAACCCGCACAATTGCTAGAGAGAATAATCACGATTGGGGCCGACAAGGACTCCCTCATCATGGACTCCTTCGCCGGCAGCGGCACGACCGGCCACGCGGTGCTGGCGATGAACAAGGCCGACGGCGGGAGCCGGCGCTTCATCCTTGTCGAGATGGACGAGCACATCGCCCGCAACATCACCGCCCAGCGGCTCACCAAAGCCGCCGAGGGCTATCACCCCGGCGGGGACACCAAGAAGCCCAGAGTCGAGGGCCTCGGCGGGGGCTTCCGCTACGTCACGCTCGGGCCCACGCTGTTCGATGAATACGGTCGCTTCCGCACCGGGGCGGACAAGGTGACGTTCGCGCAGCTCGCCGCGCACATTTTCTTTACCCAGACGGGCGAGCCCTTGCCGAGCGGGAAGAAGATCAACGGGAAGCGCTCGCCTCTGATCGGGACGTTCCGCGAAACGGCGTACTACCTGCTGTACAACGGGGTGCTGGGCGACAAGACGCCCGACGGCGGAAACGTGCTGACGCGCGACGTCCTGGCGTCTCTACCCGAGCACCCGAAGGGCAAGGGGATGCCGCGTGTGGTATTCGGCGAAGCGTGCCGACTGGCCCCATCGACGCTCAAGGCGATGAACATGGTGTTCAAACAAATCCCGTACCAGGTGGAGGTGGGTTGAGCGATGAGCGCCAGCGCGTTCAACCTGAAGACGTACCAGCATGAGTGCCTTGAGGCGCTGGGGGAGTTTTTGAAGGAGGCTCGCGCCGCCGCCGGGAAGGGCGGGGCGGAGTCGGTGTTCAATCGCTTTGGGCATGAGCGCAAGCCGCGCGGGGTCTACCAAGCGGTCAAGGGTTGGCGTGAGAGTGCGGAGTTCCCGTATGTGTGTGTACGGGTGCCGACGGGTGGCGGGAAGACGCTGATGGCGGCGCACGCGGTGGGGCTCACGATCCGGCGGTACTTGAACGCCGACCGCGCGGTGGTGCTGTGGATGGCCCCGAGCGAGAAGATCATCGATCAGACGGTGGCGCAGTTGCGCGATCGCTCTCACCCGGTGCGGAAGGCGCTGGCCGAGGCGGTGGGCGGACAGGTCGAGGTGCTCTCACTTGAGGAAGCGCTCTACGTCTCTCGGGCAGTGCTGGACAGTTCCACGGCGGTGATTGTCTCGACGATTCAGGCGTGGCGCGTTGAGGCGAAAGACGGGCGGAAGGTGTATCAGCCCGACAACGGGGCGCTGATGCACCACTTTGACGGCGTCCCGGCGGAGGTACTGCGTCGGTTGGAGAAGGGGCCAGCAGGCGAGCCGGTGTATTCGCTGGCGAACGTGCTGAGGGCGCGGCGTCCGATTGTGATCGCCGATGAGGCGCATCATTTCAGGACGAAGCTCTCGTTTGACACGCTGAAACGGTTCAATCCGGCGGCGATCATCGAGTTCACCGCCACACCCTACGGTGAGGGCAAGGAAAAGGTGCCCGCGAACGTGCTGGTGGAAGCAACGGCGGCGGACTTGAAGGCCGAGGACATGATCAAGGCCCCGGTGGTACTCAAAGAGACGGAACAGTGGCGCGACGCTGTACGCCTCGCTGTGGCCAAGCGGAAAGAACTTGAACGGGTGGCGAAGGCGGAGCATGAGGCGGGGGCGGAGTACATCCGTCCGCTCGTGTTGCTTCAGGCCGAGAGCCAGTATGAGGACCGCAAGACGGTGACGGTGGACGTGCTTCGGGAGTACCTGATCCAGGAGGAAAAGGTGCCTGCGGACGAAGTGGTTGTCCATGCGAACGATGAAAGAGAGCTTCCCAACGATGTGCTTTCCGCTTCGTGCAAGGTGAGCTATGTCGTGACTGTGAAAGCTCTGAGCGAGGGGTGGGATTGCCCATTCGCCTATGTGCTGTGCACGGTATCCACGGTGTCGGCGTCCACGGCCGTAGAGCAGATTCTCGGTCGAATTCTGCGGATGCCCTACGCCAAGCGGCGTGGGGCGGCGTTGTTGAATCAGGCGTATTGCTATACCTCAAGCGGAGACTTCGGGCAGGCGAGCCGCAATCTTCAGGATGCGCTTGTTCAGGCGGGGTTTGGGCGAGACGAGGCCGAGGGGATGGTGGTGCCTGATTCGTCAACGCGGAGCGTACGGGGCGAGCGGGGGCCGGGTTTGTGGAGCGAGTCGGTTGCGCTTAGGGTTGAATCGGTGCCCGATGCGGCGGCGTTGAAGGCGTTGCCCAAGCCACTCCGTGAATCACTAAGCGTTACGCCTTCGGCAGACGGCGTCGGCTCGATGGTGATGTGGTCGGGCGGGGCGTTGACAAAAGAAGACGCTGCGAAGATCGGGGAAGTGTTGAACGTCAATGCCGACCCGACGGCGGGAGAGCGGTTGCGTCGGCTGACATGGGGTGAGGACGCTTCGCCCGCCGCAATGGGCGTACGGATGGACGTGCCGGGGCTGTCGATCCCGGACCCGCACGCAGAGGGCGGTTACACGCTGTTCGAGGCCCAGCACACCGAGACGCCGTGGGCGCTTGCGGACTGCAAGGCCGAGTTCGACGCTGGGGAGTTTGAGCCGCTTCCCGCGCTGGTTTCGACGACCAATCTCGACGTGGACGAGGAGGGGCGCTGGCGCGATCGGTACGAAGGTGAACTGCGCGAATCGGTGCTGTGGCAAGACGCCGGGGGGCCGAAGACGCTCGATGAACTGGCGGCGTGGCTGGATCGGGAGGTGTTTGATGTTCGGGTTACGCAGCCCGACAAGTCGGAGTTCATCGACCGCGCGCTCGCCTACATCACTGAGCGGCGGGGGCTGAAGGTGGAGTCGCTTGTCCCGGCGAGATGGCGGCTCGCCTCCGCGATGTCTCGGCGGATTGATGGGTTCCGGCTTGATCGGGAGCGCCGCCAGTACCAAGAGACGATCACGGGGCTTGCGGTGGTGCCCTCAAGCCCGACCCCGGCGGCGGCGTTCAGTTTCTCCCGCGCACTTGGCGTGTATCCGGCGCTTCGTCCGTACCTCGGCTCGAAAAAGTATGAGAAGCACTACTTCCCAGTTCCGGGCGAGATGAACGACGAAGAAGCAGTGTGCGCACAACTGATCGACGCTCACCCGAACGTGCAAACCTGGGTTCGCAACCTGGAGCGGATCGAGCACTCGTTCTGGCTACCGAAAGCCCACGGAAAGTTCTATCCCGACTACGTCGCCTTGCTCAGAGACGGTAGATACGCCGTGATCGAGCACAAGGGGCAAGACCGTGCCGAGAACCCCGAGGAACTAGAGAAGAAGGCTCTCGGTGACTTGTATGAGGCGCGGTCGGGCGGGCGGTGCCTCTTCGTCTGGTCGCTGCTGTCCTCCATGAAGTCGGTAATCACTGAAAGGCTAAAGGCCGTAGGACAGTAAATCGGACGATGGGAAGGCCGAAGCGATGTGCTTTATCCGCGTGCCGGTGAGCACAATGCGGCATTCTCACTAAACCTGAGCGTTGGCAGACGTGAACGGGTGGATCGGATATCTAAACGCTCGCCCTTACCATCGCCACGATGCCCGCCCGTACGGCGGGAGGCAGAAGGGGCCACGCGGACGCCACCGCCGCAAGGTCGGCGTCTGGGGGCAGCGTCGGGGCTTTGGCGGGATCGATTAGCGCGGCCGGTGATTCCGTGAGCGGGATGCTCGATTGGTCGGGCGGGCTGGCGGGCGCGTCAGAGGCGTTCCGAGCAGTTTCGCACCCCGGTGAGCGCGTTTCTGCGCCGCCCGATTCCGGATTCGCTACGTTTCCCGACGAAACCCGCGATTGTTCGGACCCCCATGGGGTCATTTTCTCCCGCTGCCGACGCTCGGACTGAGCGTCGGCTTTGTTTTTGGAGGTGCTGAGGGGCCCGGCAGTTTCGGAGTGCTTCGGTTCGGCGGTCGCCGGCGATAGGATGTGCCCTTGACGATCGCCTCGGTGCGGAGGCGGGTCCCGCTTGAAACGGCCCGAGACCCATGAATGCCGGAATGACCAGCATCCGATCGGCGGAAGCGCGCGACTTTGACGCGGTCGCCGCGCTCACGAACCACTACATCGTTCACACGAGCATCCACTTCGGCACCGACCCGGTTTCGGCGGATGAACTGCGTGGGGTGTGGGAGCGGTCGCGGGCGCGGTATCCGTTTCTGATCGCCGAGGTTGGCGGCGTGTTCGCCGGGTACGCCAAGGCCGGGGTGTGGCGTGATCGGGCGGCGTACTCGTGGACGCCGGAGACGGGCATTTACATCGAGCCGCGTGTCCAGGCGCGTGGTGTCGGGACGGCGCTGTATCGGGCGCTGCTCGATGAACTACGAACGCGCGGGTTTCGATCGGTTGTCGCGGGGATCACGCTGCCGAACGAAGCTTCGGTGCGTCTGCACGAGCGGGTTGGGTTCCGGGCGGTCGGCGTGGTGAAGGACGCCGGGTGGAAGTTTGGGGCTTGGCACGATGTCGGGTTCTGGCAGATCATGCTGAGCGACTCAGCGGCGGTGCCCGCGGCGTTGCCGTGAATAGGTTGTGCCAACGAGTCGCCGCGTTGGGCGAGTCGGTGAGGGTCATCGTGTTGTCCTGCGACGGCATCGGAGCACCGACTTCCGAGGACGGAAGTCGGTGGCACACGCCCCTTCCGTTTCACGGACACGCATTCCCGAAGAACCCCAGCAGAACAACCAAATCCGACGTGTTGATGCACGGGTCGGCGGCGTCGAGGTCGGCCCGCGGCAGCCAGCCGCTGTTTGTTGGGCACAGGCCGAAGATGCCGAGCACCAGCACCAGGTCGGCGGTGTCGACGGTGCCGTTGCCGTCGACGTCGCCCTGGCAGGCGGGCGTGACGATGATCTCGGTGATCTGCGTCGAGTAGATGTCGGTGGCCGAGACGAACTCCTGGATGGTCCAGAAGCGGCGCGGGTCTTCGGGGTCGAGCGTGGTGGCGCTGTAGTCGCCCCAGCGGTTGCGGCCCGAGCCGTCGAGGCGGACGAAATCTGAGACGCCGGCGCGGAGGAGTTGCGGCGGGTTGAACTCGGTGCTCACGCCGTCGAAGCGGCCGACGCTGGCGAACGAGCTGTTGAAGCGCGTTTCGTCGTTCGACGACGAGTAGCCGATGACCACATCGCCGCTGGTGTTGGCGGCGATCGAGGGGAACATGAAGTCCGTCGTCCCCTCGTTGTCGGCGATCAAGCCGAACTCCAGCAACGCGCCCGTCGCGGCGTCCAAGCGGAACCACTGAACGCCCGCGTTCGATGGCCCGGCTGTCGATGGCACCGACACGCACCGCACCGCCCACGATGTGCCGCCGATCTGCACCACCGAGCCGGTGAAGCGGTTGTCGATGGTCGCAAAGTTCTGGCGCGGGCCGGGCTGATCGGCCAGCGGCGGGCTGTTGCCGATCGGCACGCCCTCGGGCGGCGTCGAGAAATCCAGTGACAGCGCGCCCGGCGCGCCGGTGAACAGCGTGCGCTTCAGGCTGCTCGAATTGAACGACGAAAGCAGCGGTCGGGCGACCGCCCCGTCCACGCTGGTCACCGGCTGCACGGCGAAGCCCGACGTGCTCGAGCTGATGTCTTCGAACAGTTGCACGCCGGCGATGTTGCCCGCGAGCAGGCTCGCCTTGGGCACGCTGCCGATGTGGACGAAGAACGGGCCGCTCGAAATGGCGAACATGTTGGCGCTGAACATCACGCTGTCGGCGCTGACGCCGAGGGTCGGGAAGTCGGCCCACTGCACGTTGTCGGTGTCGGAGTCAATCTTGAACGCCTGCCAGCCCTGCGTCGGATCGCTGGTGTTCGAGACGGCGAGCAGGAACGAGTTGGCGGCCCGCGGCGCGTCGACCGCCAGCCCGAACCAGCGGCCCGAGGGCTTGTCGTAGATCACCCGAGGGTCAAACGAGAACGAGCCCGAAATCGTGATGCCAGAGTTGATGAAGAACTGGTCGAGCGTCGAGGTCTGCACCCGGACGCCGTCGCTCTTGCGGTAGACGCTGTAGCGACTGTTGATGAGCTCGACGAAGTGGTTGGGCCCAACGGCACCCATGGTGTCCGGTGGATTGAGGGTGGTGTCGGTGAGGTAGGTGCTGCCCTTGAAGTTCTGGCCGACGACGTACGCCGGGGGCGTGGCGAGCGCCGACCCGGTCAGCGCGACGACGACCCCGACTGTCAAGACCCAACGCAGCGTGCGTGGCATCAACATCACTCATCTCCTACACGAGTCGGCCCGCCCGCACCGAAGCGGCGCGGGCTCGGCCCGAGCCTAACGGGAACGCCCGTCGGCACCAAGCGCTATGTTGGGAATTCCGGGGAGAGGTGCCGCCGATTTTCGGGACGAACCGCCCGCCGCGTGATAACTTCATAATGGATGATGGACAACCGACCATCCAGGAGCCCCGCATGCCCGATCGCTTCAGTGACGACCAACTGGCCCTGCTCCGCGCGCTGGCCCGCCAGTACCCCTCGGCGGACGCCGCCGTCGCCGAGGCTGCGGGCCTCCGGGCCATGCTTGGCCTGCCGATGGGCACGATCCATGTCATCTCGGATGTCCACGGCGAGCACGCCAAACTCCGGCACGTCATCAACAACGCTTCGGGCTCGCTGCGTCCGTTGGTGGACGAGCTGTTCCGGGCGCGGCTGGGGGGCGAGTTGCTGCAGGAGTTCCTCGCCACGCTGTACTACCCGCGCGAGCTGATCGCCAAGAAGCGGGCGATGCTCGAGGCCTCGGGGGAACGCCGCGCATGGGTGCTGCGGACGCTCGAGATGCAGTTCGAGATCGTGCGGGCGCTGGCGCGGGGCTACCGGCGCATCGAGGTGCGCGAGCTCATGCCGGCCGAGTTCCGCGAGTTGTTCCTCGAACTGTGGGGCGAGCCGGGCTCGGGTCGCGGCCGCAAGTATCTCGCGGCGATCGTCGACGGCCTGGCCGCCCACAACCGCGACTGGCTCGCCGTGCGCGCCGCCTCGCGGCTGATCCGCAACCTCTCGGTGGCCGAGATCATCGTGGCGGGCGACCTGGGCGACCGCGGGCCGCGCATCGACAAGGTCATCGACTATCTGATGGTGCAGCCCAACGTCTCGCTGCTGTGGGGCAACCACGACACCATCTGGATGGGCGCGTGCCTGGGCGAGGACGCCAGCCTGCTCACGGCCCTGCGCTTCAGCGCCCGCTACCGGCGCGCGGCCCAGCTCGAAGAGGGCTATGGCCTGATGACCACGCCGCTCGAAAAACTCGTCCGCGACTGTTACGGCGACGATCCGTGCGAGCATTTCAAGCCCAAGGGCGACGGGTGGCGCGACGCGCTGACGGTGGCGCGGATGCAGAAGGCCATCGCGATCATGCAGTTCAAGGCCGAGGGGAAGATCATCGAACGCCACCCCGAGTGGGGCCTTGATCACCGCCGCCTGCTGCACCGCATCGACCACGACGCGGGCACGGTGACGATCGACGGCGTCGTCCATCCCTTGCTCGATCGCCGTCTGCCCACGATTGACCCGGCGAATCCGTACGAGTATTCGGCCCAGGAACGCGAGTGCATGGACCGCGTCCGCGCCTCGTTCACCTCCAGCCAGAAGCTGTGGGAGCACATGAGCTGGGTCGTCAAGCACGGCGGGATGTGGACGTCGCGCGACGATGTGCTCATCTTCCACGCGTGTGTGCCCGTCGACGAGCACGGCACGCCGCTGGAGCTCGAAGTCGAGGGGGTGAAGCGCAGCGGTCGAGAACTGATGGACGCGCTGGCGACGGTGGTGCGCCGCGCGTTCCGCAAGGGTGCCGAGGGGCGAGACAGCGACGCCGATTGGCTCTGGTACCTGTGGGGCAGCCCGCGGAGCCCCTTGTTCGGCAAGGACAAGCTGGCGACCTTCGAGAGCCACTTCGTCGCCGACAAGGCCGCGCGCGAGGAGAAGAAGAACCCGTACTTCGAGCTGATCCACGACGCCGAGTTCACGCGCCGCATCGGGAGGCTCTTCGGCATGGGCGACCAGGTGCTCATCGTCAACGGGCATGTGCCAGTCAAGGTGGAAAAGGGCGAAAAGCCTGTGAAACGCGGGGGAAACGCCGTCACCATCGACGGGGCCTTCTCCGAGGCCTATGGTGACCGCGGCTACACGCTGGTGCTGGCCCCGGACCGGATCGACCTCGCCGAGCACTCCAAGTTCGAGAGCGTTGATGAGGTGATCTCGACGGGCGCCGACATCGTGCCGAAGATGACGACGATCCGCGAGTACCCGTCGCCGCGGACGATGGGCGACTCGCACCGCGGGGCGTCGATCCGGCGGCGCATCGCTGACCTGGATGCGCTGGTGCGCGGGTATGAAGAGGGCGTGGTGAAGGAGGCTTGAGAGCCTCGTGCGACGCGACAAACCAGCCCGAGCAACGAGCCCCGAGCGTCAGCGAGTGGGTTGCCTTTTCCTATTTGCGCGACGGTCCAAGATGCCAAGACACCCGTCGCTCACGCTCCGGGCTCGTGGCTCGCGTGTTGCCTGTTTCACGCCCGGAGGGCGCATCGAACTTTGCCAGGGGCGCGGCTCGCGCAGCGAGCAAGCCCCTGGTAGGCTGGAGTGGTTCATTCCGCCCGGAGGGCGGACGAGCGTTCGAGAGAGAACTCAGAGCGAGAGCTTCCGCGAGGATGCATGTGCTTCGACGGTCCGTTCGCCCTCCGGGCGAGCGAACTCTTGACTCGGGTTCCAGGGGCTTGCTCGAAGACTCGCTGGGCCCCTGGCAAAGGTCGATGCGCCCTTCGGGCGAAGTCCGGATCGCCGTGCGAACTGGGCAGCTCACATGAGATCACTCCACGCGCAGGTAGGGCCGCAGCCGCTCCAACGTCACCGGCCCGATGCCCGAGACGCGGTCCAGTTCATCGACGTTGCGGAACGCCCCCTTGCGCTCGCGATCATCGACGATTCGCCGCGCCAGCGTCGCGCCGATGCCGGGTAGCGCTTCGAGTTCCTGAGCGGTGGCGGCGTTGAGTTCAACGCGCCCGGACGCCGCGGCGGACTCAATCGCGCTCGCGGCGGGCGTCGCGCCCGCACGACTTGCCGGCGTGCTTCTCCAAGCCCCCAACAGGGCGATTCCGCCGAGGAGTGCCAGCGCCCACGCCGCCGCCGTGCGCGCGGGCCCGGTTGTCCAGTCAGGACGATCGAGATTCTCGGGCTTTGCTGTGGTCAACTTGCCCAAACTCACTTTGCGTGCGTCACGCGTGACCCCGCCCCGGCTGGACGGGGGACATGAAGGCCGCGTGAAATCGTGCGATTCCACTCGAAAGCCTACTCGAAGTTGAGGTGGAAAACCGCAGAATCGTGCCGGAAGTCGCGCAACGGCGTGAGTGGCGGGTCTGGCTTTCGCCAACCACTCAGGCCCAAGCGTCGGGCCCCGACCAAACCAGGAAACAACGGATCGCTGCTCACACCACCCACTCATAGGAAGGACTGAATCATGAAGACCCGCACCGCCACCACGTTCGCCTCGCTCTCGCTGGCCCTCATCGTCAACGCCGCCGGTGCCGCCAGCATCAACTTCCAGCAGTACGACTGGCTGGCCGACGCGGGCGGCTACACCGCGTTCAACTCCGAGTGGGGCAACGCCTCGCTCAACTGGAGCACCTCCGACGCTTCGATGTTCGCCCAGGATTCCGAGGGCTACTTCGGCTTCCTGCAGGTCTACACCGAGATCCCCGGCGGCGGCACCAACCACGCCGTGAAGAATGTTCCGATGCGGTTCTCCAGCCCGATCGAACTGGCCAGCCGCGCCGGCGATGGGTTCCAGTTCAACCTCGGTATCGCCCGCGGCTCCACCAGCATCACCAGCCTCGCCTACGACATCAGCATCACCTCCACCCCGATCACCGCCCGCGACGGCACCGACCGCGGCACCTTCTCGAACTTCGGCCTCGTTTCCAAGCAGGAAATCCTCGTCGGCGGCGTCGGCTCCGAGCCCGGCGACCCCGACGGGCCCTTCGCCGGCGGCACCGGACAGACCGAGCCCTCCTTCGCACAGAACTATGACGGCGAAGGCACCATCACCTCGCTCCGCGGCGGCGGGGGCACCGGCGTCAAGCGCGCCAAGTCCGTCCTGGGCGACGGCAACGTCCCCAAGGTCAACGAAAAGAAGAACCACTGCGCCCCGGGCTCTGTCGCCCGCGGCATCCACGGCCTCAAGGCCATCCACGGACTCACCCTCACCGACAACGTCCAGCAGACCGCCGACAAACTCGCCACCAACATGGCCACCACCGAGGCCGGCGGCACCGGCAGCATCCAGAAGATCGTCGACGGCAAGGGCACCTACGTCACCGACAAGAACCTCAACATCCAGACCAACCGCTCGACCGACCCTTGCGCCGTCTACGACGCGCTGCGTGCCAACGGCGTGGCCGAGATGATCGTCAAGTGGGGCAAGAACGCCCGCGGGGTCAGCATGGGTGCCCACGCCGTCTTCGTCGCCGAGATCGAGAAGACGATGAACGCCGACGGCACCGTCGCCTCGTGGCGGGCCCGCGTCATCGACGATCCGAAGCAGGACGGCGCCGCCGCGGAAAACCGCTCGTACTGGCTGTCGTTCGGCGGTGACAACTCGCTCAAGGGCTACGGCACCGGCGCGGCACTCATGGGCTTCGTGATCGAGAACGTCATCCCGACGCCTGGCACCGGCGTGATGCTGGCTCTGGCTGGTGTGATCGCGGTCCGCCGCCGGCGCGAGGCCTGAGCCCCGCGGCTTCTGCCCTGGCCTGTTCCTGATCGCTCATTCTCTTCTCACGCACGCGGGGCGCTTCAACGAGCGCCCCGCGTGTTTGCGCGCGGTTGACGCTTGACGCGAGTCCATCCGAGCCCCGAGCGCGAGCTCGGGGCCACCGAACGAACACGCTGCGTGTGCTTGTCGCCCTTGAGGTACGGAAAGTGGCCCCGAGGTCGCGCTCGGGGCTCGGATGGACATTCCTACTTCGAGCCGCTACTCCGGCTCCGGTGCCAGCAGCCGAGCCAATGCCTCGCGGTCCTTGCCGTCCTGGCACAGCGCCAACCACGCGGCGATCACGCGGTACGCCTCGGGCAGGTTGCCGCGGCCCAGCGCCACCTGGCGCAGCATCTCGGCGTCTTCGCTGGTAGGGTCGAAGCCGCCGCCGGAGGAAAGCGGCCCGCGCTGTGCTGTCACGTCGACTGGATTGGTTGGCTCGGATTGCTCCTTCGCGGCGTCGGCGGGCTTGATGCCCGCAAGCCGCGCCCGGTACAGCAGCGCCATCGACTGCGCCGTCAGCCCTGGGAACGCCGGCGGTTTGGCATGGTCCCACGCGGGCGCGGCCCCGCCTCGGATGAGCCCCGCGAGCAGTGCTTCGGCGAGCGGCGCGTCCTTCTCGGCGCACGCGCGAGCGAGGATTTCCGAGAGTGCCCCGGCGTCGCGCTGGGCCAGACGCCACCCCGCCTCAAACACCGCCCTGGGCACGTTTTTGCCCACGGTGCGATCGCTGATCGCGTGCCGGATCACGCCCAGGAACACGCCCCGCGCTGCCTCATCGGGCAGCGTCTGGGCCCGGTTCATGGCCCACGCGGTGCTCTGCGTGTGGCCCTGCGAGATGAGTGCGACAAACGCCTGAGCGGCGGCGGCCGGGTCGCCGGGCGAAGCCCCGCTCGGGCCCGCGCGCAGCGACGCGATCGCTCGCCCGATCCCCGCCGGGGGCTCAACGTTCGACTTTGCCAGTGCATCCGCCACGGTGGGCGGTGCCTGGTCGGCGCACTCGGAGGCCGCGAGGGCCAGCCGAATCTGCCCCGCCAGTTCCTTCGCGCCGTTCCACTGTTTCAGCCACGCTTCGGAGCCCGCCGCCGAGTCGACGCGCATCAGCGTCGACGCCGCGGCGGCGCGCTGGCCGTCGGTCGAGCACAACGGCATCAAGGCCGCGATCACCGGCGCGGCTCCGAGCAGTTTCTCGCGCGAGATCATCTCCAGCGCCGGCCCCATCAGTTCGGAACGTTGATCGTCTGGCAGCTTGGACAGAATCGAAGAGAGACGACCGGCCGCGTCGCCGTCGCCCGCGTGGGAGAGCAGCGTCTCCGCGAGCACTTGAACGAGAGGCGAATCGGTTGCGGCCAGGGCTCGGAGGCGGTCGGCGTCGCTCGCTTTCGTGGCCTCGGCTTTCGCCAATCCGCTGACCGCGCGGGCCCGCAGCGCCAGCTCAAGCCGAGGGTCGAGCTTGGGCCACGACAGCACCTCCGCCGCCTGCGACGCCGACAGTCGCCCGCCGGCCAGTGCTTCGAGAATGACAAGCGACTGCTCCGAGGGGTTCTTGATCTCCCCGACCATCGCCAAGCTCACGTTCCCGTCGTCGGCGAGCTCGGCCAGCCCGAGGATCCCCTCGGCCCGCAGGTCGGCACGGGGCCGCGCGGCGAGATCGGCAAAGAGCGGCTGCAGCCGAGCGTCACGGAGCTGCCGCAGCGCCGCCAAAGCGACGAACTGACGCTCGGCCCGCGATGCGGGGACCGAAACGGCCCGCTGGAGCTGGCGCGCCAGATCATCGTGGATAGTGGCCTCGCGGGCGGGTCGGGCCCAGGCTGAGCCGGCGAGCACGGCGGCGAGAAGGACGATCAAACCAGCGGCATTCGGTCGGAGCATGAGTCGAGAGTGTACGCGGTTGGGTACGAACACCGCGACGGTCTCAACGCGCAAGAAAAACGCCCCCGAGGGGCGCTCGAACCGGGGCTCTCGCCTCGGCGTGGTACGGGATGGGGATGTGGGCACACTCTTCGTTCTGGTTTCGGCAACAATGGTTGCCCCAGACTCAACAAGGATGATCGGTATGAGTATAGGCGCTCGTCAAGAGAAAGTTGAGCCCCCCCTCAACATGGTTCCCGACAAGTTTGCCGACAGCGGTATCTCCGGCCGGAAGCGAGTGATGGCCTACATCGATGGATTCAACGTTTACTACGGGTTGAAGAACGCCAGCCGGGACGCCGACAGGCTGCACGTCCGCAACGGCGGTGCGGTGAAGGACTGCCTCGGGCGATCTCTGTACTGGCTCGACATGCAGCGTGTGATCTTGGACTTGCTGGTGGCGGACGAGCAATGCGTCGGCATCAAGTACTTTTCGGCCCCGCGCAAGGTGCCGAAGCGGTGCCCCATCCGGAACAAGCAGAGGCTGATTGAGAGTAACGCCCGTCAGATGACATACTTCGACGCCCTCAGGACGTTGCCGCTCATCGAACTCAGACTCGGTTGGTACTCGGAGAAATCGCCCTACACCTGCGAGGCGTGCCAGCATCAGACGCCGCGATGGGAGGAGAAGACCACGGACGTCGGCATCGCGACGTCGATGGTGGTGGACGCATACGAGGATCGCTTTGACACGGCGCTGGTGCTCTCCGCCGACGCGGACCTGGTGCCGCCCGTGCAGGCTGTTCAAGCGCGTGGGCGCGAGGTGATTGTGGCAGTGTTCCCCGGCCGGACTCGGGCCGATCGCCTTCTGGCGCTCGTGAAGATCAAGCGTGTCATCGAGATCGCCGACCTTCGGAATCGGGTTCTTCCTGAGGCTATTGATCGCCCAGGGCTCCGCCCGCTGGAATGCCCCCCGCATTGGCGGCACCAACCCGACTGGGCATGGGATGAAGCGGATCGACCGACGGCTCCAGATCGACCTTCGCCTACCGATCCGTCCGATGCTAATGGCACCACATGAGCGACGGCGCGTTCCTCATCTCCCAGATCACCGGTCGGAAGCTCCCCGCCGTTGACACCTCCGGCCTGATGCTCATCCAATGGATCGGTGCCCTCGTCGGCCTCGCCTTCGTGTTCGCGTTCGGCGCCATCGTCGGAAGCTTTCTCAATGTCGTCGTCTACCGCCTGCCGCGCGGGCTCAACCTCATCCGTCCTGCCTCGGCGTGCCCCACCTGCTCGACCACCCTCACCTGGAACGAGAACATCCCCATCCTCGGGTGGGTGATGCTTCGGGGTCGTTGCCGGTTTTGTCGGGCGCCGATCTCGTCGGAGTATCCCATTGTCGAACTGCTGACGGCGGTGCTGTTCGCGCTGGTGTTCGCCGCGTGGTTCATGCATCCGCACCTCCCGGGGCTCGACCCGCGCTGGTGGGCACCGGAGTGGGCGATGGACGGCCTGCCGCGGATGTGGCCGATGGCGCTGCTGGTGTGCTTCCTGCTCGCGTCGCTGGTGGCGATCACGCTCATCGATGCTCGTACGTTCACCATCCCGCTCTCGATTCCGTGGCTGCTCGGGGCCACCGCACTGGTCGTCCATCCGCTGCATGCGGCGGTGATTGCGTGGGGTCGCTCAACAGCGGCGGGAGGCGCGAGCGGCGGAAGCGTGCTGCGCTCGGGGGAGCATCTGTGGTGCATCCCGGTGGCGGAAGGCCCGTGGCTCGCCGCATCTTTCGCGGCGGCTGTCGGGCTTGTGATTTCGAATGGACTGCTTTCGCTGGGCTGGCTGAAGCGGAGCTTCGCGGACTACGACGAGTGGGAAAAGTCCCATCAGGCGCGCGTCGCGTCCGCGGGAGAGAGTTCGCCGAGTGAATCCGCAGCGACTCCCGCCGCGCCCGCCGGCCCTTCCATCCGCGTTGCTCTATTGCGCACGCTGTTCCTGACGGGCCCCGCCGTGGCCGGCATGTTCGCCGGATTCAGCCTCGGCCTGCGCTGGGATCGCCCGCTGCAGGGCATGGGATTTGGCATGCTCGCCGGTCTGCTCGTGGGTCTGGTGCTGCGACGGATCGTGAAAGACCCTCAGGATGATGCGGGCGGCGGTGGGGCGGGGGGTGAGGGGGCCAACGGCGGCTCCGCTGACCCGGTTTGGGTGCAGTACCCCCACGCCCGCCGCGAGATGATCCGCGAACTCGCCTTCCTCGCCCCGCCCGCCCTGCTCGCCTGGGCGGCGTTCTCCTTGGTGCCTGGCACCGCATTCGGAGCCTGGCTCGAACACCCCCCCCTCTGGCTCGGAGCCCTCGGGGGCAGCATTCTGGGCATCCTCATCGGCGGCGGGATCGTTTGGGCCATCCGAATCTTCGGCAGCCTCGCCTTCGGCAAAGAGGCCATGGGTCTGGGGGATGTCCACCTGATGGCCGCTGTTGGGGCGGTTTTGGGCTGGATTGACCCCCTTATCGCGTTCTTCGTCGCCCCGTTCTTCGGGCTAGGGTGGGCGATCCTCGGCTCGGTTGGCGGACGGCTGTTCCCCAAACTCGGCGGTCGACTTGGCAGCGCGCTCCCCTATGGCCCCCACCTCGCCGCCGCCACGGTGGTGGTCATCTTCCTCAAGCCGGTGCTGGAACTGGGGTTGGGTGCGCTGATGGGTCGGCCTGTGGACCTGCCTTGACGTGGCAATAACCACGGACGGACGTGAGTGGATCGAGCGTTCAAGTCCTGAAAAATCGCTTCAGAGGCTTGACAAAAAGGCCCGATGCGTATGGTATCCCACCGCCGCGGCTCTCCGTCCGAGAACCAGCGGGCGATGATCCCATATGCTGGGGTCTGTCGCCCGAATCGGCGTGCCTGACCACGACATCTTGGGTGGCCCGCGTCTGGCCCACCTGTCTCTTCCACCATTTTCCAGAAACCTGATCCAGGACCACCATCGTCACGGAGGATTCGCCAGCCATGCAGACCACATCGACTCTCGTTCGTCGTCTCAGTCTTGTCGCCGTCGCCGCAGTGTCGTGCCTCACGCTTGTGGGCTGCAACGACAAGCAAAAGGCGGTTCAGGCCGACCTTGAGTCGGCGCGGATGGAGAACCAGGAACTTCGCAGCCGGATCGATCAGCAGCAGTCGGCGCTCGACGCGTGCGACAACGAGAAGCGCTCGATCCAGTCGCAGATGGCCTCGATGCAGACTCCGGCGGCCCCGGTCAATAGCGGCTGGCAAGGCGGCGGTGGTGGCGGTGGTGGCGGTAGCGGCGGCACCGCCGTGCTCACCGTCGCGGGCGACACCCTCTTCGCCCCCGGCTCGGCGACCGTCAAGGCCGAGGCCCGCGGCGAGCTCAACCGCATCGCGCGTCAGCTCAACGGCCAATACTCGGGCCACCAGGTCCGCGTCGAGGGTCACACCGACTCTGACCCGCTGAAGAAGAGCAAGGACAAGTGGGGCTCGAACGAGAACCTCAGCCGTGCCCGCGCCCAGGCTGTGGCTGATTATCTCTCCGGGCAGGGCGTGTCGTCGGGCCGCATGTCGGTGGTGGGCATGGGCTCGAGCCAGCCGCGCGGCGACAAGAAGACCAGCCGTCGCGTTGAGATCGTCGTTCTGGCGAACTGATCCTCGGGGCGTTGAGCCAAGGGTTTCATTTTGTATGTGAATGAACGCGCCCGTCCGAGAGGATGGGCGTTTTTCTTTTCTGGCGGCGTCGCCAGCGAGCACGGAACGTGAACGACGGGCCTCGGGACGAACCGCTAGCGCTGGCGAGTTCGGCCCGCTCGCTGACGCTCGGGGCTCGTTGTTCGGTTGTCGTGGGTCGCCGTTGATGCGTGCTATCGCTCGATCGCGTACTCGCCCCAGCGTCGCTCGACGAGTTGCCTCGTCGCGTCGTCGGTTCGGAGAATCGGCGGCCAGGCGCGGACCGGCTGGGCGTGGCGTTCGTCGCCGGGGAGCTTGGGTGTGGCGTCGAAGGCGATGCGCCTGCCGCACTTGCTGAGGTGGGCGTCGCGCTCGAAGGCGCACTGGGCCGTCCAGTGGAAGAGCGCGTCGTCGAATCGGGCGGCGTCGGCGTCGGGGCCGACGACGACGGTCCAGCGCGGCATCTCGACTTCGTTGGGCAGCGTGCCGAGGGCCTCGATCACCTTCGCTCCGTCGCCGGGGTTGTCTTTGCGGGCCTTGATGAACATCCACCATCCGCCCAGTTCGGCGGGGATGCGCGCGTCGAGCACGCCTTCGATGGTGCGTGCCCGTGCCTCGGTGCCTCGCGCCGAATCCGCCAGCACCGGGCCGATGTCCCCCTGGGCGCACGACTCGGCGGCCAGCGCGTCCATCACGCGGTGCTTCTCCGCGTCGCTGTTCTTCCGCGTGGCGTCGAAGCCCCACTTCGCGCCCGCGCCCAGGAACGGGGCGGCGTGATCGAGGATGTCCAGCGGGCCACGCACGGTCTCGATATCACGACCGGGGACGCAGTGCTCGCCCGCGGCGCGGAGCACCGCGGCGGTGTCGTGGACGTCCACGTCGTCGTCCACGACGAAGATCGATTTGGTCCATGCCATCTGCCCCGCGCCCCAGACGCTGTGCATCACGCGCCGGCCCTGCAGCGGGTAGGCCTTCTTGATGCGCACGACCGCGCAGTTGTGGAACGCGCCGAACATCGGGAGGTCGTAGTCCTCGATGTCGTGGATGATCGTCTTGAGCAGCGGAAAGAACAGGCGCTCGGTCGCCTTGCCGAGGTAGTAATCCTCCTGCGGCGGCAGCCCGACGATGGTCGTTGGGTAGATCGGGTCTCGGCGATGGGTGATCGCGGTGACGTCGAGGATGGGGTAGCGGTCCGGCATGGAGTAGAAGCCGGTGTGGTCGCCGAAGGGGCCTTCGAAGACGGCGCCGGGGCCGAGGGCTTTCGTAGGTCGGCTCTCCGAGCTGACTGCCTTTATGCCTGATCTCTGGTGCGTGTTCGGGGGCCCGTCGGAAGAGTCGGCTTGGAAAACCGACGTATCACGGGGATCAAACCCGATTAGCCCTGCTTCGTTCGAGACGTAACCCTCGATGACGATCTCGGCGTTCGCCGGCACCCAGAGCGGGACGGTGCGGGCCCGCGCCATCGGGATTCCGCCGCGATTGAGAAAGCCCGCGAGCAGCAGTTCGGAGATGCCCGGCGGAAGCGGGGCGGTGGCGGCGTAGGGCATGACGCTCTCGCCGCCGAGTGCGATCGCCACGGGCATGCGCTCGCCCCGCGCTTTCCAGGAGCGCCAGTGGCGGGCGCCGTCGTGGTGCATGTGCCAGTGCATCGCCATGCGGCGTTTGCCCAGAAGCTGCACGCGGTACATCCCGATGTTGTGGCTTGCGGGCTTCTCGGCGTTCACGTCGTCGGCGTGGATGGTGTGGATGCCCGCGAGGGTGACGTAGCGGCCGCGGAAGTGGCGCTCCCACTCCGGCGCATCGGCGAGGCCCGGGATGCCGGCGTTGACATCGGCGGGGTAGCCGAGCGCCGCGAAATCGCCGTCGTGAGGCCAGCAGCGGATGAGCGGCAGCGTGGTGAGGTCGACCTGTTCGCCCGTCTTGATGATCTGCTGGCACAGGCCCGGGCCACGGGTGCGCTTGGGCGGGATGCGCAGCAGCGGCAGGAACTCACGGGCTTTGGCGATGATCTCGGTGAGCGATCGCGGCGGCTGGGGCTTGACGAGTGAGCCGATCTTGGCGGCGAGGGCCTCGAAACCGCCGGGAGTGTGGCCGCTGTCGTGGCAGCCCAGGGCCATCTCCATGCGCGCATAGGAGCCCCAGGCGTTGATGAGCACGGGGATGTCTGATCCGCGCACGTTCTCGAAGAGGAGCGCCGGGCCGCCGAGGTGGTGGAAGCGCGGGTCGGTGCGTTTGGCGCCCTGTGAAGGCATGACCGGCGCGGCGGACTTGCTCACGCGGTCGGTGATCTGGGCGATCTCGAGCACGGGGTCGACCGCGGCGCTGATGCGGCGCAGCTGGCCTGAGGCTTCGAGTGCGGCGACAAAGTCTCGGGTGGTCGGGAACACGCGCCGCGATGGTACGGCGCGCATCACACGCGGCACAGCCGTGCCGCGAAACGACCGGGCTCGGGCGCGAAATCGATGGGAGCCGGCGGCAGCGCGAGCCATGTCGGCGGGGCGCCGAGCCCTTTGACGATTTCGCGCTCCAGCGGACGGCCGCCGTCGCGGCACAGTTCCAGCGTGTTGGTCGACGCGAAAAGCAGGCGCATGCCGCGCGGGTCGAGGCGTTCGGCGGCGCGCTCGACGAGGCGGGCGTAGTCGATGGTGCTCGACCACGCGCGGATGCCGCGGCGTTTGTCGGCGCTGGCGAAGCTTGGGGGGTCGAGGATGATGAGGTCGAAGAGCAGCGCTTTGCGGCGTGCATAGTCGAGGAACTCGAAGGTGTCCATCCGCGCGAAGCGGTGAGCGGGGCTGGCCGGGTCGAGGGCGTTGTGCGTGAAGTTGCGTTTGCCCCAGTCGAGGTAGCGCGGGGAGACATCCACGCTCGCCACGTGAGCACCGGCCAGGGCGCACGACACCGAGAAGCCGCAGGTGTAGGCGAAGGTGTTGAGGACGCGGGGGGGCTGGCCGCCCCGTGCCGCGTGCTCGCGCACGAGACGGGCCAGCTCGCGCCGGTTCTCGCGCTGGTCGAGGAAAAGCCCTGTCGAAAAGCCGTCCCACAAGCGCGCCTCGAAGCGGCACTCGTGCTCGCGCACGATGATGCTCTCAGGCAGCGGTTCACCGGCGGCGGGCGTGGGGTCTCGCAGCGCGTCGGGGTGAATGCCGCCGAGCTTTGAGCGGTCTTTCGCGAAGGGTTTGGCGTAGACCGCCTTGACGCCGACCCGCTGCAACGCAGCGAGCGCCGCTTCGGCGGCGAGCGAGATCGTGTCCGTGTCGGCGAGGGTCGAGCCTTCGTTCACGATCAGCACCGCGCCGGGGCCGTAGACGTCGATGAAGACATGCTCGCACCCGTCGCCGCCGCCCGCGAAGGTGCGGAAACACTCGGTGATCCCGGAGTGCACGAGTTCGGTGCGGCGCTCGACCGCACGCGGGAGCGCCGCCGCGAACCGGTTCACTTCGGCGAGCCGCGGGGTCATCGCGTGCCGCTCCCGCGCGGGTCGTGGCTGTCGAGGATGAGCAGCCGCTCGTCGGTGAACTCGTGGATCGAGCGCACCGCGCCCTCTCGTCCGAGGCCGGACTGCTTGACCCCGCCGTAGGGCATGGACTCGGTGCGAAAAGTGGGCACATCGTTGACGACCACCGCGCCGACGCGCAGCCGGTCCCACGCCGCGAGCGCGTCGTGAAGATCGCGGGTGAACAGCCCGCATTGCAGGCCGAAGCGCCCGGCGTTGACGCGGTCGAGCGCGTCGCCCAGCCGGTCGTACACGCCCAGACACACCACCGGCCCGAATACCTCCTCGCACGCCAGCGCGCAGCCTTGCGGGATGTTCTCGACGAGCGTCGGCGCCAGGACGGCGCTGTTCTGCCCCCCGTGGCGCAGGCCGCCGCACAGCACCCGCGCCCCGTCCGCCGCCGCGTCGCCGATCCACCGTTCGACGCGTTGGGCCGCGGCGAGATTGATCACGGGGCCCACCGCCGTACGTTCGTCGCGCGGGTCGCCGAAGGGGATCGCCGCGACCGCCTCGACCAGGCGGGCCCGCAGTTCGTCGTAGATCGACCGGTGCGCCAGCACATGCTGAACGCTGATGCACGACTGCCCGGCGTTGGAAAAGCCGCCGACGCACACCCGCGCCGTGACGTGCTCGAGGTCCGCCGACGGCTCGACGATCGCCGTCGCGTCGCCGCCCAGTTCGAGCACGATCCGCTTGCTCCCGCACGCGGACTTCAGGGCCCAGCCAACCGAGGCCGATCCGGTGAATGACAGCAGTGCCAGCCGCTCATCGGTGACCAGGGCGCGGGCGTCGTCCACCCACGCCGGCAGGATGCTCCACGAGCCCGCGGGCAGGCTGGCCCGCGTGAGGATGTCGCCCAGCATCAGCGCGGTGCCGGGCGTTTTGTCGCTGGGTTTGAGCACCCACGGGCAGCCCGCCGCGATCGCCGGGCCTATTTTGTGCGCCACCAGGTTGAGCGGGAAGTTGAACGGGGTGATGAAGGCCAGCGGGCCGATTGGCACGCGCTGGCTGATCGCCCGCCTGCCGGTGCCGCGCTGGCTGGCGTCGAGGCGGAGCGCCTCGCCGTGCAGCGCGTGGGACGCCGCGTCCGCCGCGGATCGGAACGTCTCGGCGGCCCGGGCCGCCTCGGCCCGCGCCTCGCGAATCGGCTTGCCGGTTTCAGCGACGATCATCTGGGCCAGCGTTTCGGCACGCCGATCGATCTCGTCGGCGATGCGGCGCAGCGACGCCATTCGCTCGTGGATCGGGCGCAGCCGGCACGCGTCGGCGGCCTCGCACGCCGCGGCGATGGCGGCGTCGATCATCCCCGCATCGGCCCGCGACGCCACGGACGCCACGCCCCCCTGATACCGGTCGGGCGTCTCGATCACCGCGCCCGACACGGTCGGTGCCCCGGCGAGATAGAGCGGCATGGCAGCGGGTGAACTCACGGGGTGCCTCGTGTTCGAGAAGAAGTGCAGCGGAAAGCGAAGCGAGGTGTGGGTGCCGAACAGCGTGTGAAAAGCATCCACGCCTCTCAGAATCGTCGATCCCCCGGTGCCGGGCCCATCCTCAGCGCCGTGACCCCGGCGCGCCCGCCCATGCTGGTGTACGCCGCGAAGCACGCCAGCCCGAGCGCGAGGGCGTAGGGGAACATCCAGTTGGGGGCGTACCACGACGACAGGTCGAGGTTTGCGGGTGGGCTGTTGATGAGGAACGAAACGAGGAAGGTCGCGGACATGGTCAGCAGGCCGAATCGGACCAGCGCGATCGCGTAGGCCAGCGCCATGATCGCGCCGATGGCCAGCCCGTGGGCCAGGAAGCCGAACTCACTGGTCAGCAGCAGCGTCCCGACCACCCAAAGGCCGACGATCGCTCGCTTGTCGGTCCGCAGCACCCAGCGCAGCCCGACCATCACGATGGTTGCGTACATCGGGACGAACACCGCGTTGGTCGCTCCTTGCAGCGTGTTGCTCAGGGTCGCTCGGGCGCCGCCGAACCAGTTCCAGTTCGGCGACAGCGGCGGGGGTGGCACCGCGCCCAACCACATCGGAATCATGACGGAAACATGGATGAGCACCGAGAACGCCGCGGCCAGCACCGCGCCGACCAGAATGTCCCGCCCAATGATCGGGTCCCGCAACCGTCCCTGCATCATGCGGGCCCACCCGATCACCGCCGTGGGCGCGACCCGACGGATGTACGGCTCGAGGGCCATGTAGAGCATCCAGCCGAACAGCGCCCACCACGCCGAGCGGGCGATCGCGTTGCTGCCCAGCAGGAGAGAGCTGATGCGCATCGGCTCGGCCAGGCGCAGGGCGTACATGCCCATCGAGGTCGCCATCAGGAACAGGGCGAGGCAGAAGGCACCGCGCCGGTCGCCGCGCCCGGTGCGCGCGTGGCGCCACGCCAGGAACGGGCTCGCGGCGAGCAGGAAGAGGTCGACGATCAGGTTCATCGCCTCGCCCAGGCGCTGCGCGACGCCCGCGCCCGCGGCGCTCTCGGGCATGGTGTGCCACGAGGCCACCAGCGTGAACAGCACCGGGTGCCCCTCGAAACTCGCCGCCTCGACGCGCACCGGGATCGGGCTGAAGGGCGGCTGTGTCGGCAGCACGCCGGTCCACGCCAGCCGGAAGTCGGTCGCGAACGGGGCCGTCTGCCGGGGCTCCGTCTCTTTGAACTTCGAGCGATCAAGGCCCGCCGCCGCGAAGAAGGCGTCCCACTCGGGCATCGCCCGTTCCGGCTTGGGGGCGGGCGCGAGCGGGTCCACCGGACGCGTCGCGACCTTGGGCAGGGCCCGGAACTCGATCAGCCGCCCGCGCGCATCGAGCCACAGCCGCGCCGAACCTGGCTGGGTCATCGGTGGATCGCTCGGCCCCGTCAGCGCGAACGCGCCTGCTTCGGGTGCCAGCGAGTGTGGCGCGTACCGGTACCAGAACACGATGCCCGACGGCGTCCCCGTCGTCAGCGATTCCCAACGCTCCTTCGACGTCAGCTTCGTCTCGATTTCACGAACCGCCTGCCAGTTGGTCGAGAACCCGCACGCCTCGTCGTAGCGCGCGGGGGCGGCCGGCGGCGGGGCGTGCGCCTTCACGAACTCCAACGCCTTGGCCCGCAGCACTTCCGTTGAGTACTCGAACGGCGTGCGCCGGACCATCCCCGAAGAATCTTTCATCGCCAGCAGCGCCAGCACGCCCAAGAGAAAACCCGCCAGGCACCCCAGCGCCACCTTGGCGCTCCACGCCCCCGCGCCGCCGGAGGCTGCGACCATCTCCGGTGTCGGCGTCTCACCCGCGGCCAGCGCCGCCGCCAACGGATCGCCCCCCGGCAGCGCCGCCGACACCGCCAGCGCCGATGAGGGGCGGAACGCCGGGTCTTTTTCGAGGCAGCGCAGAATCACGCGCTCGGACAGCGGATCGATGTCGCTCGCGATTGTGCTCGGTCGGGCGGTGGTGCCGGTGGCGTGCATCCCGCGCAGCTCCGCCATCGACGAAGCCTTGAACACCGTCTTGCCGGTGAACAGTTCGTACAGCACCAGCCCCAGCGAGAAAATGTCGGAACGCACCGAGACGTCCTGCCCGTTGAGCTGCTCCGGGGCCATGTAGGCGGGCGTGCCGGTGGCGATCTCGCCGCTGGCGGCGATCTCGGCGGCGGTGCCTGCCACGCCGAAGTCCGTCAGCCGGGCCCGTCCGCGCCCGTCGAGCATGATGTTCGAGGGCTTGAGGTCGCGGTGGATGACGCCGAGATCATGGGCCGCGGCGAGGCCAGCGCACACCTGGCGTGCCACTTCGAGGGCTTTGTCCCCCGGCAATCTGCCGATGCGGCGCAGCAGCGATGAGAGGTCTTCCCCGTCGATGTACTCCATCGCCAGGAACACCGTTGGCGCGCCGCCGGGATAGGGCGGAGGCAGTGTGACGGCGTCGTACACGCGGCACACGTTGGGATGGCTGATCTGCCGCGTCAGCCGCACCTCGTGCAGCAGGCGCTGCACCTTGTCCGGGTCGGCGGCGAAGGCGGGCGGGAGGAACTTCAGCGCGACGGGCTGGGCGAGCGTGACGTCGTCGGCGCGGTACACCTCGCCCATGCCACCCTTGCCGAGCCGCGCGACGATGCGGTAGCGGCCGGCGACGATCTCGCCGGGGGCGAAGCGCCCGCCGTCGAGGCTGCTGGAACTGAGCGACCCGGAGGGTGTTGGCGCGTGCCCCGAGGCCGACGAGGAAGAGTGCGGCGTGTGGGGTGCGTCGAAGGCTTGCGGCACGCGGCGCGGCGAGGGTGATTCGGCGGTGACGCCGCTGAGCGTCGCGTCTGTCGGCGGTGCGGCGGAAAGCCGCGCCCCGCACGCCGGGCAGAACGATGCCGAGCCTTCGACGGGCTTGCGGCATGTCGGGCAGAGCGGCATCGATGACAGTGTACGAAACCCCAGCCGACGCGAGCGCCCCGCCGGGCTACGCTCCGCGTCCAACCACTTCGTGCCTCCGTGCCTTTGTGCCTTCGTGCCTTCTTGTTGCCTTTACCCCCCATGACCAAGTTCGCCATCGCCATGATCGCCTACGCCGTTGCTCTGTTGGGCATCGGTGCGCTGACGTACCTTGCCGCGCCGCCGGAGGCGAACGCGCTGACGGCCCTCATCGTGCCCGGCATCGGTGCGGTGCTGGCCATTGCGTGCGTCGTTCTCGCGTTCCAGATCCACACCAAACGGACGCTCGGGATGGTCGGGATTCACGTCGGCATGGTCGTGCCGCTGGTGCTGGCGGTGGGCGCGTTCGCGCGGCTTCCGGGTTCGCTGTCGAAGAACGCGGCGTATTACGACAAGCAGTCGATCAAGCTGCCCACCGACTCGGGCCCGCAGGTGACGCTGAGCTCGGCGAAGGACTATCCGACGGGTTATCAGGCGGTGGGTATCGGGTCCGTCGGCGTGCTCAGCAGCTTTGCGTTCATCGTGATCCTGCTGCTGCGCCCCAAACCGCCGGCGAAGAGTCCGGTGCCCGTCGAGCGGCCCGCGCCGCAGCCGAGCCTGGCAGCGACCGCGACGCCGCCCCAGGGTGCCTGAGCGGCGCGCGTGTCTCGGGCGGCATGCCCCTAGAATCCGACATGAAGCTGACCGTCGAGATCGAACGCGAGCAGGACGGGCGTTGGATCGCCGAAGTTCCCGAACTGCCGGGCACGCTTGCGTACGGCCCGACACGTGACCGGGCTGTCGCGAGCGCCGAGGCGCTGGCGCTGCGGGTGCTTGCGGAGCGAATCGAGAACGGCGAGGCGATCCCGCAGATTCCCATTCTGTTCTCGGTCGCCGCGTGAGCGTCTGGCCGTCCAAGCCCGCCTCTCGCGTGCTCGCCGCGCTGATGCGAATCGGCTGGTCGGTGAAGCGGCAGTCGGGCTCGCATCGGACGCTCTCTCGTGTCGGATGGCCCGATTTCGTGTTCGCGTTTCACGAACGAGAAGAGATCGGTCCGGTGATGCTGGCCCGCATCGCCAAGCGCACAGGCTTGAAGCCCGACGACCTTTGACGAACGGGGCTGTCCGCTGAAAGCGCCGCCGCCGGCGTTTGCGGTTGGTCGAACCCTCGAACAAGAAGTGGGAGTTTGCCACCCGATCTGGCCGCTCAGGACTGGACCCTCACAGCGGCGGCATCACATATTCCGCGCGGTTCGCCTTGGGCGACCAGCGGCGCATGTCCTGCATCTGCTCCCACGTCAGCGATTCGGCGTGGCCGTCCGACATCACGCCAACGGCCTTGCCCGCGTAACGGAAGCTGACGTTGCCAGTCTGGTTGGGCTGCGTCGTCGCGTTGGGGGTGATTGTCGTCCACTTGCGGTTGAAGAAGTAGGGCGGGGTGACGCGGTAGAAGCCGTCGAGGGCCACGCCGCCGACCGGGTCGGCACCGGCGGATGTGGCGAAGACGAGCAGTTCCGATGGGCGCGGGATGTCCGAGACGCGGCGGATGAACCAGTTGCCGCCCCACTTGGAGCGGAGCGTCGGTTGCAGCGCGGTGTTGAAGGCGTAGCCGCCGCCGTCGTTGTCGGCCGAGCCGCCGATGAAGATCTGGTTGAGCCCCATGCGCGGGGCGACCGAGACGGCGTATCGGAAGAGTTCAGAGTTCAGATCGCCGTTGGTCTTCATCGTCCGCTCGACGCTGGCGCGATCGCGGTACCACGAGCCCAGTTCGTACTCGTAATAGGGCAGCAGTCGCCACGGGAAGCGCTGGGCCGGCAGGCCGGTGAGCTTGGTGCTGTTCTGGTCGCGGGCCTGCACGGTGCCGCTGGAGATCATGGCGGGCGCGGCGAATCCGACCATGACCTCGCCGCTGTTGTCGTTGGAATACATGCGGTGGGCCGACATGAGCTCGCGGCCCGAGGCGAGTTCACCGGTGACGTAGGCGCACTCGCGTGCCTTTGAGAGCACGGGGAGCAGCACCGCGATGAGCAGGGCGATGACCGCGATGACGACGAGCAGCTCGACGAGCGTGAAGCCGCCGGACGCCTCGGGGCGGGCATGTGCGACGCGGGCATGAGGGGCTGAGGTTGGTCGGACGTTCTTGGTCACGGTTGTTCCGTCAGGCTATCGGCTCAACGCAAGCGATGGTTGGATGATGCGTTGAAGAGAGGAGGGCGGTTGCGGGGTTTGTGGAAGGAAACTTGGGCGGGCGTCCCACCGGTTTGCGGGTGATTCGGAGCAGTTTATCCGGATTTCGACGTCCGTGGGTGGAACGGGCCGGAGAGTGATCGGACGTTGTTGAGAGTGAGTCTCATTTGTAGGATAGACTTCCCAACCCCAAGGTCAAGCCGGTTTTGGGAGGCGATGGGAGCGCGAAACCGATCGGGGTCGCGCTCGAATCGACGTACCGTTCGGATGCCTCGGAGATTCTCTCGGATCGGAGCAAGACCTCGCATGAACACAGCAAGATCGGGACAACTGAAGGTGGTTTTCACGACGGCTTTGGTGACGGCTGGGGCCTGTGCCACGCGGGCGCAGGTGGTCCAGTTCAACCCCGCCGCCCCGACGTTGGACCGGTGGAACTACCCGTTCGATTCGGCTCCGGGGTTCAGCGAAAGCGGAGCGACGTTTTCGGCGCTCGGGCAGGAGGAGGCCTTTCCCGGATTCTCCTTTGACCAGCGCGACGGTCAGGTGCTGCTGGGGTGGGACACCAACGGGGCCATCCCGGTGGGCCGTGGGACGTGCGGGTACAGGGTTCGGTCGGCGACGGTGACGATCGCCGTCACGGGGGACATCCCCTTCCGTTATGACCCGACGTATGACGAGCGTGCCACGTATCTCAGCGGCGGCGTGGATGCCGACCTCGGGCGGCCCATCGAGTTGTACGGCGTCGGCTTCCGCAACGGGTGGAGCAGCGGTGCGGTTGGTTTTGCGTGCCCGGGCGGGAACACCGGTTCTTTCCCGTGCTATTACGAGGGTGACGTGAACCTGCCGGGGCCGCCCTTTGGGCCGGCGATCTTGAAGGACCTGCGTTCGGTTTTTCCGACGGATTATCTGAACGCCGTGGCGCGGGATATCTCGAACAACATTCGGGATGGGTTTGATCCCACGCGGTTCGCGGTGGGTCAGATCGCCGGGGTGTCGGCGGGTTCGTATGTGAGCGACATCCGCGATGTGACGTTCACGATTGACGTGTCGCACCCGGACGTGCAGTTCTATTTGCGGAACGCCGTGAACCAGGGTCGGCTGATGCTGATGATCTCGAGTCTGCAGCCCGCGGCGAGCGTGGGCGGTCCGGGGTCGGGCGAGTATGCCCGGTTTTTCATGAAGGAACACCCGCTGGGCAACCTCGGCGGGGTGACGCGGTGGGCGCGGCTGTCATTGGACGTGCGGGTGGTGACGCTGGTTGCGGATTTGAACGGCGACGGGGCCGTCAACACCGCGGACCTCACCCAGTTCCTCGGACAGTTCGGCAAGTCCGGCAACGTGCTCACCGGCGACCTCAACTGCGACGGCGTGGTAAACACGGCGGATTTGACGAGGTTTTTGGGGCAGTTTGGGCAGAGTGGGTGAAGAAGGCACGGAGGCACGAAGGCACAGAGGCACGAAGTGGAGGCGGGATCAGCCGTTGCGGCGATCGTGCTTTGCTGTCGTCTCGGTCACTTCGTGCCTGAGTGCCTATGTGCCTCTGTGCCTCTGTGCCTTCCCCTACTCCTCATCAAACCCGGCGTCGATGAGCGCCTTGAGGGCGGCACTCGCCTTTTCGGCGTCGTCGCCGGCGGCGCTGACTTCGAGTTCTGTGCCCTGGGTCGCGGCGAGCATCATCATCATCATGATGGACTTGCCGTCGACCGGGTCGCCGGGGTTGTTGTCGGTTCGGCGGACGGTGATCTCGCTGGCGAAGGTGCATGCGAGATCGACAAACGCCATCGCGGGGCGGGCGTGAAGGCCCAGCCTGTTCTTGATCGTCGCGATGGCGGCGTGTGTTGGCAAGCGGAAGGTGTCGGGGACGGTGGGAAAGGTCTCGGGCTGGGGTCCAGGGGATAGGGTGTCGGGTGTGGCGGAAACTGGACGATTGACTTTGCCGCTTTGCCGCTTTGCTGCTTTGCTGCTTTGCTGCTTTGCTGCTTTGCTGATGTCCAGTGCCCAGTGCCTGCTTCACCCCGGAAGCGTGTTGTTGTCCGCGTCGTCCATGAGCGTCATCACCTGATCCACCGTCGACGCTTGGCGGAGGAACCGGCGGAACACGTCCTGGCTGAGGTTTCGGAAGATGATCTCCATCGCCCGCAGGTGGGCCTCAGGATCGTTGGCGGGGCTCACCAGAAGGAACACGCTGTAGACGGGCTGTTTGTCGAGGGCGTTGAAGTCGATGCCTCGTTCGGAGACGCCGATCGCCGCCGACATTTTTTTGAGGCCCGAGAGTTTGACGTGGGGGATGGCGACGCCCTTGCCGAAGCCGGTTGAGCCCTTGCGCTCGCGTTCCAGCACGGCGTCGAGCATCGCCTTGCGGTGGCGCGCTTCGACGATGCCGGAGTTGATGAGCGCGTCGACCAGTTCGACGATGACCTCGTCGCGTTCGACGCTGGCGAGCCGTGGGACGACGGCCCCGGGGGAGACAATGTCACGCATCTTCATGGGCGGGTGGGGGGAGGGCGAGAGTGGGGAGTCGGCAATCGGGGGTCGGGTGGGAAGAACTGGCGGACAATCTGGGGAACATTCGCCGACGGAACCTTGCGGATGTCGGCGTTTCGATGCTCTTGGGCGGGAGCGGATGGGTCTACTTGTGCTTGTCCTTCAGGCGGTCCTTGAACTCCGCCAGTTGGCGGTGGACTTTGTCCACCGCGAGGTCGATGCACTCGTAGACGTCCTGCCCGTTGACCTTGACGACAAAGTCGGCGTGCTTCTCGACGTCCGCGCGGATTTCCACTTCGACCTGGTCGTTCCGGGGCCGCTCGATGACCACCGCGATCTCCTGCACGCCGTCGTAGTAGCGGGGGAGTTTCCCCGCCTTCTGCTCGGCATACTGCTGGATGGCGGGGGTGAGCTCCATGTGTTTGGCGGTGACTTGGATGCGCATGTGCGAGAGTTTCCTCCGTGAGAAGTTTGGAGGGGCAACGAAACGAGCGGGGAGGCCGAACAGCACCCGATCCGTCGGGGGTTCGTTGAGACAGGCCCGAGGCTCGGGGGCCGGGCCTGGGCAAGGGGGCATGGTACTCGGTTCGGTTGGGCGGAGACACGGCGAATGGCCGGACTCTTCGCCTGTCCTGGACCCTGACCCACTCACTTCAGAAGTCCACAAACCCCTCAGGAATCTCGATCAGCGTGACCTCGAATCCCAGTTCGCGCGTGCCGCGCCGCACCTGCACTTTCACTTTCGGTCCGGTGCGCAGCGGCGGGTCGGCGTTCATCACCTGGAACCCTGGCACCTTCGGCGGCGGCGGCGCGGGGCCGGGGGGCGGCTGGTCCATCTTCTCGTTGAGTTCGCCGAGGATGCGGGCGTAGTCGTCGAGGGTGCGCACGGGCTGGTCGTCGATCGAGAGGATGACGTCGCGGAAGCGCAGCGGGTTCGAGACGCCGCGGGAGAGTCGTGCGCCGGTGACGACGGCGGAGACGAGGACGCCGTCGCCTGCGCCGCCCTTGATCGAGACGCCCAGGCCGAAGCGTGCGGGCTTGCTCTGCTCGGCGACTTCGGGCAGCTTCGCGGCCCAGGCGCGGAAGCGCTGTTCGATGCGCGGCAGCGGCAGGTCGAACACCTCTTCGAGCGCGGCGCGTCCGGTGGCATCCTCGTCGTAGCCCTTGACGTACGCGCCGAACCACTTGGTGAGGAGCCCCTGTTCGTGCAGGAACATGCACAGGGCCCGCGCCTGGGCGTATTGGGCGCGGGGGCGGTCGGACATGAACTTGTCGTCGGGCAGCGCGAGGTAGCGTTCGAGCGGCATGAGCCCGCCGAGTTTGGCGAGCCGACGTGCGATGTTGGTGCGCCACGAGGGTTTCAGGACGAACTCGCCGGACGAGGGTTCGCCGGGCATCTCGACGTCTTCGAGCAGGCAGGCGAGGCCCTCCATGATCCACAGGGGGTGGCGCTGGCCGAGACGCTCGGCGTAACGCCAGTGCAGCACATGGAGGAACTCGTGGCGCAGGCCGGGGCCGAGGTCCTGCGTGACAAGGCGGCGGCGATCGCGGTCGTAGTAGCCGCCCACGCCGTCGGAGAAGACGAGGCGGAAGAAATCGCCCGGCGTGGGGAGAACGACGCTGACCCAGGCATCGGGGCGGGCTTTGAGATCGTCCGCGGGCGGTTCGGGGAAGAGCTCACGCCGCGCCCAGGCGGTGACGCGGGCGACCTGGGCGCGGGCATCATCAAAGCTGGCCGGGCGAAAGGCCGACGCGTAGTGCAAGCGCAGCACGGGATCAGAGAGAAACGTGTAAGCAGTGGGCGGCGTGCCGGGCGTGAATCGGCGCTTGAGGGATTCGAGGTCGGCCAAGCCGCGGGCTTCGAGCAGTTCGCCCCAGCCCTTGATGAGGAGGGTGAAGGTTCGCGTGTTGCGGATCGCGATCAGGTCCGGGTCGCGCTGCATGTGGAACAAGTCGATGAACCCGTGGGCGAAGGCGTCTTCGAGCGCCGCTTCGGCGGCAGCGGTGTCGCCGGCGCGCGCGAGCACGCACGCGAGGTTGTAGCGGTGAAAGGGGTTGCTCGGGTTGAGCTCGATGAGCGATCGCCAGGCCGCCGCGGCGGCGCGGAAGTCGCCCGAGCCCGCTGCGGCTTGTGCCTGTTCACGGAGCTGGCGGGCGCGGACGGCGTCGTCGGGCGGTTCCGTCGCGCCTTGGGCCCGCAGCGTGCCGGCGCACCCCAGCGCGAGCACCAGGCCCAGCAACCACGGGATGAACAAGCGAGGAATCACGGCGTGAGGTAGCATAGAACCGCGTGTGAACTTTCGTTGCGTCCTCAGCCTACGGAGTTGCCATGAGACTGCTCGCGCTGCTGCTCTCGCCGATCTTCTTCCTCGCTTCGGCGTGTTCCTCGCTGCATTACTCGAAGGTCAAGCCGGGCACGCTCAAGGGCCGGTTGGTGGTCGAGTGGATCGGCCACGACGACTTTGTTTTCATCCCCGACCCCGAGAGCCCGCTCCGCTTCATCCGCCACGACGACACGGTCATCGCCCCGAAGCGCATGCGGACTGACGGCGGGTCGATCCCCCGTCCCTTGTGGGCGTTCCGAAGTTATTCGCCGTGGGGCTACGCGCCGGCGTTCATCGTCCACGATTGGCTGTTCGAGGCGCACCACCTCAACGACCCAGAGTATGACCACTTCACGCTGGAAGAATCGGCGCTGGTGATGTCGGAGGTCATGAAAACGATGATGGAGAAGAATCTCAAGGAGAAGGGCGAACGGCCGGAGGAGTTCGTGATGTACTCGATGTACCTCGCGGTGAAGTCGTCGATCGCGCGGAGTTGGTGGGACGGGAAGGGTCGGCCGATCCTGGAAGGTGTGCCGCCGCCGGAAGGCATCGCGAAGGACCGCTGGACACTGGACTATGGCGATTAAGCCCCGATCATCGCCGCCGAATCGGGCGGGCACGACAAGGGCTTCGACCCGGCTTGTGTCGCGGTCCGCCGACGTGCCCGCGCGGCGCGCGGGTTCGCGCACGGTGGCCGGCGTGCCGCGCGAGGTGCTGCGCCGTCTCCATGCAGGCGAAATCGAGACGGCCTCGCTCGCTGAGATGCTCGCGATGGACTTGGGCTCGCTGCTGCGATCGGTGGATGCCAACGCGTCGGCGGCGGACGTGACGCGCGTGCGTGAGGGCGGGATCGTCGGACGCCTGCGCGCGGGCGGCGCGGTGCTCTTCGAGCGCCATGGACGCCGCGGCTTCGCCCGCTTCGCCTCGCACCCCTCGGACATGGTCCGCTCGATGGCGTGCTTCATGCTGACGGCGGACGCTGGGCTTTCGCTGCCACAGCGGCTGGAGCGCGTGCGCTCGCTCGCCGACGATGCTCACTCGGGCGTGCGCGAGTGGGCGTGGATCGCCGTGCGCCCCGCCATCGCCGCCGAACTCGACCGCGCCGTGAGCCTGCTCACGCCGTGGACCAACGAACCTTCGCCTAACCTTCGTCGCTACGCCAGCGAGATCACCCGCCCTCGCGGCGTGTGGTGCGCCCACATCGACGCCCTGAAGCAGCAGCCCCAGATCGCCCTGCCCATCCTCGAACCCATGCGCGCCGACCCCACCAAGTACGTTCAGGACTCGGTCGCCAACTGGCTCAACGACGCCGGGAAGTCGCAGCCAGAGTGGGTTCGCGCGCTGTGCGCGGCGTGGAAGCGCCAGAGCGAAGGCAAGCCCACCGAGCGCATTGTCAGGCGCGCCATGCGGAACCTGTGATGCGAGCCGCGGATGCACCAGTGGGCGCCGTCGCGTGCTCGGTCAAAGCGCTCAGGCTACGAGCCGAGAGCGTCAGCGACGGGTCTGAGATGCTCGGAGATTCAGGAACCGCGCTCGCCCACTCTCGGAACCCGCTCACCGGCACGCCGCGTAGACCTTTTCCAGTTCCGCGACCATCCGCGCCGCGGAGAACCGCTCCGCGCACAGTGCCCTGCCGCGCTCGGCCGTCGCGCGGCGGCGCGGCTCGTCTTCGAGCATCCACAGCACTGCTTCGCGCAGCGCACTCGGATCGCCCGTCGGGACCAATCGCCCCGTGACCTTGTCTTCGACGATCTCCGGCGTGCCGTCGGTGTCGCTCGCGACCACTGCCGTGCCGGCGAGCAGCGCCTGTGGGACGGTGCGGGGGAGCCCTTCGCGGTAGCTCGGGTGGGCGAGCACGTCGAGAGCGCGCATGATTCCCGGGATTCGCTGCGGCGGCATCAGGCCGGTGAACAGAACCTGGCGCGAGACGCCGAGGGTGCGGACGCGGTCTTCGAGTCGCGCGCGGAGGTGCCCGTCACCGACCCACAGCAGTTTCAGCGCGGGGTGTCGGCTGAGGTCCGGCGCGAGGGCGTCGAGCAGGTCGTCGTGGCCCTTTAGTTCGGCGAGGCGGGCGACCGTGCCGATCACGAGATCGCCGGGATCGAGCCCCAGGGCGGCGCGGACTTCTTCGCGCGATTCACCGGGCGCTGCGTGCAAGAAGGCCTCGGTTTCCATGCCGGAATAGACGGTGACGTACTGCGCGGGCCGCCCGATGCCGCGGGCGAGAAACTGGCGCGTCATCGCGTCGGCGACGCTGACGATCCTGTGGCAGCGCTTGGCCGCGAAGCGCTCGGACTCAACATACAGACGGTTGCGCCACGAACTCTCGTAGGCATGGAACGGCGGTCCGTGGATGGTGTGGACGACGCCGATTCGACCCTGGCGATCGCCGACTTCCCACGCGGCGGCACGCCCGATGATGCCGGCCTTGCTGGAATGGGTGTGGACGATGTCGGGCGCGAGGTTGCGGATGAGCCGCTTCAGGGCGCGGTAGCAATCGAAGTCGGTGATCGGGGCGAGTTCGCGGACGAGGTCTTTGATTTCGTGGGTGGTGATGCCGCGGGGCGGGGCAGTGGGCAGTGGGGCTTGGGCAGTGGGAGCATCGCTGGCCGCCGCAGGTGCTTCGGCACGAAGGCCTATCGAAACGGCCTTGAGTGGCAGGGTGCGGAAGCTCGTCACGCGGTCGATCAGCGAGCCCTCGGGCCCGTGGATGGGGCCGAAGGCGAGGTGGACGTCGTGGCCGAGGTTGGCCTGGCCTTCGCAGGAAAGGACGGTGTTTTCCTGCGACCCGCCGAGGATGAGCCGGGTGCTGATGTGGAGGATTCTCACGCGGAGCCCTCGCCATGCATTTCGATCACGCCCCCCTCGGTTCCGCGTTCCGCTTCGCGTCGCGCGAGTCGCTCCGCGCGCCGTTGGCGGATAAACGCCGCGCGCTCCGCGAGCCATGCCGCGTCGATCGCCGGTGCTCCCTTTTCATGTGGCACCTCATCGCCCTCGTACATCCCCCATGCGAGGCACAGGCCGTGGGCCGGCGCGGTGGGCCCGGAGCGGGTGCGGTCGCGGGCGGCGATGATCTCGGGCAACGCCGCGGAAACCGTCTTTCCCCGGCCGACTTCAAGCAGCGTTCCCGCGATGATCCGCACCATGTTCCACAGGAATCCGTCGGCGCTCACTCGGATCACGACGCGCTGTGCGTCGCTCGCATCGCGCTCGACGCGGCACGAGAGCACCGTCCGCACCGTGCTCTCGCGCCCGTGCCCCGCCGCCGCGAAGCTCGCGAAGTCGTGCGTTCCCTCGATGAGCCGTGCGGCCTCGTCCATCGCCGGCACATGCAGCGGACCGCGCTGGTGCCACACCCGCCCGCGCTCCCACAGCGGGCGGTCGCGCGATTCCCAGATCGTGTACTCGTACCCCTTGCACAGGCACCCGCCGATCGGGTCGAAGTCGTCGGCGGCCCGTACGCAGCGCGTCACCAACACGTCGGAGGGCAGACGGCTGTTGATCGCTTCCTGCAGCCGATCATCCGGCGGACCGATTCTCCGCCCGTCGTTGGTGAACTGCTCCACCATCGTGAACGCGGCGGTCTGGTGCTTCGCATGTACCCCCGAGTCCGTGCGGCTGGCACCCATCAGCGTCACCGGTTGACGCACCGCCTCGCGCACCGCCCGCTCGACGACGCCTTGCACCGAGCGCAGCTCGCCGGTCGGCTGTGCCACGACTTTGCTCTCGCTTTGGAGAGCAAAGTCGTGCTCTTGGAGAGCGTGGGGTACCTCGGCACGACTCTCCCGAGAGGACTCGGGAGAGTCGTGGCACAAAGCGGGGGGCGCGGCCTGGCGCTGCCACCCGACAAACTCGGTCCCGTCGTACGAAATGGTCAGTCGGTATCGCGGCACAAAGGGAGGATAGAGGCGCAGCTGTGCCACCGACCTGTCGTCAGGTCGGTGTTGGCTTGAAGAGAACCCCCGAAGTCCTTGCAGATCAAACGCCTCGGCACCGACCCGCGGACGGGTCGGCGGCACGACGGAGCATCACGTGGCCGCACCACCAACGCTCTCCCGGTACGGCTCGTGCAGTTTCACCGGCGGCGTCTTGCTCTTGCGCAGCTTCAGGTTCAGCATCTCGACGAATACCGAGAACGCCATCGCGAAGTACACGTACCCCTTGGGGATGTGCTGGTGCAGCCCCTCGGCGATCAGCGTGAACCCGATCAGCAGCAAAAAGCTCAGCGCCAGCATCTTCACCGTCGGGTGACGCTCGACGAACGAACTGATCGCTCCCGCGAACACCATCATGACGCCGACGGAGATCACCACCGCCGTCACCATCACCCAGAGCTTGTCGACCATGCCCACGGCGGTGATCACCGAATCGATCGAGAACACGATGTCCAGCAGCATGATCTGGATGATCACGCTGGTGAATGTCGGTGCCACCTTCGCGCCGGCGTGGCCCTCGTCGCCCTCCATTTTCTGGTGGATCTCGTGCGTGCTCTTGGCGATGAGGAACAGACCGCCGATGAGCAGGATGAGGTCGCGCCCGGAAATCTCGTGCGACCCGACGCTGAACAGCGGCTTGGTCAGCTTGACTAGCCACGAGATCGAGAACAGCAACCCGATCCGCATGAACATCGCCAGCCCGAGCCCCAGCCTGCGCGCTTTGGGCTGCTGCTCCTTGGGCAACTTGCCCGCCAGGATCGAGATGAAGATCACGTTATCGACGCCGAGGACGATCTCGAGTGCCGTGAGCGTGGCGAGGGCGATCCAGGCGGAGGGGTCGGTGAGCCAGTCCATCCTGAGAGGTTAACGCGAAGTCGGGCGCGTCGTTCGACCATGTAGACTTCGGGTTCCCCGGGATCGCATCCAGGAGCGCGAGAATCTCAGCGATCTTTGAGATCAGCGGCGTTGCGAGCGAGTCGACGATTGGTACGCTGAAGCGGTGTCATACGAACCCTTGGAGCATCCCGATCCGGATATCCCGCGATTGCGGGTTCATACGACCTCGGATCCGATTCTCGCTCGCGGCGTGATCGAGGTGCCGTATCGAGCGCCGCCGCGTGCGCAGCGGTGGTTCGGCTACGCGTGGAGGATTCCTCTGGGCGGGTGCTTCGGGCTCTGTGTGTGGAGTCTCGCCTCCGCGGGACTCAGCGTGTGGAGGCCGTGGGACCATGTGTTGGCGATGATGCTGTGGGTGATGATTTTGGGCGGCGCATGCGCGTGGTTGACGCTCGGGCTGATCGTTTCGCGGCAGCGGCGGCGGGCCGTCGAACTCGCGCGGGCAACGTGGTCCCGCCGACCGGCACCTCGTGATGTTGGCGAGTTCTGCTCGCTGGTGCTCTCGTACTCGGGCTATCGACGAGGGTGGATGCGGAACGTGTGGCCGCACCTGGATCGCATGGATAGAGCGATCGACGAGGAGTTCTCGCGTGAGGAGCGCCAACGTCTTCCCGGCGTGTGGATCATCGACGGTGCCGCAATAGGTGGGTTGCGTTCCTTTCTGAGCGGCGGCGGAAAAGCGATCACGTTGCCGGCTCATCTCGGCAAGTACCCGGTCGACTTCGGGTCGGCGGGAAAACTCGCGTTCCTCTGCTTTGTCACGGGGGTGCTCTTCTCGCCGTGGTGGCACAGCCGCGTGCCCTGGACACCGGGGCTGCTCTCGACCACCGGCGTGCTGGCGGTGCCTCTGGCGCTCTCGCTGCTTCTGGCGGGGTTGCACCAGTACTTCGGTGTTCAGTTGCAGCGCTTCGGAGGCGCACTGTGGCTGGCCAAGCGGCGCGGGCGGGGCGGAAGCATCATCCTCCGATCGTTCAGTGCCGCGCAATCGACTTTTGTGTTGTTGCCGGAGTATGCGGGCGGTCCCTTGAACCCGCACCCTGATGAGCGCGAGGCAACTCTCTATCTCCGCTTCGCACCCGATCTGTCGGTCTCGGTGCAGTTCAATGAGAAGTCGGTGAAGAGCATCGCGGAGTAAGGGGGCGTGCGACGGAGCTTTCGCACTTTCGACAGACCCGCCGGGGACCGGCGGGGTACCCATCACCCCACAAACCGGCGCACCGTGATTGTGTCGTTCTGGCCGCCGAAGCCGAACGAGTTGCTCATGCACACGTCGACGCGACGCTCGGAGGCTCCGACATCCCGCGCCGAGTTGGGCACATAGTCAAGGTCGCACGCCGGGTCGGGGGTGTTGAGGTTGATCGTCGGGGGCAGCCACCCCGTGCGGATGGCCTGCACGCAGGTGATCAGCTCCACCGCCCCCGCCGCCTGGATGAGGTGGCCCATCATGCTCTTGACGCTGCTGAACGGCACCTTGCCCGCCAGCGGACCGAAGAGGGCTTTCACGGCCTTGGTCTCGATGGAGTCGTTCTCTTTGGTGCCGGTGCCGTGCGCCGAGATGTAGTGGACCAGCGGGCGGCCGCTCGGGTCGGTTGCGTGCGGGTCGATGCCGGCCTGCTGCAGGCTGGCGGACATGGCGCTGCGCCCGCCCTCGCCGTCGGGCTGGATATCGGTGATGCGGTACGCGTCGGCGGTAGAGCCGAAGCCGACGACCTCTACGAGCGGCGTGGCCCCGCGCTTGATGGCGTGATCGAGCGACTCGAGCACCAGCACTCCCGCGCCCTCGCCCATGACGAACCCGTCCCGCGTCGCGTCGAAGGGGCGGGCCGCGGTGGAGGGGGTGTCACGGCGCCGGCTCATCGCCGTGAGTCGGATGAACCCCGTCATCCCGAGTGGGTGGATCATCGAGTGGGTTCCACCGGCGAGCATGAGGTCGGCGTCGCCGCGTCGGATGGCTTCGAAGGCTTCCCCGATCGCTTGAGTGCTCGCGGCGCACGCCGTCATGCAGTTGAACGCCGGGCCGCGCAGGCCGAACGCCTCGGCGAGGTGCGCGATCGGCATGTGCGGCTCTTGCTCGAGTTCGCTGCGGGCCGACATCGTTTGGTGCGCGATCGCCGCCCATTTCGCCGTGTCGGTGTCGCGTTTGGCGGCGTCCCACGATCCGATGTTGGCGGCACAGAACGGCCCGAAATCCGGCACCCCCTCGCCCGCGCCGAGGTACACGCCGGCGCGGCGCGGCGTGAGGCCAGCTTCCTTTGCCTTGCGGCCTGCGGGAGCCGACATGTCACCCAGCCCCGCCTGCTTCCAGGCCTGGCTCGCCGCCGCGAGCGCGAACTGGGCGTTGATGTGCGCGTGCTGGTGCGGCCCGCGCTCGTGGATGAAGCGAGCGAGATCGAAGCCCTTGACCTCCGCCGCGAAGTTCGTGGCGAAAGTGGCCGCGGCGTAGCGCGTGACCGGACCGACCGCCGACTCCGAACGCAAGAGACGTCCCCAGGCTTGGTCAATGTCGTCGCCCAGGGGCGTGACCCATCCCATGCCGGTGATGACGACGCGGTGGGGGTTGGAGCGGTGGGGAGGCACGGGGGGGGAGGCGGGAGTGGGGTGGCGGGAGTGGGGAGTCGGCAGTCGGGAGTCGGGGGAAGGCCGCACGACTTTGGCCCGCGGCGGGCCAAAGTCGTGGCACACGTTTTCTCACATCGTTTCGGCACCCGCGCGTTCGCCGCGGAGCGTGTCGAGCTTGTCGGGGTTGATGACGCGAACGAGGCCGTCGGTGAGGCGGCGCCGATCGAAGTTGATGATCAGGCCGAGTTCAAGGTCAGCGCGCTTGAGCTGCGTGCGGAGCTGGTCGCGGTCAAAGCCGGAGATCTCGCGGTTGTCAGCGAGGGTCTGCACGACGAAGCGGTCGTCAACATAGAACGACACCTTGTGCCCGCCGATGCGCTGGCCCTTGTAGTTCACCGGGAACTCGTGGTTGAACTGGAACTTCACGCCCTGCTCCTTGAGTTCGATGGACAGCGCGTTGTCGTAGACGCTCTTGTCGAAGCCGGGGCCGAGGGTGCGGTGGATCTCGATCGCCGAGCCGATGACCTTGCGGCTGACTTCGCTCAGCGCCGGGTCGAGTTCTTCGTCTTTCAGCGTCGGACGACGGCTGTCGGAGCCGCGCTGCGAACCGGAAGAAGGGGTGGAGGAGTGGGAGCCGTAGGTGGATTGATTGGAAGAGGGGTACATGTGGTGGGGGTTGGAGAGGTGGGTTCGGGGATCGGGGTTCGGGGTTCAGCGGGGGTTCAGAAAGAAGCGGACGGAAGAGACGGTTGATTGATCGATTGTTCCCGTGGATCAGGCCGACGGCGCGAGCACCACGGCGGCGGCCTGCCCGCCCAGAGACGACGTACACACCAGCACACGGCGCAGCCGCGCATCCCGCGCCGGCGAAGCGCCCGCGAGCACGTCCGTGGGACACTCTCCGCCGTGAAGCCGCGCCGGAAGAGTTTGATGCGCCACCGCGAGCGCGCCCACCGCGACCGCCAGCCCGCCCGCGCCGGCGACGCACTCACCGAGCATCGGTGCGAGCGTGACCATCGGCACACGCGACAGGCCTCCGCCCGGCCCCCCGCCGAACACGCCGCGGAGCGCTGCCAGTTCCGCGCGATCCGGCCCGAGTGCGCCGGCCCCCTGAGGGATGATCGCGTCGATCTCATCCGCGCGGCAGCCGGCGTCGTCGAGAGCGCTCTCGATCGCGCCGCGCAGCCCCTCGCCGTCGTCGCCACCGTTCAGGGTGCTCGACAGCCCCGCGCCGAAGCCCAGAAGTTCCGCACGCACCCGCGCCCCGCGCGCATGCGCCGTCTCACGGCACTCGAGCATCAGGATGCCCCCGCCCTCGCCCAGCACTCCGCCG
Source organism: Phycisphaerales bacterium (assembly GCA_046154665.1). GTDB lineage: Bacteria > Planctomycetota > Phycisphaerae > Phycisphaerales > UBA1924 > JAFLCM01. Next base: position 39,294 of record JBJXFG010000102.1, on the reverse strand, counting down.
CGGGCCGTGGCGTCAAACGGACGGACGGCGTTCCACGGCTCGGCATCGCTGAACGCCGACGCCGGGGCCAGCCGATCGGCGAAACCGATCCGCAGCAGCCCCATGGGGTTGATCTTGCTCTCGCACGATCCCGAGAAGCACGCGTCGGCGGCCCCGCGCTCGATGACGCGCATCGACTCGCCGATGGAGAGCAGCCCGCTGGCCTCCGAGCAGGTGATGGTGTTCGACGGGCCGCGTGCATCGTGCAAGATGGTCACATGGCACGCCAGCATGTTGGGCAGATACTTGAGCAGCCACAGCGGCGTGAGGTTGTCCATGCCGGCGTTCTCGCCGGGGTTCGCCGCTCCGCCCCCGCCCCACTTAGCGAGGCTGAACCCGCCCGCCGAAGCGTCGCCGGTTGATGAATCCACCGACGCCGACATCGCCGCGGCGAGCTCGGGCACTTCCGCCGAGATGAGGCCCGCGCCGATCTGGCAGCCGACTCGCGCGGGCGCGTAGGTCGTCGCCGTGCCCTCGGGCGCATCCTCGGGCAGCACCGCATTGGTGAGTAGCCCTGCGTCCTCGACGGCGAACTTGGCACACGCCACCGCCATCTCGGTGTCCCGCGCCATCACTTTCAGGGCCTTGCGGTAGTGCTTGGGCACGTGGTCGCGGGCGCTGAAGCCCGGCAGTTCGGCGCTGTAGGGCGAGGCGAAACCGGAAGCATCAAATCCGGCCGTCCGGCGCACGGCGGAGTGCCCCGCGATGAGCGCATCCCACATCGCCGACGCGCCGACCCCGAGGCCGCACACCGTCCCGATGCCCGTGATGACCACCCTGCGATGCATGGGGCGGAGTGTAGGGGGGCGGGGGGGGAAAGCAGCAGATCAGCAAAGCAGCAAATCAGCAAAGCAGCAAAGAAGAGCAGTCGTCTGATGCCAGTGGCGCAGGCGAGCCAGCGCCCCTCTACCCTGACGACGGGACGGCTCCGTGGTCGGCCCCGCTCGGTTGATGTGCTGCTTTGCTGCTTTGCTGATTTCCCATGATCTCCTCCTCCCGCCTCATCGTCGGCCTTGAGATTCACGTCGAGCTGTCGACGCGCAGCAAGATGTTCACTCGCGTGGCGAACCCCGCCGCCGCGGAGGCCGCACGATCCGCTGGGCGCGATCGTTCCCACAGCGACGAGCACCCTGATGAAACCGGCGACGACGCCGAGGGCGTGCCCAACACACTCATCGACGCGGTCGTGCTGGGCCTGCCCGGCGCTTTGCCGGTGCTCAACCGCGAAGCGATCCGACTCTCGGCGCTTGTCGGGCTGGCTCTGAACTGCCGCATTGCCGAGGTGACCAAGTGGGACCGCAAGTCGTACTGGTACCCCGATCTGCCCAAGAACTTCCAGACGAGCCAGTACGACCTTCCGGTGTGCTTCGATGGTGCTGTTGATGTGCCGGCGATCACGCCCGATGGCGAGCCGCGCCGCATCGGCATCATCCGCGCCCACCTCGAAGAGGACGCCGGCAAGCTGCTGCACGAGTGGCCGGGCGGGGGGCCGGGGGGGAAGATCGACTACTCGATCGCCGACTACAACCGCGCCGGCACGCCGCTGCTCGAAATCGTTACCGCGCCGGACTTCACATCCGCCGACGAGGTCGTCGCCTTCGCGCAGATGCTCCGCAACACCTGCCGGTTCCTGCGTGCCACCGAGGGGGTGATGCAGAAGGGGCACATGCGCTTCGAGCCCAACATCAACATGGAGCTCACCCTCGACGACGGCCGCTCGGTCCGCACGCCGATTGTCGAGGTGAAGAACCTCAACTCGTTCAAGAGCCTCCGCGCCGCTGTCGAGTTTGAGGCCCGCGAGCAGCCGCGCCGCTGGCTCGAAGACGGCAAGGAAATGGGGCGCGGCGCCAAGAGCACCCGCGGCTGGGACGACAAGCGACTCGAGACCTTCCTGCAGCGCGAGAAGGAAGACGCCCACGATTACCGCTACTTCCCCGAGCCCGACCTGCCTCCGGTGCGGCTGACGCGCGCGTGGGTCGAGGAGCTGCGCTCGGCGCTGCCCGAACTGCCGCAGGACCGCGCCCGGCGCTACGAACGTGATTACGCGCTGAAGGACAAGGAATCGCGGGCGCTGGTCGAAGAGCGCGAGGTGTGTGAGTTCTACGAGTCGGCGATCGTGTCGGCGTGCGAGGCGGGCGTGCCCGCGTCGGCTGCGGGCAGGGCCTGCGCCAACTTCGTGCTGCAGAACGGCCAGAAGCGTGCCAACGAACGCGGGGTGTTCGTGCATCAACTCGGCATCCAGCCCGACGAGATCGCCGCCATCGTCGCCCTGCGCGAAGCGGGCGACATCAACTCAAACGCCGCCGATGAGCTCTTCGGCGTGCTGTGCGGCGAGGGCGGGGCCGACGGCGGCGCGACCGCCCCGTTGATCAGCCGCGGCCCGACCGCCGTCCGCGCTCTCGCGGAATCCCGCGGCCTGATCCAGGTCCGCGACACCGGCGCGATGCAAGGGTGGTGCCGCGCCGTGCTCGACAACCCGGCCAACGAAAAGGCCGTCGCCGATGTCCGCGCCGGCAAAGACGCCGCCATCGGCAGGCTCGTCGGCGAAGCGATGAAGCAAGCGGCGGGCAAGGGCGACGCCAAAGTCCTGCGCGAGATGCTCATCGCGATCATCAGAGCCTGATCGCGCAGTGCCACTGACCCGTCCTCGGGTCAGTGCTCTTCTTGATGCCGTCGTTGGGAGGCACTGACCCGAAGACGGGTCAGTGGCACGGCGATACCGCGCCTCACCCTTCTCGATACCTTTCCTCACATGCCCTTGGACCGCCCCAGCATCATCCCCCGCGCCATCTTCCTCGCGTGCTCGTGGACCTGGTGCATCGGGATGTTCCTCCCCGTATACCTGATCGGCGACTTCGGCGTCTGGGGCTGGGTCGCCTTCGCGGTCCCGAATGTCATCGGGGCGGCGCTCATGGGAACGGTCCTGCGCACGCCCGGCGCGAGCGAGGCGATGATCCACCGGCACACGCCGGCGATGCGGTGGTTCTCGATCGTCACGGTGCTCTTTCATCTCTATTTCCTCGCGGCGTTCTTCCAGCCGCAGGCCCCGGTGGTCGGTATGGGCCTCGCGGCGATCGCGTTGTGTGCCGGACTCGTGATCGCCGCACACCGCCCGCGCGATCGGTGGATCGCCGCGCCGGTGATCTACGCCGCGTCCATCGCGTGCGTCGTGCTGGCGAAGCTGACCGATCCGGCTGCTCTCATGTGGATCGATCGCACTCCGGAGCACACGCTCGCGGACTTGGCGATGGCCGCGCCGGTGATGGTCTTCGGCTTCGGGCTGTGCCCCTATCTCGACCTCACGTTTCATCGCGTGAGGCGCGAGACGCCCGGGCGGGCGGGGCCCGTGGCGTTCTGGGTCGGCTTCGTCATCTTTTTCACGCCGATGATCGCGCTCACGCCGTTCTACAGCGGCTCTTTCTCTGAGTGGATCATCTGCCACATTTTCCTGCAGTCGGCGTTCACCATCGGGGTCCATGTGCGGGAACTCATCGACATCGGCGTGCTCGAACGCCCAGCCGTCGTCGGTCGACCGTCGAGTCGCCGCTACGCCGCGACCGCCGCGATCCTGCTCACCCTCGTCGCGCTCGTCGTCGGAGCGGGGCTCGCCGTCAACCACTCCGATTGGCAACGCCCCGGCTACGGCACGTTGCGCCGGCTGGGGTACGAACTGTTCATGTCCTTCTACGCCCTGGTCTTCCCCGCCTATGTCTGGATCGTCGTCATCGAACGCGGCATGACCCGCGCCACGCGTCTGACGACTTACGCCGCGGCGCTCGCGCTCGCCTCGCCCTGCATGTGGCTCGGCTACATCCAACAGCACTACGTCTGGCTGCTTCCCGGCGTGGCGATCCCTGTCTTGCTGCCCCTCATCGTGGCGCGGTTCGCGGGCTCTCGACGCTCATGACGACGCGGGGTTGATCGACCCGGCCCATCGCGTCAAAGCCCGCGATGGCCCGGCGTCTCCAAATCACAACCACGATTCCGCACCCTCATCCCCTATCCGCCATTCTCCGTGGCCGAGACACGTCAGCTAGATTTGTTCGTAGTCCATTCGGTGTGCGGCCTCAATTTCCATCTCCCCCATGCCATCCACCGAGAAACACCTGTCTCAAACGGTTGTTTTTCGCCTGAAACCACCGTCTGTATTCGTCGTATCAGTAAAGCGACCGCAACGCACGCACCCCCTTGGGGTATCGTCACATGGCTATGAACCGTTCGGAAGAAATGGCGCTCATCGAACTTGCCGCCTCGGGTGACCGAGTGGCGGCGGGTCGGCTCATCCAGGCCCATCAGGCCTCGGTGTACGCCTACATCCTGCGTCTCTCGGGTCGCACCGATATCGCCGAGGACATCGTGCAGGACGCCTTCGTGCGCGTTCTCACCAATCTCAACCGGTTTGACCCGCGCTTCCGCTTCAGCACCTGGCTGTTCACCATCGCCAAGCGGCTGTATGTGAACGCCAGCCAGAAGCACAAGCCCGTCTACAACACCGAGACGGTCGACGCCTGGCGCTCCGACGGAGACGACGAGCCCTCTTCGCCCGTCACGTCGCGCGAACAGTCGGAGCTGCACAAGGACGCGGTGACCGCCGCGCTCCTGGAACTCACCCTGGAACAGCGCGAGGTGATCGTGCTGTTCCACCAGCAGGAATGGCCGATCACCCTGATCGCCGAGTATCTGGGCATGCCCGAGGGCACGGTGAAGAGCCATCTGCACCGTGGGCGGCGGCGCATGCGCCGCTATTTCGAGCAGCACATGGTCAAGGGGCTCGAGGTGTTCGCCGGTGTTGAGTGGAACGACGACGAGATGGAGACTGAGCGCTGATGCGTCGCGATGGGGACCAGAACGAGGAACTTGGGATGTTTGAAGGCGAGTCGCCTGAGAACCCGGCTCCCCTTCCGCCCGATCACGACGCTGGCTCGATGCACATCCCCGGGCACGTCATCGACCGCTTCTTCGACCGCGAACTGACCCGTCGCGAAGCCAGCGGCTTGTTCGACGCGTTCCGCGCCGACCCGTCGGCGGCGCGGCGTTTCGTCCAGACCCAGCGCATGCTCGACGCCCTGCGCGAGCCGGTCCGCTCCCCCGATCTTTCGCGCTCGATCCTTGCCAAGGTGGACAATCAGACGCCGATGCTGACGCGCCGCGGCGTGCGGCATGTCCGCTGGTCGCGCTACGCCGCGACGGCCGCTCTGGTGGCGATCATCGCCGGGGCCTTCATCACGCAGCGGTTCAGTCCGCAGATCGTTGAAGTGGGCGGGGCCGAGCCGCGTCCGCTGGCGTCGCTGCACGCCACCGTGAGCCTCGATGCCGCCGACGCGGTGAACACCATCCAGCAGACCGCCGAGGCGATCGAGTTCACGGCGTCGCGTGCGGTGAATCCCCGCGCGGGCGCTTCGGCCCAGACGGCCGCTGCTCCGCAACCGGCCCATGCCTTTCAGACGGTTCGTTTCGTGCGGGCTCGCATGCTGCCCGAGGTGCTCTTTCCGTGGCGCGAGCACAGCGCCGCCCCGGACACCGGTCGCGTGGCGTGGGTCGTCCCTTGCGGCACGGCCCCCGGCGCGCCCGCCGGTTCGGGCGTCGCCGCTGACGGCGAGCGCTGGCCCTGCGGGTCCAGCATCATCCTCATCGACATCAAGAACGCGTCGGCGGACCTCCCGCGGACGCCGCAGGGGCGTGCTTCCTTTGCCAAGTGATGTGAGCGGTCTGAGCGCGCGCCGAGGTGTTCCGCGGCGCTCGCAAGGACGGTTCGGCGCTTGGGCTCGCCGCGCGGTGCAGGCCTTTCTTCTCTTCGTATCGCTGGTGCCCGCGCCCGTGGCCCGTGCTGGTGATGAGCACGCCCTCGTGGAGAGCACGCGAATGGTCCCCGACGATGTCGCGTTCTTCTTCGCGGTCGATGACTCCGCCGAGCTCCGGCGCGGGCCCATCGGCGGCTTCGCGCGGGCGCTGATCGACGGCGTCGCGGGCTTCACGCAGACTTTCACCGCGTGGGATCGTCTCGCGAAGGACCTCGACTGGAAGCCCGACGAGGCGTTCGACGCGCTGCTCGGTCGCCGCGTTGTTTTCGCGGCGCGGAGCGACCCGGCCGCGCCCGGTGCCGGCCGCCTCGGTCCGTGGGTGCTGATGAGCGAGGTTTCGTCGGCCACCGCCCGGCGGCTGACCGAGCGGCTCAGGCCGATGCCGCGCGAGCTGGTCGCGGGCACGCCCGTGCTCTCGGTCGAGGGCGGGCGTTTCCAGCTCGGCCTGGCGCGGCGCGGGGCGGACGACGACGACGGGTTCCTGCTGATGCTCGCGGAGAGTTCCGGCGCGGCGTTGCTCGAGCAATCGCTGCGCGAAGCCAAGGGCGGGCCGGCGCGGAGTCTGGGCGCGACGCCCGCCGCCGACCAGCTGCGTGCGTCGGCACGCGCCGCCCGGGCGATCGTGTACGCCGACTTCTCGAACTTCGCCCCGCTCGGTGCCGCGCCAGATGATGCCGACGCGCCGCGGGCGCTCAAGCTGCGAGTGGGCGCTGAGGAGGGCTGGATGGTCGCGGGTATCTGGCCTGTTGCCGAGGGCGTTCGATTTGAAGTGGCCATTCACGCGCCCGACCTCGAAGCCGCCGCGCGGCGCCAGGCGCGCCGTTTCCGGAACAGCTGGGACCCCGCGGCGTTTCAGGCTCTGGCCCGCGATGCGGTCTTTGTCTCGATCGAGTCGAACATCTCCGTTGAGGACGAGCCGTGGAGCAAGACGTTTGCCGAGATCGCGAACGGGTTGAGCATCTCGCTCGATCTGCCGCGCCGCGCGAGCCTGACGGGGCGTCTGGCGATGCTGCTGGTGGAATCGCCCGCGGGCATTTTCGACGGCGCGGTGGCGCTGGAGACGGGCGATATCGCCGCGCTGCCCGAGATCGGCGACGCCGAGATGGCCCGCATGCTCGCCGAACTTCGGGCGCGGAACCCCCTGCCGGCGCGCGACGGCATTGGGCCGGGCCAGGCGCTGGCGGCGACGAACTACGACTACGCGGGTGTCGCTCCCCGCGCGACCCGCAGCCTCGGCCTCTCCGGCGTCGTCGGTCCCGCGATCGACACCGCGTGGGACGACGGAGCCAGACTCATCTGGCGCTTTGATCCGAGCCCACCCGCCGGCGCGCCGCACGACGACGGGCAAGCCGCGGACCAAGCTCGGAACGAGGCCCGCGTGCCTGCTGAAGGCTGGTGGACGATGGGCCTCGGCGAGTCCGCCGTGGAACAGCTCTCCCGCGCGCGGCTCCTCGGGCCTGCGCAGGGGCTGAAGCTCGACTGGGTCACCATGACCTCGGCGCGGCCCCGCGCGCTTGTGGAACGCCTTGAGTCGCGGCGTGTGCCGATCATGCAGCCGCTCGAGCCCGCCCGCTGGGTGACGCGCGTCAACTGGTTCTCAGCGCTGGGTCCTCAGCCCGGACTGATCATCGGCGGCGGGCGCGTGGAGATTTCGCCGCCGCCCGCTGCGGTGGTGCCGCCGCGGAACCAAGCCGCGCCGCAAGCCGGTACGCGGACCACCACCCCGGCGCGCTGAGGCCGAAAGCGACCTTGATCTGAAGCATCGTCATTGGGGGCTGCTCCGGCGTGCCGAAGCGGGCTTCCACCGCCGCGCGCCGCGGCGCGCTCAGGCCATCGACGCCGCACGCGACCCACGGCGGCATCGAGAGCGGCGCATCCCACGGCGCGATCACCGGTGATGCGGTCCCGACCGCGATCCCCGTCCCGATCGCACGCGGCGCGGCGAGTTCCCGCGCCAGGGCGAGCGACACCGGTGCCGCCAACCGGCCGCCACGCTCAGGCGACCATCCGTGGATCGCGGTGGCCGTCGCGCTGACGCATCGCACCACCAGCGCCGCGTCGCTCGACGCCGCTCGTTCTTTCAAGGTCCGCGCGAGCAGCGGCAAGGCCGCTCGCAGCAGACGCCGGCGCAGCCGCGAGGCCCAGCGCAGGGCCGTTTCGGCGTCGTCGACCCACGCGGCGCTGGGCGGTTGATCGCGCTGCGCCGCCGCGTGGGCCAATCCGCCCGCGACCCGCAGCAGCAGGGCGTGCGCCGTGGCGAGCGCTCGCTCGGTGTCGGCCCGCATGGGCGACTCGCCCGCGCCAGCGCTGACCACGATCTCGCGCAGACCATCGGCATCGCGCGGCCACGGCGCGTCGTCGTCGCGCAGCAGCGCGGATTGAAGCGAGGGATCATCCAGGCGTGCCGCCGCGGCGTCGCGCGGCAGGTCCCATGCTGAAAGCATCTCGAGCCGCCCCAGCACGATCGTCCGTGCCACCGCGGGCGTTTTTCGCCCGTATCGCCGCGCGATCGTCGGGAGCGCCACCCCTGCGCGGACTGCCCGCACCGCGACGCGGCGCTCCCGTGCCCGCATGGGTTGTCCGCGCCGCGCCGAGGCACCACGCGCCGAGGTGCTGTCGTCTGCGACGATTTCTGCGCGGAGCGCTCGGCGGATCGTTGAGGTGGAGCGGCCTGTCCGGCGTGCCAGGCGGCGGATGACCTCGGCCCAAGCGCAGCCGGTGCGCTGTCGGAAGCGCCGTGCCCACGCCGACCACTCGGCTTGCGCGCTGCGCCGATCGGTCGCCGCGGCTGGTCGGGCCCGAGTCGGCGTCGGCGTGATGCTGTGCCGACGCTCGAACGACTCGACGCATGATCTGGAGAACACAAGTCGTACGCGCCCGCGCGCCGAGTCGCTGCCGAGTCGGCGCGCCACCAGGCCTTCGCGTCGATAGCGCTCGATGGTGCGGCGCGTCACGCCCCAGCGGGCTCGGAGCGCCTCGACGTCGAGTTCGGCGCGGACGCCGTCGGCGTCGTCGCGCTCGTGCAGCCCCGCCGCGGCGCAGAGATGTTCGGTGAGCGCCGAGAGGTCCGACAGCACTTGTCGCCCGGTGAGCAGCCGGCCCGCGCCGTGATCGGGGACGAACCCCGTGACGCGAAAGATCAGCCACTCTTCGGGGTAGGCGCGCTCCGGTTTGAGTTCGCCCGCCAGGGCCTCGGCGTGTTCGATTTGCTTCAGCAGCGCGGCGCGCGATGCAAACCGCACCTGCGACGCCAGGTCGGCCATCACTTCAGTTTGCAGTCGAGTCAGTCGCGGCACGGCAAGACTCTACCCGTGCCGGAGCGCGGAGCGGCACGGGCGGGCTCGCGCGCTCACCGCATGAACGAGTAGCCGACGATGCGGCGGTGCATGTAATCCGGGGCCTTGATGAGGAGGTTGCCGTTGTAGAAGCGGATGGTGCCGCCGTCGCCGCCGTTGTCCTGCCACTGGGAGGGTTCGACGGTCTCGGTGATGAGGTCGATGATGCGCTGCGCGGCGCGTTCGTCGTCGATGGGTCGGTTCTGGTCGCCGCCCGCGCCGCCGCCGCCGCCGAAGAGCGAGCTGCCCCCGCCGCCGCCGCCTCCACCGCCGCCGCCAGCGGAGCCGCCCTGCGAGAGGACGCTGTTGAGGTCAAGCTCGGGCACCTGGTTGTAGTCCGGCAACTCGAACAGCAGGTCGCGGATGTCGTAGATCACCAGCGTGCCGAACTTGTTGAGCGACGACTTGAGGCCGATCTGCACCGCGCCGGCGGAATCGAACTGCCACGTGGCTTCGCCCGCGTTCTGGCCGCACTTGTCGAGCACTTTTTCGAGCAGGCGGATGGCGGGCTGGTCGCGCACGCTCAGGGTGATCTGCTGCTCGGGGTCGAGGCCTTCGGCACGCTCGTCGGTCCAGACGGGATCGATGTTGGCACCGGTGAGATCGCGCAGGAAAGTGACAATGTCGCCGAGCTTCTGGCCGTTGAGTTCGATGGTGACGGGCTTTTGGAGCCGGCGGTAGTTGTCGGCGCGGGTGCTGCCGGCGACGGCGTCCACGCCGCCCTGGCGCGCGAACGCGACGGGCTGGGGCACGAAGTGCGCCGCTCCGCACGCCGAAGCGAGCACGCATGCGGACAGGATGTTGGAACGCGTGGTCATGTTCGATCTCCTGCGGGGCTGGACCCGATCGGGAAATGATAGGGGGCCGGTCGCGTGGATTGGACGCACCAACATCATCGGGGTTCCCACGCACCGAGTTGCCCAAAACGAGCCTCGAGCGCGAGCGAGCGGGTTACTTTGTAGACCCGGAGATCGTTCAAGACACCCGCTCGCTCACGCTCGGGGCTCGAGATTCGGACGATCGCGGTGTCACACTCCGGCGGTCGCGGGCCAGTCTTTCCGCGCCGCCTCGATGATCCGCTGGGCCGTGCGCACGTTGGCGAAGCCCGCCCGGGCGTCGATCGGCGGCTTCGAGCCGGTGCGGACCGCTTCGAGGAACGCGGAGATTTCCATCTCGAGCTGGTCCATCTCGCCCATCTTGAGCTCTTCCATCGCCACCAGCTTGCTGTAGTCGAGGCTCGAGAGGTCGGTGCCCTTGCGGAGTTCTTCGCGGATCGCGTGCATCTGGACTTCGTTGGCAGTGCGCCGGATGAGCACGCCGGCCTTCTTTGCGAAGTCGATCGAGACGTAGCCGTTCTCGCCGACGATGCGGACCTTGCGCTCGGTCTTGAACGCGAGGCGTGAGCAGGTGATGTTGGCCACGCAGCGTCCGTGCGGCAGGTTGAAGGTGAGCCGCGCGTTGCACACGTCCTCGTGCTCGGTGAGCACCGCGACGCCCGAAGATTCGACGTGCGAGGGCTCGACGCCGCCCATCAGCATCAGCACGACGTCGAGGTCGTGGATCATCATGTCCATGACGACGCTGACATCGACCGAGCGGAAAGTCATCGGGCTGACGCGGTGGACCTCGATGAACCTGGGGACGATGCCGCGTCCGCCTGCGGCGATATCGGCCTGCTGGGCCCGCTGCAGAGCGACCACGGCGGGGTTGAAGCGCTCGATGTGCCCGACCATCAGCACGGTGCCGGTGCGGCGCGAGAGTTCGGCCAGGCGCTCGGCCTCCTCGGTGGTCGCGGCCAGGGGTTTCTCGATCAGGCACGCCACGCCAGCGTTGAGCAGCGGTTCGGCGGCGGCGAGGTGGTGGACGGTGGGCGTCGCGATCGTCACGGCGTCCACACCCGCTTCGAGCAACTCGTGCACCGAAGCGAACGCCGGGCAGGAGTTGGCCTCGGCGGCGTCGAGGCGGCGCTCTTCGTTCGCGTCGACCACCCCGATGAGCTTGACGCCGGGGATCACGCGGTATTTCTTGGCGTGGTTGCGGCCCATGCGTCCGACGCCGATGACGGCGCAGCGGAGGGTCTTCGCGGGCACGGCGGCGGCGGCCTCGGCGGCACGCTCCCGCGCGCTCTGAAGATCGATTACCACGGGCTGGCCGGCGGGCTTCAGAACGGGCGTTGAGGAGGGCGCGGGTTTGGTCATGGGTTTTCGAGAGAGTTCGCCGCGAGGGTGGCGAGGCGGGCTTTGCAAGGCCCAAGCCGGTCGCGTGTGGCGAAGAGGGGATGATACGGCGGGCGGCGACGCCGATCGAATCGCCTGCTGATTTCACACGCACGTCCGGGAAAAGGGGCCCGCTCACGGACGAATGAGCCCCGCACGACGCGCGGGGCTCGTCGGTCACGTGGCTTCGCCTTCGACGCCGTACCCCGTGCGGTCGCCGCTGGGTTTGATGGTGTGCATCGCGCTGCTGGCGCGGCGCTGGGCTTCGAGGTCTTCCTCGCTCCACGACGGGGCTGCGAACTCGGTGGAAGCCTCGTGCCCCGCCGCCGCGGCGAGCGTCGCCGGTGCCGGCGCACCATCGATGCCGCGGTAACTCCGTGCCGCCATCTCATCGGCCCGCTTGCGGTTCCGCTCGGCGATCCGCGCGTCACGCTCACGGCGCTCGATCGCGTTCTTCCGGGCCCAGCGCACCGCCCATGCGAACCTGAGCATCAGCAGGAGCATGCACAGGCACGCCAAAGGCAGCACCAGCAAGAGAATCGAGGCGAAGAAGAACAGGATGCGGAACGGGGCGAACTGTTGGGACAGAAGAGCCACCCCCGCCACGAGAATCCCCGCGCCGATGCACGAGCCGGTGTGCCGGAGCCAGGTCGACAGCGATTCGTCCGGTGCCCAATCGGCGAGCCGCGCCAAGTAGTAGCACAGCGCTGGCAGACCGACGAGCTGCGCAAGGCTGAAGGTGACGTCCAGCCACTCCCATCCTCCCCACGCGGCAAACCGGAGTGCTCCGCCGGGCACGGAACTGAGGATGTCGATGATCTCGGCCGCGCCAGCGAGCAACCCAAGCCCCAGCGTGACCGCGATGAAAACCCGCAGACGAAACCACTCCCGGCCCTGGAGGTCGAGTTCGCGATCGCGCCCCCCGCCGGGACGTTGCCGGAGTGTCATCAACACGCCGAGCAGCCAGGCGAGGTTCCCCGCGGTGAGTGCGACAACGAGCGCGGTGACGGTGGGAAAGGTCCAGCCGCCGAGCACCGCCGCGTAAGCGTACAGGAGTCCGCCGATGCCCCCGCAAGCGAGCCCCGCGCCCAGCGTCAACAGATACTCCGGGGCGGCGTCGCCCAGCGTATCCCGCTCGGCGCCGATGATCCCAACCAATGAAGGGGTCCCGCACTCGGGGCATTTCGCGCCCGGCGTCAGCCCCATCAGGTCGTAGCCGCACTTGTGGCAGCCGTACTTCTTGGGTGGCGGTGGCGGCGCGGCGACCACGCTCGCGCGGGCCGATGCGTCGTCGCGTCGCGGAGCGTCTTCGCCGACAAACGTCCCGCACTCTGGGCACGCGCCGTGCTGGGGCAGTCCGAGCAGGTCGTACCCGCAATGCCCGCACGGCGTTGGTCGGAAGATCACCGGCCCGCCGGCGCGTTGCCGGAACCCAGGGCCGTCGGGTCCGGTCGGCGTCGGGTTGGGCGTGCCATCGAGCATGGCGGGTTCACAGCCCGTTGGTGGGTTCGTCGCGAAGCCGCGCTTTCTCCGCCTCGGCGAGGCGGGCCAGAAGCGTGATCCGGTACGCCGGGTCTTCCATGGTCTTGCTTGGCGTTTCGGCGGCGGCGCGCGCCGGTTCGGGTGCTGTGGGGCCGACTTGATCTTCCAACCGCACCACCGAGTACACGCGACGATCCGGCACCTGGTTCGACGAAGCATCGGTGCCGTTGTCCCGCGGAGACGCCGCGGGCTTCAACTGCGGCGGTTGCCCGATCCAGTAGATCACGCCGGCGGGCGTGACGGGTTGGGTGCCGCGGCTGGTGTTGATGTAATCCGACTGCGGGAACGTGGCGTAGAGCCCGCCCGCGCTGCGCATGTAGTGCTTGCTGCGCCCCATGCCGCCGCCCGTGCCCGGCAGCCCCATCGGGTTCCCGCTGACCTCGTAGACGTTCTGGAACGCATCGTCGACGCGCAGATCAATCGGGACCATCCGGAGCGAACGGTTGAGCAGCCCGGCGTCGGTGATGCCCTGGTCGATCTTGGTCAGCCCGTCCACGCCGGTGCCCTGCCCCGGCACCGACGGCCGCGAAGGCTCGGCCCCCAACGCCACAGCCGCGACGAGAACCGTCGGGACGACCGCCGAGATGTTCGAGATTCCAGCGACCATGCAGAACAATACGTCGGCGGTTCGGGTCGGGTCCATTGAGCCGCCGTTCGCTTCTCTGTGGAGATCCCTGCTAAATTAGCCCAGCTTTTCAGCGGCGGGTCTGGAGAATCCAGCGATTCAGGACCCACTCGCTCACGCTCGGGGCTCGTTGTTCGTGCGTCTCAGCAGAGCAGCCGTTCGCTTGAGGCAATCACGGCGTGTCATCCGTCGAGAGATCATCGCCCTGGACTATTTGGCTGCGAAGTTGGCCGCTCGCGCTCTGGGCCTCTCCCGGCTTCACTGCCGGACGACGCTGCGCACCCGCACCAGCACCAGCGCTTCGTCCTTCTGCCCCGTGTCCTGCTCGGCGATCACCTCGGTGCGCAGGCTCGCGGGCACAGCCGAGAGCGACTTTGGCGGCATCACCGCCCACACCTCGCCACCAGCCGAAGTGCCGATTCGATCCACCAACTCCGCAGGGGAATCCAGCACCGGCGTCGGTCTGCCGACGCGGTAGGTGATGATGCCGGCGCGTTCGCCGATGAGGTACACCGGCGCGGTGCCGGCGTGCGCCGCCACCTGGCGCGCGAACGCGTCCTTCAGAGCCCCGCCCTTACCCCACACCCATTGCTGCGTGCCCAGCCACGCGAAGACCACGACGACCAGAACCGCCCCGCCCCACAGAGCGCTGTGCAACCACGCCGCGGCCCTGCCCCGCACCTTGCCGAGCGCGTCGAGCGTTCCCGCCGCCATGAGCGGCCCGAGGGCCGCGAGCATCGGCAGCATGTAGTACCCGCGCCGGTGCGTCGAGACCGACATCACCACGAACACCACGCCGAAGACCCACAGCAGCATCCGCCCGCGCCGCAGATTCTCGGGTGAGCGCACGAAGCACGACGCAAGCCCAAACGGCAAGAGCACGACCCACGGCAACAGAATCTGCGGCAATCCCCATACATAATATGGTGAAAAGTATTCAGCCCACGAGTGCTCGCCGCGATCCGGCGCGTCGCTGAGCTGCTCAAACCACACCGCCCCCGCCTGCGGGGCCCGCAGCCACACCAGCAGCACCCACGGGACGGCGATCGCCAGCATCAGCGCCACGCCCCACCACGGACGAAGCGTTTGCCACAGCCGCGCCGCGCGCCCCTCCGACCACGCGAACAGCGCGGCCCCTCCGAGCAGCATGAGCGGCACGTGCGGGCCCTTGGCCAGCACCGCCAGCCCGAACCCGACCCACACCAGCGCCGCCCACCACGCCTGCGAGCGCGACCGGTCCGCCGACATCCATCCGCGGACAAGCCCGACCATCATGAGCGCACAGCACGCGGCGTAGAGCATCTCCGGGCGCGCGTTGGTGCCGTAGCGGAAGACGCCGCTGCTTCCTAAGATCAACATGCCCGCAAGCAGCCCCGTGCGCACGCGCCCCGTGCGCGCCGGGTAGAGCGCGGCACCGATCCAGAACGTACACACCACCAGCACCGCGGCGGAGAGCGCCGAGGGCAGCCGCGCCTTCCACTCCGGCACCGGCGGGTCGCTGGGCGACAACGACTCGAGCACCATCACCAGCCAATAGGCCAACGGCGGCTTGTTCAGCCGAGGCTCGGCGTTGAAGCTCGGGAGCACCCACTCGTTCGCCGCCAGCATCTCACGCGATGTCTGCGCGACGAACACCTCGTGCGTCTCGAGCGGCCGCGGCGTGACGAGTTCGGCCCCCAGCATCAGCAGCGTGAGCAACGCCAGCAACGCCGAGGCGAGCCACCCCGTGCGGGCGAAGCCGGAGCCGTGAGCGGTGGGGGGGGTGGGGGAGTTGCGGTCGAGCATCTGGAAGAAGCAGGGTGCGGGGTGCGGGGTGCAGAAGGGCGTAGGGGATAGGGTTAATGGTCTACATCCGCGCAAGAACTCGCGGCGTCCACCCGCCTCTACCGCGCGCCACACCCTACAGCCTAAACCGTACACCCTTTCTCGCGCATCCCTACCCTTCCGCCATGCCCCCCGCCGATCAGTCCGACGCTTTCGCCGTCCCGCAGTTGCTGCCCGACCAGCTCCCCGCCCACCCCTTTGACATCTTCAAGTCATGGTGGGACGAAGCGCACGCGCGGCGTGTGCAGCCCAACCCGCACGCCATGTGCCTCGCCACCGCCGACCCCGACGGCAGGCCCGCCGCACGCATGGTTCTGTGCAAGGGCATGAACCTCGACCCCGCGGCGGGTGGCGGTTATTTCGTCTTCTACACCAACCGCCAAAGCCGCAAGGCCGCGGCCCTCGAAGCCAACCCGCGTGCCGCGCTGCTCTTCCACTGGGACGACCTCGACCGCCAGGTGCGGATCGAAGGCCCGGTCACGCGCTCGCCCGATGAAGAGAGCGACCGCTACTTCGCCTCGCGCCCCCTCGAAAGCCGCATCGGCGCCTGGGCCAGCGACCAGTCGCAACCCGTCGCCTCGCGCGACGAACTGCTGAGCAAGGTCGCACAAACCATCATGCAACTCGGCGTGATGTTGGATGATGAGTCGGCGACCATCCCGCGCCCGCCGCACTGGGGCGGGTATCGAGTGTGGATCGAAACCATGGAACTGTGGGTGGGCGGTCCGGGGCGAGTGCATGACCGGGCCCGCTGGACGCGCCGACTTCGCCGCGCGGGCGACGGGTACGCCAGCGAGAGCTTTGCGGCCACGCGCTTGCAACCGTGAGGCGACCGGCCAAGCGCGGCCGACTCCACGCCGACGATGAGCAAAGCGAATCGCCGCGCTGCTGGATGCAACCCGCCCGACCAACGAGCCCGTCGCCAACGAGCCCGAGCGTCAGCGAGTGGGTGGCCCCGAACAACGAGCCCCGAGCGTGAGCGAGTGGGTCTTGGATCGCTGGTATTCCAGACCCGTCGCCGACGCTCCGGCCTCGTTGTTCTGATGTTAGAATCGCGCCGTGCCCGACGCCGATGGACAACCTCCGGAACACGCCGCTCAGGGCCGCCCCGCGCCGAAGGGCGACACCCAATCGCCGGGTCGAGAGGGCGAATCCTGGCCCCGCATCGTCGACGGCATCCCTCTTAAGGGCCGCATCGGGACCGACCCGGAGGAACTGAAGGCGTGGGCCGAGCGTGTCGTCAAGGGCGAGGCGATCGAAGACATGGAGATCGCCGATCTCCGTGCGCTGATTGAGTCAGTGAGTCGTGTCTGGACTTCGCGCGCTCCGAGCGTCGGAAGCGGGGTCTCGGTCAGCGAAGTCGAGCAGCGATGCACATGGGCAATGAGCGTGGCTCGGGGCTGCGTCCTCGAGGCAGATTGCTCCGGTCTGTCGGAGCTTGGTGAACTCCGGTTCGATGGCTGCCTGTTTCACTGCGATGTGAGCTTCAGGCATGCGGTCTTCTCCACTCAAGCGTCCTTTCAGGGGACCACATTTGCTGGAAATGCTTGGTTCGACAGAGCCAGATTCTGCGGTGGCCTGATCTTTGATTCTGCGGTGTTCGGCGGCACTGCTGGATTCGCTGGCGTCCGAGTGGACGGTGACGCGAGGTTTGTCTCCATAGTGTGTGGAGGCATCGCCGAGTTTCGCGGTGCGGCGTTCTCAAAAGGAGCAGATTTCGCCGATGCGGTGTTCGTGAATTCTGTTCGCTTTGAAGGTGCCACATTCGACGACAACGCAACGTTTTCTGCAGGGAGCTTTGGTGGGAGTGCCGAGTTTGTCGGAGTGCGGTTTCGACGAGATGCGGTGTTTCGCGGTGCGCGTTTCTCGGCAACTGCGAGGTTTGGTGGCGCAGGTTTTCTCGGAAGTGCACGCTTTGGCGAGACCATGTTCTCAGGTGACGCAGAATTCGTAGAGACCCGATTCGAGTTATCGGTTGGGTTCAGTCGAGCTGACTTCGCCGCAGGTGTAAAGTTCGAGGGTGCTCGATTCGCGAAGGCTGCGGTGTTTCGTGAAGCGAGGTTTGCGCGCGACGCCAAGTTCTCCGCGGCGAGGTGTGAAGGGACAGCTTCATTCGAGAAGTCTACCTTTGCGGGCTCGGTTGACTTCAGTGGAACCTCGTTCGCGGAAGAAGTCAATGGTGACCTTCGGCTTCCGCTGGTGCGGGCCATCTGCGCCGCAAGCCTGATCGAGACGCGCCGCGCGTTCTTGCCGCCGATCCGATGGCGCGGTCAAGCATGGAAAGACCGGTGGGCCCTGATCCGCCGCATCGCTGGCACCTTGTTCCATCGCATCCCCGCCTACGCCCACCACGGCTGGAGCCTGGTACGCGCCCTCGGCTCGCTGACAATTCTCAACCGCGTGTCGCTGGTCGCGCTGGTCGGCGTTCCGATCATCGCCTCGTTCTACCTCGGCGCTCAGCACCTTGCGCGCGAGGCCCACACTCACGAAGCCGACGGCCGCTGGGTCGTCCGCCTCCTCGCCGCGATGATCCGCGATGAGCCCCACATGAGCCGCACGCTGGCGCTCGCCTTTCTAGCCGCCGTGCTCGTTACCCTCGGCCTGCTCATCTACCAGCTCTTCGCCGATGACGCGATTAAGAAGAACAACGAAGACGACCACGAACGCGAGTTCAGCGCCCGCTACCCCGAGGGCTCGGCCCAGCGCAACGACGGCCTCCGCCGCGCCATGGAGCAGATCGAAGACCAGGCCCGCAAGCGCTGGCGCCGCCACCCCACCTTCGTCCGTCACCACGGCGAGTGGGTCTGGCTCCCGTCGCACGACGAACTCCAGTGGTTCGACGACAGCACCCTGCCCACGCTGGAGGAGCTGAAGCGCAAGGTCGCCGAGGTCTACGCCAAGTGCCGCCCCGACGACAAGATCCCCGAGATCGAAGACCCGCGCAGACGCGCCGGGTTCCTCTCCGGCGTCGAGCGGGCCCGCATCTGCATGGAAGAGGGTGCCCGTGCCGACTACTGGCTCAGGGCTCACAAGAACTGGGGCGCGGCGCTGCTCTCCGCTCTCTTCTACTTCAGCGGCATCGCCGTCCTGCTGTTCATCCTCTATCTCCAGTGCGCTCAGGTCTACCACGCCGCCGGCGGGTGGGATGTGATGTTCGATCCCAAAATCAAGCAATCGCAGCCCGCCGATCCGCCGTCGCCCAAGGCGTCCCCACCTACGATCTCCCCGTGACCCTCCCCTCCGCTTCAGCGCCTCCCCCCATCACCCTCAAAACCCTCCGCCGCATGGCGAAGGACAACCACCCCTTCGCCGCGCTCACCTGCTACGACGCCACCACCGCACGCTGGCTCGAACGTGCCGGCGTCCACGTCCTGCTCGTCGGCGATACCGCCGCGGAGGTCATCCTCGGGCTGCCTTCCACCATCCACATGCCCCTGGAGGTCTCCCTGGCGCTGACAGCGGCGGTCAAGCGCGGCGCCCCGCGCACCGTGGTCATGGGCGATATGCCCTTCATGTCGTACCAGTTGAGCGAGGATGAAGCGGTGCGGAACGCCGGGCGGTTTTTGACTGAGGGTCTGGCCGACGTGGTGAAGCTCGAGGCGGATGCGAGCTTTGCGCCCGTGGTGGCGAAGATGTCCCGGGCCGGGGTGCCGGTGTGCGGGCATGTGGGGTGCCGGCCGCAGCGGGCCGCGATGACGGGGGGGTATGCGTCAACCGGTCGCACGGCGGAGACGGCGCGGCAGGTGATCGATGATGCCAAGGCGTTGGTGGACGCCGGGGCGGTGATGCTGCTGGTCGAGGCGGTGCCTGGGGAGGTGGCTGAAGGGATCATGTCTTCTTGCCCGGGCGTTCCTCTGGTCGGGATCGGTGCGGGTCGGGGTTGCCACGGGCAGATCCTGGTTTTGCAGGATTTGCTGGGTCTGACGCAGTGGCAGCCGGGGTTTGCGACGCCGCTGGCGAATCTGGGGCCGGCGATCGAGGCCGCGGGGAAGGATTGGGTCTCCCGCGTGGCGGCGCGGAATGTGACGGACCACCGGTACGAAATGGAGCAACCCAGGGAGTCCAAACCGGAAAAAGGACCGATATCGAAACCGGGACGGTGAAGCGTCGAATCGTGAATCGGTGGGTCAGGCATCTCAGGCCTGACACATCGTGTGTGCTCGATCCGTCACCGAGTGTCCCTCTGCATATCCGTCGCTTCGCCCAGAGCGGCTCAGTAACGGCTTCATCGGATCGGTCCTCCGCCTCCCCCCGACTCCCGACTCCCGACTCCCGACTGCCCACTCCCGACGCCCGAGCCCCCCCGAGCCCACCCCCATGCGCCGCTTCACCTCCACGCTTCCCGCGCTGCTCGTCCTGCTCGTCGCCGCCCTCACTTTGTGGGCGGGGCCGTCGTTCATCCAGGGGCTGCAACTGGCCGAGCGCGGCGAAGCGATGCAGGCCGCCCGGGCCAAACTCGAATCCGGCGATCTCGCGAACCAACTTGATCTGCTCCAGCAGGCCGGGCGCGCGGTGCACGATGCCGTGATGCCCGGCGTCGCCCACATCGACGTTCGCTCGAGACTCTCTGACGAACAAGAGGCCGCGCTCCGCGAACGCCTCGGCGGACGCGCCCTTCCGCCCGGTCACCCCGGCATTCCCTCCACCGGCTCGGGCTGGGTCTACGACGCCCTCGGGCACATCATCACCAACGCCCACGTGGTGCGCGACGCCGAGAGCGTGCGCGTCGAACTCAACGACGGGCGCGTGTTTGATGCGAAGGTACTGGGTGCTGATGAGGCCACCGATGTCGCCGTGCTGTTCATCGATCCCCGACAACAGGGCAACGGGCCGTTGTTCCCGCTGGTGCGTGCGGCCAGCCAGCCCGTCATGGTCGGCGATCGCGCGTTCGTCTTCGGCTCACCTTTCGGCTTCAAGTTTTCGATGTCCCACGGCGTGGTCTCGGCGCTGGGCCGCTCAGAGGCCGCGTCCTGGGTCGGCATGCTGGGCGGATACACCAACTACATCCAGACGGATGCCGCGATGAACCCCGGGAACTCCGGCGGGCCGGTGGTCAACATCCGGGGCCAGGTGATCGGCATGAGCATCGCGATCGCCAACGCCCGCACCGATTCATCGTTCGGACCGGAGAGCGCCAACCAGCAGGGGCAGAACGCCGGGCTTGGATTTGCGATCCCGGTGGACACGGTCGAGACGGTGGTCGAGCAGTTGATCTCGTCGAACGTGGTGATCCGCGGGTTCCTCGGCATCCGTCTGGGTGAGCTCTCGCCGAGCGCCGCTGAGCGGTTCGGTTTCGTGGGCCGCGGCGTGCTGGTGGGTGGACGCGACGAGGTCGACCCGCAATCCCCCGCGGGCAAGGCCGGCATCAAACGCGGCGACATCATCGTCGCCTTCAACGACCGTCCCACGCCCGACGGCGACATTCTCCGCTCCAACATCTCCATCCGAAAACCCGGCGAGATCGTCCGCGTGACGGTCTGGCGCGACGGGAAGATGGAGACGCTCGAAGCCAAACTCGGTGCCGCCTATACCCGGCGCGCCGGCCCGGGCGTCTTCGTGCCCGTTCAGGTTCCCGGCGGCGAAGACATGACCATGGATCAGATCCGCGAGTGGGTCAAAGACCAGTCCACCCGCGCCCCGGCGGAAGAGGACGGGCCGCCGCCGGAGCCGTGAGGTGAGGCGATCGAACGAGCCAAGCCCTGAGCGCGAGCTCGGGGGCACTCACCGACTTCGCGAGATGGCCAGGCTGCGCCTGACACCATGATGCAAGATGGGGCTCTCATCATGAACCCGCAGCTGCGACGAAAGGGGCCTGCGACCTCGCGGCGGATTCTGCCCGGTGCCGGACGGCCGACCACCGATCTCAACCCCGAATCTGACCCGCGCCCGTGAGCACCCACTGAAACGTCGTGAGGTCCTCGGCACCCATCGGCCCGCGCGCGTGCAGCTTGTCGGTCGAGATGCCGATCTCGGCGCCCAGGCCATACTCGCCGCCGTCGGCGAAGCGCGTCGAGCAGTTGACCATCACACTCGCGGAATCGACCAGCGCGGTGAAGCGCTGCGCCGCGGGAAGCGACGACGTCACGATCGCCTCGGTGTGCTGGCTGCCCCAGCGCCGGATGTGGGCCGCGGCTTCGTCGACGGAATTGACCATCTTCACCGCGAGAATGAGCGCGAGGTACTCGGTGGCCCAGTCTTCATCGGTGGCGGGTTTCGCTTTCGCGCCCGGCACATTGGAGAGCATCGGAAGGCTGCGCGGGCAGCAGCGGAGTTCGACACCCGCCGCGACGAGCGCGGCACCCACCCTCGGCAGCATCCTCTCGGCGGCGCGAGCGTGGACGAGCAACGTTTCGGCGGCGTTGCACACCCCGGGGCGCTGCGCCTTGGCGTTCACCACGATCTTCACCGCCGCCTCTTCCAGCCCGTCGAGGTGCTCATCGAGATAGACGTGGCAGTTGCCGGCGTCGTGCTTGACGACGGGGATGGTGGCGGCGTCGCACACCGCCTTGATGAGGCCGGGGCCGCCGCGGGGGATCGCCAGGTCGACCTTGCCGCGCATCTTGACGAGCAGTTCGGTGGCGCGGCGATCGGTGGTATCAATGAAGGTGACGGCCCCGCCGACGCCCGCCTTTTCGAGCACCGCGCCGATGACCCCCGCCACGGCGCGGTTGGTGTGGGCCGCTTCTTTTCCACCTTTCAGCAAGACGGCATTCCCGCTCTTGAGGCACAGGGCGGCGGCGTCAGACGTCACGTTTGGCCGGCTCTCGTAGATCACCAGCACGACGCCGATGGGAACGCGGCGCTTTTCGAGCCGGACGCCGTTGGGCAGCAGCCGGCCTTCGACCACCCGGCCCACGGGGTCGGGCTGGTCGGCGATCTGCACCACGGCGTCGGCCATCGCGTTCAATCGTGTGTGGTCGAGGCGCAGGCGGTCGCGGAGCGCGTCAGTGAGCGAGGTGCCTTCGTTCAGATCGCGGGCGTTCGCCGCGAGAATCGCCGCCTCGGCCCCACGCAGTGCCGCCGCGATCTCCACCAGCAGCCCACGCCGCTGCGCCCCGGTCAGCAGCGCCAGCAAGGGCTTTGCGGCAACCGCACGCTCGGCGGCGTTCACACAGAGCTGTTCGACCGCGTCAACGCTCACGGCTGCACCCGCTTCTTCACTTCGAACGAGACGGTGCGCCGCTCGGCATTGACCTTGACTCCATCGGGCAGCGGGCCGAACACCCCGTCGCGCACCACGCCGAAACCAACTTCTTTGGACGTCACGCCGCGGGCGAGATCATCCGACGACAGCGCCAGAACCGCGAGCGGGCGCGACTCAGGCGAGCGCAACTTGTCGAGCGCATCGGACGGACCCGAGAGCTCGGCGGCGAGGCTCTGGTCGGCTGCGCGGATCTCGACGGTCCAATCGCCCCACTCCACCGGCAGCGTGAGCACCTGCACGGGGAAGGAAATCGGCACGGTGGTCAGCGTGCTCTTCACGGTGAACGCCAGCGCTGTGCCCTTGGTCAGCAGTTCGACCGCCGCGCCGGCCTCGGCAACAACCGCCTCGGGCAGAACGAGCGTGGCCTGGATCGCCTTGGGCCCCGGCGTGCCCAGCGCGGCACGCTGCGCCTCGGGCACACGGGCCGTCACCGTCAGCCCCGCGCCGCCCGGCGCGGTCAGGCGATCCGCCAGCCCGCGCGGCAAGCGAACGTCGGCCTTGTCGGGGTTCATCGCCACCTGCCCGTCGACCTGCACACCGATGAGTTCGGGCACAATGGTCGCCTGGCGGGTGACGAGTTCTTGCACCTGCACGACGGCACGGAGCGGGCGGACCGAATCAATCGTGACGCCGCTGCGAGCGATGGATTCGTGGGTCTCGAGTGCTTCGTAGAGTTCGACGGTGAGATCGCCCTCGCCGACGCCCTTGGGCAGCGTGACCTTGATCGGCTGCAGGAACAGATCGCGGGCCCTCTCGATGCCTCGGCGTGAGCCGGAAACGTCGAGCGTCACGCGCCCGTCCCAGCCCGTGGCCGGGGTGACGAGCCGCGAGTTGTCCGCCGACACCACCGTCACGCTGGCGGGCAACGACTCGTGCCCGAGGCTCTCGGCCTCGGCGAAGAGCCAGACGGTCAGCGTGACGAGGGTCACGATCAGGAATGTGGTGAGCTTTTCACGCACCGCCGGACTCCTTGCGGAGCCGGACCTGCGGCTTGCGCCGGTCCTTGCCGCCGGGGAGGGTTCCGCCAGCGACGGAATCCGCAGAGAGGCCGGCGGCGCTGTCCGCCGAGGGATCGTGCGAGTCGGCCTCGGCGGGGCGCGTGGCCACTGCGGACACCGGGACGGTCGCCGCCGCCATCGCGCCGCCGGAACCGCGCGTCAATCGGCTGGTGAGCTCGGCGGAAAGCGCCGCGGGCGTGAGCCAGCGGACGAGTTCGCGCCCATCGGCCAGGCTGATCGCGCCCGTCTCTTCGCTCACGACCACGACGAGCGCATCGGAAACGCGGGCCAGCCCGACGCCCGCGCGGTGGCGCGTCCCGAGGTTCTCCTGCACCGGCATGTCGCCGGGTTCGGCCAGCGGCAACTGCACGCCCGCCGCCACGATCTTCTTCCCGGAAATCACCACCGCCATGTCGTGCAGAGGGCTGTTGGGCCAGAAGATGCTGGTGAGCAGGTCCGACGAGATGTCGGCGTTCACGAGCCGCCCGGTCTCGACGATCTCGCGCAGCCCGACGCTCCGCTCGATCGCCATGATCGCGCCGAACTTGTTGCGCGAAAGAAACTCGCACGCCCCCGCCACCGCCTGGGCCACGGGCCGGACTTGAGGCGGGCTGGTGCGGAAGAAACTCGTCTCGCCAAGCCGGATCAACGCGCGGCGCAGCTCAGGCTGGAACGTCACCACCAGCGCAATGGCGGCGAACCCGAGGAAGTTGTCGTAGAGCACTGACAGTCGCGGAAAGAACCGCTCGCCCAGCACACGGACACCCAGGGTCGCGACCACGAGCAGCAGGATGAGTCCCTTCAGCGCGCCGGCGGCACGGGTCCCGCGCACGAACCGGTAGACGACGTACACGAAGACCCAGAGGATCGCCAGCTCGACGCCGACCTCCCAGGGCCGGTATTCGAGCAGTCGCTGCGCAACCTGGGTGAGTCGTTCGAACATCTCGCGCGAGTATAGGGATGTGGGGCGGGAGGGCCGTGGGCAAACGCACATTTGACGCCGTGCCGCGAAGGGTGGCGTCGTGGCCGGTATCAGTGCCGGAACTCGGAGAAACGCGCGAACCGGGTATCGCGGTGTTCGAGGGTGGAGTTTGCGGGGGCACGTCCCCCGTCGAGTGAGCCCTCAGGCGTGTGACGACGGGATGGAAATCGCCGATGGACGCCGGTATGATTCGGGCCCCATCTGGAGAGGTGGCCGAGCGGCTGAAGGCGCTAGTCTCGAAAACTGGTTAACGCTTACGCGTTACGGGAGTTCGAATCTCCCCCTCTCCGCTTATAAGACAGACTCGGTTCTAACGAGTCTGTCTTTTTGCTGTTTAAGCGTTTTCCACTGCGGAATTTTGCGATTTTACAAGTCGAAGAAGTCGGATTTCGCATCACAGACCAAAGTATGTTACAAATAATCACATGGAGTCTGTAAATCCAGATTCTGTGGTACGATTTTTCGATGATCTTCCATGCTTTTGGTGCAGTAAACGCCGGTTCAACGGTCGTTGAAGGCCCTGTCAACGGCACGCCATGCCATCGGAACGTGGGCCGGCGCTTGCGGGGGGTGGGGGTGGCGGTGTCGGCCGGCCGTTGCGGACCAACCGCAGCGGTCGGCTCCGGGCCGCCGCGCGAGGGCTGCGGGGCGGGTGCCGCAGGGGGTGGGGATCGCACCTCGGCGCGTCCCGCTGGACCGTCACGGGGTCGGGCTCATCAACCTCCGCAAGCACAGAACGCTGTTGGAATTGCCGCACCTGCCGCCGATGGGAACGGGGGGCGGTGGTGGGGGGAAGCGGTGCTTCCAGAGTTCGCAAGAAGAAACGTCAATCCGCGGGGCCCAACTGACTTGCCCGTACATTGCGGCTAGGGCGGCTTCAAAGTCAACCGAGGGACCACAAGAACATCGCAAAATCGCACCTCCGAAAGTAGCAACTCAGACTATGCGCGATTATTTTCAACATGCATTTTGTCTGCGTACGGAAAGCCACCAGCCTCTGGCTGAAAAACGTCAAAAAACCGCAGAAAACGGCCAAAAATAAAAAAAGGCAGACTCGTTAGAACCGAGTCTGCCTTATAAGCGGTGTGGTGATGGGGATACGGGTCACGGTGTGAAAAGCGGAGGAACCGGTCTTCAGAAGCTGCGAAACGATGTCAGTTTTGTCATGGTTCTCGAACCTCGAAATTATATAAGTACTTGATGCGCAAGCGCTTATGGATGTCGCAGTCTGCCACCCCTGACAAGGTCGATGCTCGTGGTCAAGGTCCACGGAGTCCAGAACATGTCCCGCCTGAGATGCCTCGCGCTCACCGCCCTGCGTGCCGACAGGTCGCAGAAACTCGGCGTGAAGAGCAAGCGCCGTCTGTGGGAGTTTTCATTCTCTCACATGAACCAGGAAATCTCGGAGGCCCGGGGGGCGGTAGAAATCCAGAATGGCTTAGGAATCAGTCCGAAGGCAGGAAGATCCAGAGCGCAGGCCTGCCGCAGTTGCAGTGAACGGCTCTTCCCAGAAGGCCAAGCCCGGCCGCGCTGAGGAAGACGGTGGTCCTGGCCGCGTCGAGAAACCCGAGGGGATTTCGATTCATGGGTCCTTCGATCCGGCTTCGTACGCTCGGCACCGGATGGAAGATCGCCTCGACACCAACCGATCGCTCCGGCTCGGCATCCTGCAGCGTGTCGAGCTTCCGGATGGTTTCGTCGATGAGGTCCTGGTCAATCCCGGAAGCGCGCAGGCCAGCGTCCACTTCTGCAACGCCCGCCCGCGACGGCGTTGGCAGCGTGAGGAGGCCGATGAATGACCAGAGTGTGAACACGAGGCTGAAAGTGATGATGCCCTCGCCCGTCCCGATCCGCGCCGGCCCTACGACGAACGCGGCGAAAATCACTCCGAGGAGCGTGAACCCCAGCGCGAGCAAACGCCCGCGAGCCCAACTCCCTGTCCGCACCGCGAGTTCTCGGCGGCGTGTCACAACCGTGATCCTGGGTTGTCCCAGCTCTTGCAGCCATCGTTGCGGCATGAGCGCCCGACGAGGCCGCAACACGCCGATGATGCCCCCGGTGAAGCCCTCGTCGTCGCTCGCGAGGAAATCAGTGGGGAGTTGGCTCGGCTCCGACTGCACAGCCATCTTGTCAATGGTTGATTTCTGAAGCGGTGAGAACATGCGGGCGAGCGGCAATCGAGTCGCAAGTAACGCGAGCGACAACATCGCACACACACCGATGACCCCCGGAACGCCGAAGCTCCGCCCTGCAAGCAGCAGCCCAGTTCCGATGAAGGCCAACAGGAACGTGTGGGCCACGACCCCGCGGAGCAGCCGTCCTGCAAACACTATTAGCGGCGGATGATGGCGCCCAAAGCGGCGCGGCAGGATGTATCCGCCAAGGACGTCGAAGGGCAAGTGGATCGCCGCATACGCCAGGAGGAACGCGACCAGCAACAACGCCTGACCGCCAAGGCTCGGCGCAATGAGGCCAGACGCCCGCGATGGCAGCCCGATTGCTAACGCAAAGGTTGCGAGAACGACCATCGTGCCCACGGCCGAGATCCCCAGCCACAGCCGGGCGCGGCCGTAGCCACTGGCCCGAGGCTTCGAAGACACTGGGCGGTCGGCCAACACCGGGTCCATCCTCTCGGCCTCGCGCTTGATTCCCCTGAGCATGCCGCCAAAGACCAGGTTGTGAAGCGGGAGCACGCTGTACCAATAGAGGATGCCCAGAATGCCCTTCGGGCGGAAACGAGCGGTCATCGTGAGCGAGGTGCAGCCCGAGGACGCCGCGGGCTGCATCGAAAAGTTCAGCAGCGCCACGCCCGGGAGCTTCATCTCCGCGAGCAGCGAAAGTGTTCTGCCGCGTTCCAGCCCGACCACCCGCCAGAAATCGAGTGTTTCGCCAAACTCGACGCGGTCGGGATCGCGCCGTCCGCGTCGAAGCCCGGGACCCCCGACCAGCGTGTCCATCCAGCCGCGGATGCGCCACAACAGATCCCCCGCGTACCACCCGTGCCCGCCGCCGATCCGACAGACCGCCTGGAACACGTGCTCAGGCTGCGCGGCGATGATGATGGACCGCTCGTCTGCGAAGACGGTTCCGCCCGCCCAGTCGGGGTCGCCGGGCACCGCGCCCGCGACGGACCAACGCGTGTCGACCGCGTTCGTGCGTACCCGCTCAAGGGCTTTGTGGATCGCCTCTCGGGTGCTCATCGCAGAGTGGGGCATCAGGCGCTGCACGAGGTCGCTCGTGACGACTACGCGGTTGCGCAAGCCGTCGGCGAGCGGTCGGGCGATCCGGTATGAGACCGGGGTCACCAGGCTGATCCACCCCGAACTGAGTCGCGGCGTGAGTACAGGCAAAGGGATGATCACCCTCCTTCGCAGCCCCAGCTCAGCCGCCATGATGCCCATCAGCTCCCGGTATGGGAGAACATCCGCCCCACCGATTTCGAGCGTTTTGCCCGCCGTCTCCGGCACGGAGAGGCACCGAACCAGCCAGTGAAGCACGTCCGCGATCGCCACAGGCTGAGACTCGGTCTTGACCCATGATGGCGTCACCATGACCGGAAGCCGTTCGACGAGATAGCGAAGAATCTCAAAGGAGGCCGATCCCGAACCGATGATCATGGCCGCTCTGAACGAGGTGACCGCCAATCCGGTTGACGCGAGAACCTGCTCGACCTGTCGGCGCGAGCTCAGGTGTTCACTCAGGCCTTGCCCGAGTTCTCCAAGGCCGCCCAGATAGACAATCCGCCTGACTCCGGCCGCGGCTGCCGACTTGGCAAACACCTCCGCGAGCATGCGATCACGCTCGGCGTATTCCTTTCCGCTGACCTGCATCGAGTGGACGAGGTAGTACGCTGCGCTACAACCCCGAAGCTGATCGGTAAGTGCGATGGGATCGGACAGGTCGCTGTGCTCAACGGTGACCCCGGGTCGGCGCCGCCAACTTCGCTCTTCGAGCTTTCGAGGTTCACGGGCGATGCAGCGAACCCGATAGCCCGCGTCGAGGAGAGCAGGAACAAGGCGACCACCGACATACCCCGTCGCACCCGTCACGGCGATTGGAGGCTCAGGCACAGGGTGAACGGGAAGCTGCTCTATCAAAGAGAACTCCTCCGGCCCGCGCGGTTAACACCGAGCAACCAAAGTACCCTCGGCACTGAACCAAGGGAAACATATGGCCAATGGCCCACCTTCATGCGGACCCGACCCTCGAGAGATGGGATCACGTGAGAGACTCGCCTGAGGAGTAGCTTCGCACTGCGTCGGACGGTCAAAAGACTACCCAATCCCACGAGATTGAGCGTCAACGTCTGCTCGGCTGCTTCCAATGACCACGGCCGGCCGTCGAGCGTTCCCGCCAGGCTGCCGACCAGTGTCATTTTGGGCCGCTGCCCAGATCCTTCGTGCGGATCTTGACCGTGCCGGTCAGAACCCACTCCGCGTGCTCAGCCTTGGGACCAGTACCGCTGGGAATCTTGATCCGCATGTCCGCGAACTCGTATGTGATCTCGGCGTTGCGACCGGTCAGGCGGTCGTAGAGACCAATCGCGAGGTCCGGCCACGAGTTGGTCTGAACAGGGTCGGTCATGGTCGGGATCCTTTGGGTTCAAGCGGGGTGCGTGGAGCAGATGTGATCACTCTAGCCTTTGCGAAGGCGGAACACCCGGAGCAGTCAAGAAGCCGCATCGAAGCAGAAAGCGCTCCGCTGCCACTACTTCGTATCTGGTGAGGTCGCAGAAAGCCCTGGGCTGATCGGCTGTACCCAGAATCGCCGATGGCATTCTTCCGGCGTGCACCATGCCCATTTCCGCCAAGCCCACGAGCACAGAGTCTACGGCATCCAGAAGGCGGTCAGGGGGTATGACGATCTCGTCTTGCATGCCTGAAAGTTCGCTCTCCATGCAGGGACGGATTCACTGCCAGTGAGACGCGGCACACACAGAGCGGGCTTTCTGACCGTGAAGCCGCGGAGCTCAAGTCAAGACCTGTCGGCTCTCCGCCTCTGATCCGCGGTGAGTTGCCAAGCTTGCTCCGCCTGGAGTCGGGCCGATGTGCCCGGGAAGCATCCACCTACTTCCCCTGCCGGGTGACCTCGCCGACTGCGCCACACGCCGCCCTTTGACGCCGACGGTTGTTGGGCAGCTGCGAGCGAATCTCTCGGTCGCCTCGCTACGACTGCAAAGGCATCCTCTCGCCCTGCCCGGGGAAGAGTGGACGTCATGGGTTCCCACTTCACGAGCACGCCGCTCGGCGGAACCTGCACAAGTAGACTGGGGAGATGAACGTGACCTCGTCGGGAGGTAATCTGCGCACCGCGGTAATAGGGGGTGGAATGGCGGGGATGGCTGCCGCGCGGACGCTGGCGGATCAGAACGTCGACGTCATGGTCTTTGATAAGGGCCGTGGTCCGGGCGGTCGCATGAGCACCCGGCGTCAGGACGACCTGTGGTTCGACCACGGCGCTCAGTACTTCACGACGAAGGACAAGCGGTTTGAGCGGCTCGTCGAGAGCTGGGTGCATGACGGCGTCGCCGGTCGATGGCGTGGCCGGATTGGGCAGATGAACTCCGTTGGCACCATCACCGAAAGGTCGGACGATCGGGTGCGATACGTCGGCATCCCTGGAATGAACGCGGTGGTGCGTCACCTTGTCGAAATACTTGGGGGCCACGGTGAGGTGCGATTCGGTGTACGGGTCGTCGCGGCTCACTTCGCCAAAGGCCGCTGGTCGCTCAAGGACGACAAGAACACGGAGCTGGGCATGTTCGACGCGCTGATCGTGGCGCTGCCGGCACCTCAGGCCGCGGACTTGTTGATCGATTCTCCGAATCTTCGTGATCAGGCGCTCTCGGTCAGGATGCGGCCGTGCTGGTCAGCGATGGTGTCGTTCGACGCACGCGTGCCAATCGATTTCGACGGAGTCTTTGTCAACCTGGAAAGCGGGCTCGACAGTGCCCCACTCTCGTGGGTCGCGCGGGACTCCTCGAAGCCCAAAAGGCCTCCGCGTGAAACCTGGGTGTTGCACGCGTCGCCCGATTGGAGCGAAGCGAACATCGAGCGGGACAAGGGTGAGGTTGCCCACGAGTTGCTCAAAGCCTTCTTCGAAGCACTTGGCATCCCGGCGGTGCCGGCCCTTTCGCTCGAAGCGCATCGGTGGAGATTCGCCAACACGGACCACCGAACCACTGAGGGATGTCTCGTTGATCGCGAGCGACTTCTCGCTGTGTGCGGAGACTGGACACACGGTGGGCGTGTTGAGGGGGCCTACTTGAGCGGCGTCGCGGCGGCAGGAAGCGTGCTTGGTGAGCTGGTCCGACGCGCTCGCGAACGACCACAGTCATGACGAGGGATGCAGTGTCAACGCCCCGCTTTACACGCGTGGAACCCCACTTAGCCCACGATCGACGCTGAGCTTGCCAGTTCCTCCAGCAGCTTGCGCGCGACGGCACCCGACATCCCGAAGGGGTCGAGCTGCGGCTTCTCGGAGTATTTCAGCACGACCGCTGTGTTGACCTTGTCAAGATCGACACGACCCATCCGCCAACCCGAGAATCGGCGTTCAGCGATCTCCGCGTACTCAAGGAGGGTCACATCGACGTGCCGGTTGTCATGGAGCACTTTGTTGTAGAGGCGGTTCACTTCATCGCGCCCGCCCTCAAGCACCTGGATGAACACCCCCCCGTGGCAGACGCACAGGACGCCGGTCACTCCCGTTTCCGGGTTGTTCTTGCGGGATTGCGACAGGATGCTCGCGATCGTCTCGTTGGTGATCGGATCCCGAGCTCTGCTCGCGTACAGGAGACGTACCAGCATGGTGATTCCTCTCAAGATTGGCCGCGGTCGTGCAGGAGCGACAGGAACTCGCGTCGAAGGTCCGGGTTCTTCAGAAAACTGCCGCGCATGACGCTGTTGACCATCTTCGAGTCCATGTCCTTCACACCGCGCCATTGCATGCAGTAGTGATCGGCCTTGAGGACGATCGCGAGGCCGTCCGGACGCATCTTCTCCTGGAGCAGGTCGGCGAGCTGGATGACGGCCTCCTCCTGGATCTGTGGGCGGGCCATCACCCACTCCACGAGACGCGCGTACTTCGAAAGGCCGATCAGCGCGGAGTGCTCGTTGGGCATGACGCCTACCCACACCTGGCCGATGATCGGGCACAGGTGGTGCGAGCAGGCGCTGCGGACCGTCACCGGGCCCACAATCATCAACTCGTTCAGATGAGCGATATTGGGGAACTCCGTGACCGATGGCATCGGCGTGTAGCGCCCCCGGAACACCTCGGTCAGGAACATCTTGGCGACCCGCTTGGCCGTGTCCTGGGTGTTGTGGTCGCTGGTGGTGTCGATCACGAGCGCATCAAGGACCCGCTGGAGATGTTCCTGAACTTCGGTCTGCAGCCTCTCGAGTTCACCCGGTTGGATGAACTCAGCGATGGAGTCGTTGGCATGAAACCGCCGATTCGCCGCGATCAACCGCGCACGGACGCTCGCGGCCGCGGACTCCTGACGAGCATGACCTGAAGCGCTGTCCATCGGTGGCTACCTCGCGTGAATCGTCATGGTACCGCACTCCGACATGGTACGCGTGAGTTTCGCCGATCCCCGCTGCCCCTACCATGATCCATGGTCGAACTGACCCGCACAGTGCGATTCAGCGTCAATGACGGTGCCGCATCGCTTGGCGAGCCCGCGCACAACTCGTTCGCGGCGGCCCCTCCAATGTCGGGCCTCGGACCGCACTGCGAGCTCGATGTTCGATGCCGCGGCGAGGTCGACCCCGCGACCGGCTACTGCATCAACATCAAGGACATCGACCGTGCGGTGCGGTCAGCGGCAATCCCCGCTATCGCCGCGGCGTGCGTGCGGGGACTGCCGACTGGCCGAACCTCGGCCAGCAGCGGCTTGAAGGGCAAATCCCGGCCAAGCACTCGTGCGACTGTAGTGCGTTCACGGAACTTGGAGCTGGCCAGGGCGTGAACTCAAAAAGAAACAGGATAATGTCGGGCTTTGCTGCATCAGATTCACGCCGACATCGAAATCACGAGTAGCCGGTACACGCACCTCCAACCCCCTAGGCTCACATCGCCGTGAAAGATCTGCCCGCCACGTTCCGTGAACTCGTCGCGTCGGATTGCAAGACCCGCACCGTGAAGCACGAACTGCGCGCGAACCTGATCAAAGCCCTGAGGTCGGAATCCGCATCAGCCACGGACGGCGGCCTTTTTCCGGGGATCATCGGGTACGACGACACGGTCATCCCCGAAATTGTCAACGCGATCCTCGCTGGTCACGACATGCTCTTTCTTGGCGAAAAGGGCCAGGGAAAGAGCAAGCTGATGCGGATGTTGGTTCGGTTCCTCGATCCCGTCATCCCGTTTCTCGATATCCCAGGATCGCCAGTACATGAGGATCCGTTTAGGCCCATCACTGCGGCGGGGCGCCGCATGATCGCGGAACGAGGAGATGATGCACCGATCGCATGGTGGGCGCGGGAAGATAGGTACGCAGAACGGCTCGCTCCGGGGACCAAGTTCGCCGATCTCATCGGCGAGATCGATCCGGCGAAGTTGCTTGCGGGGACGAGCATGGGTACAGAAGAGGCGCTCCACTTTGGACTCATCCCTCGAATGCACCGCGGCCTCTTCGCGATGAATGAGTTACCCGACTTGGACGACCTCGTTCAGACGGGGCTGTTCAATATCCTCGAAGAGCGCGACGTGCAGATCCGCGGATTCCCGATCAGCTTTGATATCGATGTCGCGGTGCTGTTCTCGGCCAACCCCGGAACGTATAACCGCTCGGGCAAGGTCATCCCGCAGCTGAAGGACCGAATCGGCTCAACGATCCAGACCCATTACCCCCGCACACGCGACCTAGGCATCGAGATCATGGAGGCGGAGGCGGACGTGGATCTCGGCGGAGTGGGTGGAGAGTTCCCGGTGTTGGTGCCGCGGTTTATGAAGGAGGTGACCGAACAGCTGTCCATCGCCGCTCGCAGGAGCAAGTTCATCGATCAGACGTCGGGCGTATCGGCGCGGTTCTCAATCGCGAACTACCGAACGATGATCGCAAATGCACGCCGACGCGCGATCCAGCTCGGCGAGGCGTCCGCGGTACCCCGCATAAGCGACCTGGCCCACTTTCATGCCAGCGCGATCGGAAAGCTGGAGCTCGACCTCATGGGTTCCCACCAGCTTAGCGAGAAGCAAGCTCTGGACGCCATCGCTGCCGAGGCTGTCAAAACGGTCTTCGACGAGTATGTCACCAAGCACGGCTTGGCGGAGATTGGTGAGATCTTCGCCAAAGGTGTCAAGATCGAGGTCGGCGACATGCTCCCCAGCACCCACTACGAAGCCCTGCTCAAGCGGGTGCCCAAGGTGTGGGATAAGGCGTTCGAGGTCAATTCAGCATCCGACCCTGCTGTCCGGGCGAGTTGTGTCGAGTTCGTCCTCGCCGGTCTGCACGCGGGCGACATGATTTCGCGTGCAACGCACCACGGGAGGGTGATCTATGACATCAAGTAATGGCGGCCCCACCGGCCCCGGGGGCATCGTCCACACGTATCTCGGCTACGACCCCAAGAACTTCCCGTCCCCGACCGCGACGCCCCCCGATCTCGCGGGCGCTGCCTTTGAGCACGTGCTCGAGTTCGGCTCCATGCGAGAGTTCACCGACGAAGAGCTGGCCAACGCGATCCGTCTTGACCCGTCGATGTTCCCCAAACTCGGGCCGAGCCTCTCGTCGATCGCGGCGATGCTGAAGGAACGGAAAGCCAAGATCCTCGCGAACTACGAAACCGACGCGTCCCGCAAGGAGGCCAAGGCAAATGTCCGCGAGCAGGCCCGCGAGGTCGACCCGCCCGGTGCGTTTCGAGATGATTTCAAGCGGGCCCTCCAGCAGGAGCAGATCCGCGATCTCGAAAAGCTCTGGTACAAACAGAAGAACGAAGCCAGCCCGTTTGCCATGGCGATTCTCCGCGTTATGGAACGCATGGGCGAGCAGTACGAAGTCGAAGCGCTCGCATCCAAATATGAGTTCACGGGTCGGACTGAGATGTCGGTGCAGCAGGCGCTGGCGATCAAGGAGGAACTCGAGACCATCGACGAGTTGCTCGAACAGCTCAAGCAGGCCGCCAAGGATGCCAAAATCGCCATCATTGACATGGAATCACTCGCCGAGATGACCGATCCGGAAGCCCTCGAAGATCTCAACGCAGTTCAGCAGCAGATCCAAGACTATCTCAGGGAGGAAGCCCGCCGGCAGGGGCTTGAGGAGTCTTCAAAGGGGTTCCGCCTGTCGCCGCAGGCGTACCGGCTGTTCCAGCGCAAACTGCTCACCGAGGTCTTCAGCGACCTTGAAGCAGCCCGCTCCGGCCGGCACACCGGACCCATCATGGGCGAGGGCGCGGTTGAGTTACAACGCACCAAGCCTTATGAGTTCGGCGATCCTGTCTCGGGCTTGGATATCGCGCAGTCGGTAGCGAATGCGGCCGCACGCTCGAGGGGCTCTTCTCGACCCCGCGTCACCATCGACGATCTTGAGATCCACCGCACGCGCAACTCGCCCAAGTGCGCGACTGCGGTCCTCATGGACATGTCGGGATCGATGCGCAACGGCGGGCAGTACATCAACTGCAAACGTATGGCTCTCGCCCTCGACGGCCTCGTCCGGACCGAGTTCCCCGGCGACTATCTCGCCCTGTTCGAGATGGCTACGTTCGCCAAACGCGTCCCTATTTCAGACGTTCCCGCCCTGATGCCCAAGCCGGTCACGATCTTTCAGCCGGTCGTTCGCCTCAAGGCGGATCTCAGTGACCCGGAGATGAGCGAGCGTCGTCTGCCGCAGCATTTCACAAACATACAGCACGCGTTGCGTTTGGCGCGTCAAACCCTCAGCGTTCAGGACACGCCCAACCGCCAAGTCATCCTCATCACCGACGGCCTTCCCACCGCTCACTTCGAAGGCTCGATGCTCTTCATGCTGTATCCGCCGCACGAACTGACCGAGTCAGCGACGATGCGAGAAGCCCACCTGTGCGCCCGTGAAGGGATCACGATCAACATCTTTCTCCTGCCCAACTGGAACCAGAGCCACGAAGACGTGCAGTTCGCGAAGAAGGTGGCCGAGACGACCAAAGGCCGCGTCTTTTTCACCGGCGGAAGAGACCTCGACCGGTTCGTGCTGTGGGACTATGTGAACCAAAGACGGAAAGTCATCGGGTGATCGTGCCACCATCTCGATCACCGCATGGTCCGACTCCTTTGCTAGTGCTTCCGCCGAGGCACCCATAGACCAACCGTCACGATGGAGCAGCTCAACGAGCCTTCGACCGATGCTCCCCGCTGCGCCCACGACAAGACACTTTCTATCGTCTATGAAGCCTGTTCCTTGCTCTCGGGGTCGGTTGCCCCGGGGTCATCCGGACGCTACGCCGATCCCAGCAACAAGAGGGCGATGATGCCCCGGGCTGTCCAAGCGATCGTCCTCACCCAGTTGGTTGCCACAAGCCGACGCCATACCGCCCTGTCGAATGCCGATGCCAGCCGCGCGTGCAGGGGAACCTGCACGGCAAAGGTCGAGGTCCAGATGAGAACCAGAAGAGCCAGGCCCATCCACCGCATCAGCGTGCCAGCAAACTCTCCGTGCGGCGACCAGACAAGCAGAAGCGCGGAGCTGCCCTCCAGGAGCATCACGGGCCCGACCACCCAGGTCGTTCGTCGCTGGTGAGATGTGGCGTAAGCCGAGAACGCGTGAGGTTGGACCGCTCCCATTAACGGGTAGTGCACGACCTGGACGAACCAGATCAGCCCGACCATGAACCACGTCGCGGCGGCATGGACCATCGGGGTCTGGGCCATCAGCTGATCGAACACGCGAACTCCTTGAGGTCCGGCCGATCGGCCGCTGTGGCATGGCGGTACGCTCGGACCACCCGGCCACGATGGATCACGAATGCCCCTGGCATCTGAAACCCGTCGCCTTCGAGTTTGCCGATGCCGTGCCCCCGCAAAGCGGCGAGTACACCGGCGAACCAGACACGCGGCCCGAAGAGCTGGAGGAACGATCCGCGTCCGAGTTCCAATGCTCGGTAGAGCAGCCGGTCGGGGTCCGCGAACCAGGTTGCCGAGGTGAGTCCATGCTGCTGGCCAAGTGCGCGAAGTCCATCGGGCAACGCCGTCATGCCGACCACCGCAAGTCCTGCGCCAGCCTTTTCGATGTCGGCTTGCTGCCTCGCGAGGTCCGAAAGCGTCTGCTTACAGAATGTGCAGCCAGAATGCCGGAGGAGCACCACGAGTACTTGCCGTTCATCGGTCAACGCGCGAAGTGTTCGGCCCTGATCGTCGCGGAGCCCATCCAGAGCGGCATCGAGCGTCACGACTCCCTCTGGCGGCAACGGCTGCGCGGCCTTCGCCGCGTGCCACAACATCATTGAGAAGGGAATCCACCACAGAAGGTCATTCGTGAGGATCGTCACCCCCATCGACCACGGAAGCTGGCCTCTCATTGCCGCGTCAAGGAAGCCGATGGGCCCAAAGATCTTGCCGAGCAGGCCCACCAGCACGATGGGCCAGTGTCGCGCGGGGTCGCGGGCGGCGATCATATAGCCCAGCCCATACACGCCCACGATCATGCCGATGCACGCCCATAGTTGGGGCCATAGTTCCGTGTTCGATGGCGACACACCCAAAGCCCTCAGCGTCCAGATCGGCGCGAGGACCATCGCGGCTCCCCACACGACGTTGTACGCACCAGCGGCCAAGAGCCAGCGGCGCATCCACGCCGGGGTCAGAGTTGTTCGCGGAGTATCACTGGACACGGTTGCTCCCCGAGGCCTGCAGCGCCGAGATGGTCGCGTCATGCCGATAGTCAAACATCCGCTTCAGCTTGTTCCGCACATGCCATCCCGCAAGTAGCTCTCCGAGCCGACCCAGCGGAACCGCATACTCGATGCGATCCTCAAGCACGCAGCTGTTCGGTCCCGCCGCCCGCACGACGTGCCGATGGACCCACGACGCGAACGGCCCGGAGACTTGCTCGTCGGTGAACTCGCCCCCGTCCTCGCCGCGATCGATAAAGTCCCGGTGCGAAGCGACCCATCGCAGCTTGATGGGCCCCAGATGCAGCACGAGCACGGCCGTCGCTCCATCACCCAGCGAGGTAGGCGGTTGGTCAACGGTCACTTTCTCCCAAGGGGGGATCAGCTTCTTGAGCGCGTCGGGCGACTGATGCCACGCGAAGACGTCGCGTGCACATGCTTGAATCTCCGAACTCTTGAAGAACGCCGCGATGCTGACCTCCTGAATGTCGGAACTATGGACGGACAAGAATAGTCGAGAGGGAGGCCCACACTGCCCACAGGGTGCCAGCGGCTGCTGTTACCCACGGCCCGCCGCCTTCGCTGCCGCCGCACACTTCCTTGAACAGTACTTCACGCGTGCCCAATCCCGCTCCCACTTTTTTCTCCAGGCGAACTCTCGCTTGCAGTGAGCGCAGGGCTTCGTGGGTAAGTGATGGTTGGGCACGAAACGGTCCTTCGGTGACGGCTCCGAACTCAGCTCTCCATCGTACGAAGCACTTCAATGCCGCGACCTTCCGCTGTCTCCTCGAAACGCCTACCGCCCCAGCCCACCAGGGCACGTCTTGCCATAGTCTTCGGCGACCAGCTCGATCTGGATGCGGCGCTCATCCGCTCGCTCGGACCCGCCGACACCGTCCTCATGATGGAAGTCGCGACCGAATCGCGGCACGTCCCCAGCCACTTTCAGCGGACCGCCCTGTTCCTCTCGGCGATGCGACACTTCGCCGCCGAAGTGACCCGGCGAAAGGTCCATCTCCGGTACGTCATCCTTGACGACCCCGAGAATACGGGTGCGTTCGAGACCGAGATCGCCCGTGCGGCCGCCGCGCTCAGCCCAGCCCCAGTTCGTCTGCACGCACCCCGGCGAGTGGCGTGTGCTGGCGATGCTCGAACGCATCCGCAACTCCACCGGCATCCCGCTCAGCATCCTGCTCGACGAGCACTTCATCACGTCTTCCGAAGAGTTCGCCGAGTGGGCCAAAGACCGCACCGCGCTCACGATGGAGTTCTTCTACCGCGAGCAGCGTCGCAAGACCGGCTACCTCATGGAGGGCAAGGGCAAGAGCGCCAAACCCGCAGGCGGCGTGTGGAACTTCGACAAGGAGAACCGGCTCCCCTTCGGCAAGCAAGGCCCCAGTCCGCGGCCGCGCCCGCCGCTGAGTTTCAAGCCTGATGAGACCACCCGCGCAGTACTCGCGGCGATGAAACGGGTCCTCCCCGATCTACCCGGCACCGTCGATTCCTTCGCTTGGCCAGTTACGCTAGAACAGGCCCTTACCGCGCTCGATGACTTCATCACGCATCGCCTGGCCCAGTTCGGCCCATTTGAGGATGCCATATAGACCAGCGAGCCGACGCTCTACCACTCCACGCTCTCCAGCTCGCTCAACCTCAAGCTGCTCAACCCGCGCGAGTGCTGCGAGCGGGCCATCGAGGCATACCGCGCCGGCACCGCCCCGCTGCAATCCGTCGAGGCGTTTGTTCGGCAGATCATCGGCTGGCGCGAGTTCATCCGCGGCGTCCACTTGCGCATAGCCCCGAATCCGAGTCCATTCGGAAGGTGAGGATTTCGGGGATGATTCGGCCTCTGTTTGGAGGCCAGAACGATGAAGAAGAGCAGATTTTCGGAAGAGCAGATCGCGTTTTCGTTG